>NZ_JBQFYW010000096.1:0-508 GCF_056541825.1 Ruegeria sp. AF8 | reverse complement strand
GTACGGTCTGACCGGCCCACCAGAATTTCGCGACCGGTAACAAGGATATCTCCACCCTCGATATGGCCGGGGCCCTGGATTTCCAGAACCGTATCGTAGCAGCCGTGAAGGGTCGGTGCCATTTCAGCCACTTCACCCATCCGCGAAGGTGCGCCAGGTCGCATCAGTATCGCACCTTGCGGCAGGCAAAGGGCTGTATCCTCAACAAATTGTGCGTCGGGAAACGCGTTCAGGGGATCCAGTTCGATTACCTCGGCCCCGGTGCTTCTCAGTGCTGCCACATATGCCTTATGCGCCGCTGTCATCCCGTCGAAATCCGGGTTTCCGATATCTTCTGCACGCAACCCGCCTGCAATAGTCGGAGCCGGACGGCGGGTGATGGCGCGGGAAAACTCAAAGGTTGGGTCTGACATGTTTCAATCTTTCTGAGCTGCGAATTTCGGAGTGGTGACTTCGATCATTACCGGCCCGTTCTGGGCGGCAGTTTGGCGCAATGCCTGCGCGACAG
>NZ_JBQFYW010000095.1:0-509 GCF_056541825.1 Ruegeria sp. AF8 | reverse complement strand
AGATCATTGTTAAAACCTGTTCGAAAACTATTCGACGGGAACAGACTGCGAAACCTGAGTGCTCGTCAATCTCAGTTCAAAGTTTGCGACATGTGTAGACGCCCGAAACGCAAGAGGTAATTTTGACTGTATCTGCATCGGTTCGGGTACTGACATGTGTTCGGCCTGTTGCGCGGCCTTCGCACATGCCGCTGGCCCGTATGGTGTTAGCGGATCCGGTCCAATTCAAAACCACGTGCTCGAAGCACTGTGTCGCAAGCTGGTTTTCCTGATCCGGTCTCACGATCCTGATGCCATACCGTCCATTGTCCTCTTCCGTTTCCGCCGCCTCTCGGCCGCAAACGCTTTACGCGTTAGCAGCCGGAGCCCGGTAGACTTCTCCTGTGCTCATCAAGGCCCAAACGATCCTCGCCATCTTGTTGGCCAGAGCCACGCGAACCAGCAGTGGCGGCTTGCGTTCGATCAGGCGATCAAGCCAGGGATCTGTTCGTGTTCTATTTCGAGCGCGC
>NZ_JBQFYW010000094.1:0-510 GCF_056541825.1 Ruegeria sp. AF8 | reverse complement strand
CACATTGCTGCGCAATCTGTTTGAAACACCCGGTGCTGTGCGTCCGGTTCTGTGCACACCGGAACAGGCCGCGCGTCTGCCGGGGCAGGGCCTGATCGTAAACGAAATTCCCGAAGTCGCCTGATCAGATCAACTCTGACGACATTTGCGCCAGATGTTGCATAAGGCGTTTTGCACCGGAATTTTCTGTGCTAGACCATGGCTCAATTCGGGGCGAACCCCCTTAAGTAAGACGACAAGGATGGGCGGTATGGTTGGCAGCAAGGCGGCAGTCAGATTCGCAGGTGCGGTTCTTCTGGCAGCAGTTTTGACGGCATGTGGAAACGCAGGCGGCCTTTTTGGCAACAAGGGCGCGGACCGGGATCAGAATCTGGAAGGGTTCACACCGGAACAGATCTACACCCGTGGCGAATACGAACTGTCGCAGAATCGCTCGGATGACGCGGCTTGGTATTTCTCCGAGGTTGAGCGTCTGTATCCCTATTCAGACTGGGCCAAGCGTGCGCTGAT
>NZ_JBQFYW010000093.1:0-511 GCF_056541825.1 Ruegeria sp. AF8 | reverse complement strand
GCAGTTGCCATGTATGCATCCCCTATGGTCTTGATTTTTTCCAGCCCATGACGTGCGGTGATTTGCTCACAGGTATTCACCATTTCCTGTAGATGCGACACCACCTCTTCCGGCGCATGTCTGTCGCAATATTGGGTAAACCCGACCACGTCGCAAAACAAAATCACCACATTTTCGAAACGTCGCGGTCGCACCATGTTGGTCGATTTCAATTCGTGAACGGCAGCGTTTGGAAGGGTCGCATGAAGCAATTCGTCCGCTCGATTTTTTTCAATCTCAATTTGCCGAAGATACGATTCCTGCTGATCCCTCAGGTGTTTTTTTCAAGACTGGCAGAAATCCTGGCGCGCAGAAGTGCCGCGTTGAAGGGTTTGGGTAGGTGGTCTTCTGCGCCAAGTTCGATGCAACGAACGACACTTTCAACTTCGTCGACCGCCGAGATCATAATGACGGGTATGTCGCGCAAAGCCATATCCGATTTCATGCATTCCAAGGCTTCGAACCCATTCAT
>NZ_JBQFYW010000092.1:0-512 GCF_056541825.1 Ruegeria sp. AF8 | reverse complement strand
CCTGCAACTTGTCCCAACCGCCCAAAGCCTTGCCGCCTCGACCTTTGATCTCGATCTCGGTGCGGCTTTCGCTGAGGTACTTGGTCACGGTGTCCTGAGCGGTCAGGCGACCGGAAACATCCCCGTTTGCGGCAATTGCATCGGCCTCAGGCGCAAAGGGCATATAGGTGTTGTCGGCGTGGCACGACGCCCAGCACCCGACCTGATCGCCCAGCTCGATACCGGTTCCGGTGATCATCATAGCGACCTTGATCTGGTTTTCAGGATCCATTTTGCCGCCATCGACAAACGGAGCAGGGTTGTGCCCCGCATCCGGCCATTGCAGACGGATGTACAGGTTTTCGTCATCATGTGCCGCCTGAACGGTTGCGTCGATCACACCGCGTTTGCCGGGGATCGGAGTGGGTTCCAGTTCGCCACCGGCAACGATCTTGTTACCAATCGCATCCAGTTCCTTGGCATGACAGGTCGAACATTGATCGCCACCTTTGGTCAGCGGACGGGCCCCGCCA
>NZ_JBQFYW010000091.1:0-515 GCF_056541825.1 Ruegeria sp. AF8 | reverse complement strand
AGATCGACCTTCTCTGGCGAACGTTTTGCCATCACAGCGCGCGATGTCATGCCTACGACCAACAGCTTGCGAATGTAGCGATCACCTTGCTTTGTGATCTTGCCCAGACGTTCCTTGCCACCGCTGGATTTGTTGAGTGGGGTCAGTCCGAGCCAAGCCGCCAGATCGCGCCCCGTCCGGAACTGTTTGGCATCACCAATCGTAGCGACAATCGCTGAAGCCGTGACCGGGCCGATGCCTGGCATACGCATCAATCTACGCGCATCTGCATTCAGAAGGGCATGTTGCTGGATCATCTTAGAATAGCCGTCGATGCGTTCGTTCAGGCCGAGGAACTGATAGCACTGTATGCCGAGCATGCCGTTGGCGATCTCTGGTATGTCCGGGTGATCTCCCGCCAAGTGACGCTTTGCAAATGCGGTGACCGCTTCAATTCCGATCGGCAGGATGTGCCCAAACTCACGCAACAAGCTACGGATCATGTTGGCCAGTTGAGTGCGTTGCCGGACGGCCAG
>NZ_JBQFYW010000090.1:0-528 GCF_056541825.1 Ruegeria sp. AF8 | reverse complement strand
CGCAGCACTGACATCCATCGTTGGCGACAGTCTGAATGATCACAAGGCGCTGGCGGCCGGAACGGGGGCGGAAAAGTGGCTGGTTCCTTCAGATTACCTGTTTCTTTACAGGGATCGCGCACATTTTGAGGAAGATGCCTTTGGTTGGGATATCCGGCGCAGGAACGGGTTTCAGTGGGACGAATTGGAAGGTCACGCCTTCCATGAATATGACCCGGTTTACAGTCAGGGCATCGGATTTGCCGCCCGGCTTTCGGATCATGGCCACATCACCGACCCCGGCCGGTACGTGAAAGACCTTGCCGCGCATGTTGAGGCGAACGGCGGTCGCTTCATACGCGCAAATGTCGAAGATGTGGTTCGGGAAAACGGACATGTCACCGGTGTTCGGGCCGGTGGCGAGACAATTGCTTGTGACGCAGCCGTCGTGACGGCCGGGATCTGGTCGGGCCCATTGGCAAAGCGCTTGGGAGTTTCTGTTCCTCTTGAAAGCGAACGTGGTTATCATCTTGAATTGGTAGAGCCTTC
>NZ_JBQFYW010000089.1:0-586 GCF_056541825.1 Ruegeria sp. AF8 | reverse complement strand
CGTCCCGGGCGCATTCAACTGGGCGATCACCTCAAGCTCTTTGTTCCGGACCAGCCTGCCTGGAGCCCTGAAAATATGCAGGTTTCCGATTAGTTCCCGATGAAGTGACCTGACGACGCTTCGCGACGCCAGAATGTCGGAATCCATGGCTAATCAGATTGTACACAAGGGTATGGAATGCGTAGCGCCGACGTTAGACGTCGGTTTTGCACGGTATTCAATCAAGGACCCCGGCCAATGAGCTATAAATCCGACATCGAAATTGCGCGTGAAGCGAATAAGAAGCCGATCCAGGAGATCGGCGCGAAGCTTGGAATATCCAGTGATGATCTTTTGCCGTATGGGCATGACAAGGCGAAGGTGAGCCAGGAGTTCATCAACTCGGTGCAGGGTCGTGAGGACGGCAAGCTGGTGCTGGTGACGGCGATCAACCCGACGCCTGCGGGTGAAGGCAAGACGACCACAACGGTTGGTCTGGGTGACGGTCTGAACCGGATCGGCAAGAATGCGATGATCTGTATCCGCGAGGCCTCGCTGGGTCCGAACTTTGGGATGAAGGGCGGCGCTGCAGGGGGCGGCTATGCGC
>NZ_JBQFYW010000088.1:0-589 GCF_056541825.1 Ruegeria sp. AF8 | reverse complement strand
GCCCACATTGAACCGAGCAAGGCGCATAACGCAGCACACCGCAAAAAACAGCACGGCGAGCCATGCAGCACTGGGTACATCCTGCAAAGCCCAGAAATAGAGAACAAGCGGCGGGGCAACGCCGAAGTTCAAGAAATCCGCGAGCGAATCCAGTTCTGCCCCGATTTTGCTGTCACTGCTGAGCAAGCGCGCAATGCGCCCATCCAACCCATCCAGCACACAAGCGGCTATAATCAACTGCACCGCAAGCTCGTAGTTTCCCTGAACGCCAAATCTGATTGCCGACAGGCCCGCGCAAATGGCTGTTATTGTCAGTGCATTGGGCAGCAAATGAATCAGCGCAAACCCGGTCTCTTCCTGTTCGGATGGTTCTGTCACTGATCCAGCCACCTACTTTTCATTGGGTGTGTGCAAACTGGCAAGGATGGTTTCGCCGGCAATCATCGTTTGCCCGACACGCACCTGCGGCTCCACGCCATCTGGAAGATAAACATCCAGCCGGGATCCGAAACGGATCAATCCAAATCGCTCTCCGGTTTGAAGCGCGTTGCCAGATTTCACAAAGCAGACGATCCGTCTGGCCACTAGG
>NZ_JBQFYW010000087.1:0-731 GCF_056541825.1 Ruegeria sp. AF8 | reverse complement strand
AGGTGTTGTCACATTAACTTCCGGCCCACCAAGGAATGCTGATGCTCGGATTTCAAGCGGCTCGAGTAGCGGCATTCCAGGCGTCAAATGCCTCGAGGCGGTGAAATCGAATTGTTAAGGCTGAACGACGAAGAGCGGGGGCGCAGAAGCAATTCCGAATGGCTGAACGGGTGGCCACGAACCTCTGCAAACCTCCTGGGGACCGAAATCTCTGCATCGTCCGTTCCCGCTTTCGGAATGGGAGGTGGCTGTTTTCGGCTCGATTGTTCAAGCCCTTGTGCGACCAATGAGCCAACCCCGGCGCGACCTCGCGCTTGGCGGCGCCATACGAGCGTAGTTTGTCCGTGATGATCCGCTTGGGAATGAAACCAAGACGCTTGATCAGGCGGCGTAACAGCCGTTTTGCAGCCCGTTTGTCCCGCCTGGGTTGGAGAATTTCGTCCAGCACGACGCCATGCTGATCAACCGCCCGCCAAAGCCAATACTTGCGACCTGCGATTCTCACGGCAACTTCATCCAGATGCCAGACATCACCCGGACGGTTCTGTCTCTGCCGCAGGTTTCGAGCTACCGCTGGCCCGAACTTGATGACCCAACGCCGGACCGTTTCGTATGACGCATCGATCCCGCGCTGCAACAACATCTCTTCAACTTCCCGCAGGCTCAGATTGAAGCGAAGGTACAGCCACACCGCGTGCGCGATGATCTGAGGAGGAAACCGGTGGCGCTTG
>NZ_JBQFYW010000086.1:0-733 GCF_056541825.1 Ruegeria sp. AF8 | reverse complement strand
TGATCCCAAAGGCAACCTGCGCGAATATGGAAAACGCGTGCTCGGCGCTTAAGGTGTCATTCTGCACTCAGCCGGAGCGGACCCCTGCAACTGCAAAATCCCGATGCTGCATGCGCGGGGCGATGCTGCGTCAGCAATAGCCGCACCTGCAAAAGTCCGCTCCGTCCGCGTTGCGGTCGCACACGTCAACGGCAGCGAAGGGTCGTTTTCCAAAAATCCTGCACGGAAGATTCCATCCCGCCCTGTTTTGCGCCGAGCCTGAATTTAGCCCTGTTGCATCAATAAATACCTTCTGCTCGGCAATTACAGACTGTGTCCATCATACTCATGGACGTGGGTAGCCTGTTCGCGGGTATGGGCAATCTCTTGCACCACGGCGGCAATCTTGCTGGATGAAACTTGATGCAGCTCACCGACAACGGCCTCGGCGCGCTCGTAGCTGTCCGGAACGCCTTGGCTATTAAAATGGGCGGCAGCGGTGGAAATGTCCGCGTCTCGCCAAGTCGCCGTGGTGCCGACTGAAACGCTGTCATGATCGTTATAGCGGGCCAGGAACTTGTTTCCGTCGAGACCGAAGCTGTTGGCGGTCGCCACAATGTCATCACGCACAGCCAGCCACTTTTCGGCTTCTGTCGGGTCCAAGTTGTCCAACTCGGCCGCATTCATGGATGTGGTGTAACTGTCGTCAGCAACAGTGTACGCCTGCAGGTCGGTGTCGTATGGGCGTAGCTCG
>NZ_JBQFYW010000085.1:0-748 GCF_056541825.1 Ruegeria sp. AF8 | reverse complement strand
AAGCGAAAGCCCTTCAGGCGAGGCATGTTGGTCGGAATCTTCATCCCAAGCGGATAGCGCGGGAAAGATTGTCAGGCAACTTGGCGATACCAGCCGAAGAGTTCTACGATCAAATGCGCCGAACAGGTGGTGGTGTTGACGAGATTGCGCAGAACACCGGTCTTAGCAGAGGTGCTGTTGATCGTGCTTATCGTCATTTGTTCTTGGATCGACATCAATTGGATGATGGATTAAGGCGTTTCGATGCTGATCCTGAAATTGTAAATGCGTGGAACAGGATGCGGAATGGAACTCACACAAGTGCTGACATTGACTTGGTAAATCACGAGCGTTTTGAAGCCATTCTGATGAACCGATATGGCCAACCTTACCGTTGCGCACATGCGACAGCGAACGCCTGTGGCTTTCAGTCACCGATTGATTGATTGGAATTCAAATGATTGTGGACATCGAAAAAATCGCTGAGGACGAGAAAACCGTTTGTTACAAAAGTGTTTGCGGCGATCAGCCCACAAACCTCTTTCTCGTGACAAAAGCTGATCTAAGTGTTTCACCCATTGTTACGGGTGACAGTCAGTCAATGGCTGGGGCTTTGGCGAAGTTGAGGCGCAGCGTGAAAACAGGGGATTTTCCCGCTGCGCTCACTTTGGCAACTGGCTAGGGTCAGGACTCATAGCCAATAGATAACGAGTGCTGCGAGGGCGATTGCTGACAGGAAGACCTTCGGGCACCTGTCGTAGCGGGTTGC
>NZ_JBQFYW010000084.1:0-773 GCF_056541825.1 Ruegeria sp. AF8 | reverse complement strand
TAGGGTCAGGACCCATTGATTTCCGCTTGGCTGCGTGATTCACGGTTCGAAAATCGAGCGGTGACCATGTCTGATCTTTTCTGGCTGACGGATGCGCAGATGGCGCGTCTTGAGCCTTTCTTCCCCAAGTCCCACGGCAAACCACGCGTTGATGATCGACGTGTGTTGAGCGGCATTATCTTCATTAATCGCAATGGGTTGAGATGGCGCGATGCCCCTTCGGCGTATGGCCCACACAAGACGCTCTATAACCGTTGGAAGCGGTGGAGCGACAAAGGCATCTTCGCCCGGATGATGGCCGGTCTGGCTGCCGAACACGGTGAAGAGAAGACCGTGATGATCGATGCCACCTACCTGAAGGCCCACCGTACCGCGACCAGTTTGGGCGTCAAAAAAGGGGGGGTGGACGCCTGATCGGTCGCACCAAGGGCGGCATGAACACCAAGTTGCATGCCATCTGCGACAGCCGGGGACGTCCGCTCAACCTGTTCATCACCGCCGGTCAGGTCAGCGATTACATTGGTGCGCGGGCACTGCTGAGCGGCCTGCCGGATGTCGATTGGCTGCTCGGGGATCGTGGCTATGACGCCGATTGGTTCCGGGAAGCGTTGAAAGACAAAGGGATACGCGCCTGCATCCCTGGCCGGAAGCAGCGGAAGAAACCGGTTAAGTACGACAAGCGTCGTTACAAACGGCGCAACCGGATCGAGATCATGTTCGGCAGGTTGAAGGATTGGCGGCGTGTGGCAACCCGCTACGACAGGTGCCCGAAG
>NZ_JBQFYW010000083.1:0-790 GCF_056541825.1 Ruegeria sp. AF8 | reverse complement strand
GGTATCGCCAAGTTATTTTTGACCGATTGCGATGGGTCGGTTGAACGACCGTTAGGCTGCTAGTTCCGCGGTATATTCAGCCCAGAGACTAAGGGCATCCGTTCTGGCATGGCGGTAGGAGGCGGCGGACAGTTTGTGGCGACGGGGTCGAAAGATCAGGTTGATTTGGTCGTGAGCGGCAAGGAACCTTTGTGCCTGTCTTGGTGATTTGAAACGGCCCATGATCTTCTCGCGTTTGCGAGTTGGCCGGTGCGAAACTTCGACGGCATTGTTCAAACCTTTGTGCGCGCGATGGTCCGCGTCCGGAGCAAGATGCCTGGTTGGCTTGGTGTAGCTTCGCAATTTGTCCGTGATAACAACCCTCGGCTCGCCAAACCGGGCAATCAATCCACGCAGAAAGCGCTTTGCGGCCTTCGCGCTCCGCCGTGACTGGACCAGAATATCGAGCACATCCCCATCCGCGTCGATAGCGCGCCAAAGCCAGTGTTTTGCGCCGCGTATCGTGAGCACGACCTCATCCAAGTGCCATTTATCGTTCGGCCGCGGCCGATCCCGTCGAATACAATCCGCGAAATGTTGGCCGAAACGATTAACCCAAAGCCGGATTGCCTCACGGCTCACATTCACGCCCCGTTCGGCGAGCAAATCTTCAACATCGGCCGTGCTGAGGGCAAAGCGATGATAGGCCCAAACTGCATAGGCGATGATTTCGCGAGGAAAGCGAAAGCCCTTCAGGCGAGGCATGTTGGTCGGAATCTTCATCCCAAGCGGATAGCGCGGGAAAGATTGT
>NZ_JBQFYW010000082.1:0-848 GCF_056541825.1 Ruegeria sp. AF8 | reverse complement strand
CCTTTGTCGCACGCGAACGTGTCAATGGCAGTTCATGGCACCAGACCGACATAGCTCCAATGTCGACAATCGCGGCGAGATCGGACATTCGGCCTTTGGCAACTAACGGCAGGTTTGTCCGCGCAGAGCAGACATCTGTCGCTCCTTTTTGTTGAGTTCGAATGTCCACTGCGAGCCCAGTTCTACCGCCGTTGTGATTTTGCGAGCACGGTAGATACGGTGCGCGTCTTGCGGCTTCTAGTGATCGCGATTGCGCCCAGCACTAAGGCACATGCCAAAGCTTGAGGAAAAGAAATGGCTTCGCCAAAGGCAAGAAACCCGACAGCAAACATCGTGGGTAATTCGATGCTTCCGACGACCGCAGTTTGGGAAGCCCCAATAACAGGTGAGCATATCGTGTAGATAAGCTGAGGCACGAAAGCGGTGACCAGTCCAATACCAACAATGAAAAGCCAATCGGATTGTTCCCTTGGGAGCAATTCTCCAACCTCAGCACCAAGGATGAGCGGTGCGAGGCCCAGTACAGACCCCAGAGAAACTGACGCGATACGTGCCAACGGCGCAATCCGTGACAACCTGTGTACCAGGACGCAAATTCCGAAGCCAAACCCAAATGGGGCGGCAAGGGACAGCAGCAGAGTTGGTAGTTGTTCCGCAGCCACTGACGCAGGCGAGCCAGCGATAACAGCTGCCACCACAATCAGACTAGCAGCCAACATGGCGCGTCGCGTGGGTGCATCGCCAAACACAGCCCAAGCAATAACTAAGGTGAACACCGGATAGGTCATGTAAAGCACACCAACTGTCGATGCGGGCAACTTTTCCAGCGCCGTTACATATCCGATCCA
>NZ_JBQFYW010000081.1:0-1022 GCF_056541825.1 Ruegeria sp. AF8 | reverse complement strand
GGTGTAGACGCCCCCGCTGGCCTCGATGTGCCATTGTGGGTTTGCAAACAACCTGAATGGAGGCGTCTATGGAAGAGATTAGCATGATTGGCCTGGATTTGGCGAAGAATGTGTTCCAGGTGCATGGAGCGGATCACACGGGTCACGCAGTTTTGCGGAAGAAACTTCGCAGAGGTCAGGTTCTGGAGTTCTTTGCCAAGTTACCGCACTGTGTGGTTGCCATGGAAGCCTGTGCCAGTGCGCACTACTGGGGCCGGGAGATTGGTCGCCTTGGTCACGATGTCAGACTTATTCCGCCAGCGTATGTGAAACCGTTCGTCAAACGTCAGAAGAACGACATGGCGGATGCGGAAGCGATTTGTGAAGCTGCAAGTCGACCCACGATGCGCTTTGTTGCCGTGAAAAGCGAAGAAACACAGGCGTCCACGATGGTTCTTCGAGCGCGGGAATTGTTGGTTCGGCAGCGCACTCAATTGATCAATGCTCTTCGAGGTCACCTTGGAGAGCTCGGACTGGTGGCCCCACAAGGCGCGGCCAATATTCGCAAACTGATCGCTTTAGTGGGCTCTCACGATAAGTCGATCCCGGATGTGGCCCGGGAGTGCCTTGAAAGGTTGATCAGCATGTTGAACCAGCTGGATGGTCAGATCAAAGAGCTGGATGCCGAGATTGCACGCCGCGCACGGTCAAACGAAATGGCACGCCGCCTGATGACGGTCCCTGGAATTGGCCCGCTCATCGCAACTGCGCTGGTGGCCCTTGCCCCACCGCCGGAAACGTTCCGCCGTGGTCGGGATTTCGCCGCCTGGCTCGGGCTGGTTCCCAGACAGCATTCAACAGGGGGCAAGCAACGCCTCGGTGCAACGACAAAGATGGGGGAACGCTCGCTCAGGCGATTGTTGATTATCGGCGCCAACAGTGTCGTCATGTGGCGCGCTCGAAATAGAACACGAACAGATCCCTGGCTTGATCGCCTGATCGAACGCAAGCCGCCACTGCTGGTTCGCGTGGCTCTGGCCAAC
>NZ_JBQFYW010000080.1:0-1026 GCF_056541825.1 Ruegeria sp. AF8 | reverse complement strand
TCTCTGGGCTGAATATACCGCGGAACTAGCAGCCTAACGGTCGTTCAACCGACCCATCGCAATCGGTCAAAAATAACTTGGCGATACCATTGGGACTCATGAACAACAAGGAGTTCCTGTCATGCATGTCTTGATTACAGGCGCTGGCGGGCACCTAGGCCGCAAACTTTTCGACGCGCTAGAAAGCGACCCCGACTACATCGTTTCTGGCATCGACATTCGCCCCGTTGATCATCCCGACATTCACACCGCAGACCTGTCCGACGCCAGCAGTTGGGTCAGTTTGCTTAAGGGAGTGGACGTTATCGTGCATCTAGCTGGTGACCGAGAGCCCTCCGCCACCTGGGCCTCCGCGATCAAACACAATATGGATGCAACGCTTTCACTCTATCACCATGCGGCAGCCATGGGCGTCAGCCGGGTAGTTCTTGCCAGCTCCAACTGGGTCCACGGCGACAAAAGGTTCACGCACGACGTTCTCAACAGCACGACACCACCAGGTCCAGTAAACGCCTACGGCGTGTCAAAGCTGTTCTGTGAACGGACAGGGGCCTACTTCGCCGAGCATCACGGACTGTCGGTCATCTGCTTGCGCATCGGCTGGACACAATGGACTCACGACAACCAACCCGGCACACACATGGCGATGGGCCGGTGGGGTCAGGAAATGTGGTTGAGTGATCGGGACTTTCTAAGCGGAATACGCGCCGCAATAGATGCCAAGGATATTTCCTTCGCAGCCCTGAACCTGATGTCTGACAACCCTGGAATGCGTTGGGATATTACCGAAACACGGCAAGTGATTGGCTATTCTCCGAAGGATGGAAGCGCTGCGAAAATAACAGCGAGCATTGCCTTTAGGTCCGCTCTGAAGCGGCTGTTTACAGGCCGGCTCCCGAGTTTTTTCGCGACGCGTTTTCCGGATTGGTAAAGTAGGTATCGCCAAGTTATTTTTGACCGATTGCGATGGGTCGGTTGAACGACCGTTAGGCTGCTAGTTCCGCGGTATATTCAGCCCAGAGACTA
>NZ_JBQFYW010000079.1:0-937 GCF_056541825.1 Ruegeria sp. AF8 | reverse complement strand
TCAGATCAAGCGGCTGGTGGATCGGGGCTATCATGAGGTGGTGCTAACCGGCGTTGACCTGACCTCATGGGGGACCGATCTGCCTGCGCAGCCGAAACTGGGCGATCTGGTGATGCGTATTCTAAAACTGGTGCCGGACTTGGCTCGCCTGAGGATCAGTTCGATCGACTCGATCGAAGTGGACGAGAATCTGATGCAGGCCATCGCAACCGAACAACGCCTGATGCCGCATCTGCACCTGTCGCTTCAGCATGGCGACGATCTGATCCTGAAGCGCATGAAACGCCGCCACCTGCGCGACGATGCCATTCGATTTACTGAAGAGGCCCGGAAACTGCGCCCCGACATGACCTTTGGTGCCGACATCATCGCAGGTTTCCCGACCGAGACCGAAGCGCATTTCGAGAACTCGCTGAAACTGGTTACCGATTGCGATCTGACCTGGCTGCATGTTTTCCCATATTCGAAACGCGAAGGCACTCCAGCGGCTCGCATCCCGCAGCAGGTGAACGGCAATGTAATCAAGGATCGCGCAGCCCGTCTGCGTGCGGCTGGGGACGTTCAGGTCAGGAAACACCTGTCAGATCAGGTCGGCAAAACCCACCGGATCCTGATGGAGAACCCGCATATGGGGCGGACGGAACAATTCACCGAAGTTACGTTCAATGCACCTCAGCCCGAAGGCCAGATCGTAACCGCCCGAGCCATTGGGGCGATTGATCACAGTTTGGTTGTCTGAAGGTCCGCAGCCTCGCCATCTGCGATAAGCAATTCTTCCATGAATACGCTTATCAGCTGCGCTCGCCCGTCAACCCCGGCTTTGGCATAGATCGAGGCGGTCTGCGCGCGCACGGTTCCTACGGCCCGCCCCCGGATGCGCGCGATGTTTTCGTTATCCAGCCCTTTCAGAACCAATAGACCCACATCACGCTCGGCA
>NZ_JBQFYW010000078.1:0-964 GCF_056541825.1 Ruegeria sp. AF8 | reverse complement strand
AAATGCCAACCTATCATCTGAAGCGTGAAGATGGTTCGGGTCTTACTTTGGTGAACATCGGTGTCGGCCCGTCGAATGCGAAAACAGCGACCGACCATATCGCGGTTCTGCGCCCGCACGCGTGGCTGATGGTTGGCCATTGCGCCGGGTTGCGCAACACGCAGGCATTGGGTGATTTCGTTCTGGCCCATGCATATCTACGTGATGACAAGGTTCTGGATGATGACCTGCCGGTCTGGGTGCCCATCCCGCCCCTGGCCGAGGTTCAGGTCGCGCTGGAACGCGCCGTGGCCGAAGTGACCGAGCTGGAAGGGTATGAACTGAAGCGGATCATGCGGACGGGAACAGTTGCATCGGTCGACAATCGCAACTGGGAACTGCGCGATCAATCCGGACCGGTTCAGCGCCTCAGCCAGTCGCGGGCCATCGCGTTGGATATGGAAAGCGCCACAATCGCCGCGAACGGCTATCGCTTTCGCGTTCCTTACGGCACTTTGCTGTGCGTGTCGGACAAGCCCCTGCACGGCGAACTAAAGCTGCCGGGCATGGCCTCGTCCTTTTATACCACTCAGGTGGGGCGTCATTTGATGATCGGGATACGCGCTATGGAGCACCTGCGCGGCATGCCGTTGGAGCGTCTGCACAGCCGGAATTTGCGTTCCTTCGCCGAAACTGCCTTCCTCTGACGCAAAAAAGCAACGTTTTCCCCATATTTTTAGGGGTTTCTGCGCTACTATTCGTTGTGTTTGGCCACAATATCCCGTTACAGTTACGCGGTGAGGCCCTATAGATCGGGCACGTTAAGGAGACCAAGAAATGGCAAAACCTATGACAAAGACTCAGCTGGTTGCTGCTCTCGCTGAGGAAATGGGAACCGATAAGAAATCCGCGAACTCTGCGCTTGAGGCCATCACCGGCCTGATCACGCGCGAAGTTTCCGCAGGTGGTGCAGTGACCCTGCCTG
>NZ_JBQFYW010000077.1:0-1112 GCF_056541825.1 Ruegeria sp. AF8 | reverse complement strand
AGGTTGAAGTTCTGATGGGGCAAGGCATGTCCCGTCTTGACGCGATCAGGCAGATCGGCGTTGTTGAACAAACCTATTACCGCTGGCGCAAAAAGTACGGCGGAATGGGCGTAGACCAGTTGAAGGAACTGAAACGGCTTCAGAAAGAGAACGAGCGACTGAGACGCGCGGTTTCAGATCTGACGTTGGACAAACTAATCCTGACGGAAGCCACAAAGGGAAACTACTGAGCCCCGCTCGTCGTCGTGCTTGTATTAACCATGTACGCAACCAGCTGAACATTTCCGAGAGACGCGCCTGCCGCGTGCTTGGGCAACACAGATCCACACAACGGCGTATCCCACAAGGTTGCGCAGACGAAGACCGGCTGGTGGCCGACATGATCGAGCTAACCCGTCAATACGGCCGATATGGCTATCGCAGGATCGCAGCGCTGCTGAGAGAGGCTGGATGGTCTGTCAGCGACGGGCGGGTTGAGCGCTTGTGGCGACGAGAGGGGCTGAAAGTGCCAGTGAAACAACCGAAGAAGGGGCGGCTCTGGCTGAACGACGGATCATGCGTCCGGCTTCGACCAGAACATCGCAACCATGTGTGGAGCTATGACTTCGTTCATTGTCGAACCGACGATGGCAAAGCCTTCCGGACGCTGAACATCCTTGATGAGCACAGTCGGGAATGTTTGGCTATCAGGGTCGAGCGGAAGCTGAACTCGGCCGATGTAATCGACGTCCTGACAGACCTGTTCATACTTCGCGGCGCGCCGAGTTTCATACGTTCTGACAATGGGCCGGAATTTGTCGCCCAGGCTGTCCGAGACTGGATCGCCGCCGTTGGCGCCAAGACAGCTTACATCGAACCTGGCAGCCCGTGGGAGAACGGATACTGTGAAAGCTTCAATGGCAGGTTCAGGGATGAGCTGCTCAACGGTGAGATCTTCTACAGCCTGCGCGAAGCTCAAATTCTGATCGAACAATGGAGGAAACACTACAACACAAAACGCCCCCACAGTGCATTGGGCTATCGCCCGCCAGCGCCCGAAACCATCATCCCGATGGATTACAGGCCGACGATGCACTAACAATCAATTTGGACCAGTCAGATGAGGCTGCTCA
>NZ_JBQFYW010000076.1:0-1052 GCF_056541825.1 Ruegeria sp. AF8 | reverse complement strand
TGAAGCGCGGCTGGGACGCGAGGAATATGGAGGTGAAGTCGCAACCTTCTGCGCCGGGTACAAAGACGCCGACATCGACGAAATCCTGTCGCAGTCCGATCACGTCATCTTCAACTCCGCTGCCCAAAAGGACCGGTTTCTCGCCAAAGCCCAAACCGCCAAAGTGCAGGTTGGCCTGCGCATCAATCCGGAACATTCCGAAGGCGAGGTTCCGAAATACGATCCCTGCGCCCCGTGCTCGCGCCTTGGCACACCAGTCAGCCAACTGACCGCCGACACGTTGCGCGGCGTTGACGGCTTGCACATGCATACGCTTTGCGAACAGGGGTTTGCGCCTTTGCAGCGCACCTGGGACGCTGTCGAACCGAAGCTCAAACCCTACCTTGATCAACTCAAGTGGGTGAACTTTGGCGGTGGCCACCACATCACCCGCGACGATTATGACCGCGACGGGCTGGTGGCCTTCCTCAAGGACATTCGCGAAACCTATGGCATTGATGTTTACCTTGAACCCGGTGAGGCTGTGGCGCTGGACGCAGGTATTCTGATCGGTGAAATCCTCGACCTGCCGACCAACGGCATGAACCTCGCGATCACTGATATCTCGGCCACATGTCACATGCCCGACGTGATCGAGGCCCCCTATCGCCCTGCCCTTATGGATGAAGCCAAAACAGGCCATACCTATCGCCTTGGCGGCCCGTCCTGTCTGGCGGGTGACGTGATTGGCGACTACACTTGGGACAAGCCGCTGGAGATCGGACAGCGTTTTGCCTTCCTCGATCAGGCACATTACTCGATGGTCAAGACAAACACATTCAATGGCGTCCCCCTGCCCACAATCGCCCTGTGGAACAGCGAAACGGACGAGCTGAAGATCATCCGGCAGTTCGGATATGACGACTTCAAGGACAGACTCTCATGAGCATTTTTCTCGACAGTGAATTGACCGCATCCGAACGCACCGAAGATGCCCGCTTTCGCGTGATCCCGGTGCCTTTGGAGCGCACGGTCTCTTACGGGGCCGGCACGGCCAAAGGCCCCGAGGCAAT
>NZ_JBQFYW010000075.1:0-1243 GCF_056541825.1 Ruegeria sp. AF8 | reverse complement strand
CGCCCGCCAGCGCCCGAAACCATCATCCCGATGGATTACAGGCCGACGATGCACTAACAATCAATTTGGACCAGTCAGATGAGGCTGCTCAGTCTCATTCAGTCAATCAATTAGTGCTTTTGGCAAAACAATTACTGCCTTCTTTGGGTTTTCAGTGCCCCCACTTTCTCTGCCCAAAATATGGTGAACCGCCTCCACTACTGCAGAGGTAAGCTGTGGCAGGATGCGCTCAGCGCTTATTTTCTCCTCAGTTACTCTTATTTCGGGCTGAACTTGTCGAACAACAAGACGCACCTCTTCTTCCCTAGCTGGTACGAGTACAATTCTCTCATTGAACGAAGAAGAATCCACGAATGGTACATCGGACCGAATCCCTTCTCCTTCACTAAGAATCTGCAATGTGTAGCCTTCTAAGTCCTGATCTCTTATCATCACGGCCACGTCATCCCGACTAAACTGCTCGTCAAATTCTGTTCTGAGAATTATCGGCTGATCGACGGGGATCTCTATTCTGGTCCGCGGGGATGATGGGACGATTTTTAAATTACTCTGACTAACAGGAGCAAGTACAGCTTCATATTTTGAACCATTCAATCGAACAACAGTCGGACTTTCGATCACGTCGGGTAACTCGACTTTAGCGATCGCTTTGGGAGTGTGAAAAGCTTGAAGTCGACCAGATCCACGAGCATTCGAATTAGTTGCCGTGCAAGCAGGGAAACCTGCGTCAACGCCACAAAAAATCGGGTTTAGCCGAGGCATTGTTACTTCATATTCTCCGGGAAACAATTCCCCGACCAAAGGCCCACAACCATCGGGATTGTTAGAGTTCAGGGATTGGGATTTCTTTGTGCTTAGGTTTTCTTTCTTCACTACATCAAAACAAAAGAGTGGTGCAATATCTTCATATAAATCTCCATCTAGATCTCCATCTAGATCTCCATCCAGGTCGACAAATGGGCTCACCAAAAAGGGCGCCCTGCTTTTCTCGTCGATCATCATCGTAAACGGAAAACTTATATCTCCCGCCCTAAACGTCCCAGCTGTTGAAAGAAGATTCACGCCAGACACTGGCAACAATTTCTCGAACACTAAGTACACATCCGCACAATTCAGAACACATTGCTGTGAAGGTGGCAGGATGGCATGTCCGGTGAGCAGCCTCATCTGACTGGTCCAAATTGATTGTTAGTGCATCGTCGGCCTGTAATCCATCGGGATGATGGTTTCGGGCGCTGGCGGG
>NZ_JBQFYW010000074.1:0-1273 GCF_056541825.1 Ruegeria sp. AF8 | reverse complement strand
TCAGAGGTTAGGATATAGGGGGAATCGGGCGCAGAGTTCTGCGACTTCGGCGCGGACCTTGGCTTCGACCTCGCCGTTGCCGTCGGGGCCGTTGGCGGCCAGGCCGTCGACCACCTCGACGATCCAGTCGGCGATCTGGCGGAACTCGGCCTCGCCAAAGCCGCGGGTGGTGCCCGCAGGCGTGCCCAGGCGGATGCCCGAGGTCACCGTCGGTTTCTCGGGGTCGAACGGGATGCCGTTCTTGTTGGTGGTGATATGCGCCCGGCCCAGGGCCGCGTCGGTGATGTTGCCGGTCACCTTCTTGGGCCGCAGATCGACCAGCATCACATGGGTGTCGGTGCCGCCGGTGACGATGTCGAGCCCGCCCTTGATCAGCTGATCGGCCAGCGCGTCGGCATTGGCGCGCACCTGGCGGATGTAATCCTTGAACTCGGGCCGCAGCGCCTCGCCAAAGGCCACCGCCTTGGCCGCGATCACATGCATCAGCGGGCCGCCCTGGATGCCGGGGAAGATCGCCGAATTCACCTTTTTGGCAATGGCCTCGTCATTGGTCAGGATCATGCCGCCACGGGGGCCGCGCAGGGTCTTGTGGGTGGTGGTGGTGGCCACATGCGCATGCGGGAAGGGCGAGGGATGCTCGCCCGCCGCAACCAGGCCGGCGATATGGGCCATGTCGACATGCAGATACGCGCCCACCATGTCGGCGATCTCGCGCATGCGGGCAAAGTCGATCACGCGCGGGATGGCCGAGCCGCCGGCGATGATGATCTTGGGGGTGTGCTCTTTCGCCAGCGCCTCGATCTGGTCATAGTCGATCAGGTTGTCTTCCTTGCGCACGCCGTAATGGATGGCGTTGAACCATTTGCCCGACTGGTTCGGCGCCGCGCCGTGGGTCAGGTGACCGCCCGCGTCCAGGCTCATGCCCAGGATGGTGTCGCCCGGCTTGGCCAGCGCCTGCATCACGCCCTGATTGGCCTGCGACCCAGAATTCGGCTGCACATTGGCGAACTCACAGCCAAACAGCTGTTTGGCGCGGTCGATGGCCAGGTTCTCGGCGACATCGACGAACTGGCAACCGCCGTAGTAGCGCCGCCCGGGATAGCCTTCGGCGTATTTGTTGGTCAGCACCGAGCCCTGCGCCTCCATCACGGCGGCCGAGACGATGTTCTCGGACGCGATCAGCTCGATCTCGTCGCGCTGGCGGCCCAGTTCCGAGGTGATCGAGCCATAAAGCTCAGGATCACGATCCGACAAAGATTGGGTGAAAAATCCG
>NZ_JBQFYW010000073.1:0-1353 GCF_056541825.1 Ruegeria sp. AF8 | reverse complement strand
TCTGAAGGTGTAGACGCCCCCGCTGGCCTCGATGTGCCATTGTGGGTTTGCAAACAACCTGAATGGAGGCGTCTATGGGAGAGATTAGCATGATTGGCCTGGATTTGGCGAAGAACATTTTCCAGGTTCACGGAGCAGATCACACGGGTCACCCTATTTTGCGGAAGAAACTGCGAAGGGGTCAGGTCCTTGAGTATTTTGCCATACTGCCGAGATGCGTGGTGGCGATGGAAGCCTGTGCCAGTGCGCATTATTGGGGCCGAGAGATTGGCCGATTGGGTCACGAAGTCAGGCTTATTCCTCCAGCGTATGTGAAGCCCTTTGTTAAGCGACAGAAGAACGATGTCGCTGATGCAGAGGCTATCTGTGAGGCTGCGAGCCGTCCAACGATGCGCTTTGTTTCTGTGAAGAGCGAAACGGCGCAAGCGGCAGCTATGGTGTTTCGGGCTCGTGAGCTTCTGGTTAGGCAACGTACGCAACTGATTAATGCCCTACGCGGCCACCTTGGAGAGCTGGGTCACGTGGTTCCGCAGGGGACCAGCAACATTCATAAGCTGGTCAAAATAGTGGAAGACTGTGAGACCGTGATACCGGAAGCGGCGCGAGCTTGCTTGAATGGGCTGATCGAAATGTTGAACCAGCTGGAGGGTCAGATCAAAGAGTTGGATGCTGAGATATCCCGTCGCGCACGGGCTAGTGAAATGGCGCGCCGTCTAATGACGGTGCCAGGGATTGGCCCGCTCATTGCCACTGCGCTGGTTGCCCTTGCGCCACCGCCTGAAACGTTCCGTCGTGGTCGGGATTTCGCCGCCTGGCTCGGCCTTGTCCCCCGGCAACATTCAACAGGAGGCAAGCAGCGTCTCGGGGCTACAACAAAGATGGGAGAACGTTCGCTCAGGCGGTTGCTGATCATCGGCGCCAACAGCGTGGTTCTATGGCAAGCACGCAATAGAACTGGAAAAGATCCCTGGCTTGCCCGCATGATCGACCGCAAACCACCGTTGCTGGTTCGGGTCGCTCTGGCAAACAAGATGGCGCGAATTGTTTGGGCCTTGATGAGCACAGGAGAAGTCTACCGGGCTCCAGCTGCCAACGCATAAAGCGTATGCAGCTGTGAGGCAGCGGAAACGGAAGAGGACAATGGACGGTATGGCATAAGGATCGTGAGACCGGATCGGGAAAACCAGATCGCAACAGAGTGCTTCGAGCACGTGGTTTTGAATTGGACCGGATCCGCTAACACCATACGGGCCAGCGGCATGTTCAAAGGCCGCGCAACAGGCCGAACACATGTCAGTACCCGAACCAATGCAATTGCCGGCCAAATTACCTCTTGCGTTTTGGGCGTCTACA
>NZ_JBQFYW010000072.1:0-1398 GCF_056541825.1 Ruegeria sp. AF8 | reverse complement strand
CCCGGCTAGGCCACGGCCTTTCTTTTTCCCAACTATGCGGGGTTTTTGGAGGGATTATTCATCGAATAGTCTCTGGCCACCTGTCCCGGGCTGGCGCCCCGGAGATCGCGGATCTCAAACAGAAAAGGCCGCCCCGGCATGGGGCGGCCTTCTTTGTTCGTCACCGTGTCGCTCGCGGCAGGTATTCCTGTGGAAAATCGCCTGCCGCAACCAGGCGCGTCTTACTCGATGATCTTCGACACGACGCCGGCGCCGACGGTGCGGCCGCCTTCGCGGATGGCAAAGCGCAGGCCGTCTTCCATCGCGATCGGCGCGATCAGCTCGACCGTGAAGCCGACATTGTCGCCCGGCATCACCATCTCGGTGCCCGCCGCCAGCGTCACCGTGCCGGTCACGTCGGTGGTGCGGAAGTAGAACTGCGGACGGTAGTTGGCGAAGAACGGGGTGTGACGGCCGCCCTCTTCCTTGGTCAGGATATAGGCTTCGGCCTCGAATTTGGTGTGCGGGGTCACCGAACCCGGCTTGCACAGAACCTGACCACGCTCAACCGCGTCACGGTCGATGCCGCGCAGCAGCGCGCCGATGTTGTCGCCCGCCTCGCCACGGTCCAGCAGCTTGCGGAACATTTCCACACCGGTGCAGGTGGTGGTCTGGGTGTCCTTGATGCCGACGATCTCGATCGAGTCGCCGACATTGATCACGCCACGCTCGACACGCCCCGTAACAACGGTGCCGCGGCCCGAGATCGAGAACACGTCCTCGATCGGCATCAGGAAGGGCTGGTCAACGGCACGTTCCGGGGTCGGGATGTACTCGTCAACAGCGGCCAGCAGTTCCTTGATCTTCTCTTCGCCGATTTCCGGGTTGTTGCCTTCCATCGCGGCCAGAGCCGAACCTGCAACGATCGGAATGTCGTCGCCGGGGAATTCGTACGAGCTGAGCAGCTCGCGGACTTCCATTTCCACCAACTCAAGCAGTTCCTCGTCATCGACCTGATCGACCTTGTTCAGGAACACCACCAGCGCCGGCACGCCGACCTGACGGGCCAGCAGGATGTGCTCGCGGGTCTGCGGCATCGGGCCGTCGGCAGCGTTCACCACCAGGATCGCGCCGTCCATCTGCGCGGCGCCCGTGATCATGTTCTTGACATAGTCGGCGTGGCCGGGGCAGTCGACATGCGCATAGTGACGCGCGTCGGTCTCGTATTCCACGTGGGCGGTCGAAATGGTGATGCCGCGCGCCTTCTCTTCCGGCGCGCCGTCAATCTGGTCATACGCCTTGAAGTCGCCGAAATACTTGGTGATCGCCGCGGTCAGCGTCGTCTTGCCGTGGTCAACGTGGCCAATCGTGCCGATGTTGACATGCGGTTTATTACGCTCAAACTTTTCCTTTGCCATT
>NZ_JBQFYW010000071.1:0-1458 GCF_056541825.1 Ruegeria sp. AF8 | reverse complement strand
AGCCCAATCCAACGAATGCTGCGCTGCATTCGAACGGCAGCAGTTGGCGATCAACCGGACTTCCAGTCGGCTTGCGCCACGTGTATTCGTGACCCAGTCCCGACCTTCCGGCAGCGTGTGCGGATGATCGGCATGAGCCCGACCCCGACCTTCCCGCCGGAGGCGCGGCCGACCAGAATGGGCCCGAAGCTTTCGCAACTCAAGAGGCACCGCGGCGCGCCGAGATGGTGCAGTTCCTATAGCGCCGGGAGTTTGGGAAGCTCTGTCAGATTGACGCATGTCAAGGACGTACGAAGCACCGAACGCAAGAGTAGTGGGCGTATTGTGTATCCTTAGAAGGGCGGATATCAGGTTGGCCTCCGCTGAGGACGAACGGCACCATGCTCAACAAATCAACGTTCGAACGCCTGATTGGCAGTGCGGTTCTCGCGCCATCAAGCCACAACACCCAGCCGTGGATCTTTGAAGTTCAGGGCAACCGTATACGCCTGCTCGCAGACCGGACGCGTGCGCTGCCAGTGAATGACCCGGACGACAGGGAACTGGTGATTAGCTGTGGCTGCGCTCTGCAGAACTTGCGTGTAGCGGCGGCAAAGGCGGGGCTCGGCACCTGTGCTGTGACGCTTCCTGATGCGCAAGATGACGATGTTCTTGCTGAGATAACGTTGTCAGGCGACGCCGACGATCAACTGGCCCGCTTGGCAGAGGCGGTCCCGAAGCGACGCACCTACCGTAAGCGATTTCTTGAGAGGGATATTCCCGACGATACTGTGCGCGCGCTAGTAGCTGCCGCCGAAAAAGAAGGCGCCATGCTTGTTGCCCTGATTGGTGATGAGACGCGGAGAGCCGCGGCAGGGCTTGTAGCGGAGGGCGACGCGGTCCAATGGGCGAATCCAAGCTGGCGACGGGAGCTTGCGCAGTGGATGCACCCGCGACGCAGCGGCGACGGACTTTCGTTGCCTTGGCTCGCCATCCCGGTCGCCCGGATCGTGGTTCGTAGCTTCGACATGGGCGGGGGCGTAGGAGCCAAGGACAGTGAGTTGGCGGAGAACTCACCGCTGCTTGCCGTGCTTTGTAGTGCGGCGGACGATGTTATTGACCGGCTTGCAGCAGGACAGGCATTGGAGCGGGTGCTTCTGACGGCTACTGCGGCCGGCTTGCAGGCGTCGTATATGAACCAGCCCGTTCAGTTGCCCGATCTCCGGAACAGACTAGCCGGTCTTTGCGGAAATCACGGCGTTCCACAAGTCCTCTTCCGCCTTGGTTATCCCAAAGAGGATTTGCAAGCAGCTCCTCGACGCAAGTTGGCGGAAGTTCTTAGAGACTTATCGAGTTAGCACCTCTGAAAGACGACTTTGCCCGCATTCCCTTTGTCGCACGCGAACGTGTCAATGGCAGTTCATGGCACCAGACCGACATAGCTCCAATGTCGACAATCGCGGCGAGATCGGACATTCG
>NZ_JBQFYW010000070.1:0-1517 GCF_056541825.1 Ruegeria sp. AF8 | reverse complement strand
AAGACCGTCAAAGCGGATGCGCTGGCCTATGTCGAGCAGGGCTATCACCGCTTCAAGCTCTATGCCCCGCGAATGCTGGCAGCATTGGACATCGCGGGAGCCAGTGTGGCTGAGCCGTTGCTGGCGGCGACCGATGTGATCCGCGACAAGCGTGATATTCCAAGTCGCTCTGCGCCCTTTCTTCAGCCACAATCGAAATGGCGAAGCCACTTGCGGAACCCAGAAACCAATCGAGACCGCCTCTGGATCGTCGCAGTTCTGTTCCATCTACGTGAAGCGTTCAGATCCGGAGATGTCTGGCTTGCTCATTCCCGCCGCTACAGCGACATGAAACAGGCTCTGGTTCCGGTCGAGGCCGCTCAAACTATGAGTTTATCGATGCCATTAGAGCCGGAAGCCTGGATCGAAGATCGGAAACAACGTCTGGAAGATGGGCTGCACCGGCTTGCGATGGCAGTTAATAACGGAACCCTCCCCGGTGGTGTCATCGAGGATGGCCGGTTGCGTGTCGAACGCCTTGAAGCTGATGTACCCGCAGAGGCCGATAGCCTCATCCTTGATCTTTACCGCCGCCTGCCGGAGGTGCGGATCACGGACATTCTCATGGACGTGGACAATGATACCGGGTTCACCGATGCCTTCACTCATCTGCGCACCGGGGCACCGTGCAAAGACAGGCTCGGATTGCTGAACGTCATTCTGGCAGAGGGCCTGAATCTCGGGTTAAGCAAGATGGCCGGGGCAAGCAGCACACATAACTTCTCTCAACTGGCCCGACTTTCCAATTGGCATGTCGAAAGCGAAGCCATCAATCGGGCATTAGCCATGGTGATCGAAGCACAGGGGAGGTTGCCAATGGCAAAATATTGGGGAGCGGGGCAAACGGCTTCGAGTGACGGGCAGTTCTTTCCCACCACGCGCCAGGGTGAAGCGATGAACATGATCAATGCAAAATATGGGCATGAACCTGGCCTGAAAGCCTATACTCATGTGTCGGATCAGTACGGCCCCTTCGCCACGCAGGTCATTCCCGCCACGGTCAACGAGGCCCCCTATATCTTGGATGGCCTGCTGATGAACCCAACGGGAAAACAGATCAAAGAGCAATATGCCGACACGGGTGGCTTCACCGATCTCGTTTTTGCTGCGACCTCGCTTCTCGGATATCTGTTCATCCCACGCATCAGGGATTTGCCGTCCAAACGGCTACATGTCTTTGATCGGCGCGCTGTTCCGACTGAACTGAGGGGATTGGTGGGTGACAAAATCCGGGAAACCACCATCATCGCCAACTGGCCGGATGTTCTGCGCTGCATTGCGACAATGCTTTCAGGCAGGATGCAACCCAGTCAGCTCCTGAAGAAACTGGCAGCGCGGCCACGGCAACATGACCTAGCCATTGCGCTTCGAGAAATTGGGCGCATCGAGCGCACGTTGTTTATCATCGAATGGCTCCTCGATACCGACATGCAGCGCCGCGCTCAAATCGGTCTCAATAAGGGTGAGGCTCATCACGC
>NZ_JBQFYW010000069.1:0-1550 GCF_056541825.1 Ruegeria sp. AF8 | reverse complement strand
CGAGCTACGCCCATACGACACCGACCTGCAGGCGTACACTGTTGCTGACGACAGTTACACCACATCCATGAATGCGGCCGAGTTGGACAACCTGGACCCGTCCGAGGCCGAAAAATGGCTAGCAGTGCGTGACGACATTGTTGCAACCGCCAACAGCTTCGGACTCGATGGAAACAAGTTCCTGGCTCGCTACAACGATCATGACAGCGTTTCAGTTGGCACAACGGCGACTTGGAAAGACGCGGATATTTCCACCGCTGCGGGCCACTTCAACAGCCAAGGCGTTCCGGACAGCTACGAGCGCGCCGAGGCCGTTGTCGGTGAGCTGCACCAAGTTTCATCCAGTAAGATTGCCGCTGTGGTGCAGGAGATTGCCCATACCCGCGAACAGGCCATCCATTTCCATGAAGATGATGGTCACAGCCTTTAACCACGGAGGTCATGATATCTGATCTTTCGCGCTCTGACGTTGTTCGTAGCCACCGCTGGGAATTGGTAGACGACAAAAAAACACATCGAAAAGCGCGTCACATACCAGCGACTGCTTGCGCTTGTGAATGTGATGCCGGGATCAGAGAGACTACTGGGTTAGAGAAATGTTCCGG
This sequence comes from Ruegeria sp. AF8, assembly GCF_056541825.1. Lineage (NCBI taxonomy): Bacteria > Pseudomonadati > Pseudomonadota > Alphaproteobacteria > Rhodobacterales > Roseobacteraceae > Ruegeria > Ruegeria sp. AF8. The sequence continues at coordinate 945 of NZ_JBQFYW010000069.1, read as the reverse complement.
TTAGGGCGGAATCGTATCACCAGTCATTTCGGGCCTTCGCTGCGCTACGATCGAATGGGCAAGATGCGGGACAAAGCGGACGTTCATTGCCACCAGTCGAAGGTCAGGTTACCGTTGATCGGACGAATTGAGTTTTTCATCCATGAAGGCCAAAGGAATGCGTCATGCGTTCTACAATAAAAATAATTTTCGGAGCCATTTTAGCACTACCTCTTATCGGTTTTGTCGCGTTCAAAGTTGCAGAAAACAGGCATCTCAAAGGGTTTCTTCCGCCGGCATTTGGCAGCGTTGTTCTTGAGGACAAAACAAGTCTTGTCGCGGGCATCGGCCCCGGTGGTCACGACGCTGTTTTGGCTTTCTTTCGGTTGTCAGATGATGTTGCTTCTCTGATTTCCCAAGAAGGAGAAACTTGGCTTCAAGAGGCGGAAAACACAATCGAACTCCGTCGATCCAGACAGGCCGGAGAATGGATTTCTACGCCACTGATGGGTAGTAAATTTGCTTGGATGGATGAGCTAAACTGTGATGTTGAGAAGAGCGATTGGTGGGCAGCATCCCATACAGGCCATTTGTGCCCAGGGATCGCGGCTTATCTAAAAGGCTATGGGTTTCTTGATAAGTTGGACGTATCAAAAACGGCTGCAGTCGATGCAATTTTGCAGAGTAATGGAGCGTATATTTCCAAACGTCGGGTAGGCTACCTAATAGTCGCTCCTGAACAAAGGTTGGTAGTTTTTGCGCATGCAGGATGAACACCTTCTCTGCCCTCCATACAAAGCGCAGCACTTGGCATAGTGGGCTCGCAGAGGACATTCGAACTCAACAAAAAGGAGCGACAGATGTCTGCTCTGCGGGACAAAGCAGTCGTTCGTAGAATCTCTAAAGACGAAAATGCAAATCCGTGATAGCTCCAGATTATGGCAACGGCATCTGCGCGAAATCGAC
>NZ_JBQFYW010000068.1:0-1580 GCF_056541825.1 Ruegeria sp. AF8 | reverse complement strand
GTCCAGACAGCGTTCAGGACACGCTGGCCGTATTCGTGTAGAATACAGGCAAGCCAGGCTCTCATTCAATTTCGTTTCAGGCACAATATTGGAGAAAAGCAATGCAACATTTGCACCGCAAAACCCGCGCCACTTTTGTAGCCTTTCTCAGTACGGCTTGTTTGGTCGTACCCGCACCCACAGTTGCAACGGGACCGGGTTTTCAAACAAGCTGCACTCTAGAAGCCAATCAGGCTTTCAACGACGGGCTGAGCCTCTTGCATAACATGATGTATGTTCAAGCAGAGGCGGCCTTCAATCAGGCGGCTGAAGCCGATCCCTCCTGCATCATGGCACAATGGGGCATCGCCATGGCGAACTTCCATCCGCTGTGGCCCGGCACGCCGAGCGAGGCTGAAACAAAAAGGGGGACGGCAGCAGTCGAAAAGCTTGCTTCTATGACAACCGACAGCGCGCTTGAGGAAGCTCTTGTCGCAGCTGCCGCAGCATTCTATGCACCCGGCCAAGACGGTTATCGCGCTCAAATCAGCGCCTGGGCCGAAGCGCAGATTGCGGCGGCCGAAGAAAACCCCGAAAATATTGATGCCGCCGCGTTTGCTGCGCTGGCGCGTTTGGCGACCGCACCGCGCGGGCCAGACCGGATCGAGGTCAATGCCCAAGTGGGAGACACGCTGGATGCACTGCATCAGTTACAGCCAGACCATCCCGGTATCATTCACTACGCAATCCATGCCTTTGACAATCCCCCTCTCAAAGAGCGTGGACGGCCTTACGCTGAGATTTATGACAAAACGGCCCCAAACGCGCCACATGCGTTACACATGCCGGCGCATATCTTTACGCGCACGGGTGACTGGGAAAAGTCGATTGATCTCAACCGCCGCTCTGCCAAGGCGGCGCTCGAACAGTCCGGTGATACCATCCAGATCCATTATGTCCATGCCATAGACTACATGGTCTACGGTCATTTGCAGCTTGGCGAGTATGACGAGGCGGCCCGGCTTGTTGATGAGATCAATGCGATAGACAATCATCAGGTCAGTTTTGTCACCGCCTATGCGTTGGCAGCCGCGCCGGTAAGGCTATTGCTTGAACGAGACATGTGGGCAGAGGCCGCAGCGTTGTCACCCGACTTGCACCCCGCCATTCCCTGGGAGGAATTTCCGCAAACCTTTGTCATGCTCTGGTTTGCAAAAGGGCTGGGGGCCGCGCGAAGTGGCGACGTTGCCGCCGCTCAGACTGCTGTTGTGGAGCTCATGGTCCTTCATGACGCGATGAAGGAGCGTGGACAGGATTATTGGGCAAAGCTGACTGAAGGACAGATTCTAACCGTTGAAGCTTGGATTGCACTGGCGGAAGGCGATGAGGAACTAGCCCTTACCCAACAAGTTGCGGCTGCCGATCTTGAAGACGAGATTGGTAAAAGCCCGGTGACGCCCGGTCACGTGTTACCGGCTCGCGAACTCCTGGGTGACATGCTCGCGCAAATGGATCGAAAAGATGAGGCGGCTGACGCGTATCGCGCTACTTTGCTTCTTTCTCCGAACCGTGCACGAAGCGCAGCCGCACTCGAATAGAGC
>NZ_JBQFYW010000067.1:0-1602 GCF_056541825.1 Ruegeria sp. AF8 | reverse complement strand
TCAACTTCCCGCAGGCTCAGATTGAAGCGAAGGTACAGCCACACCGCGTGCGCGATGATCTGAGGAGGAAACCGGTGGCGCTTGTAGCTGACTAGCGATGACTTCATCGATGTCACCTACGTCCAATTACGGACATGAACAACCAAACGGCAAGTTAACGTGACATCACCCTTTCTACTCTACGATGTGTTTGAGCAGTCATATGACGAACTTGCGCAGGCCCTGGAACGCACACCTGAATCCTGCCGCCAGCTTGTCAGTCGTGCCCGGAAACATGTGCAGCGCAGCAAACCTCGAACGCAGGTTGAGCCGCAAAAGGGCAAAGCCATCGCGAAGGCCTTTTTCAGCGCTGCAAAAAGCGGCGACACCGTCGCCCTTACCAAACTACTTGCGCAAGACGTAAGGTTTGTTTCGGATGGCGGCGGTAAAGTGCTGGCGACACTCAATCCGATTTTGGGCCGAGACAAGGTGATGCGGTTATTGTCTGGACTCGCGCGTAAAAATACTGATCAACCTGTACAGCAATGGCAATTCTGCCACCTGAACAATCTGCCATCGATCCTCAGCCACGAGACGGGCGACATTTTACAAACAGCATCGTTGGAGATCGAATGCGACGTAATTACAGCGATCTACGTAGTGCGCAATCCAGAAAAGACTCGTCATCTGTCTTTCGACGAGCACACGCCCATCAATGGGGGCTTATCTGACTAGGCTGACTACAACGGCCCTTATCGGCCACTCACCGGTCATGCCGACGCCGCAGCGCAGCTTCGCGAGACCGGCCATTCGTGAATCTTGCAGCATCCGATCAAGAGTGAAAGTCAAGAAAGCGTACAGTGACCCTGCAAAGTCGCGAACGAAAAGTCCCTGATGGAAACATGATCGAGCAGATAACAATAACCATTTCGATTGCGCCGCAACAGGTTGCAGCAAAACACATCCGCCTTTTTTGAACTCCGAAACGATGTGCAAACATTATTCTTGATCGAATAACAGAATGCAGGGGTTATTTTTCGGTGTGAGGATCGTCGTTCGAGACTTCCCACGCGTCACGCTGACCCGAAAATTCTGTCGCGCTTGATCGCCATCGTACTCGGGATCATTGGAGCGCACGATGCGATCCAAGTTTGCGACAATCTTGCCCTTCGCAATTCGCGGCCACCCCTCAAAGATAATTACTTCATCAAATTGCTTACCCTTGGCCTTGTGCATGTTCATCACAATGACGCCGGTTTCGGGCTTCTGGCTTGTCGCAAAATGTTCTTGAACGAACGCCTGCTGCACAATCGACAGCGCGTTGATGTAGGCGCCGTTTTGCCTCCAGTCTTCCGCTAACCCCTGGCGAAGCTGTGTACCTCGATCCAGCAACCGCAAGTTTCTCACTTCTTGGGCAAGCCCCTGTAGCCGTGAACATTCCCCATTTTCAAGCAGGGCGCGCATTGCGCGCCAATCCACGTCAGGATCACCGGCTAGGCCAAGGGCTCGCGCCTGCTCGTAAGTGTCAAATGGGTGATGTCACGTTAACTTGCCGTTTGGTTGTTCATGTCCGTAATTGGACGTAGGTGACATCGATGAAGTCATCGCTAATCAGCTACAAGC
>NZ_JBQFYW010000066.1:0-1618 GCF_056541825.1 Ruegeria sp. AF8 | reverse complement strand
GTGCCTGTCAAGCGCGTGATTGACTATAACGTGAAGGTTCGCGTGAAGGCGGACGGGAGCGGAGTTGATCTCGCCAATGTGAAGATGTCGATGAACCCGTTCGACGAGATTGCGGTTGAAGAGGCGATCCGGCTGAAAGAAGCGGGCAAGGCCGATGAGGTCGTTGCGGTTTCGATCGGCGTGAAGCAGGCGCAGGAAACCCTGCGCACCGCGCTGGCCATGGGCGCCGACCGCGCCATTCTGGTTGTGGCCGCCGATGACGTGCATCAGGACATCGAGCCGCTGGCGGTTGCCAAGATCCTGGCCAAGGTGGTCGAGGAAGAGCAGCCCGGCATCGTTCTGGCGGGCAAGCAGGCGATCGACAACGACATGAACGCCACCGGTCAGATGCTGTCGGCGCTCTTGGGCTGGTCCCAGGGCACCTTTGCCTCGGAACTGGATATCGAAGGCGACAGCGCCCGGATCACCCGTGAGGTGGATGGCGGGTTGCAGACCATCAGCGTCAAGATGCCGACCATCGTCACCGTCGATCTGCGCCTGAACGAGCCGCGCTATGCGTCGCTGCCCAACATCATGAAGGCGAAGAAGAAGCCGCTGGATGAGAAAACCGCCGCCGATTACGGCGTCGACGTCACCCCGCGCCTTGAAATCGTCAAGACCGAAGAGCCGCCGGCGCGCGCCGCCGGTATCATCGTGGGCTCGGTGGACGAGCTGGTCGGGAAACTCAAAGAAGCGGGGGCTGTGTAATGGCTGTACTTCTTCTCGCCGAAGTCAACAATGGTGAGCTGTCGCTGGACGCCACCGCCAAGGCTGTCAACGCTGTAAAGGCGCTGGGTGACGTGACCGTTCTGGCCGCGGGTGGCTCGGCCGCCGGCGCCGGTGAAGCTGCATCCAAGATCGACGGTGTGTCCAGGGTTCTGGTCGCCGAAGACGCCTCGCTGGGTCACCGCCTGGCGGAATCAACTGCCGCACTGATCGTGGGTCTGGCCGACGGCTATGAGCATATCGTGGCGCCGGCCACCACCGACGCCAAGAACGTGATGCCGCGCGTGGCCGCGCTGCTGGACGCAATGGTGATCTCGGACGTGTCGGGCGTGGTTGACGGTTCGACCTTCGAGCGTCCGATCTATGCGGGCAACGCGATCCAGACCGTGAAATCCTCGGACGCCAAGAAGGTCGTCACCATCCGCACCGCGTCTTTTGACGCGGCGGGTGAAGGTGGCTCGGCTGCCGTTGAGGCCATCTCGGTCGGCGAAAACCCCGGCCTGTCGTCCTGGGTCGAGGACAAGGTTGCGGCCAGCGACCGTCCCGAACTGACCTCGGCCGGCGTAGTTGTCTCGGGTGGCCGCGGCGTCGGCTCGGAAGAGGACTTCAAACTGATCGAAGCCCTGGCCGACAAGCTGGGCGCGGCTGTTGGCGCCTCGCGCGCCGCCGTCGACTCAGGTTACGCCCCGAACGACTGGCAGGTGGGGCAGACCGGCAAGGTGGTTGCCCCCGATCTCTATGTCGCCGTCGGCATCTCGGGCGCGATCCAGCACCTGGCGGGCATGAAGGACTCCAAGGTCATCGTTGCGATCAACAAGGACGAAGAAGCGCCGATCTTCCAGGTCGCCGATTT
>NZ_JBQFYW010000065.1:0-1681 GCF_056541825.1 Ruegeria sp. AF8 | reverse complement strand
CCTTTGTCGCACGCGAACGTGTCAATGGCAGTTCATGGCACCAGACCGACATAGCTCCAATGTCGACAATCGCGGCGAGATCGGACATTCGACCTTTGGCAACTAACGGCAGGTTTGGTCCGCACAGCGGTCATTCACCCAAGTTGCTGAGAACGGCAGCTCTGCGCAACGAAGCCGCCTGATGCTGATGCAGCAATCTAGACCTCGCTGGGTGGCCTTGACCATTAAGTGGTTCGCGGCGCTGCAGCACAGCTTCCCCGAAGCGGTCGTTCAACGCCATACCTTGATCAAATGAGTCAGATGACTGGATGCGCCCAGTGCCGACATGTTTTCTCGAAATTTCTTCTGTACTTTGGTCTGCCGCAGCACGAGACTCATTCAATCGCCGCAAGTGAGAAGTAAGATATGTCGGGACGAAAAATTCCGGTCATCGGACTTGGTGACATGGGCAGCGCGCTTGCCCGCTCTTTCTTGAATGCCGGACAAGAAACCTGCGTTTGGAATCGAAGCACCGCAAAGGCGACGGCATTAGAGAAAGAAGGTGCTGTCATTGCAGCATCTGTGTGTGACGCCATCGAAGAGTGCGATGCTGTCGTTGTTTGCCTTTCGAACTATGGCGCCTGGAAAGAGATAACTGGGGACGACGCGGTTCGGTCAGCACTCGCCGACACAACTGTCATCCAGTTGACCGGCGGCACATTTCCTGAAGTGGAGGCTCATGCCGAGTTAATGTCTGCATGCGGGGCCAATTTGATCGAAGGAGCAATCTTGTGCTTCCCCGAGCAGATTGGAACCGATGTGGCTTCGATAGTCGTTGCAGGGCCGGAAAGAACCGTGCGGAAGAATGCTGCGATATTGGAGACCATGTCACCAAGTATCAGGTACTTGGGTGACAACTACACAGCACCCATTGTGCTTGGCCGCGCGGCAATCTCCAGCATGCTCGGATTTCTGATTGGTACAGTGAATGGAGCAGCATTGTGCGAGGCGGGGGGCGTACCGTTGATCGCTTTTCGGGACCAGGTCGCGCAGAACGCCGATTTGATGCAATCCGAACCGTTACGAATTATTGAAGCAATCGATGCAGGCAAAACAATTGAAACTCAGGCGTCCCTTGCCGTTTGGGCGGAAGGTCAGAGAGCTTTGTTGGAAGTATGCCGCAGCCTTGGGGTTACGACGAACTTTCACGACGGTATCCGGGCGATGTTCGACAAATCGTTCCAACAGAATCTGGGACAACACGACCTTTCGGCGATGATCCATACGTTTTTTTCAGACAGTCAGTGATTGTCAATCATCCAGCCGATTGGTCATAACTATCGGTTTGTGAGCTAGGCCAAGTTCGCCACCGATATGTTGTAGGTGACGACGCCAAAACTCATTTTGTGAACGATTGAGAAAATCCAAGACAACGACTGGATTGTCCTGCTTTTTACCAATTGATCCAAGAGGTAGCGAGTAGGGTGACACAAGCATTCGCGTTCAAGCAAGTGGTTACGGCACGAAAGCAGCCATTGCCGTTACACCGACGAACGCCAGAAAAGTCCCGCATTTGGTGAGTTCATAACTCCATGTATATTGCCTGCGCAGCGAACGGCATCTGTGGGTGGCTCCTGCATTGCAAGTGTTTTCTGGTGATTTCTGCGGTCATTTTCGTCAGTACCTTCGTCTGTCCGGCCTG
>NZ_JBQFYW010000064.1:0-1764 GCF_056541825.1 Ruegeria sp. AF8 | reverse complement strand
ATGAAAATGACCACGGAAGAAGCCTTCGTCAAAACGCTGCAGATGCATGGCATTGAGCATGCATTTGGCATCATCGGTTCGGCCATGATGCCGATTTCCGATATTTTTGAACCTGCGGGCATCACGTTCTGGGATTGCGCCCATGAAGGGTCCGGCGGCATGATGGCGGATGGCTACACCCGCGCCACCGGCAAGATGTCGATGATGATCGCGCAGAACGGCCCCGGCATCACCAACTTCGTGACCGCCGTCAAAACCGCCTATTGGAACCACACGCCGCTGCTGCTGGTCACCCCGCAGGCGGCCAACAAGACCATGGGTCAGGGCGGTTTCCAGGAAATGGAACAGATGCGCATGTTTGCCGATTGCGTCTGCTATCAGGAAGAAGTCCGCGACCCCTCGCGGATGGCCGAGGTTCTGAACCGCGTGATCATGCAGGCCAAGCGCAACTCGGCCCCTGCACAGATCAACGTGCCGCGTGACTATTTCACCCAGGTCGTGGACATCGAACTGCCCAAGATCGTCGATTTCGAACGCCCCGCGGGCGGCGCCGAGGCGCTGGATCAGGCGGCCGAGCTGCTGTCGAACGCCAAGTTCCCGGTGATCCTGAACGGTGCCGGTGTTGTCATCGGCGGCGCGATCGAAGCGTCCAAAGCCCTGGCCGAGCGTCTGGACGCGCCGGTTTGCTGCGGCTACCAGCACAACGACGCCTTCCCCGGCAGCCACCCGCTGCATGCAGGCCCGCTGGGCTATAACGGCTCGAAAGCCGGGATGGAGCTGATTTCGAAGGCGGATGTCGTTCTGGCACTGGGCACCCGCCTGAACCCGTTCTCGACCCTGCCGGGCTATGGCATCGACTACTGGCCGGCTGACGCCAAGATCATCCAGGTCGACATCAACCCCGACCGCATCGGCCTGACCAAGAAAGTGACCGTGGGGATCGTGGGCGACGCCAAACAGGTGGCGACCTCCATCCTGGACAAGCTGGCCGATACCGCCGGTGACGCGGGCCGTGACGAGCGCAAGGCGCTAATCGCGCAGACCAAGTCGGCCTGGGCGCAGGAGCTGAGCTCGATGGATCACGAGCAGGACGATCCGGGCACCACCTGGAACGAACGTGCCCGCGCCGCCAAGCCCGACTGGCTGAGCCCGCGCAAGGCATGGCGCGCCATCCAGCAGGCGCTGCCGAAAGAGGCGATCATCTCCTCCGACATCGGCAACAACTGCGCCATCGGCAACGCCTATCCGTCCTTCGAGGAAGGCCGCAAGTATCTGGCCCCCGGCCTGTTCGGCCCCTGTGGCTATGGCCTGCCGGCGGTTGTCGGCGCCAAGATCGGCTGCCCGGACGTTCCGGTTGTCGGCTTCTCGGGTGACGGTGCCTTCGGCATCGCGGTGACCGAGCTGACCGCCATCGGCCGCGAGGAATGGCCCGCCGTGACCCAGATCGTCTTCCGCAACTACCAGTGGGGCGCGGAAAAGCGCAACTCGACCCTGTGGTTCGACGACAACTTCGTCGGCACCGAGCTGGACACCCAGGTCTCGTATGCGGGCATCGCCAATGCCTGCGGCCTGAAAGGAGTCATCGCCCGCACCCAGGACGAGCTGACCGCGGCGCTGGATCAGGCGATCAAGGATCAGAAGAACGGCATCACCACCCTGATCGAAGCCATGATCAACCAGGAACTGGGCGAACCCTTCCGCCGCGACGCGATGAAAAACCCGGTCCGAGTGGCCGGAATCGACAAGGCAGACATGAAGCCGCAA
>NZ_JBQFYW010000063.1:0-1770 GCF_056541825.1 Ruegeria sp. AF8 | reverse complement strand
GCCGCCATTTGCTGAAGAAAGGGCCGACAAAAGCTGTGACGTACTGGATACGGTGATAGTTGCCATAAGTTTACTGCCTCGTTCCGGCTCGATACGTTCCGGAAAGATCAGCTGATGTAACCCGATAGAACGGCATCAGAGCGTGGTCATTTCCGGTTTTGTTGCATTTGCCTGTTTCAAGTCGTCACCGTTTCACCGGCGTTTGTGGTTTCCGCGTACTGTATAACACAATTCAGGATTGGCACTCATTCACGACCCCGGTCGCCCGGGCACAAAACGCATGGGGATATTATGAAAATTTGCCGATCACTCGGCAATACCCTGCATCCCCATCCAGTTGCGCTGCTCAAAGCTCAACTTTCTGAGGAAGTCAAAGGCTCTGGAACAGGATTTCGCCTGTCGGCAATGACTTGCCAATTTTTTGTCAGCTTGTGGCATTTTTTGCCGAAATCGGCCCTGATCCTAGTCTGTGGCTGCGGTATAGGCATAGCCCTGCAGCCATGTTTTGCGGTCCCGCCAGATCTGCCGCCAGATGCTGGCGTTGTCCTGTGCGGCCTCGCCGCCTTTCAGCCGCGCCTGGGCTTCATAGGCGGTTACACGGATCAGAACCAGAAGCTGGAAAATCAGGCGGCAGAACCAGATCCGCATCGGATTCCAGTGTTTTTCGGCAAGTGTGATCTTGGCGCGCAGCAACCGCTGCATCTTGTCGGCGCGAACGGTCTCCGACAGCCCGCCATAATGTACAATTTCAGCCTCGGGCGTGACCATGGGCCGTGCCCCCAGATCGCGGCGCGCGCGCAGGCACAGATCGGCCTCTTCCGCATACATGAAGAAAGCCTTGTCGAAACCGTTCAGAGCCTCCCAGTCCCGGCGCGTGATCAACAGGAAACACCCGGTGACGATATCCACCTGCCGCATACTGTCACGCTGCCAGCCGCCATATGCTTCCGGATTGAAAATCGGACTGTTCGGCGCGATGCGCAGGAAACCGGTCGCCCAGCAAAACTGGCTCCAGAGCGACATTTCACGCCAGCAGGAGGAGGGATTGAGCGAATGATCTCCGAACAATGTCCGCCCGCCCCAAATGCGGGCCGCGGGGTTTTCCCGGGCAAAGGCCATCAGCCGGTCGATGGCGCCGTTCAGAACCACAGTATCCGGGTTCAGCAGCAGCAGATAGTCGCCCCGGGCCTCTTGCGCCGCCAGATTGTTGGCCCGGGCAAAGCCCAGATTGTCCTGGCGAGCGATCAGGCGGGCACCGGGAAATTCGGCCGCGATCGCCTTGGCCGATCCATCCGGGGAATTGTTGTCGACGATAAGCAGCTCGAAATCGGTTTTATGGGTTTCGGCGTAGATTGACCGCAAACAGTCAAGTGTTACCTCGCGCGTATTGTAGCTGACGACAATGATGGAAAGGGTGGGATGATCGCACATTTGTAAATACCGTTATGAAATCCGTCAGTTTTGCTCGTCCAGAAATTCGCCAAGACGACGGCGGGCACCGAAGATGTCCGCAGGGCCGTCTTTGACCGGCCTGAGATCTTCAGGCGTCATGCCAAGTCGCGGAAGACCCGTTCGGAACGCTGTAGTGTAATGGTAGGGTCGGCCACGCTGGCGGGTCTGCAAGCGCATGTCTCCTGCCTTGAGGCCGCCCTCGGTGTAGCCGACCAGATTCCCCGAGCTGGAATTTGCGCCGATGACCAGGGTTGCATTGCTGCCGGTGCCATCAAGGTGGATTAGGGTGTTGTCGCGCACGGTGATACCGGACGTGGT
>NZ_JBQFYW010000062.1:0-2006 GCF_056541825.1 Ruegeria sp. AF8 | reverse complement strand
GGACAAAGTGCCAATTCGCTGCGTCTTCACCGACGACTGGAAACTGAGCAATGCGACCGCGCTATCAGACCGCCAAGGAAGGAACGCCGCGCGTTAGACATCGCTTTTTTGTATACGTAGATGATCTACTAAGTGCCTCTCGAAATCCGTTGGATGATGGATGTCGCTGGTCACAATTCCAAGCGTCCGAACCAATTTTCTGTCTTTCAGAGGAATGGCAACAAGGCCGGGAAGTTCGCAAACCCTTGCAGCCCTTTCCGGCACCACAGCCACGCCCATGTTCTGACGGATCATTTGGAAGCCGGTCAGCAATTGTCGAACTTCCGCAACAGTTTTTGGTTCGACGCCAGCTCTTGCTGTGATGGTTGACAGCCAGTCATGTGACGTTGTGCCGGAAGGAAAGCGGATCATTGGTTGCGAAAGTATGGCAGTGTCATCAATCTCGGTAGCCTTGGCCAAGGCGTTTTGATCGGACATCACGACGCAAGCAAAATTCCGATGCAGCGCTTCGAAACGCAACCCGGGCGACGGAACGAACACGCTGGTGATGGCGAAATCAATATCTCCGTCCCGGACCAATTGAAAACTCTCCTCATCGTCGATTTCCGATATGTCGAGGATGTGGTTTGGAAATCTTTCCCGCACCGACTGAAATGCCGACGCCACACTGAGGGCTGCATAGGAGGCTGGGCTTGCGATCCGCAGGATCTGCAGGGTCCCCCGGCCAAGTGAGGCCAATTGATCCAAGATGGCCCCATTACTCGACAGAAACCGGCGGAAGGCCGGTAGCAATGCTGCGCCTCCTGGGGACAGCCGCAGCCCCTCCTTGTCTCGCACCAGGAGGCTAATCTCAAGTTGCTCCTCCAGTTGCTTGATGTGTTGTGAGACAGCAGGCTGGGTCAGCCCCAACACCTTTGCAGCCACCGAAAACGAGCGGTGCTCGGCCACTGCGAGCACGCTGCGGACACGCCGCACTGAGAGTTCTTCGCGCCGCGATCCGGCTATAAGCACATCGTCACCCTAATAATGAAACATTATTTTTCTAGATTTTCATAAGAGAGTATCAGGTGGCAATCCACAAAACCGCGAGGAACCAGGTGATGTCAGCGCACGATCCGGCAATTCAGCGCATACACGCCCGAAAAAACCACTGCTGTTACGGCATGGGGCTCGGGATCATCATTCTGGACGATGTCTACCCGGGATTCCCCGGCGACGTTCGAAACGCCAGCGCCCATCCCTTCCCGATCCAGTATGAAATCGCCGAGGGGGTCGACATCAAACAGCTGGTCAGGGGAGAGCGGAAACAGGGTCTGCTGGACCCGGTGTTGGTAGCGGCGCGCAAGCTTGAACGCATGGGATGTCGCGCGATTGCGGCGGAATGCGGTTACTTCGCGTGGTTCCAGAAGGAAATCGCCAGTGCGGTGAGTGTTCCGGTTTTTGCTTCGAGCCTCTTGCAGGTGCCATTGGCCCAGACGATTGTCGGCTCCGATAGCGTTGTTGGTATTCTAGTCGCCGAAGGTGATCAACTGCAGGATCGGCATCTTGCGTCGGTGGGAGTGCAACTGGGATCGAACTACGTCGTCCTCGGGGCAAAGGATAATGGTAAGTGCCCGCAGTTCGACAGCCTCTGGACCAAGGACATGCGACCGGACATACCCACGGCGGACTATTCCAAGGCCGAGCAGGATATCGTATCGGTTGCCAAGGAATTTGCCGCGGCACACCCTTCAATGGGTGCGATGGTGCTCGAATGCACAGGCTTTCAGCCGTTCGCACGCGCCATCCAGCGAGAGATCGAGATGCCGGTGTTCAGCTGGTCAACGCTGCTCGACTATGCCTATTCGGTCGCAGCGCACCGCGACTTCTACGGGCACGTGTAGCGAGTCAAAGGTTCATGAGTTGCCGACACGGCGAAACCGTGCGGTCACCCGAATTTTGCGAACGTCTGCTAATGGAGCGTCGGTTCTGTTGAGTTGAGTCGCAGCATCGCGCGATTCGGGCTC
>NZ_JBQFYW010000061.1:0-2113 GCF_056541825.1 Ruegeria sp. AF8 | reverse complement strand
TGGAAGGCCGCCGCGAGGCCGAGGCCGCGTTTGGCAATGGCGAGGGCTATCTGGAAAAGATGATCACCCGCGCCCGCCATGTCGAGGTGCAGATCCTGGGCGACAAGCATGGTGAGATCTATCACCTCTATGAGCGCGACTGCTCGGTCCAGCGCCGCAACCAGAAGGTCGTCGAACGCGCCCCTGCCCCGTATCTGAGCGAGGAGCAGCGCGCCGAGATTTGCGAACTGGGGCGCAAGATTTGCGCCCACGTGAATTATGAATGCGCGGGCACGGTCGAATTCCTGATGGATATGGAAACCGGCAAGTTCTACTTCATCGAGGTGAACCCGCGTGTTCAGGTCGAACACACCGTCACCGAAGAGGTCACCGGCATCGATATCGTTCAGGCCCAGATCCTGATCGCCGAGGGCAAGACCCTGGCCGAGGCCACCGGCAAGGCCGCACAGGACGAAATCCGCCTGAACGGCCATGCGCTGCAAACGCGGGTGACCACCGAGGACCCGCTGAACAACTTCATCCCCGACTATGGCCGCATCACCGCCTATCGCTCGGCCACCGGCATGGGCATCCGTCTGGATGGCGGCACCGCTTATGCGGGGGGCGTGATCACGCGCTATTACGACTCGCTGCTGACCAAGGTCACCGCCTGGGCGCCGACGCCGGAAAAGGCGATTGCCCGGATGGACCGCGCCCTGCGCGAATTCCGCGTGCGCGGCGTTTCCACCAACATCGCCTTTGTCGAGAACCTGCTGAAGCACCCGACCTTTCTGTCGAACGAATACACCACCAAGTTCATCGACGAGACGCCGGACCTGTTCCATTTCAAGAAACGCCGCGACCGGGGCACCAAGGTTCTGACCTATATCGCCGACATTACCGTGAACGGGCATCCCGAAACCAAGGATCGCCCTCAGCCCCATCCCGATCTGAAAGAGGCCAGGCCACCTGCCAGGAAAGCCGAGCCGCAGATGGGCACGCGCAATCTGCTGGAGCAGAAAGGCCCGCAGGCCGTCGCCGACTGGATGAAGGCGCAGCGGCAGTTGCTGATCACCGACACCACCATGCGCGACGGCCACCAGTCGCTGCTGGCCACGCGGATGCGCTCGATCGACATGATCAGGGTGGCGCCCAGCTATGCCGCCAACCTGCCGCAGCTGTTCTCGGTCGAATGCTGGGGCGGCGCGACTTTTGATGTGGCTTACCGCTTCCTGCAGGAATGCCCGTGGCAGCGTCTGCGCGATCTGCGCGAGGCGATGCCGAACCTGATGACCCAGATGCTGCTGCGCGGGGCGAACGGGGTTGGCTACACCAACTATCCCGACAATGTGGTGCAGGAGTTTGTGCGTCAGGCGTCGAAGAATATCGACGTCTTCCGCGTCTTCGACTCGCTCAACTGGGTCGAGAACATGCGCGTGGCGATGGATGCGGTCGTCGAGAACGGCAAGATCTGTGAAGGCACCGTCTGCTATACCGGGGATATCCTGGACCCCGATCGCGCCAAGTATGACCTGAAATACTATGTCGGCATGGCCAAGGAACTGCGCGACGCCGGGGCCCATGTGCTGGGTCTGAAGGATATGGCGGGTCTGCTGAAACCGGCCTCGGCGCGCATCCTGATCCGGGCGCTGAAGGAAGAGGTCGGGCTGCCGATCCATTTCCACACGCATGACACGGCCGGCATCGCCAGCGCCACCATTCTGGCGGCGTCCGAGGCGGGCGTGGACGCGGTGGATTGCGCGATGGACAGCTTCTCGGGCAACACCTCTCAGGCGACGCTGGGCACCGTGGTCGAGGCGTTGCGCCATACCGACCGCGACACCGGGCTGGACATCAAGGCGATCCGCGAGATCAGCGACTATTTCGAGGCGGTGCGCGGCCAGTACGCGGCCTTTGAAAGCGGCCTTCAGGCGCCGGCCTCCGAGGTTTATCTGCACGAAATGCCGGGCGGACAGTTCACCAACCTCAAGGCGCAGGCGCGTTCGCTGGGGCTGGAGGAACGCTGGCACGAAGTGGCGCAGATGTATGCCGATGTGAACCGGATGTTCGGCGATATCGTCAAGGTGACGCCGTCGTCGAAAGTGGTCGGCGACATGGCGCTGATGATGGTCAG
>NZ_JBQFYW010000060.1:0-2193 GCF_056541825.1 Ruegeria sp. AF8 | reverse complement strand
GGATCGTGACCATGCTGGAATAGCTTATATTCCGGAGATCCAGCGACCCGTAATTCCCCGGCGCAAGCTCAATTGTATCGCCGCCATTTGCTGAAGAAAGGGCCGACAAAAGCTGTGACGTACTGGATACGGTGATAGTTGCCATAAGTTTACTGCCTCGTTCCGGCTCGGCAATTTGGAAATGCCGCTGTGAGTGGTTGTGGTTTGGAACTCGATAAAAAAACGGCCCCACTAACCATCCATTTGATGGGGCACAATGCATCTGGACGTCATTTTCATGGCGCCAAAACGCGGATACTCGCACATGACTTGTGGGGCAGGCTGCCTCGTGAGTGTGTTATTTTTGTGGTGTTTTTACGACCTGCCCTTCTACTACTGCGCCAGTCTCACCCCATCAAGCTCTCGAAATGGCGTCGGCATTTTTCCACATGGCAAAATTTGGACATGTCAGAAGGTGAATGTGAAATACGATAAAATAATGCCTGAGCAATCGGTTGCGTTTCAGAAAATCCCATAGATTTCAATTAGGTTTGAATTGAAAATGGACACTTACTTCACGTAATGCGGAGGTGGCAAAAATCCGCCAATTATGGATCGGAAATTAAATCTTCACCAGAATGGAGCCAGCCGGGATTTGTTGTTCAATGCCTCTGCGGTGCCTGAGTCTGAAGAGAGTTTAAGTGATCCTTTCGCGAATTAGTTTACGCAAAGGGATTCGGCCCGCCGGATGATTGGAAAACAGCCGGTGAGCGCAATGCAAATTTGAATTTCAGCATCAAACCCGCTGCGATCACTTGCGGTGCAGGGTCTTCGGAGGTCGTGGAATGGCGTCATTTCCTCCTTCTGGCCGCACTCACCCGGCCTGCCCGGCGTTCCCGGGACGCCTGCGGCAGTGAGGAGGAAATTGACGCCGAAGAAGAAAGACCGGCAGGATCGCAGAGGATTCTCTTTTGCGTCAGAACAGGAAGTCGCGGGCATCCAGCGAGGCGGAATCCACCTCCAGCAATGTCAGCGTATTGCCCGCGCCATCGTCGATCACGGCGTTCACGCTGCCGGACAGATGATTGGCCTGCAGGTCGGCGAAATCGGTGATCCCGGCCACATTGCCCAGATCGATCAAGTCGCCTTCGTCGAAATCGAGTATCTGATCCGCACCGGTGGAGAACAGGAAAGTGTCAGCTTCCGTGCCCCCCCTCAGGGTATCGTTTCCAGATCCGCCGTTGAGCGTGTCAGCTCCGGCACCGCCCCACAGGTTATCATTACCGCCCAGGCCCAGGATGCTGTCGTTACCCGCGCCAGCATAGACGGTGTCATTGCCGTTGCCGCTCCAGAGCTCGTCCTGACCGCCCAAACCGATCAGCAGATCATCGCCGTCGCCGGCATAAACCGTGTCGTCCCCTTCTCCGGCATTGATCTGGTCATGGCCGGCTCCGCTGTTCAGCTCGTCGTTACCCGCCCCGCCATAAACGGTGTCATCGCCTATGTCGGCTGAAATGATGTCGTTGTCCGTTCCGGCGCTGATCAGGTCGTTGCCCGCCCCGCCCCACACGGTATCATTGCCCGCGTCGGCCGAAATGGTGTCGTTATCCATACCGGCACCGATCACATCGTCACCGCTGCCGCCCCAAACGGTGTCATTTCCAACGTCGCTCCAGAGTGCGTCACTGTCGTCGCCACCACCGATCTGGTCATCGCCCGCCGCACCCCAGATCGTGTCGTTGCCGGCCCTTCCCCAAAGCACGTCATTTTCACTGCCGCCGCCGATCTGGTCGGCTTGATTGCTGCCCCAGATCGTACCGGTGCCGGAGTTCGGTGCGGAGTTGCCGCCGGTATCGCTATCAGGGAGTGGGGTTGGCGTGGATGTGTCGGGGTCGTAGGGTGTGCCGTCGAGCAACTCCAGAAGCCGCTCGTTGGCGCCGTATTGCTCGGCCACGCTGCCCTCGACGGGGCGCAGGTCCTCGAGCGTCATGCCGTATCCTATGTCACCCTTGAAATACGTGCTGTACGCGTCTTTATCGACAAAATAATCATTGGTCGTTTTCTGTTCATAGGAGCCGATGAAATTCCCTGACTTGGAATTTGCGCCGATGACCAGGGTTGCATTGCTGCCGGTGCCATCAAGGTGGATTAGGGTGTTGTCGCGCACGGTGATACCGGACGTGGTGGTGCCGTAGATAGCAACACCGTTGACCA
>NZ_JBQFYW010000059.1:0-2225 GCF_056541825.1 Ruegeria sp. AF8 | reverse complement strand
TCATTGGGTGGCTCCTTTCCTAGCAGTCGGTGATAACTGCACTTCGGCACATTTGATGCCGGTGGAGCAGGAGCCACCCACCTCATCCGCTATGGGCCGTCTTCGCCTTGATCAAGGATACCCGTTGGCCGAATGCTGCGTTGGCTCCGATGTCGGGAGAGAGCCCATATCGACCGATGCTGCGACCGAGGCGAATGTCAGCTTTCCGCCGATTCTGTTGAAAAACAACGTGTTGCTGGCGCAGAATGCGATGATCTGAGCACGGAGCGAGCGCCTTTCCGATCAGGCTTTTTTCGTTTGCTGCGGTGCAGGAAAGATCTTGGCCAATTTGTGGAGGTTCTGAGCGGTGGCAGCGAGGAGGAATTCGTCATTTGCACCGCATGGGCCGCGTAATCGCAGTCGGCCAAGACCAAGAATGCGTTTGAGGTGAGCGAATAGCGTCTCGACCTTCTTTCTGAGTTTCATCGCGATGTCGTATTGCTTGGCCCTGGTGATGTTGCGGGCGACCTGGCGTGCGTCTTCGTGTTCTTCGCGGCTGATCTTGCGGGCATCAGCGTTTGGACAGCACTTGGCTTTGGATGGGCAGGCCTGTCAGATATCTTTCAAGGCGCGGTAGCGGGCCGTGCCCTTGCCGGTTGGGCCTCGGTTTGGGTCGGAATAGTTGCGGCGGAACTGCTTGAGTTCCTGGCCCTCAGGACAAATGTACTGATCGTACTCTGCATCCCATTCGAAATCCGCCCGCGTCCAGGTGCCATCGTTGCGACCGGACTTGTCGAAGACCGGGATGTGCGGTGCGATGTTGCGGTCGACAAGCCAACCCAAGAGCGGCCCGGTGCCGTAGGCGGTGTCGGCGATCAGCTGTTCAGGATGCAGATCGAACTTTGCCTTCACGCGGTTCAACATCACCTTCGTTGATCCAACCTCGGCTGGCCGGATCGAGCGGGTCGCCTCGACATCGACAATGATCCCGTGATCGGTATCGATCAGATAGTTGTCGGAATAGCTAAAGAAAGCAGGGCCTTTACGGGCCGCCGTCCATTGGCTGGCCGGATCAGAATGGGAGGTGAACTTTGGGTGCACCTCGCTGGCGGCACCGAATGCAGCTTCATCTAACGTGTCGAGATACTTGCGCACGGCGCGGGGTGCATCGTCGGGTCGATGTCAGAGGCGTGCCATTCTTCCTTGGATGTCGAGTTCTGCTTGTTGGCATCCGCCTCGATCAGGCTGGCATCAATTGTCAGGCGCTGGCCGCTGACCAGACCCTCTTCGATGCAACGGGCGACAGTCGTCTCGAACAGATGACGCAGCGGTTCACTGTCACGGAACTGGCCATGCCGGTTCTTGAAGAACGTCGAACGGTCAGGCACGCGGTCAGTCAGATCGAGACGACAGAACCAGCGATATGCCAGGTTCAGATGCACCTCTTCGCACAATCAGCGTTCTGACCGAATGCCGAAGCAATACCCCACCAGCAACATGCGTATCAGCAGTTCCGGGTCGACGGATGGCCGGCCGGCATGGCTACAGAAGTCTACGAGATGGACTCGGATGCTACCAAGATCGACGAAACGGTCAATCGAACAAACAGGTGATCTTGCGGGACATGGTCCTCCAGCGAGAACTCATAGAACAGCGCCGCTTGGGCTTCTTGCCTTGGTCCCATCATGGCTGATCCTCCCGCTTGTTGGAAGGATTGAATCAGCGACGTACAATTCGATCAAGACAGAGTTTTTCAACGAAATACGCGGGAAGCGAACGCTGCCAACATTCTCTGACTGTCCAAGACGAACGCCCTCATTTGCACTGGACCAACTCGAGTGCTCCCTTCCCCTTCAATTCCACTTGTCCCATCGACTTTCCGCGGAATCTGCCCTGGATCAGGCGCCAAACCGGGGCGCTGACAACGACGTTTGAGGGTTCAGCTTGTGCTACAATTCTCGATGCGACATTCACGGTATCGCCCCACAAATCGAACACAAATTGCTTGCGACCAATAACGCCGGCGACAACTGGCCCGATGTGAATTCCAACGCGAAGATCCCAGGACGCTTCCAGATTTTTGACCGCTGAAATCATCTCGAACCCTGCGCGTACGCTCGCGTCAGCTGGATTCTCAACATAGTGCAACAACCCCGCAGTTGCCATGTATGCATCCCCTATGGTCTTGATTTTTTCCAGCCCATGACGTGCGGTGATTTGCTCACAGGTATTCACCATTTCCTGTA
>NZ_JBQFYW010000058.1:0-2496 GCF_056541825.1 Ruegeria sp. AF8 | reverse complement strand
TGTTGATTCCCGCTGAGAAGTGACCCGGTAGCCTGCAAAATTTTCACTGAGAATTGACCCATGTGAACACGTTGCCCTGACGCTTTTGTTCAGGGAGATATGGAGTGATCGACATGGGATTTTTGAGTGTTATCCGACGCTGGGCATTGCGTGACAAAATGCCAATTCGCGAGATTTCAAGGCGCACCGGCCTGTCTCGCAACACCATCAGGAAGTACCTTCGCGAGGGGGTGGTTGAGCCGAAGTTCAAGACGCCAGCTCGGCCGAGCAAACTTGATCCCTACGCGGATCGGTTGTCTGCTTGGTTGCTGGCGCAGACGCGCAAGCCACGGAAAGAACGGCGGACCGTGAAGCAGATGCACGCTGATCTGATGAAGCTTGGGTATGACGGCTCCTACGGACGTGTGGCGGCCTTTGCCCGTGCGTGGCGTGCCGATCGGCACCGGGCAGAGCAGACGACCGGGCGCGGCACCTACGTTCCTTTGGTGTTCCAAGCTGGCGAGGCCTTCCAGTTCGACTGGAGCGAAGACTGGGCTAATATCGGCGGCGAACGGGTCAAACTTCAGGTCGCCCATATCAAGCTGTCACACAGCCGGGCGTTCCTGGTGCGGGCCTACCCGCTGCAAACACATGAGATGCTATTCGACGCCCACTGGCACGCGTTCCGCGTCTTCGGTGGCGTGCCCGGTCGCGGGATCTACGACAACATGAAGACGGCGGTGGACCGTGTTGGCAAAGGCAAGCAGCGCGATGTCAACGCACGTTTTAAGGCCATGGCCAGTCATTATGTCTTCGAGCCCGAGTTCTGCAATCCGGCCGCAGGCTGGGAGAAAGGCCAGGTTGAGAAGAACGTGCAGGATGCGCGCAACCGCCTGTGGCAGGTCATGCCGGTCTTCAGCGACCTGAACGAGCTGAACCAGTGGCTGGAAGATCGCTGTATTGCCTTGTGGGCCGAGACAAAACACCGGGACTTGCCCGGCACGATTGCTGATGTGTGGGAAGCTGAGAAGCCCACGCTGATGACCCTGCCGCCGGCTTTTGATGGGTTTGTCGAGCACAGCAAACGGGTATCTCCTACCTGCCTGATCACTTTCGAGCGCAATCGCTACAGCGTCCCGGCCAGCTTTGCGAACCGCCGCGTCAGCCTGCATGTCTACCCCGAACGGCTGGTCGTGGTGGCGGAAGGCCAAACCGTTTGTACCCATGACCGCATCATTGAGCGGTCGCACCACAAGCCAGGCAGGGTCATCTATGATTGGCGCCACTATCTGGCTGTCATCCAGCGTAAACCCGGAGCCTTGCGCAACGGTGCACCGTTCACCGAGATGCCGGACGCCTTCCGCCGCCTGCAGGATCACATGCTGCGCAAGGAAGGCGGTGACCGCGAGATGGTCGACATCTTGTCGTTGGTTTTGCACCACGACGAAGATGCCGTCCTGTGTGCCGTAGAACTGGCGCTGGAAGCTGGTGTTCCGACCAAGACGCACATCCTGAACCTGCTTCACAGGTTGCTCGACCGCAAACAGACCGATCTTCCAGAGGTCGATCCGCCGGATGCCCTGGCCTTGGAAACAGCTCCGAAGGCCAATGTCGATCGCTACGATGCCCTCAGACAGATTAGGGAGAAGCGCCATGCGTCATGATCCAGCAGGAGCTTCGATTGTGATCATGCTGCGCAGCCTCAAGCTGCATGGCATGGCGCAAGCCGTCGATGATCTGGTAGCCCAGGGCGCACCAGCGTTCGAGGCCGCAACACCGATGTTGTCCCAGCTGCTCAAGGCCGAGATCGCCGAACGGGAGGTACGGTCAATCGCATACCACACAAAGGTGGCACGCTTCCCGTCCTACAAAGACCTTGCAGGTTTTGACTTCAAATCTAGCGAGATCAATGAAGCCACCGTCCGGCAGTTGCACCGCGGCGAGTTCATGGAAAATGCGGAAAACGTTGTCCTGATCGGCGGCCCTGGGACAGGTAAAAGCCACATCGCAACGGCCATAGGCGTTCAGGCTATCGAGCATCACAGATGCAAAGTGCGCTTCTACTCGACCGTGGAACTCGTCAACGCACTGGAACAGGAAAAGGCGCTCGGAAAGGCTGGCAAAATGGCCGAGATGCTCACCAAAGTCGACTTGGTCATCCTTGATGAACTGGGTTACCTGCCGTTCAGTTCATCAGGCGGCGCATTGCTGTTCCACCTCCTGAGCAAGCTCTACGAGCGCACCAGCGTGATCATCACCACAAACCTCAGCTTCTCAGAATGGGCCCAGGTCTTCGGTGACGCAAAGATGACAACGGCTTTGCTCGACCGGCTCACACACCGCTGCCACATCCTGGAAACAGGCAATGACAGCTACCGCTACAAAGCCAGTTCAGAGGCCGCAAAGAAAACACGAAAGGAGGCCCCGACATTGACCGCCAAATAAACGCTGATACATAAACAAGGGTGGGTCAAATCTCGGTGAAAATACCGGGTCACTTCTCAGCGGAAATCAACA
>NZ_JBQFYW010000057.1:0-2692 GCF_056541825.1 Ruegeria sp. AF8 | reverse complement strand
AGCGCACGTTGTTTATCATCGAATGGCTCCTCGATACCGACATGCAGCGCCGCGCTCAAATCGGTCTCAATAAGGGTGAGGCTCATCACGCACTGAAGAATGCACTTCGTATCGGGCGGCAGGGGGAAATACGAGACAGAACCACCGAGGGGCAGCACTTCCGCATTGCAGGACTGAACCTGCTCACCGCAATCATCATCTACTGGAATACAAAACAGATCGGCATGGCGGTCGCTCAGCGGAAAAAGCGCGGTTTGAAAACGCCAGAATATCTCCTTGCCCACATATCGCCTCTTGGCTGGGCGCACATCATCCTCACTGGGGAATATCACTGGCGGCAAATGAGGGTGAAAAACGCTTAAAGGGGGATCTAGCACTCAGCCGCACTCGATCCCCATATTGCCCAATCTTCACGTTAATTGGGTTGGCAAATTGCTGGCGCATGCAGTTGTTTGAGGCCCCGGTTTGGGCCTTTGAGAAGGTCGGGTCGGGCTCGACCACAAGAACCTTGCCGTTGAAGTCAGGATTCGAGCCGAGGAACCACGCGGTGCAGGTCCCCATCGTGGCGCCACCGATAATCACGACGTCATAGGCATCGTGCTTCGGGGTTGCTGAAAACACAGGGAGATCCATCTCCCAAGAGGAGTCTTTCGAAGTCGGTTTCATGATGTTGTCTTTCGTCGCTGGAACTCGGATCAGACCGAGCGTGTAACACCGCCATCCACGCGGATGTTCTGGCCAGTTATATAGGCGCCGCCTTCCGAAGCCAGGAAAGCCACGGTCGCGGCAATTTCGTCATACGATTTGCCGTACCGCTCCATCGGGATCTTTGCCAGAAAATCCGGGTTTTCTGGCAGGCTGTCAATGAAGCCCGGCAAGACGTTGTTCATACGCACGTTGTCGGCGGCGTATTTGTCGGCAAACAGCTTGGTATAGGCCGCAAGCCCCGCCCGCATCACGCCCGAGGTCGGGAAGACCGCATCGGGTTCAAACGCCGCAAAGGTCGAGATGTTGATGATCGTGCCCGATTTTTGTTCAAGCATAATCGGCGCGACAATCCGCGTGGCACGTACAGAATTCAGGAAGTAAACCTCCATGCCCTCGTGCCAGTCGTCGTCGCTGATTTCCAGCACCGGCGCGCGCGGACCGTGACCGGCAGAGTTGACCAGCACATCGACGCGGCCCCATTTCTCCATTGCCGCATCGACGAGCTTCTGCATGTCCGCGCTGGATTTGTTGGTGCCGGTCACGCCGATACCGCCCAATTCCTGTGCCAGAGCCTCGCCCTTGCCCGACGAAGACAGAATGGCGACATTGAAGCCGTCAGCCGCAAGCCGACGGGCGCTGTCTGCTCCCATGCCGCTGCCGCCGCCCATAATGATCGCTACTTTCTTGTCAGCCATTTTCCGTCTCCGTGAACCTCGTTGTATCCGTCTGGGTCCAACATCGGGCCTATCACAGCATTTGACCAATCAGTAATTCTGTCTTAACGCTGTAGAAATTCTACTCCCTTGGAGCAAGTACCATGCGCAAGCTACCACCATTGAACTCTTTGAAGGCTTTCGAGGCTTCGGGGCGTCATCTGAATTTCCGGCTTGCGGCGGAAGAGCTTGGTGTCACCCAGGGCGCCGTTGCGCAACAAGTGCGCGCGCTTGAAGAGTTGTTGAAAATCAAGCTGTTTGAACGACAAGCCCGCGGATTGTCATTGACGGATGAAGGCCGGAAATACCTTCCCCCGATCCGCCGCGCCTTCGAGATGATGGCCGAAGCAACAGCCAATCTGTCGCCTCAGGACACCGTGGTGACAATCAGCTCCACCCCCTCTTTTGCAACAAAGTGGCTGGTGCCAAAACTGGGGACACTTGCCCTGGATCACCCCGAGATTCGCGTTCGCACGGACGCATCGAACGCGCTTGCGAATTTCCAGACAGATGGAGTCGACATTGCGATCCGTCAGGGCAAACCTCCCTTCGGGCCGGGCCTTCTGGCCGAGCCGCTGTTCAATGCAGAGCTGATTGCGGTCTGCCATCCGGACCTTGCCGATGGCTCGAACCCGATCCGTTCCCCGCAAGACCTGTTGACCCAGGTACTGCTGGAGGACACTCATGGCCAATGGCCCCTGTTTCTCGAAGCCGCACTTGGCGATCAGCCTGTTTCGGCTCTGAAGACAATGGCGTTCAGCCAAACATCGCTCGCGATTGATGCTGCAATTGCCCGACAAGGCGTGGTGCTGACGAACCGGGAATTTGTCGAGGCTGATCTTCAATCTGGCCGGCTTTGCCAGCCGTTCGATTTCTCGGTGACGACGGAAGAGGGATATTACGTGGTGGCCCCTCGAGCCCCCAGGAAACCTGAAGTTGTGGCAACAGTCAGGAATTGGTTGAAGGAACAATCGTAGCTAACAGGGCGGAAGAGCACTCAAGTCCGCCGCCTCGTTCCAAAGCAATTGTGGCGCGTGATGATTCCCCGACTTTCTCACCTTCTTTGCAATCGACAGCATTGTCCGCTCTTCTGAACTCCGCCTGTCTTCGAGCTTTGCTCGCGCAGCGAATGTCTCCTCTGATGAGCCGCACCGCAGCGATGGTGATCAAGGTCGAACGACGTCTGTGGGTGGCTCCTGCATTGCAAGTGTTTTCTGGTGATTTCTGCGGTCATTTTCGTCAGTACCTTCGTCTGTCCGGCCTGTTTGTGT
>NZ_JBQFYW010000056.1:0-2881 GCF_056541825.1 Ruegeria sp. AF8 | reverse complement strand
CGGCCCCGACGGCAACGGCGAGGTCGAAGCCAAGGTCCGCGCCGAAGTCGCAGAACTCTGCGCCCGATTCCCCCTATATCCTAACCTCTGAACCAAGGACGTCTAATCATGAGTTTTTATTCCATCGAACAGGCGCCCGCGCGCCTCAACCGCAGCGAACTGGCCGTTCCGGGCAGTCAACCCGGCATGTTTGAGAAAGCCGCGAAATCCGATGTGGATGTGATCTTCCTCGATCTGGAAGACGCGGTCGCGCCGGACGAGAAGGAACAGGCGCGCAAGAACATCATTCAAGCCCTGAACGACATTGACTGGGGCAAAAAAACTATGTCCGTTCGCATCAACGGGCTGGATACCCATTACATGTATCGCGACGTGGTCGATGTCGTTGAGCAGGCGGGCGAGCGTCTGGACCTAATCATGATCCCGAAAGTGGGCACCGCCGCCGATGTCTATGCCGTCGACATGATGGTGACACAGATCGAGGACGCCAAGGGATACAAAAAGCGGATCGGGTTCGAACACATCATCGAAACCGCGTTGGGCATGCAGAATGTCAGCGAAATCGCGGCCGCATCCAAGCGCAATGAAAGCCTGCATTTTGGCGTGGCGGACTATGCCGCCTCTACCCGCGCGCGGACGACGATCATCGGTGGCGTGAATCCGGATTATTCGGTGCTGACCGACCCGGATGCCGAGGCCAACCGGACGACCCATTGGGGCGATATGTGGCACTATGCGCTGGCTCGCATGGTGGTTGCCGCTCGTGCTAACGGTCTGCGCCCGATCGATGGACCGTTCGGCGATTTCCAGGACCCGGACGGCTATCGCGCCGCCGCCAAGCGTGCAGCAGTTCTGGGTTGCGAAGGTAAATGGGCCATCCACCCCAGCCAGATCGCTCTGGCCAACGAGGTCATGTCGCCCAACGATGCCGAAGTGACCAAAGCGCAGCGGATTCTTGTCGCCATGGCAGAAGCCGAGGCCGCAGGCAAGGGTGCCGTGTCGCTGGATGGCCGTCTGATCGACTATGCCTCGATCCGTCAGGCCGAGGTCATGGTGGAAAAGGCCCGGCAGATCGCCGCCGCCTGATCCACGATATCGTTGGTCTTGTACACGGCCAGACACCCGGCCTGTTCGCATTCTACCGACCGCGGCCGCTTGTCTGACGGGATCGGAAACTCCCGTTGTCGCGGCGTCGCGTGGAGCGCGCGTCAGGGCCGGGTCAAAATCCGACAGCGCCGCCGGGGCGGTCACACACGTGACAAAACCTCGGCGGCGGACTGGCATTGCCTATCCACACGACATAGCCCTGCCTAGCAAAGGCGTATTCGACATTCGTCCCTTCTGCGCGGGCCTTGGCGGCAAAACCGTCACGGATCACCCACGGCTGCCTAAGGCCGGTTGTGCACGGTAAAACCGTGGGCCACAGCGATGCTTGCCGATGTCAGGCAATATAGTGGATCATCCAGGCAGATCTGTCGTCACTGTCAGATAGGACTTGCGTGCAGCTTCGCTGCGGATATCCCACAAGACCGGGGTACCCTTGGCGATGATCCAGCTGTCGCCGAGGCCATAGACGACGGTTTCGCCGGTGGCTTCATTGGTCAACGCTACCTCGCCGTCCAGCAGGGTTGCATGTTCATGAAACTGATAGGTTATGCGGTATTTTCCTCTGGTCACAGAGTATTGACCGCCAAAGACCGGATCCTCGGGGCTGCCGAGATCGAAGCTGCCAGCGCATTTGGGTGCGCCTTCGGCGGTTTCGACGCCAATATCCTCGGGCGATCCCCAGGCGTCAAATTCCGGGCGAGGCATGGTTTTCAGATAGGCCATCATGGTCATTTCGCGAACTCCTCAGCCAGTCAGGTCTTCCAGAATTCGGCCCATCATCGCATCGCAGGCGGCAAGCTGGCGGTACTCGAAAGTTAGCTCCACGCGATCAGGCACGATGTTGAGCGCGGTGCCGCCGTTCATCCGGCCCACATGAACGGTCGAATAGGGCGCATCATAGGCAGTATCGCGGGCGCGGTGGGTGACGAAATCCTGTTGCAGCCTACACAGCTCCGCCAGGAAGTCCGCCGCCAGTTGCAGTGCGTTGACAAAATTCGGCGCCAGCGCCGAATGGCCGCTCTGAACGAGGCAGACCGCGCGCCACATACCCTTTCATATCCGTGGTGCCGCGGCCATAGACGCGGTCGCCTTCCCGCGTCAGGCGAAACGGATCGCGGGCCCGATCGCATGGGCCAACTGTGTGGGTCACCGCTATGCCCGCGAACTGGACGGGCCGGATATCGGCGACGCACTGCCATTCCGACGCGAAATCGCCGAACTGGCAAGGGACTAGGCTTGATCGACTCTGGGTTTGATCGTGTGGCCCTTTCGTCAAAACGAAAGGAAGCACTGCGGGCCATCGCAGTACTTTCTTGCGGCCCCCTCCATCTTGGGAACCGCTAGCCTGATTCAGCATCGTTGTTGTTGACAACAGTTGCCGATGTCCAAAGTGACTTGCATGCCCCGACTGAAGGACATTCGTTTCCCGCATGAGGTCATCGCACACGTTGTGTGGTTCAAATGGCTTCAATAGTGCTAACAAGGTTTCACACTGACCAACCCGGCAGCGGGAAAAGACTGTCGGGCGCTTCAGATCGTTCCGACAGGAACACAGGCTCTTCCCCGCATATGACCAGATCAATCCGATCTTTCGCCTCCATTGCCACAAACACTCCGCCGCGCAACAGCGCCAAAACCGATCCGATGCCTTTGGCCTTTGGATGAACTACGCTGTAGAAATGGCCGCCCGGGCCGGAGCCTTATCTGGTGACCCGGGACATGGTGGATCGGTTGGCGACGCTCTGCGCCAGTGTGATCTGTGTGCCGGTGCGGG
>NZ_JBQFYW010000055.1:0-2942 GCF_056541825.1 Ruegeria sp. AF8 | reverse complement strand
ATCCAACACGACGGCGCGTACGGATGCCAAATTAATCGAGCCGCGCATGATATGATCCCGCAACCGCCCTGGTGTCGCGACCACAATATGTGCCCCTCGGGACAGCGCCCGGCGTTCGTCGCGCATATCCATGCCGCCAACGCATGAGGCAATGAAGGCCCCCGCATCCGCATAGAGCCACCCCAGTTCTCGTTTGACCTGCAGCGCCAACTCTCGCGTCGGCGCAACAACCAACGCCAAAGGCGCGCCTGCCACATCGAAAACCTGCGCATCGCTCAAAATTGTTGGTGCGATGGCCAAGCCGAACGCGATGGTTTTTCCTGATCCGGTCTGCGCCGAAACTAACAAGTCTCGTCCCTGCAAATCCGGTGCGGACACGGCCTCCTGAACAGGGGTCAGCGTGTCGTATCCTTTACGCTTCAATGCGATTGCGAGTGTCGGGTTCATGGCTCAGCTCTCCGGAGTGATACGGTCACCCTCAGAGCTTCCGACACACGGGTCATAGTAGAAGCGCAGTCCATACTGCGAGGAGAACCGGATGTATAGATCGGAAAATGCGCCTCCCAATGAGCCTCCCCAACGGAACAGGTCCACACTTATGTTAAGGTTGTCCGCCATCAGCACCCATGGAACAGACTAGGTTGATTGCGTAGCGGAGGATTTCAGGCTCATCGTAACCATCAGAGAGTGGAGATGAGAATGAAATCCGGGAAACAGAAAGCGTCAGCAGAGAGAGTTGTCAAAGACATCCGCAGGAAGACACGGCGCCAGCATTCGGCAGAGGAGAAGATCCGTATTGTGTTGGATGGGCTTCGTGGTGAAGACAGCATAGCGGAGCTGTGTCGCCGTGAAGGAATAGCTACGAGCCTGTATTACAGCTGGTCGAAAGAGTTCCTTGAGGCCGGTAAGAAGCGGTTGGCTGGCGATACCGCACGCCAGGCTACCAGCTCTGAGGTGAAGGATTTGAGAGCGGAATCGTCGGCGCTGAAAGAGGTAGTCGCCGACCTGACCCTTGAGAACCGGCTGCTCAAAAAAAGCATGTTCGAGGATGGGGGAGACGACGAATGAGATATCTGTCACCCAACAGTCGCTGCTTGCAGCGATGAGAGGGCAACATCCGAAAAGCTTGAGATCATCCGGCTGGTTGACGGTTCGCACCTGCCGATCAAACGCACACTGGAAAAGCTCGGCATTCCCAGAACGACCTTCTACCGCTGGTACGACAGGTATCTGTCTTTCGGCGAGGCCGGGCTTGAGGATCGCCATTCCCGGCCAGGTAGGGTTTGGAACCGCATCCCCGACAAGGTGCGCAAGCAGATCGTGGAACTGGCTCTGGAAGAACCCGAGTTATCGCCCCGCGAGCTTGCGGTGCGGTTCACCGACACCAGGCGCTACTTCGTTTCTGAGGCCAGTGTTTACAGGCTTCTGAAGGCACAAGATCTGATCACTAGCCCAGCCTGCATCACCATCAAAGCGGCGGATGAATTCCATGAGAAGACTGTGCGGCCGAACCAGCTTTGGCAGACCGACTTCACCTATCTCAAAGTCATCGGTTGGGGCTGGTTCTACCTGTCTACGATCCTGGATGATTACAGCCGTTACGTTGTCTCTTGGCGCCTTTGCACCACGATGAAAGCTGACGATGTCACAGGAACGCTGGAAGACGCTTTGGCTGCATCAGGTTGTGACAGTGTCACCGTTGCCCACAAGCCCCGGCTGCTCAGCGACAACGGCAGCAGTTACATCTCTGGCGAGTTGGCGAAATGGCTGGATGAGCAGGGTATGGATCATGTTCGGGGAGCGCCCAACCATCCGCAGACCCAGGGCAAGATTGAGCGATGGCATCAGACGATGAAGAACCGTGTCCTGCTGGAAAACTACTATCTGCCAGGAGCGCTCGAACAGGCCATCGGCGACTTCATCAATCACTACAACCACAACCGATACCACGAGAGCATCAGCAATCTGACACCCGCCGATGTCTATTTCGGTCGAGCCGAAACAATCCTCAGACGCAGAAAGGAAATCAAACACCAGACAATCCAGAAACGCCGCTTGCTGCATCATCAGAACGCGGCGTAGATTGAAACTGCGGCGAGCCTGATCCTCCTAAGCCAATCAAACGCTCGTGTTCCAAATCATTCGATGACGGACACGCAGTTCTGGTAGCGCGTGCTGGGACTGACAGGAGTAGGTCGTGACGACCTCAGACACGGGTGGCAACTATTCTGTGGCAGAACCGAGGGCGAACTCGGCCAAGAATACCAAACTGCTGTACATTCCCGATCATCAGGTAATCAAGAACTGCGAAACAGAACCGAGCAATGTTCGCCTGTGTTTCATAAAATTGTAGCAATGAGAATCCTGTTAGAGCATTGGTGGTTAGTTCCAATGCAAA
Source organism: Ruegeria sp. AF8 (assembly GCF_056541825.1). Lineage (NCBI taxonomy): Bacteria > Pseudomonadati > Pseudomonadota > Alphaproteobacteria > Rhodobacterales > Roseobacteraceae > Ruegeria > Ruegeria sp. AF8. The sequence goes on along the minus strand of NZ_JBQFYW010000055.1, from coordinate 544 downwards.
GTCGTATTCTGAGAGTGTGTTGGTTTCTTGGGACGCGCCAATTTTCCGGTATTTATTTCGCGTCTACGTCAATCGCTTCGCCCAGTGTTTTAAGCAATTCATTCAGGTTTTCGCGCTGCGTGGGTGATAACCCTCTCAAGAGCCGATGTTGTGTTTCAACGTGATCTGAAACGACATTTTCGATTTTTGAGAACCCGGCCTTGGTCAAACGTATCAAAAAACCCCGTTTATCTTCAGGATTTGGTACGCGCTCTACCAGACCTGCCTTGACGAGCTGGTCAATCCGGTTGGTCATTGTCCCGGACGTCACCATGGTCAGGTCAAGCAATTCCCCGGGCGACAAGCCTTCAGGCTTTCCGGATCTGCGCAGAGTCGCCAGTACATCAAAGCTGGCGAGGTTTAGCCCGTAAACCTTCCAGGTTTTGTCCATCTCTTTTCTGAGTTGATCCACCAGGCGGGAGAGACGCCCAATCGTTTCCATCGGTCCGACATCAAGGTCGGGTCGGGCTTTGTTCCATTGCGAAATGATACGATCAATGTGGTC
>NZ_JBQFYW010000054.1:0-3669 GCF_056541825.1 Ruegeria sp. AF8 | reverse complement strand
TGGGGTCTGTTCCGGCTGGGGGCAGAATGACACCCTAAGAGTTTTCGCGATGACGTTTCATAATGTCGAGCACAGTGTTTTTGCTGATACCCAGATCGCGAGCAATCCATCGGTATGAGCGACCCTCCACCACGGCTTGAACGACTTTCGGTGCAAGTTTGTCGGATTTCGGCCGTTGTCCGGGTTGGCGCCCGAGCTTCTTGCCGCGCGCCCGGGCTGCGGCAAGACCTGATTTGACGCGTTCGCTGAGCAGGTCGCGTTCGAATTGGGCAATTCCTGCCAGCATGGTCGCCATCATCCGGCCATGCGGCGTGTCCAACTCGAAAGTCATACCACTCATGGCTACGACCGAAACCTTCCAACCAGCCAGCTTGTTCAACGTGTCCAATAGATCCCGAGTGGAGCGGCCCCACCGGGACAACTCGCTTACAAGGATGGCATCTATCTGCCGTGCCTGAGCCAGGTCGAGAATTCGGTTCCGGGCGGAACGATTGGCGGATGCACCCGAGGCCGTTTCTTTGAAGACACCGATCACTTCATAACCACAGCGTTCTGCGAAACCAGTCAGTTCCATCACCTGCCTGTCACACGACTGATCGGCGGTGGAAACTCTGGCATAGATGGCCGCACGCTGTCCCAGTTGAACTCCCTTGGTATTTGGTCTTGCAAGTCGTTGATTTTGCTGGTGCGAGATGTGTCCCGAACAGACATCTGATTAACAAGGACAACCCAACATGCCAAGACGGTCCATTCTGACCGAGCGCCAGCGTTCGGCGCTTTTCGACCTGCCGACTGACGAGACATTAATCTTGCGGCATTACACGCTGGCAGACGACGATATCGAGCACATCAACGAACGGCGGCGGTCGGAGAATAAGATCGGTTTTGCCCTTCAGCTCTGCGCCCTACGCTATCCTGGGCGGCTGTTGTCATCTGGCGAGGTCATCCCGGAAAAGGTATTGCGCTTCATCGCGGCCCAGTTGGGTCTGACCGGTGACGATGTCTTACCATATGCCGCACGTCGTCAAACCCGTCAGCAGCACCTGCACGCCCTGCGCCAGATTTACGGCTTCAAGATGTTCTCGGGCCAAGGCGCGCGCAGTATGAAAGCCTGGCTTGAGAATGAGGCTGAAACTGCCCGATCCAACGAAGACCTGGCGCGCCGATTTGTCGAAGAGTGCCGCCGGTCGCAGGTGATCCTGCCCGGCATCTCTGTCATCGAACGGCTGTGCGCAGATGCTCTGGTGTCGGCTGAGCGCCAGACCGAAAGCCGGATCACCGGCAGGATAGACGATGAAACGAAAGAACGCCTGGACGCGCTGTTGACCGAGATCGTGGATGGCAATGTCACCCGGTTCATCTGGCTTCGCCGTTTCGAGGCAGGTAGCAACTCAGCTGGAGCATCGCGACTTCTGGACCGGTTGGAGTTTTTGCAGGAATTGGACCTCTCACCGGACATTCTGGCCGACGTACCGCCACATCGGATCACCCGCCTGCGCCGCCAGGGCGAGCGCTACTTTGCCGACGGGTTGCGCGACATCACGAGTGACCGGCGCCTGGCGATCCTTGCCGTCTGTGCGGTAGAGTGGAAGGCAGCCATCGCCGATGCCGTGATCGAAACCCACGACCGGATTGTTGGCAAGACCTGGCGGGATGCGAAGAGGTTGTCCGACGCGCGTATCGCAGATGCCAGATCATCGCTGCGTGAAACATTACGATCCTTCAAGGATCTGGGTGCCGCCCTGCTGGAAGCCAAGGCGGATGGCGCGTCCCTTGAAGCGGCCATTTAACTTGCGTGCGGCTGGTCTCACCTCGAACGTATGGTGACAACGGCGGCCGAGTTGACCGACACGATGGCGGCCGACGCCCTGTCTCATGTCGTTCATGGATATTACCGGTTCCGGCGCTATGCCCCAAGAATGCTGCGGGCGCTTGATATTTGCGCCGCCCCAGTGGCGGCGCCCTTGACGCAGGCAACAAAAGTCATCGCCCAGGATCAAACTGATGCGCCCCGTCAGGTTGGCTTCTTGCGCAGAACCTCGAAATGGCATCGACACCTCAATGCTCAGGACCCAGGTGACAATCGGCTCTGGCAGGTCGCCGTGTTGTTCCAGGTGCGCGAAGCCTTTCGATCCGGCGATATCTGGCTGCCCCATTCCCGGCGTTACGCTGATCTGAAACAGGCTTTGGTCCCGATAGAAACAGCCAAGGCGTGCCCTCGCCTGACGATGCCATTCGAACCTGAGATCTGGCTCGATGATCGCAAGGCAAGACTGGCAGAAGGTATGAAGCGTCTGGCCAAGGCTGCCAGAGCTGGCGCGATTCCCGGCGGTTCAATCGAGAACGGCATTCTCAAGGTTGATCGTTTGACGGCAGCGATCCCGGCGAATGCTGATGGCGTGGTGCTTGATCTCTATGGCCGCCTGCCTGCCGTTCGGATCACCGATCTGCTGCAGGAAGTTGATGACGATATCGGCTTCACCGAAGCCTTTACACACCTGCGCACCGGCGTTCCCTGCAAGGATCGCATCGGGTTGTTGAACGTGCTGCTGGCCGAGGGATTGAACCTTGGCCTCAGCAAAATGGCCGAGGCGACCAGTTCACATGACTACTTCCAACTCTCGCGCCTGTCCCGGTGGCATGTTGAATGCGATGCCATCAACAGGGCGCTTGCCAAGGTGATCAAGGCGCAGACCAATTTGCCGATGGCGCGGTTCTGGGGCGGCGGCATGACCGCTTCAAGCGACGGTCAGTTCTTTCCAACAACGCGGCATGGTGAGGCAATGAACCTCATCAACGCAAAGTATGGACAAGAGCCCGGCTTGAAGGCTTACACCCATGTCTCCGACCAGTTCGGCCCGTTTGCCACACAGAATATCCCTGCGACCGTCAACGAGGCCCCATACATTCTGGACGGCCTGCTGATGAACGAGGTTGGGAAGAAGATAAAAGAGCAATACGCCGACACCGGCGGCTTCACCGATCATGTCTTTGCCGCAACCGCACTCCTGTCATATCGCTTCGTTCCCCGCATCCGCGATCTGCCTTCAAAGCGGCTCTATCTCTTCGACCCAGCCGCCGCGCCGAAGGAAATCCGTGGGCTGGTCGGCGGGAAGATCAGAGAAAAGCTGATCACGGAAAACTGGCCTGACATCTTACGCGCCGTCGCTACCATGGCGGCGGGTGTCATGCCGCCCAGCCAGTTATTGAGGAAGTTCGCATCATATCCCCGTCAGCACGAATTGGCTGTTGCTTTACGGGAGATCGGGCGGATCGAGCGCTCTCTGTTCATTATCGACTGGTTGCTGGACGCCGACATGCAGCGCCGCGCCCAGATCGGTCTGAACAAGGGGGAAGCGCATCATGCATTGAAAAACGCCCTCCGTATCGGTCGCCAGGGCGAAATCCGAGACCGAACTTCTGAAGGGCAGCACTATCGCATGGCCGGGCTGAACCTGCTGGCCGCGATCGTCATTTATTGGAACACCAAACATCTTGGCCAAGCAGTTGAAGCCCGAAAGGGCACCGGCCTCGACTGTTCGCCAGAACTTCTAGCGCACATCTCGCCGCTCGGGTGGGCGCATATCCTGCTCACAGGCGAATACAGGTGGAAAAATCGATGACGCCCAACCTTAGGGTGTCATTCTGCCCCCAGCCGGAGCAGACCCC
>NZ_JBQFYW010000053.1:0-4083 GCF_056541825.1 Ruegeria sp. AF8 | reverse complement strand
AAAGCTTTTGAGGTTGGCGACGTTGTGGAATGCTTTGAGTTGGCTGTATCCCATTTGTTTTTCTCTGTTTGGTGTATAGGTTTGGTTTATTGTTTGATCGTTATTATCAATTTTCCACATTGGTTTATGTGCGGCAATAGTGGCGTCGCAGATTGTTTTGGAGATGGCGCCATGAGCGAGGCCGCGCGTGAGATCGAAGCCCCCCGGATGGGCGAGCCCTATCTGTTGACCCCCGGTCCGCTGACGACCTCGTACCCGGTCAAGCAGGCGATGCTGCGGGACTGGGGCAGCTGGGACGATGATTTTCGCGGCATGACGCGCAGGCTGCGGTCGGGTCTTCTGGCGCTGCTGGGCGAGGGGGCCGGGGATTTCGACTGTGTGCCGATGCAGGGTTCGGGCAGTTTCGCGGTCGAGGCGATGCTGGGCTCGTTCATTCCGCGGGATGGCAAGGCGCTGGTGCTGGCCAACGGGGCCTATGGGCAGCGTTCGGCGCTGACGCTGGATTATCTGGGCCGCGATCACGTGGTTCTGGACAAGGGCGATTACCTGCCGCCGCGCGGCGACGAGGTGGCGCGGCTTCTGGCCGACGATCCGGCGATCACCCATGTGGTTGCGATCCATTGCGAGACCTCCTCGGGCATTCTGAACCCGGTCGAGGAGATTTCCGAGGCGGTCTATGCGGCGGGCCGCAAGCTGCTGGTCGATTCGATGTCGGCCTTTGGCGCGATCGAGCTGCAGCCGTCGGAGATCCGCTATGAGGCGATGGTATCCTCGGCCAACAAATGCATCGAAGGGGTGCCTGGTTTTGGTTTTGTCATCGCCCGCAGAGAGGCGCTGGAAGCGGCGAAGGGCAACAGCCATTCGCTGAGCCTGGACGTGCATGCGCAATGGGCGCATATGGAAAAGACCGGGCAGTGGCGGTTCACGCCGCCGACCCATGTGGTTGCGGCGTTTCTGGAGGCGCTCGGGGCGCATGCCGCCGAGGGCGGGGTGGCCGGGCGCGGCGCGCGTTATACGCGCAACCGCGACGTGATGGTGGCGGGGATGCGCGAGCTGGGCTTCGAGACGCTGCTGGACAGCCGCTGGCTGAGTCCGATCATCGTCACCTTCTTCTGCCCGGCGGATGCGAACTTCGTCTTTGAGCGGTTCTATGAGCTGATGAAGGAGAAGGGGTTCATCATCTATCCCGGCAAGCTGACGGTCGTGGACAGTTTCCGCGTCGGCTGCATCGGGCAGATGGACGAACAAGTGATGCGGCGGGTCGTGGCCGCCGCCCGGGATAGTCTGGCCGGGATGGGGGTCGCCAGCGCGGCCCCTCCGGCCGCCGCACTGCAAGAGCGCGCCAAGCTGGCCGCCTGAAGATCAAGGAAAGCAAGAGATGACCCTTCATACCCCCGTCGAAGCGAATGCGCGTGTCTATCCGACGCCGAAAGTGCCCGCGATTGCCATCTGCCTTGATGGGTGCGAGCCGGAATATCTGGACGTGGCGATTGCCAAAGGGCTGATGCCCAACCTCAAACGGATCCGCGAGACCGGCACCGACCGGCTGGCGCATTCGGTGATCCCGTCGTTCACCAACCCCAACAACCTCAGCATTGCCACTGGCCGCCCGCCGGTCGTGCACGGCATCTGCGGCAACTATCTGATCGACCCGGACAGTGGCGAAGAGGTGATGATGAACGACGTGCGGTTCCTGCGCGCGCCGACGATCTTTTCGCAGTTCTACGATGCGGGCTATCGTGTGGCGATGGTCACCGCCAAGGACAAGCTGCGCGCGCTGCTGGGCTCGGGGCTGAAGTTCGACGAGGGCAGGGCGGTGGCGTTTTCGTCCGAACGCGCGGGCGAGACCACCAGGGCCGAGCATGGCATCGACAATGCCAGCGAATGGCTGGGCATGGCGGTTCCGGAAGTTTATTCGGCGGAACTGAGCGAGTTTGTCTTCGCCGCCGGCGTCAAGCTGCTGAAAGAGTTCAAGCCCGACGTGATGTATCTGTCGACCACCGACTATATCCAGCACAAGTTCGCCCCCGAACAGCAGGGCGCGCTGGATTTCTATGCGATGTTCGACCGCTATCTGGGCGAGTTGGACGCGCTGGGGGCGGCCATCGTGGTGACCGCCGATCACGGCATGAAGCCCAAGCATCACGCCGACGGCACGCCCAACGTGATCTATGCGCAGGATCTGCTGGATGAGTGGCTGGGCAAGGATGCGGCGCGGGTGATCCTGCCGATCACCGACCCTTACGTGGTGCATCACGGGGCGCTGGGATCGTTTGCCACCGCCTATCTGCCCGACGGCGCCGACCGGGCCGGCATCATGGCGCGGCTCAAGGCGCGCGACGAGCTGATCCTGGTCATCGACAAGGAAGAGGCGATCCGGCGGTTCGAGCTGCCGGGCGACCGGATCGGCGACATCGTGATGATCTCGGGCGAGAACATCTGCATCGGCACCTCCGAGCACCGCCACGACCTGGCGGCGCTGAAAGAGCCGCTGCGCAGCCATGGCGGTTTGACCGAGCAGGAGGTTCCGTTCATCGTGAACCGTGTCATCGAGCTGCCGAACCAGCCCGAGCTGCGCAACTTTGACGCCTTTTTCTATGCAACCACAGCGGCGGCTCAGTAAGTCATGAAAGATCAGACCATGTCGAATATCGAAATCCGCAACGAGGGAATGCGTATCGGCGGCGAGATCGTCTTTACCGACGAGACCGTGCCGGTCCACTATCCCTATACCAACGAGGTGGTGGGTCATGTCCCCGCGGGCAAGGCGGAACATGCCCGCCGCGCCTTTGAGATCGCGGCGAATTACCAGCCGAAGCTGACCCGCTACGAGCGTAGCCAGATCCTGCAGCGCGCGGGCGAGCTGATCGGGGAGCGGCGCGACTATCTGGCCAAATGGCTGACGCTGGAGCTGGGCATCTGCCATCAGCACGCCATTTACGAGACCAAGCGGGCGCAGGACGTCTATCAGTTCGCCGCGGCGCAGGCGCTCAAGGACGATGGCGAGATCTTTTCCTGCGACCTGACCCATAACGGCAAGGCGCGCAAGATCTTCACCACCCGCGAGCCGGTGAATGCGATCTCGGCGATCACCCCGTTCAACCATCCGCTGAACATGGTCAGCCACAAGATCGCGCCGTCGATCGCCACCAACAACTGCATGGTGTGCAAGCCGACCGAACTGACGCCGCTGACGGCGCTGACGCTGGCCGATATCCTCTATGAGGCGGGGCTGCCGCCCGAGATGTTCCAGGTGGTCACCGGCTGGCCCGCCGACATTGGTGACGAGATGATCACCAACGACAATATCGACATCATCACCTTCACCGGCGGCGTGCCGGTGGGCAAGATGATCGCCGAAAAGGCCGGGTATAAACGCTCGGCGCTGGAGCTGGGCGGCAACGACCCGCTGATCGTTCTGAACGATCTCAGCGATGCCGATCTGGACAAGGCCGCGACCATCGCGGTGGCGGGTGCGACCGGCAATTCGGGCCAGCGCTGCACCGCGATCAAGCGCATCCTGGTGCAGGAAAGCGTGGCCGAAAGGTTCGTGCCTCTGGTTCTTGAGAAAGCGAAGAAGATCAAATTCGGCGACCCGCAGGACCCCGAGACCGAGCTGGGCTGCGTCATCCACGACAAGGCCGCCGAACTGTTCGAAAAGCGCGTCTACATGGCCGAGGCCGAAGGCGCCGAGATCCTCTATCATCCCGGACGTGACGGCGCGCTTCTGCCGCCCATCGTGGTCGACAAGGTGCCCCATGACAGCGAACTGGTGATGGAGGAAACCTTTGGCCCCATCGTGCCCATCGTGCGGGTTCCGGACAATGACGCCGAGGTGATGGCGATCTCGAACTCGACCGAGTTCGGCCTTTCCTCGGGTGTCTGCACCAACGACCTGAACCGCGCGATCGCCTATATCAACGGGCTCAACGTGGGCACCTGCAACATCTGGGAACAGCCCGGATACCGCATCGAAATGTCCCCATTCGGCGGCATCAAGGACTCAGGAAACGGCGTCAAGGAAGGCGTCATCGAAGCCATGAAATTCTTCACAAACGTAAAAACCTATTCGCTGCCATGGCC
>NZ_JBQFYW010000052.1:0-4341 GCF_056541825.1 Ruegeria sp. AF8 | reverse complement strand
TAATCTCTTCCGGCTTCGGTCTCTTGTTTGCCATTCTTGGTCCTCCGTTTCCTAAACATAACGGTGGACCAGTTCAGTTGGGGAGGCTCAACGCTGCTGCGTGAGTATATCTGGATGGACGGCGAGGCCGTGGGCGTGGTCGAAGAGGACCAGCTCTACTTCATCCGCACCGACCATATCGGCCGGCCCGTCTTTGCCACCGATGAGCTGGGCGGCAAGATCTAGGAGGTCTCCTACCTGCCCTTCGGCGCAGTCGAAACCTTCTGGCAGATAACCCCGCTGGAACTGGAACTCCGCTTCCCCGGCCAGTGGTATCAGGCCGAATCCGGTCTGCACCAGAACTGGATGCGCGACTACGACCCCACAACCGGGCGATACCTTCAGGCAGACCCGCTGGGGCTGATCGATGGGCCGAGCGTTTACGGATACGCGCTCCAGAACCCGGGACGGTACACAGACCCGACCGCGGAGTACATACCAACACTATTGGCTGGAGCAGCTATTGGAGCCGGAACCGGGTACCTTTTTGATCAATTTTTGGGTGACGGCTGCTATACTTTGGAGGAGGGCCTCACCGATGCAGCATATGGCGCAATCGGCGGAGTCCTCTTCAAAGGTGTAGGTGCGGCTTGGAATGCATGGCGAGGCGCAGGTCAGGCAAGTAAGACCACAGCTACAGCTGTCGGGGCCAAGTCGGTACCTTTTGTGGCAGCCACAGGGGTATCGATCAGGGGATACACGAAACACGGAGAAAATAGAGCCATTGGAGATGGAGGCAAGCGTGCGGGTGCCGGACCTGGATCAATCCGTGATGCCGTTACCAAGCCTCGCAAAGTCAAAACCGGCGTGGATAAAAAGGGGCGTCCGTTTCAGACTTTCAAAGGGACCGACGTAAAGGTTACCATCAATCCATCCAACGGCAAAATAGTGTCGGTTAATCCGTTGGGAAGGGGGGAGTAAGATGACGCTGATGCTTGTTGAACTGAATCAAGAGCAGTCGGACTTTCTGAAGAGCATTGCTCACAATGCACCCCAAGTACATGAGTTTATCAAGAGAGCCGAAATAGATAAATGGGGCAGGATGAAATTCCTGATACCAGAAGATGTCGCAAGAGACTTTGGCGACATGTTGTCGGACGAGCTGGTTTTATCGGGGTTTGATGAAGATTACGGTCTAAATACGAAAGGTCGATTGCTGGACGCCCTGGTCGACAGATTTTTAGTCATTTCTGAATAGAAATGATACCGAAGCGATATCGGGCATTTCTGTTCACAAATTGGAAGCTGCCTTTCGGCGGCGTACACACCTCAACCGGAGACATCTCCGATCTCCGCTTCCCCGGCCAGTGGCACCAGTCCGAGAGCGGCCCGCACTAGAACTGGATGCGCGACTACGACCCCACAACAGGCCGATACCTCCAGGCCGACCCCCTCGGACTCGTCGATGGGCCGAGTGTCTATGGATACGCGCTACAGAACCCGGGGAGGTATACAGATCCGATTGGGGAGTATATACCGGCTCCAATTGCTGGTGCTGGAATCGGATTAACTCTCGGTATTCTTGAGCAATATCTGGCACACGGGGTGGAATATCAGTGCTATGATTGGGCGGGCATTGGAGTTTCAACGGCTTTGGGCGCAGCCGGTGGTGGAGTTGGTTGGAAAGTTGCGGGGAGTGCAAGTAAAGGATTGAACTTCAGTCACTTTGTTCCAAATCGCGCCAAGCACCTTCCGGGTCTGAATGAAAGGCTCGGGAAATGGTTTCTGAAAGGCGGCAAAGACAGCAACAAATTCAACGGTAACTTTGTAACAAGGAAGCGTCACTACAAACACGATCCAAAATACTATGGAAATCTAAAGGGCGATGGTCTTCTGCGGCGGACCCAATGGGGGCAAAGATATTCGCCAGCGCGCCGGTTATGGGATCGTATTCCATACTTCTATAAAGGCGCCTTAGGTGCACCCGCACCACTACTTTTCATTGATCTACAGGACAGCTGTTCATGTCAGTGAGAGATCTGATTCAAAAGCTTAAGATATTCTTCGCAGATGGGAACAGCTGGCTACGATCATACGAGGCCGAAATCCTTACTCATTTTGTGAAAAACTTGGATACTGCCAATAGGACAAAGATCATTGAGCAACTGTCTTGGATGGACCTCGTGCAACGTTCTGACGACAGCAAAATTCTGATGTTCTTTAGATGTAATGATGAACGTCGGGCAAGTTTTGATTCAGAGTGGCGATTACCAATGAATAGGGGTACTGAGGCCAAGCATAGGTTTGAGATTTTGACGTCAAGCGGTCAAAAGGCGGCTGGTGTGATCTTTATCTCGGAGGGCTGGTTGACGAGCGTAGAGTGTAAATTGCGTCCCAAAAACTATACGAGCAAAGCAGTTAAAATTGACGACTTGGGAAAGAGGCTGAAACTCGGAGAGTTAACTGGGGATTCTCGAGCAATCGAGTAACGCTGAGATTTCGCATCTAGACCCGCACAGCTCCTCTCCAGTCCAGAACCGGCCTGCACCAGAAATGGATGCGCGACTACGACCCCACAACAGGGCGGTACCTCCAGGCCGACCCGCTCGGCCTCGTCGATGGACCTCCCGTCTACGGATACGCAGGGCAAAACTCGGAACGATATACCGATCCGACGGGAGAGGCTATTCCCGCAGCCATCGCTGCCGGTATGGCAATCGCGGCGTCGCTGGATCTCTTTGCCCAGCTTTCCGAACATAGCGGAGATTTAAATTGTGCTAATTGGTTCCGGGTTGGCGCAGTCGCAGGAACGGGCGCCTTTGGGGGTGACCTTGGATTTGGGCTTGCGAAAGGTCTTGGCAATTCGCAGGCTCAAGAATTGGTCCTCCGCCTCGCGGAAGTTCAAGGATAGAACAGGGTTCAAAAGTGTACGTGATGGATCTATTGAAACCCATCATGGTTTGATTCCCGCGAATGGGAACCGCAGCGCAGGTTTGCACAACCACTTTATGAACTTGAGGAACCTTCCGAAATCGGTTCATAGGCGCTTTACTGGTTCTTGGGGTGGTCGCCCGCGATTTAACCCGTTGCAGAGGTTTGTCCATGGCAAGCGGTACTGGACCTATGGAGCGGTTGGCGGTCCGGCGGTTGGCGCTTTGATGGAGGCTTTCGACAGCGAATGCGGTTGCGGAAACTGAACTATCCTCTTGCGGTGGTTATGCCTGATTGCGTGCTTGGCGGGTTTGGCGGAGACTTGTCCAAACCGTCGCGTTTCAACTGGAACATTGCATCCTACTATATTCGAGGAGGCTTTGACGAGGCGATAATCTATGACAGTTCGGGGCGACGCTTCGAGATTGAAACAATTGAGCTCCGGAGGCCGGAATGGTGGAGATACATTCTGGACAGATTGGGTCACCTTATTATTCTGCCGAATCCGAATGCCGAGCCGATGGTCAATGTCGATATGATTCTACGTCAAACCGGCGAACTTACGCTGCCCGAGTTTTGCGAAGAAATCTTGTCTGTCTTGCGGGCCAATCCATCGTTCTGGGAAAAAGTATATGACGAGGAATCCATGCTGAGTATTTTCGATGGAGATACCAACTTTGCTCAGGCGATTGATCATATTGGATTGCTGGATTCTCCACACAAGAAAAGGTCGAAGGGATACTCGAACAAGATCTTGGATCTAAGGTAGCACTTATAGCTTAAATCCGACGGCACCTGAATCCGAGATCGGGTGGCTGGTTCAATGGAGAACCCGTCGGCGTGGTCGAAAACGACCAGCTCTACTTCATCCGCACCGACCATATCGGCCGCCCCGTCTTTGCCACCGATGAACTCGGCGGCAAGATCTGGGAGGTCTCCTACCTGCCCTTCGGCGGCGTCCACACCTCCTCGGGCATCGCCTCCGATCTCCGCTTCCCCGGCCAATGGTTCCAGAGTGAATCCGGCCTGCACCAGAACTGGATGCGCGACTACGACCCAACAACAGGACGATACCTCCAGGCCGACCCCCTCGGCCTCGTCGACGGGCCATCCGTCCATGGATACGCGCTCCAAAACCCGGGACGGTATCCTTTTGGAGGCATCATAGACTTCTAGGTGTTGGCTGATGAGGTGCTATCTAGGGGGTCAGATGCAACGCTTACGTCGCGCTGGGGTTGGTTTTCTTCTGTTACAAAATTCGGCAACGCAGACAGTTAGGAACGGAACACCAAAATTAGTTGTTGTTTGCTCTCTGGCGTAGCACCGTTGTAGCACCGGGTGTTAGAGCTACAAACGCAGAAAGCGCCCCTTGGGGCGCTAAGTGTTTGATATCCGACCTAGAAGTTTGGTTGCGGGAGCAGGATTTGAACC
>NZ_JBQFYW010000051.1:0-5057 GCF_056541825.1 Ruegeria sp. AF8 | reverse complement strand
GCCCGGGACAGGTGGCCAGAGACTATTCGATGAATAATCCCTCCAAAAACCCCGCATAGTTGGGAAAAAGAAAGGCCGTGGCCTAGCCGGGCACAGTGTGCGTATGGCTGGCAACGACGACAACCGCCACGCAGTCACCGGACTTGATCAGGCCGGGGAAATGGCGGCTGATCATCAGGTCGTCTCGGCGGGCCCGGTATTCCCGCGGCGGCCGTCCGGTCCGGTCCAGTGGCCAGATGCGGGCGACCAGATCGCCCTTGGAGACCGGTGCGCCCAGATCCACCATCGCCTCGTACAGCCCGTCGTTCTCGCTGAACAAAAAGCAGTTGTCATCCGGCATCGTCAGGTTCACGATCTCATCAATCTGCATCTCGCCCTGCAGAATTCCGAAATGTATCAGCACGTTGCGCAGACCCTTCTTGGCAATGGCATTGCTGCGCGCAGTGGACGAACCGCCGCCGGCACCCCTCGCCACAGCTACATCTTTACCGCAATGATACGTTTATGTAGGGTCATGTCGATTTTGTGACCGGTTGTCAGCGACATGAAATGTCCGGAATTTTCGATCTGGCCATCCAACAACGCTGTGCCGCCGATTCGGCCAGTGCCTTCGTTCACCCGGCGATCACAAAAACGGGTATGGCGGATGCCGGAACGCTTGATGTTGAAAGCACCGGCATCACGTCGCGGGCGAATCGGTGACCGTTCATGCCATTAGCGGGGTTTGCATTTCAGGGAGTTCAATGTGCTCAACGGTGCGATGTGTGTCTGGTTTTTGTTGACCGGTGCCAGCGTAAGTTTCGTCGTTTGGGATTCAATAAGCAATGGCGTGACCAGTTGGGTTCAGCGTATGGCTTGGATTCTAGTGACGGTCTATACAGGACCAGTCGGCCTATTTTTCTATTTAGTCACCTGCCGCCGACCGTTTCCGGGCGGACATGACCGTTTCACGCGCGCAACGTGGAAACAAGGGGTCAACAGCGAAATGCATTGTTTGGCAGGCGACGCCACAGGCATCATTGTTGCTGCAAGCCTCGTTCATTTCTTCACGCTACCAAATGGTTGGGACATCACCGTCGAATACACTTTTGGTTTCGTCTCGGGGCTTTTCATCTTTCAAGCCCTTATGATGCTTTCGATGTATGGACGTTATTCGCAAGCGGTCCGAAAGTCTTTTTTCGCAGAGACCGTGTCGATGAACATGGTAATGACGGGCATGATTCCGACCATGGTCCTGTTGGCAGCGGCTTGGCCTGAATCGGAAGACCCGCTCTCTCCGACCTTCTGGTTTCGTATGAGCGTGGCAACAATTGTGGGTGGTTTTGTTGCATTCCCGATCAATTACTGGCTGGTTGCCAATCACCTGAAACACGGATGTATGACCCTGCCCGGGGCCGATGGCCCGGCACCCGGTAACGGTCACGTGTCTTCAGAGATGAATGGTATGTCCCATGACAAAATGGAAAATATGCCGAGTCACAGTATGGGTATGAAGACGCTGCCTTTGCACTCCATGTTCCTCTGGGTCATTGGCACCTATGTGATCCTGCTGATCGCACTCTTGGCGACTTCGCGAGTTACACCCATCCATTTTTAGCGCTTCAAAACTTGTTGGGCACTTAAGTCACGACGACATTGCAGGCCAAGGTGAATGCTCGACGTACTGACTTCGCAAGACCGCAATCTGCATTGGGAGCCCCGGTTCTACTCGTGCGGAAGGTTGCGACTGGCCTGCATTTGCTGAACATCGTCAGGCCAAGTCGACCGGATATAGGCCAGAACGTCCCATATGTCCTCGTTAGTCAGAGTGCCCTCAAAGCCCGGCATGCCGCTGTTGAAGTCTTTGATGCCGCGCGCTGCCAGTGTCTTTGCTCCACCAAGTTTGGTGTAGTCGAAGAGAAGTTGGTTGTCGTGGTGCCATGTGTGCCCCGTCTCATCGTGGGGCGGTGCAGGCAGAACACCGTTTTCATCTGGTTTGCGCCAGTTGGGCTGTCCTTCCAGATTTGCCCCGTGGCAGGACGCGCATTGTTCGGCGTAGTGGTCCTGCCCATTGGTCAAATCGCGGTTGTCCATTTCGTGGCCAGCAATTGCGCTGGTCGCGATACTACACGCGACAATGAACAGAACGCGTTTCATGCGACCTCCACCCATGTCTTCATACCCGCCGCCTGATGCCCCAGCATGTGGCAGTGCAACAGCCATTTTCCGGGATTGTCGAACACGCAGACGATGTCGCGGGTTTCGCCTGCATCCATGAGTGTTGTGTCCAGGAAAGCGCCTAAACTGCCGTCCGCCCCGACTTCGAAGAAATGATGCCCGTGCAGATGGATGCCATGCGGAAAACGGGTGTCGTTCACCAGACGGATGCGCGCCGTTTGGCCGCGTTCAAACCTATGGAGCGGTGTATCCGTCAAGCCCGATTGCCCGTTGAACGCCCAAATATCAGTTTGTGTGCTTGCGGGGCGGCTCATCGCCCCACCCTGCATGGTGAGCGTCAGAGCCACTGCGTTCTCCAAATCCGGTTGTTTCTGCTCATTTGGTGGCAGTACGGGAATCCTGGATGGTTGCCGTGTGATGTTCTTCCCCTCAACCGGGATTTCGCCCAGCAGATAGGGATCATCCCGCGTTGGAAAGACAAAGGCGATCTGATCGGCTGACGTCACATCCGCAATGATATCCGCGCGTTGCGCCGGTGCGAGAACGAGGTTGAAAATTGCTTGCGGGCTCGGTAGTGGCATACCGTCGAAAGCAACGAATTTGCCGTCGATGCCTTCAAGCTCAATCGGGAATATCCGGTCTGTCGCGACGTTGATCAACCGCAGGCGCACGCGATCGCCGCGTCGGACGGGCGTTTTCGGATCGACAAGCGCGCGGGCATAGTTGCCCAGCCGCCCCTGATGTGCCTGATCGTGCATGTTCTCGAAATCACCGGCGAGTGCGCCACTTTCGGTCATGCGCCAATCGTCAATCATAACGATCAGATCGTGTTCCACATCGGGCGGGGTCGGTTCATCAACAATCAGCGGGCCATAGAGACCCTTGGCAACCTGTTCCCAAGACCGGTTGTGCGAGTGATACCAGAATGTTCCCGCATCGGGTGCTTGAAAGCTGTATTGAATCTCAGCACCCGTCTCGACGACGCCTTGGGTCATCCCCGGCACGCCATCCATCGCATTGTCGATGCGAAGCCCGTGCCAATGCACCGCCGAGCGTTCACCAATTTGGTTCAGAAACCGAATGTCGAATGTATCGCCCTGACGGGCGCGAAGCAGCAGCGCGAACGTGCGCCCAAACTCTGTCTGATCTCCAAGATCAAGCGCGACGGTATGAACATCCTGATGGATCATGTTAACTTTTGTCAGGCGAATATCATCCGCGAAATTGAAACTGATCTCAGAGGGCACTTCGGTAATTGTCGCACCGTTTTCGGGAGTGGTGGCGTCCACGCTCGAATGGGCAAAAGCGCTTGTGGCAAGCATTGGAATCAATGCAAAAGTGGTGAGCTTCTTCATTGTGAGGTTCCTCAGCTTATTCCATTGGCGCGTTGGATTTCGCGGATGTAGTCGATGACCATGGCCACGTCGCCACGGGTCAGGCCCTCGACTGGTGGCATGTCGCCAAACTGCCAGTGATGGCTCCTGACGCCCATCGCGACCGCGCGTTGGAAGGACTCGTCTGCATGATGGCTGGGTTCATAGATAACATGAATCAGAGGCGGTCCTGCGCCTTCGACACCGACCGCGTGAGTTCCGTGGCATGCGGCGCACGCGTTTTCGAATATCCGTTGCCCGATGGCCGCATTTCCTTCGATAGGCGGCATCTCGATTGCCACCATCGCACTGCCCTCGGTACGTGCCGATTGCACGGTGTCGTCAACTATTGCGGGGCGTAGAAAGAAGTAGGCAGCGACGGCTGCAACGGCGCATGCGCCGATCAGGAGATATTTTTGGTTCATGTATTGGTCCTAACCTTGTGAAACAGGGAGAAACCGCAAATACTTCGCGGCACACAGGAGCGTGTTCACGGCCGTGAACAGCGTCGGAGAACTGTTTTAGAGGTTGGGTGGTCTGTCTGGGGTATCCGGCTCCTGAAGAGCAGAGAGAGATTTGACGTGCCACGTTAAGACAGTCTCAGGCGGAACAAATTGAGTGTCAGAATGATGCGAAGCAAGAACCAAAACATTACACATGAATGGGTTGCAACCTTCGTGTGTCACGCTGCTGGGCTCTTGTGGTTCGTCTCCGCGCGAAACGGTCGAAGTGTGTTCAATATGGTGGGTGTTTATCGACGAGTGCACATGATCATCACAATGCGCACCAGCACAATTCTTCGACAATGCATGCGCGCTGCCTGTAAACGCGGTCAGAACGACCAGAACGGCAGCGAGCAATACCGACATTATCTGCTTTGTGCCAATCATTGTAGGAACTTAGTTGACTGCTCCAGAGATGACAATGCTGGCTTCTTTTTTAAGCAACCGGATCTCTGAACGCAGCCTAGCCCGTATGTCTGAAAATCGAAAGTGCAAACGCCACCTTGCGGGCTTGCTGAAGGTGTTGATTCCAGTGCAAAAATCTGGGTGCTATCGGAGAAGGGTGGTGCCGCTGATAGGACTCGAACCTACGACCCCATCATTACGAATGACGTGCTCTACCAGCTGAGCTACAGCGGCATCCTTCTTGTTCGGCCTTCAACACCCTCGTCGGCTGCGCGGTAAAGCTTTCCGGCTTCCACCTGACAGGGTCGCTCCCAGATGAAACGAGGCGTTGAGTGAGTGCAACGTCATTTTCAGATGTCGTGCATCAGCGCCGAGCCTTTCTATAGTATTGGCCAGGAGGCGAGACAAGTGAATTCATGGCGCGGTGTCGAATATTCGGACCTCAGGCGTTCAAGGCTGTTGCTCAGGAACAGGACAGTTCAGAGTCTGAACGGCGTCTGTCGGTCGCGGGCGCATATTTGTTCGCGGTGGTCTTTGCGTCGGTTGGGTTCGCGTTGGCGCGGTTTGCATCGGTTGGTTTATCCTGCGGTTGTGCTTGGTGCGTTTCACTATGTGATGT
>NZ_JBQFYW010000050.1:0-5082 GCF_056541825.1 Ruegeria sp. AF8 | reverse complement strand
TCATTGGGTGGCTCCTTTCCTAGCAGTCGGTGATAACTGCACTTTGGCACATTTGATGCCGGTGGAGCAGGAGCCACCCACCTCATCCGCTTTGGGCCGCTGTGTGAACATCTGACGGTGGGGCAGGGGGGCGTGTGCTGCAACAGCAACGAGGTCCGGAATGAGCCCATCTTGACCAATGCTGCTCGGCGCACGAACGGGCGCGAACCATCTAATACCGCCATTGTTTATGGTTAGTACGGTCCGAAAGCGCCATTTGGCACCCGTCCACAATGTTGCAGCGGCCCGCATTGCGGACATCTACCGTGCATGGAAATTAGGGCCGCTGTATTCCTGCCTGCCATTTCTCCTCAGCCCGAAAAATGGCAGGTTCAGTGTGAGAACCAGAATGAAACCGAAACTCAGAGACCGGTAGACGGTTCAAAGCTGTGCAGCTCGAAAGTTCTCTTTCCATCGGCGCTGAATTTCTGGATTGAGTCCCCGAGACGCAGCACTGTCATGCAGCGATAGCGCCCATTGTCGGCGGCCATGGAAACGCAAACCTTGTCTGTATCGGTGATGGCAAATGCGCCGGCACCGCTCCATCCACCATTCGTAAGCTCGCCGCTCACGACATTGCTCGGGTCATAGAAAAAGCGAAATCTCTTCTCTCCGGACGTTGCTGTGACAGTATTTCCGATCAGAAGCTCTGCGATCTGATCGGCATTAAGGCGCTCGGCGCCCTTATCCAACGCCGCCTCAAGATCCGTTTCAGCGAATGCGGTGCTTCCCGTTAGAGCGACTGCGGCCGCCACACAAAGTGTTCTTAATAGTGCCATATCCAATCTCCTTATTGCTTTGGGTAATGCTAGGGAGCGCTAACCCCGGAAAACGCTATCCCCGAAGAACGCGCCGGGCTTGATCGGAAGCTGATTTTTTCTGACATTCATCTGACAATCCGCAAACTTCGTTGAGCCAAGGACATGGCGGAGTGTAGGTTTCAGTATGTACCGTTTCTTAGAGTTCCAACTTGATCCGACACAGGGATTGAACCGCAGTGGCGAACCGGTCGCTCTGGAACCTCAGGCCCTGCAATTGCTGGAACTTCTCGTCAGGAACCGAGACAGGATTGTTAGCAAGCAAGAGATTATTGATGAGATTTGGGACGGCGCAGCAATCACCGATGCGGCCCTGAACACGCGCATTCGGTCCGTGCGCAAGGCCTTGGGCGACACTGCGGCAAGCTCAGACTACATCAAGACCTTTCCAAAGCGCGGGTTCCAATTTGTGGCACCGGTTTCTTCGGATGACCCGCCTCAGCGCATTGCCCAGGCTCCCAAACGCGGCGTTCTTGTTGCGGGTGTTCTCTTGGCTTTGGCAATCGCTATGCTGTCGCTTTCCATATTTGCCGACCGGCAGCGGTTGCCGGACACTGGAAAACCCTCTTTGGCCATTGTGCAGTTTGACAATATCGGGGACGAAAGAACGGGTCAGTATTTCGTCGATGGTCTCACCGACGACCTGATCGCGCATTTGTCGCGGAACCGGGAACTGTTCGTTGTGTCCAGCGCAACGATGTTCTCTTACGCGAAGGATCAGGCAACCCCGATCGAAATCGCGCGCGACCTTGGGGTTGGCTATGTTGTCCGCGGCAGCGTCCGCCGTGCCGATGGTCAGATGCGCGTCAGCGGAGAACTTATTGATGTCGACAGCGCCGAAACCATCTGGGCCGAGGTTTTCGATCGTCAGCTAACGGATGTCTTTGATGTTCAAGACGAGATCAGCCGGGCCATCGCGGGCCAGTTATTGCCTGAGATATATCAGTCCGGTGAAGCACGATCGCAGGAAAAACCGACTGAGGACATGGGGGCATGGGATCTGTATTTACGCGGCCGGGCGCGGCAGGCCGTGTTTTCGCAAGAAGCCCAGCAAGACGCGGTGACGTTTGCACAGTCCGCCATCGCAGCCGATCCGGAATTCGCGGCAGCACACAGCCTGTTGGCCCGCGCGCTGGGAACGATATTCTTCTTTCAGTGGTCAGATACCCCTCAGGACACGTTGATTGCCGCGACTGAGGCGGCCAAGCGAGCCATTGTACTGGACGATCAGGACGCACAGGCGCATGCGGCCCTTGGCTATATCTACCGCTTTACAGGAGAGGCCGATCCAGCCATCGCAAATCTCGAACGCGCTGTCGCGCTCAACCCCAATGATGCGCGTATACGGCTGGAATTGGCGCATACCTATGACTGGTTCCGCATGCAGGACCGCGCCCTACCCGAGATAGAGATGGCGATCCGGTTAAGCCCACGCGATCCGATGTTGCAAAACATGTACTTCTACCAGGGCCATATCCTGTTTCACCTGGAACGCTACGAAGAGGCGCTGGACGCAGCCCGGCAATTGGGCGCAGTGGCAACAAGCAATACGTGGCGGCTGTTTCATCACCTGTTGAGCGCGGCCACTCTTGCCGAGATGAGCAGGCAAGACGATGCCCAAGAGGCTGTTAACGATGCGCTTGAGATTAACCCCAAACTGTCAATATCCGCAATGCGCAGGCAATTCGCAGGATCGAAGAACCATCCAGAAAACCGGCGGATCTGGTTGGCAAGTTTGCAAAAGGCGGGCGTACCCGAATAAAAAATCGGTACCAGACTTGACACTACTCTGTGCCGTACCGCGCCCCGTCGGTCAGCCTGCACTATCCTGAAGCGGGGCAAACCGTCCCTCGGGCATGTCCACCGCCCTGTAGGCTTCGACGAAAGGCAGGATGTGTTCATCCGGGCGCGCAAAACGCCGATACATCCAGACAATATCCGCAATTTTTATCCCCGGTCGAATTCTGTTAAGCCGGTCTCGCGCGGCAATGGCGGCCTCGTGTGGACCCAGTTCAGCCAGAATTGCAACCTCGATAGAAACCGACCACCAAATGTCCGGCTGCGCCCCCTTGCGATAGGTGCTCAGCGCTGTTTCGTAATCTCCGTTCAGGAAATGATACTCGGCCAGCGCCTGGTACCAGTTTGGATCTGCCGCATTTGGGTCAAGCGCAATTGCGTTCTCAACAAGAGCAGCGCCCAACTCCAGACGCCCGGACCAAATGAACTCATAGCCGATCTGCCCTTGCAGATACCGATCTGTCCCCAATGCCAGCGCCGTTTCAGCAGACGAGAAGAACCCGTCAAGATCGCGCTGAATCTGCAGCACAAGCGCCAGAAGAAAGTGAGCGCGCGCAGAATACGGGTTCAGCGACACCGCCTTCCGCGCCGCCTCTTCCGCGCGTTGAATTTTCTCGTCCTGCGTCCCTGGATATAGCCCGGTAAAAAGCTTCACATCCGTCAGCAGTGCCTCGGCCAATTGCGCCCACCCGCGCCAATACTCGGGTTCGTCTTCGACGACCCGCAGGATACAGCCGCGGACGCGCTCTTGCATATCTCGCCGGTTCAGAAACCCAACCCGTAGCAGAGAACATTCATAAGACGACAGATGTTCCGGAGGTTTCGCGCGCGCATGACCTGCGTGAATGCGCTTGATCGCCCCGCCCGCATCACCCACAGCCGAGGCCACTTTTTCGGTAATGTTCAGCTGAACGTCCAGAATATTAGAAGTCGTGAGGCTATCGTCATACGCGTCCGACCAGACCTGAAGCCCCGAGCTTGTGTCTATAAGTCGCGCTGTCACACGCAGACGATCTGCAACCTGCCGGACAGTACCTTCCAGCACGTAGTCTGCACCGAATTTCTGCCGGATACTGCGCGGGTCACTTTCCTCGGGCCGGACGGAATGAGTGGATTGGCGAGATAGGACGTTGAGGTCCTGGTAGCTCCCCAGCTCAACAATGATGTCTTCACCAATGCCTACAGCCAATAAATCGCGGGCGTCCGTATTGCTAAGGTTTTGAAATGGCAGAACCGCAATGGTCGGACCTGTTGGCTCTGTCAACAAAGCGGCTTCATCAAAGGTCAGGGCGTCGGGCGGCTCGGGACCAAAGCTGATCCACCACGTTACCAAACCCGCAACGCCCAGACCAACCAGCACCGCTGCACCGGTCATCAATGGAAGTTTGTTTGATCGCCGTTTGGATGCGGGCGCTCTGTCAGGCATGACGCGAAAAACGCGAACCGGTTCAGCGATGTTCTTCAGGGTGTTCAGTCCGAGATCCTCAAATCCGGCATCCACCTTGCCCATGGCCTGTTGGACGACACTCTCAGAAACCGCGACGCCGTCTGGGTCCGCTAGACCTTCAATGCGAGAGGCGACATTCACCCCGTCACCGTAAAGGTCCCCATCAGCGATCATGACATCACCGAGGTTTATCCCGATCCGAAGTTGCAATCGCGACCCGTTGGCGATGGTCGGAGCAGCCTCAGCCATTGCCCGCTGGATCTCGACGCCACAGGTTACGGCATCGACAACCGAAGCAAATTCGACAAGAGCACCATCCCCCATCAACTTGACGAGGCGCCCGTGATGTCGTGCAATTGTGGGATCAAAAATCTCTGAACGCAGAGATTTGAGAGCGGACAATACCCCTGCCTCGTCGCTGCCCATCAACGACGAATACCCAACGACATCGGCAGCCATGATCGCGGCGAGTCGGCGCTGCATAGGACCCTCCCACTCACAGTCTAACGGATGTCACGAAATCTCGACAATGCGCGACCTTTGAGTAGTCCAGTTAAATTGGCTTCATAACCAAGGCTGAACGTCCGCTTCGCCTCAAAGGCATCACCTGCTTGCACCCGCAGTGGAGGTCAGCTCTCCGCCCTTGGTGCAGGAGATCGAGGTCGCGAAGCGCAGATTGCAGAAATCGGGGTTTGCGACGTGAATTCACGCTTCGTCCGGCATTTTGCGAGTTCAGGCAGCCTTTGATTTTGCGCTCGCAGCGAATGTCCGGAAAGCGGGCTGCGACTGCAGCATTCCGGCCGCATATCCAAGGTCTGGTATGGGCCGAACTCGCAGTGCTAAGTGCTACTCAGGGTTTGGATGCTGTGCCGCCTCCGAGGTCTGCATTGAGCCCAATCCAACGAATGCTGCGCTGCATTCGAACGGCAGCAGTTGGCGATCAACCGGACTTCCAGTCGGCTTGCGCCACGTGTATTCGTG
>NZ_JBQFYW010000049.1:0-5401 GCF_056541825.1 Ruegeria sp. AF8 | reverse complement strand
CATTGGGTGGCTCCTTTCCTAGCAGTCGGTGATAACTGCACTTCGGCACATTTGATGCCGGTGGAGCAGGAGCCACCCACCTCATCCGCTTTGACCCCAGAGCAGACACTGGCCAAAAATGCAGCTATGAACCTGGTATTGTTGTCATCGCACAGGGTAGCAAGACGGCTTACCTTGGCGACAGAGTGTTTCAATACGATGCTGACACCTACCTTGTGCCGACTGTGCCCATGCCGCTGGAATGCGAAACCCGGGTCAGCAGAGACGAGCCTGTAGTGGGGCTTGTTGTGGATGTTGACAGACAAGAGCCTTACCAGCTGATTAACGATTTACCGGAATGCGCTGCTTTGCCGGCGTCGAACCCGCCGGACAGCGCTTTTGGGATCGGCAAAGCTGGCATGACACCGGAACTGACATCTGCCGTAACACGCCTGCTGAGTTGTCTGGACAACCCAGCCGACTGCAGGGCTCTCGGTCCCGGCACTGGCTGCTCTGGCCCAATATGGCGGTCATTCATCCCGCGTTGCGAAAGTCCTGAACCAACTGCACCACGACTATACCAAACCGATGTCCGTATCGGAAATGGCCCAAGAGGCCGGAATGAGTGTCTCGACTTTTAACCGTGCCTTCATACGTATGACGAACGAACCGCCTCTGCGTTATCTCAAAAAAATTCGTCTCAACATTGCCAAATCAATGATTGAAAATCATGGTCTCAAAGCCGGTCTCGCTGCAAACCGCGTCGGCTATGAAAACTCGGCGCAGTTCAGTCGAGAGTTCAAACGGTTGTTTGGACAATCTCCAAGCCAGGTCAGAGTGCAAAATTAACCTGCAGTCGGAGTTTGAAGTGTTTGGAATATTGCTTCCAGTCGGAATTCCAGGGCAAACATTGCTCCGTAACGGCTACTTACCCTCTCCAATGCGGACATTCGTGCGAAGCGCGGCATTGGACCAATGGGCTCACTGCATCCTCGCACCGCCGCGGTGCCCAGACCACCGCACTGAAAGATCAGGGTGGATCTCGGGAATTCCCAGGTATGACGGGAGCCAGCCCGAAGCGGGCGGTGCGCTGGTGGACTGTGAACCCAATAACGGAATTTCACACCTGCCGGTCACGACATAGCCTGATTGGCCAGTGTCATGCGAGACCAATCGAACACGATATTGAACACAAACGTATAGATTGAGACGAAGATAATCAGCACTGCCTCCAATTTCATGGCGCCCCAAATAGTCAAACCCATTGCCCAGGCGAGAACAGGCAGGGTAAGGACGACAAAGGTGCCTTCGAACAGCAGGGCATGCGCTACCTACTGGATGGCCGCTTTCGGGAAAATGACCCAAATTCTTCGCACCCGCAGCGAAGCTGGCACTGCGCCGGATACGAATGTCGCGTTTGGGCTGACTGCGGTCACATGCGGGAGCGCCGGCAACCGTCCAGGCCAGCGATAAGGACGCTGCGGTGCCGCAAGGCCGGTTCGAGCCCTTTCTCCAGGATGCTGTTGTGCGTGCGAACGGCGGCAACATCGGTTGATCCGGACGTTTGGTTCGCGTGCGCTTTGCGTATTCTTGACCCAATCGGGATGTCCCCGACGACGTGACCCAGTGGAAGGTTTGCCAGCGAGGCTCATCCTCGGCGACGCAAGTTTCGCGCAACGGCGACGGCATTCATTCATGCTGTCGCGCCCGTTTCACACTGTCTGCAAGCTTGACGTTCGTCTCATTCCGACACCCAATTATGATCGAAGGCATTGGAGGGGTCTGTATGAAATGGCGCCGAGTTCTTCCAACGATCCGCTTTGGCACCGATCGCTATCCAGAAAAGGTCGCGCGGCGGCTCCGCGTGGTGAACGCGACCGCATTTGCGCTCGTGGCGGTTTCTTTGGGATTTGTCGTCGCCCATATGATCAACCCCAATCCCGGCCTGTGGCCGCCATCGCTCGTCCATCTCGGCGCCGCGCTCGGTTTTAGCGCCGTCCCATTAATGCATCGGTGGGGGCCGTCGCTGGGAGCGTCCCTGCTTATCGCGGTTGGGTTGGCCGACATTTCCGGACTATGTCTGATCTTTGGAACTGGATCGGGTTTGCACTTCTGGGCCCTGCTGGTTCCGGCGCTTCTCATTCCGTTCTACGGAGAGATACGCCTCCCAGTTGCAGTCGCACTGGTCGCGTTGGCCGCTACGGTCACGATCGTTCTGGAGGCCGTGACGCCGGTGAACACAGGGCTGCGGTCGCCGCACCAGGTTTTCGTTGCGAATTTCATTCCCTCTGTCGTACTGAGCTTTGCGATCCTGTTTGCGATCGTACTTTATGCGATGCGTCAGATCGCGCATGCCGAGGCGGCGGCTGAGCATGAGTTCGAGCGTTCCGAGGCATTGATCGCGAACATCCTACCTGTCAGTGTGGCTGCACGTCTCAAGGAGAGTGGCGGCGAAGTAATTGCCGACCGTTACGATCAGGCCTCTGTCCTTTTTGCCGACATGGGGGGCTTCACCGCGCGGGCAAGCGATACGGATCCGGAGGATCTCGTTCGATTCCTCAACGACGTCTTCAGCGATCTTGACACGCTCGTCGAGAAGCATGGCCTCGAGAAGATCAAAACCACCGGCGATGCTTACATGGTTGTGAGTGGCGTGCCCGTACCGCGGCCAGACCAAATTGAGGCACTCTCAGATCTCGCACTGGAGATGCGCGACGCGCTCGCTGACCTCGTTGATCCGAAAGGACGTGCGGTGCCGATTCGCATCGGTATCGCCAGCGGTCCGGTCGTCGCCGGAGTCGTAGGCAGGCAAAAGTTCTTCTACGACGTTTGGGGCGACGCAGTTAACATGGCGGCGCGAATGGAGCAAACCGGCGAGCCTGGTCAAATCCAGGTGACATCGGACGTTCATGAACGCCTTATGAACCGATACATCTTCGTCGAACGCGGTTTGATAGAAGTTCGAGGCAAAGGCATGATACGCACGTGGTTGCTGAACGGGAGGAAGGGTGGATGAAAGAACAGGACGAGCGAACTACTCCAGCATCGGTTTTTGTCTAAAAGACCAAGCTGTCTTTGTGTCCGTTCCAGGCACGGGGCCAAGTTAGCCCTAAGGACAACAATAGAGCTCTGGACCGGACCTTCGGGATATTTTGCTAACGGCTGGTTTTGACCCGCCTCTTTGCCCTTTACCGCTATCTTGATCTCGCAACCGCAGCGAAGGGCTGCATTGACGGGCCGCGTTGCAGCAATTGGAAGTTGGATATTGCGGCTGCCCGTTGCCGCGGGCGCGACTTTGCAAAGGGCCCTTCCTGTGCTTCACGGTCATTCCAGTAGTAACCGTCCGGTCTGCCCGCTCTGACGGCATTTGAGCGATAGTGATAATGTCCATTGTGAATAATGGACATTTTGAGGCGGTTGATGGCGGGTAAGAAAGGTCAGAAGAAGCGGTTCTGGTCGGATGATGAGAAGCGCTCGATCTGTGCGCAGACGACGGTGCCTGGCGTGTCGGTTGCGCAAGTCGCGCGGCGGTATGCGATGAACGCCAATCTGATCCACACGTTGTTGAAGGATCCGCGGTTTGCGCCAGAGCCCGAGATTGACGAGCCGGGTTCTGACGCGGGTTTTCTTCCTGTTGAGATTGAGGGGACGGTTGCTGTTCCAATGGTTGAAGAAGCGCGACCGTCGGACGCGGCGGTTTCGGCGCGGCGGGTTGATATTACCTTATCGGACGGACGGCGTATACTGGTGGAGGGAACGACGGAGCTGGCGGCGGTTCTTGGATTGATAAAGGGAATGATGTCGTGATCCCTGTCCCGGCGCAAACGAAGATCTGGCTGGTGACTGGTGTCACGGACATGCGTAAGCAGTTCAGTGGTCTGCCCGCTCTGGCCGAGAGTGTGTTGAAGCAGGATCCGTATTCGGGGTATCTGTTTGTTTTCCGAGGGCGGCGTGGCGATTTGGTGAAGATCGTGTGGTGGGACGGCCAGGGTGCCTGTATGTTCTTGAAGCGTCTGGAGAAGGGTAAATTCGTGTGGCCTTCCTCGACTGAGGGAAAAGTGTTCGTCACAACGGCGCAATTGTCGATGCTGCTGGAGGGTATTGACTGGCGATCTCCCCAGCGGACGTGGCGGCCTTTGACGGTCGGCAAATTGTCAGCAAATCCAGCCTCATAGAATTCATATCTGTAGCCAGGCTCGCTATAAGCGGGCCATGTTTGATGCGACCAAATCCCTGCCTTCTGACCCTGCCGAGCTGTGCGTGGCGGCTGAGAGTTTGGTCGAACTGGCCAAGGTGCAGGCGCTTCAGATCGAGAAGCTGAAGCATCAGCTGGCGGGGCATAATCGGCACCGCTTTGGGTCCAAATCTGAACCTGCAGATCAACTGAACCTGCAACTTCGACTGGAAGAAGAAGAGACCGCGGCCGCCAGCATCGCGACAGACCAAGACACCAACGTCGCGCCTGAGCCGAAGCAAAAAACCGAAGCGCAAGCCACTGCGGCCGTCTTTACCGCGCCACGAGCAGGTGCTGACCCCAGGCGAGGCGTGCAAATGTGGGGAGCGTTGCGGGCCATCGAGGAAGATGTGACCGAGGAACCGGAGTACGTACCGGGCCGCTTCATCGTGAACCGGATCGTGCGTCCGCGCATCGCCTGCAAATGCTGCGACAAGATCGTACAAGCGGCGCTTCCCTCACGTCCGATTGAGCGCGGACGCCCTGGCGCGGGTCTTTGGCGCATGTGCTGGTCTCAAAGTATGCGGACCACTGCCCTCTGTATAGGCAAAGCCAGATCATAGAACGCGACGGCATTGATCTTGACCGATCCACCCTGGCGGGTTGGGTCGGTCTATCCACGAAGCTTCTAGAATCCCTGGCTGATACCATTGGCCGGTACGTCCGTGCCGGCGCGGCTATCTTCGCGGATGACACCCCGATCAGGATGCAGGCAAAGATGAAGTGCAGCACCGCTCGCATCTGGACCTATGTTCGGGACGAGCGACCGTGGGACAGTCAGGCACCATCTGCCGCCTTTTACAAGGTCAGTACCGACCGTGCAGGCAAACATCCCACTGCCCATCTGGGCCAGTTCAGAGGTTGGATCCACGCAGATGGTTACACCGGGTTCAACGATATCTTCGCCAGGGACGAGGTTCACGAGATGGCCTGCATGGCCCATGTCCTGCGCAAGTTCGCGGAGGTGTTCCAATCACAGGGATCAGATATCGCCGAAGAGGCAATCCGGTGCATCGCGCTGCTTTATAAGGTCAAAAAGGCAGCACGTGGAAAATCGCCCGAAGAACGGGTTGCCCTGCGCCAGAAAGATGCCAAACTGTTGATTCCCGCTGAGAAGTGACCCGGTAGCCTGCAAAATTTTCACTGAGAATTGACCCATGTGAACACGTTGCCCTGACGCTTTTGTTC
>NZ_JBQFYW010000048.1:0-5525 GCF_056541825.1 Ruegeria sp. AF8 | reverse complement strand
AACTTGAAAAACATCCTTGGCCAGATCCAGGCCTACGGTCTTTACTATCATTGGGTGGCTCCTTTCCTAGCAGTCGGTGATAACTGCACTTTGGCACATTTGATGCCGGTGGAGCAGGAGCCACCCACCTCATCCGCTAAGGGCCGAGGCTGTGTGGAAACTCTGACCGGTCGGCGAAATATTTCGAAAATACCCTTTAAGTGCATTCTCTCGCACTTCTGAGAGAGCTCGTGGGCCGGAGTATTCACACACCCTCGGCCGCAAGTGACTTCACAGATTCAATTGAAGGGCCGACTCCTTTGTGGCTCGCAAGTCAGTTCAAAGCTCATGTTAGCAGTGCCAACTAGACGGAGAGGGCCTCTTTTGCCGACATATCATGGACGTTGTTAAATTTAGTAACGTTGATCACTGTTTTTTCAAATTTTTCTCAAGTATGCCCAAGAGACATACCCCTTGAGCCCACGTGCGCGCTCCAAGGAAACGCGGCACCACCGGGTGCCACCGGTTTGCTCGCAACTGTGAACTCGTAAGGCGGTTCCATTTGGCAGACCAACAATCACAATGTAGCCTGTTCCAGGCCCACCACGCATTTTCAGCATGTCACCGTCTTCGACGCCAAATACCTCGTATCGTCCGAGCGAGGCGGCGGCTACGGGTTCAACGTTCATGATGGTGTCTAGGAACAATGCCGCTAGGGGTAAGAAGATTGCATTGCGCATCGCGATTTCCTGCTTGTTGCCTCAACTACAATCGTAGCAAATCAGGTCACCAAAATGAACAACTCCAAGACAGAAATATGAGAATTACCAAAGCTCAAGGCGATGATTGTCGCGTCAAATGATTTCCGCAAAATGAAAATAAAGTTCGGCGCGATCCCGATGATAGACAAGACATGGTAGTTCTACTCCATGTTTTGGCGAATGACTAAAGCAGTGCTTGTCCTTCCGGGTACAGTGCTGATCTACATCCCGATTTTGATCCAATGGTTCAGCGACCGTTGGCCATTTGACACAGGTGTTGGAACGCGTCTGCATTGGGCCGTGGCGGCGATGTTAGCAGTCCCCGCGCTTGCTTTGGCCGCCAATACGATGAAGCTGTTTGTTCATGAGGGGCATGGAACTCCTGCACCGTGGGACCCACCTCAAAGATTTGTGGTCAGCGGACCTTATCGCTATGTGCGCAACCCGATGCTTTCATCGGTCATTCTAATGATATTGGCGGAAGCGGTGGCGTTGAGCAGCCCGCCCCTGCTCGGTTGGGCGATAGTGTTCTTTCTCCTCAACACACTTTATTTCATATTCGTAGAGGAGCCGGGGCTGGAGCGACGTTTTGGCGAGGGCTACCTAAAATACAAGGCGGCGGTACCACGATGGGTTCCCATGTTGCGGCCGTATGAGCCCCCAGGTGACAACGGCAGTTGAATTACCGGTTTGTCCCGCGACCTGTGAGTTCGCTCATGATCAGATCGCAGCTTTCGCGAAGGACCGCAATGACGGGTTGCTCCGTGGCATCACGGCACTCGACCGTGTGACCACTCAAGTCCACACCCATAACCTCTGACCCAAACTGGGTGACGGAACCTACTTGCTCGTGGCGACTCAGATTGCTCCTAATCGACCCGGGTCCAGAACCCTGATTTGCGGGGGTGCGCTTTCTTAAGCCTGGCAAGATAAGTTGTGTGTTCGACCAATTTGCCGAGGCAACTGGGATCCGTCTCTTCAGCCAGCAGGGCCAGTTTCCCGAGGTATTTCGCGCCGTGCCCATAAGCCTTGGAGCGCGCGCGATCCAGGATGTCGTCCAAAAGTGCCCGGTAGAGTATCGTTGCTGCCAGCGGATAATCGTGCTCCAGAAGGGCTGCGACTTTCGGCAAGATGTGCCAATCACCACCGTTCCAGCGGTGCGGGTGCATTACGATCAGATTTGCTGCCAGATCGAGCCGCGGCCAGTCGAGGAAGAATTGCAGTGCCAACTCGGGTTCAGCCTTTTCCAACGCGAAGGCATGGGCGCGGTCTTCAGCTTCGACATCCTCGAAATCCGACAGCTGCCTGAGGTAATCCCGCAGAACAACGGCGGACAGCTTCGCCTCGAAGCAACGCCAGCGCAGGGCCTGCGCAGCAGGCTTGTCGCCCGTGGCTTCCAGGATACGCGCCTCCAGGCTGACCCGTGCCGGCGAAAGGTCACTATCGGTCTCGCCAAACGCGCGCTGCCCCGGTTTGCGCACCCAATCCAGCGCCTCGACGCTGCGGCCAGCATCCAGAAGCTGCGCGGCGATTCCCAGCGTGTCCTGCATACGCGGCTGCTTTTTTGTCTCCAGCGCGATGAGCAGATCGAGATCCCCCCGCGCTAGGGCAATGGTCTGGCGCATCGCTGCCCATTGTGAGGTCATGGAATAGAACCAGCCATCCGGATTGCCCGCCACTTCTTCAGCCCGCCGCTCAGTAATGGCATCCTTCAGATCGGCATCCCAGCGAGCCAGGCTGCTTTGCGGCAGATGCGGCGCCACGATCTCGGTTACCTCGACCAGATAGCCGTGAGTGCTTTCGCCAAGGGCGGTCATTATCTTGTCGGGTAGCAGATCCGCTTCGGGTGTAGCCATGCTCTGCGCCAGATCACCTGTCGCGGTGATTGCCTGATAATAAACGTCCTGAATGCGACCCGAAGAATCGTCGACACGTTCGAACACCTGTTCATGGGTGGCGATGAAGCGCAACAGCCGGTCTATGGCAAGCCCGGGCGCGGCAGCACCAAGCTCGGAAGTGAGGGTATTGGTTAGACTGCGCAGATCGTCAGCAAAGGCGCGGGCCTTGTCCCACTCGATGAAACTCTTTGCCCGCGCCAGCCCGGACAGCCTCCGGTCGATCAGCCTGGCTATGGCCTCGGGGCCGGATTTCCCGGCGAGCGCCGCCTTGACCTGGCGCCGGAACCCCGCATTGCGCTCGGCTTCTTCCAGCACCAGCTGCGCGAGCTTGTCGGCACCGAGGTCTTTCAGCTTGTCAGTGGACAGGGCAGGCTTGCGGGCCATGGGCAGGTCTCGGTTTTCACTGTTATCTAAATAAGTGCCTCGACCGGATCGTGAGGGCAAGGATTAGCTGTCCGGCCCATGAAATGCCGCAGGAAGACCCAATGGTCGCAATTTGATACCTGCGATGCCGCATGCGACTGACTGGTCAAAGTCAAAGCCAGGCTGTCTATAACGCAGAGACGGATGCGCCACTCAACTGCCAACCCCTGTGCGGCGGGCAGTTCAGGTTTTGCCGAACATCCCGGCCAGCACTGCTTCCGCCTCCGCGAGCCCTTCATCGGTCAGAACCAGAGACTTCGCCCGACCCGCGGGATTCTTGATCAGGCCCTTTTCATAGAGCCGGTCGGTGATCGCCCAGTCGATCCCTTTCCAGACCCGCCGACCGTCATGCAGCGTCAGGCTCAGAATGGCCAATGCTGCCGCGTCCAGTTTGTCGTTGTCCAATTCCATGGGTTCCACTCATTAGACTATCTTGTGATCATTCTGAAGCCACAGCGAAGATCCGCACAAGGTTTGCGGGGGGGGGGGGAGGATTTGGGTGCGGAATCTTTCAACAGACTTTCTGCGGCGCAGTCGTCGCTGCATTGGAATTGTTGCTTGACGCATAAATGTCTGCAACGCGAAAGCTGCATCGCGGCGTGAGGCCGGATAATCAATGGCCGGGTCGGGCTGTAAAGACATGTACCGCTACATTTCTTCCAAATGGTGAGGAATCCTGGCCCAGTTGGGCGCATCTTTCACAAATACCTTTATTGTTGGTTTGAAATTGCCCGGTTCATCCAACGTACCGGCAGCGATGCTGGTCAACCCAAAGGATGTCAGACCCCACAAGTTTGATCCGCAGATTCCGCAGAAATTCCTGATGACAGGGCGTCCTTCCTTTGATGTTTTTTCAAAGGTCAGAGGTTTACCTTTCAGCAGCTGCAGATCTTCGGATTTTATCATGTACCCGGCGTAACCGTCTGTACCGGTCATCGATAGGCAGTCACTACAGAAACACATGAGTTGCAAAACCGCGTCACCGGTGATCCGATATCGAACTTCACCGCAAAAGCATCCACCTTCCAGTGGCTGAGACATGTTCCTTCTACTCCTTTATGTCGATTAGGAGGATAGGAAAATATCGTATGTGCTCTGGCAAATAGCCACAACAATTCCTGGTTTTGAACGGTGGCTCCATTCTGTTTTCTACCACGAAACCTAATGCAACGACTGGGAGCAATAAACTGTTCTTTCCAACGTGTGCGCCATTCGTTCGACGGAGATCTTTGTACCGCCGATAAGTGGTTTCTCACCCGAAGCGCACATTCGTTTCCAGGCCCAAATGTGCCGTGGAAACTGCAAGAGAACAACCTATCGGTAAGTAGGTTGATGCCGGGTCCCATTTAGGAACTGAATCCTTGCCGGTGGCCTGATCTCACAATGTCATTAGACAGAATGGTTGCTCCAAATGATAATGAAGTCATGGAACTGACAGAAACCACACCTATCCATCTGATCCATGTGGACCCTGAGATCAACATGGCGCGGTTCTATGGAATAGAATTGCAGCCGACGCTGTTTGGGGAAGTGTCCGTCCTTCGTACCTGGGGACGGGTTCTGTCGCAAATTTCTTTGAGAGCTGCATACACGGAACTGGAGAAGCGATTATCCCGCCAGCTGGATAAACTGCTGAAACGGACGGAGTCCGGGCGTGAATTGACCTTTGCGGATCATGTTGACCAATTCTATACCTGCCAGGGCAGATGCGGCTGCAGCGAAAGATTTGAATCCCAGCATCGGTCTGATCCTTCGTTTGATGAAGCGGTGATCCTGTTCAATGATGTTATTGAGGTATTTCCGCCTGACCATCTCAATCGGGATTGGACAACCGAAGCTCTTGAGCATCTTATTAACTGCCTTGATACCAGCTGTATTGGCTCCACTTTTGTCGATGACGATCTTGCGCGGTAGACCGTTCACCTCAAGCGCGCGGGCGAAGAACTTCGTCGCTGCGGCTTTATTCCGGCGCTCGGACAACATGAAATCTAGTGTCTTGCCGTGTTTGTCGATCGCTCGGTAAAGATAAACCCACTCGCCCTTCACTTTCACATATGTCTCATCCATGCGCCACGATCGGTCAACGGGACGCTTTCTATACCGCGCTGCTTCAGCAATGAGGCCTGCATATCGGCTGACCCAACGGTTTAGCGTTGCATGATCCAGATCAACGCCACGTTCCGCCATGATCTCTTCCAGATCCCCGTATGACACGCCGTAGCGTAAGTAGAAGAAAACCGCGTGCAAAATCACGTCTTTCGGAAAATGCGTGCCTTTAAATGAGGTCGTCACGGTTTGCTCCTGTCATGTCCCAGCACGCGTTAACAGAACTGCGTTCGATCTGACAGGTGCGGTAGAGTTTGCGACAGAACCCCCTGTTGCATAGATCAGAACTGGGGCAGATTGGCCCCAAACCCATCACTTCAGAAAACGCGCTCATGTTCTGCACGACCGAGAGATGTCA
>NZ_JBQFYW010000047.1:2500-6083 GCF_056541825.1 Ruegeria sp. AF8 | reverse complement strand
TGGTTGCGGGAGCAGGATTTGAACCTGCGACCTTCAGGTTATGAGCCTGACGAGCTACCGGGCTGCTCCATCCCGCGACACTTAGTGCTGGTCTACGGCCTGTAAGGCTGTTTTGAGACCATTGTTGGCCTATCGCTTACGCTACTTGAGGCCGGGTCGTGTTGTTTTTATCGTTAGAGAGGAAGGGGATTTTACTAGGTTTGGCGGTGACCTACTCTCCCGGGGCTTAAGCCCAAGTACCATTGGCGCGGCAGTGCTTAACTTCCGGGTTCGGGATGGGACCGGGTGTTTCACTTGCGCTATGACCACCAAACCGAGGAAAATCCCCACGTCGCTGTTTTTGCGGAGCAAAAAAGCGACGGGTGGCAGGCAGCGTCTTTTGCGTGCAAAAGGCGCGTTGCCACTCGGTTGTTGTTTCAATCAACATCGCGGCTGGGTGCTGCGACGCCGTCCTGGGTCAAGGTCGGTGTATGCTTCTGGTTTGATTTGTCTTTCTGTTACTGGATCAAATCAAGCCTATCGGGCGATTAGTACCGGTCAACTGAACGCATTACTGCGCTTACATCTCCGGCCTATTGACGTGGTGGTCTTCCACGGCCCTCAGGGAGACCTTGTTTTGAGGGGGGCTTCCCGCTTAGATGCCTTCAGCGGTTATCCTGTCCGATCATAGCTACCCTGCACTGCCGTTGGCACGACAACAGGTCCACCAGTGGATCGTTCACCCCGGTCCTCTCGTACTAGGGGCAACTCCTCTCAAGTCTCCTACACCCACGGCAGATAGGGACCGAACTGTCTCACGACGTTCTAAACCCAGCTCACGTACCTCTTTAAACGGCGAACAGCCGTACCCTTGGGACCTGCTCCAGCCCCAGGATGAGATGAGCCGACATCGAGGTGCCAAACACTGCCGTCGATATGGACTCTTGGGCAGTATCAGCCTGTTATCCCCGGCGTACCTTTTATCCGTTGAGCGATGGCCCTTCCACTCGGGACCACCGGATCACTATGGCCGTCTTTCGACTCTGCTCGACTTGTCAGTCTCGCAGTCAGGCTGGCTTCTGCCATTGCACTCAACGAGCGATTTCCGACCGCTCTGAGCCAACCTTCGCGCGCCTCCGTTACGCTTTAGGAGGCGACCGCCCCAGTCAAACTACCCGCCACGCAGGGTCCCGGATCCGGATAACGGACCGCGGTTAGACATCAAGAGTGCGAAGGGTGGTATCTCAAGGGAGGCTCCACAGGGACTTGCGTTCCTGCTTCAAAGCCTACCACCTATCCTGCACATCACAATCCTGATGCCAGTGCGAAGCTGTAGTAAAGGTGCACGGGGTCTTTCCGTCTAACCGCGGGAAGCCTGCATCTTGACAGGCAATTCAATTTCGCTGAGTCGATGTTGGAGACAGCGGGGAAGTCGTTACGCCATTCGTGCAGGTCGGAACTTACCCGACAAGGAATTTCGCTACCTTAGGACCGTTATAGTTACGGCCGCCGTTTACCTGGGCTTCAATTCAAGGCTCTCACCTCTCCTTTTAACCTTCAGGCACCGGGCAGGCGTCAGACCCTATACGTCGTCTTGCGACTTCGCAGAGCCCTGTGTTTTTAATAAACAGTCGCCACCCCCTGGTTTGTGCCCCCAGCCCCTAGTTGCCTAGGAACCGGGCCTCCTTCTCGCGAACTTACGGAGGTATTTTGCCGAGTTCCTTCAACATCGTTCTCTCAAGCGCCTTGGTATGCTCTACCAGTCCACCTGTGTCGGTTTAGGGTACGGTCTGATGGAGGGCTATTTCCAGGAACCACTCAGCAGCCCAATCAATCCGATAAGATTGAACTACACCTGTGATCCGTCACATCCTCCTGGCCTAGGAATATTAACCTAGTTCCCATCGCCTACGCCTTTCGGCCTCGGCTTAGGGGCCGGCTTACCCTGCTCAGATTAGCTTTAAGCAGGAACCCTTGGACTTTCGGCGAGAGTGTCTCTCACACTCTTTGTCGCTACTCATGTCATCATTCTCACTAGTGATCTCTCCACCGGATCCCTCACAGGCCGGCTTCATCGAAAGATCCAAATATCCTCCAAGGCGATCTTGCGATCGCTAAAGAGGATAGGATCTATGTCACACTACGCTCTGCTACCATGCCTTACGGCATCCTAAGCTTCGGCTCATGGCTTGAGCCCCGTTACATCTTCGCCGCAGGACAACTTGTTTAGACCAGTGAGCTGTTACGCTATCTTTAAAGGATGGCTGCTTCTAAGCCAACCTCCTGGTTGTTTTGGTCGTCCCACCTGCTTTCCCACTTAGCCATGAATTGGGGGCCTTAGCTGTAGGTCAGGGTTGTTTCCCTCTCCACTACGGACGTTAGCATCCGCAGTGTGTCTGCCATCTAGTACTCCCGGGTATTCGGAGTTTGGTTAGGATCAGTAAGCCTGTGGGGCCCCATTACCCATCCAGTGCTCTACCCCCCGGGGTATTCGGATGACGCTCTACCTAAATAGATTTCGCAGAGAACCAGCTATCTCCGAGTTTGATTGGCCTTTCACCCCTAGGCACAGCTCATCCCGATCCTTTTCAACGGATGTGGGTTCGGTCCTCCAGTAAGTGTTACCTTACCTTCAACCTGGCCATGCCTAGATCACTCGGTTTCGGGTCTGATCCCACGAACTCATGCGCCCTATTAAGACTCGCTTTCGCTACGCCTACACCTAACGGCTTAAGCTTGCTCGTGAGACCAAGTCGATGACCCATTATACAAAAGGTACGCCGTCAGCTCGCAAGGAGCCTCCGACTGATTGTAGGCGTTCGGTTTCAGGTACTGTTTCACTCCCCTCGTCGGGGTGCTTTTCACCTTTCCCTCACGGTACTGGTTCGCTATCGGTCAGCAAGGAGTACTTAGCCTTCGAAGGTGGTCCTCCGATCTTCAGACAGAATTTCACGTGTTCCGCCCTACTTAATACGTCCGTCAAAGCTTCGAATACGGGGCTGTCACCCGCTATGGCCATGCTTCCCAACATGTTCTTCTCACTTATCCGGCTCGGCTGGTCCCCGTTCGCTCGCCGCTACTGGGGGAGTATCAATTGATTTCCTTTCCTCCGGGTACTTAGATGTTTCAGTTCCCCGGGTTTGCCTTTATAACCCTATGTATTCAGGTCATAAATACCTGGTTATGCCCATTATTGATTAGCAGAGCTAACAATAACAAACATTCAGGTGGGTTGCCCCATTCAGAAATCCATGGATCAAAGCTTATTCTCAGCTCCCCATGGCTTATCGCAGAGTATCACGTCTTTCATCGCCTCTTGCTGCCAAGGCATTCACCAAACGCCCTTCTCGCGCTTGATTTGATCCAGAAAGAGAAAGACATAACATTTTGCGCTACCGCCTGTTCGGCTACTTGAGCGCCTGAACCCTTCCGGCCTGCGGCCTTCACGGTTCGACTATGTCCATCGCGATGACCCAGCTGGTAACTAAAGGTCATCTTTCTTCTGAACCAAAAACATACATTTCCCGCCCCCGCCACTTGGACGAGGACAATTGAGCAACCCCGTATGGTCTCAAAGCCGTGCAGCTGATCAACGCAGGTCGCT
>NZ_JBQFYW010000046.1:0-6159 GCF_056541825.1 Ruegeria sp. AF8 | reverse complement strand
CATTGGCGAGATCAACTCCGCTCCCGTCCGCCTTCACGCGAACCTTCACGTTATAGTCAATCACGCGCTTGACAGGCACAAGTACCTTCATTTTTGCGTATGCTCCTTACAAAAACGGCAAGCCGCGTCGCGACTCCACCAATGCTCTCGTCGCGTTAGATAGCGAGTTGTGGCCGGTCGCGACAGAGCAAAATCGTCACGTCTTGGTCCTGAGACGTCGCGTTTCGTAGATTCGCGGCGACAGATTCCGGTAAAACCACTTTCCAGAGCCGCATTTGCGTCAGCGGTTTGCGTATTTCCAGTTGCCGCCGCGTCCATTGAACGCGACGCCGCTTTCAGCGGTTCGCGCCCGGAACCCACAAAACATCGTCCTTGCCGCCGTTGTTGGCAACGCGCGCGGCGACGAAGAACCAGTCGCTGAGACGGTTGAGGTATTTCACGGCAGCCTCATTCACCGGCTCGGCGTTCGCCAGTTCCACCGACAGCCTCTCGGCGCGGCGCGCGACGGTGCGGCAGACGTGCAGCTGCGCGGCCAGACGCGTGCCGCCGGGCAGGATGAAGCTGCGCAAGGGTTCCAGACCCACATTCATCGCGTCGATTTCGGTCTCGAGCCGCTCGACCTGACTTGGGGCAAGACGCAGGGGCGGGTATTCGGCCTCGGCATCCTTGTCCATGTGAGGACGGCAGAGGTCGGCGCCCAGATCGAACAGGTCGTTCTGAATGCGCGACAGGGCGGCGTCGCTGTCGCCTTCGGCCTCGAGCCGGGCCACGCCAACGCAGGCGTTCAACTCGTCCACCGTGCCGTAAGCCGCGACTCGACCCGAATATTTGACGACCCGCTCGCCGTTGCCGAGAGCGGTTTTGCCGCCGTCGCCGGTGCGGGTGTATATCTTGTTCAGGACGACCATCTGGTTATCCCCCCTGTCCGCGCAGATAGACGTAGAGAACGATCAGGACCACCGCGATGAACTGGAACAGGATGCGCAGGCGCATCATCTTGTTGCTTTTCATGGCGGCCTCAGCACCGCTTTTGCCAAAGTTGGCGATGCCAAGGATCAGAACGACGACGACCGCCGCCATCGCCAAAAGCAAAATCACCATCAGAATGTCCATGAAACCCCCATGCGCGTTTGAGGTTGCGTTCGGCTTGGTCTAGCGGTGTTGCGGCGAAAAGCGAACCGGTAATTTTGCCTCAGACGCGGGAAAGGATGCGGTCGACCGCCCCGCTCGGCAGAACCCGGCGCAGATATCCCGCGATATAGGTGGGTGTCGTCACATAGTAGCGCGAGCGGGGGCGTTTCGCGCTGACCGCATGGGCCAGTTTCGCGGTCACGGCCGAGGCGGGAAGCTCGAAGCGGTCCTGCCCGCTGCCCTCGTAAAGCCTTTTGAGCAAAGAGTTTTCGTATTTGTCGCGCAGAGCCGAACCTTCCCAGTCGATGAAGCGTTCGAAGATCGGAATCGCCTTTTCGCGCAGCTTCGAGGTGATCGGTCCGGGTTCGATCAGAATCACCCTGATATCGGTGTCACGCAGTTCCAACCGCAATGTGTCGCTCAGCCCTTCGACGGCGTATTTGGTGGCGACATAGGCGCCGCGCCACGGAAAGGCGACGAGGCCCAGCACTGAGGAGTTCTGAACGATTCGTCCATGCCCCTGCGCCCGCATCACCGGGATCACCTGCCGGGTCAACTCGTGCCAGCCAAAAACATTGGTCTCGAAAATGTGGCGCAGACCGTCGAGCGGAACATCCTCGACCGCGCCGGGCAGGCCGTGCGCGCCATTGTTGAACAGCGCATCCAGTGTGCCACCGGTGGCTTCGAGCACCTGTTCCAGTCCGGTGCGGATACTGTCGGCGTCGGTATAGTCGATTCGCGGGCTGTCAAATCCCTGTGCGCGCAGCCGGTCGCAATCCCGCTGCTGCCTGCACGAGGCGAACACGCGCCAGCCCTTCGCGCGCATTCCGTGTGCCGCGTCCAGCCCGATACCGGAAGAGCATCCCGTGATGAGAATGGATTTCTGCATGGCGATCCCAAAGATGAACCTTGCCCATAGCTATTGCGAGGTTCCCTGCGGGGCAATGCCGTCTGACGTCAGTTTGAACTTTTGCTGACCAGCGAGGCCGAAATCCAGCCTACATGTTGCTCGGGCAACACGCGCAGGCGCAGCCAGCCGGTGCCCGAGTCGTCCAGAACCTCGACCTGATGGCCGATCTTGAGGCGCGAGACCACCGGATAGATGGTTCCCGGCCCGCTGCGCATGTTCACGCGGGTTCCGGTGACTTCGCGGATATCGCGGGAGGGCTCTGCCGCTTCCGCAGGCGGAGCTGCTTCGGGTTGGGCCGGCGTCGTGTCTTGTTGCAATCCAGCTATGCCATCCTGCAGGGACGCAAGGGTTATGGTGGCATCCTGAGGTTGGAACAGAGATCCATTTGCGGAAACTCCAAACGAGGCCTGTGACAGAATCGCCTGCGAGTCCCCGGCCGTGAGAGTGATTTCGCTATCTTGCGGGGCCTGAACGGTCTTGACCTGACTTGGTGCCGCCTTGGTCACCAGTTCCTCGGCATTTATCGGAAATACCAGCGATTTGGGTTCGGCCACCTCGGTCATCGCTGTGCGTTCGGGCGCTGGCACCCGCACGCCGCGCGGCTCGAAATCGGCCCCGCCACTCATTTCATAGAAGGCCCAGCCCAGAAAGGCGAAAGTCAGAACAATAAGGCGCGTCATGGCGCATCCCCCGAAAATCGTTAAAGCAACAAATTGCAGTGAGTCTATGGACGAAATTCTAGCATAAATTCGCGTTTGAGTCGAAAAACGGGGAAAATCCGACTGTTACCTCCCCCTTGTTGCAAATGGCCGACTTGTCCCCAGCAAATTATGCTCAGCTCGCTTTACCAGCGTGGCTTTGCGTCGTATCACATCATCTATGAACGATATCGTAGACGACCCCAATATGGAGACCCCCGAAGGCGGGTCTGAGGTAGCGGAACCGCTACGCCGCGCGATTGGCGAGCGCTATCTGACCTATGCGCTGTCCACCATCATGCACCGCGCATTGCCCGATGCGCGCGACGGGCTGAAGCCGGTGCATCGGCGAATCCTTTACGCGATGCACAGGTTACGGCTTTCCCCGACGGGAGGCTTTTTGAAGTCCGCCAAGATCAGCGGCGATACCATGGGGGATTTCCACCCGCACGGAAACCAAGCGATCTACGACGCAATGGCGCGTCTGGCGCAGGATTTTAACGTTCGTTACCCGCTTGTCGACGGGCAGGGGAATTTTGGCAACATTGATGGCGACAATCCTGCTGCCGAGCGTTACACCGAAGCACGCATGACCGAAGCCGCAGAGGCGCTGTTGGAAGGAATGGCGGAGGATGCCGTCGATTTTCGCCCCAACTATGATGGTCGATTGGAAGAGCCGTCTGTCCTACCCGCGCAGTTCCCGAACCTGCTGGCCAATGGTGCCAGCGGCATTGCGGTGGGTATGGCGACGAACATCCCGCCGCATAATATCGCCGAGCTGTGTGACGCCTGTCTGCATCTGATCAAGACGCCGGATGCGCGCGATGACACGTTGCTGAACTATGTGCCCGGTCCGGATTTTCCGACCGGCGGCGTGATCGTTGAGCCGGCCGAGAATATTGCGCAAGCCTATCGCACCGGGCGCGGCTCGTTCCGTCTGCGCTGCAAATACGAGGTCGAGGATCTGGGCCGCGGCCAGTGGCAGATCATCGTCACCGAGATTCCCTATCAAGTTCAGAAATCCAAGCTGATCGAAAAGATCGCTGAACTGATCCAGACCAAGAAAATCCCGATCCTCGCCGATGTGCGCGATGAATCCGCCGATGACATACGGCTGATTCTCGAGCCGCGTTCCAAGAACGTGGACCCCGAGGTGCTGATGGGGATGCTCTATCGCAACTCGGACCTAGAGGTGCGGTTCAGCCTGAACATGAACGTGCTGATCGACGGGGTGACGCCCAAAGTCTGTTCGATGAAGGAAGTGCTGCGCGCTTTCCTCGATCACCGGCAAGAGGTGCTGATCCGCCGCTCGCGCCACCGTCTGGGCAAGATCGATCACCGGCTGGAAGTGTTGGAAGGCTTTATCGTCGCCTTCCTGAACCTCGACCGTGTGATCGACATCATTCGCTACGACGACGACCCCAAAGCCGCGCTGATGCGCGAAGACTGGGGCATCGACCACGTCCGCGCCACCAGCGAGGCCGATTATGTTTCGCCCAAGCCGGGAGAAGGCGAGCTGTCCGAAGTTCAGGTCGACGCGATCCTCAACATGCGCCTGCGATCCTTGCGCCGTCTGGAAGAGATGGAGTTGGTCCGCGAGCGCGATGAGCTGATGCTGGAACGCGCCAATCTTGAGGACCTTCTGGCCGATGAAAGCTTGCAATGGGCCAGGATCGCCGATCAGTTGAAAGAAACCAAAAAGACCTTTGGCAAGGACTACGAGGGCGGTGCCCGCCGCACCCGTTTTGCCGAGGCGGGCGAGGTCGAAGAGGTGCCGCTTGAGGCGATGATCGACCGCGAGCCGATCACGGTCGTCTGCTCTCAGATGGGCTGGATCCGCGCCATGACCGGCCACATAGACCTGAACCGGGAACTGAAGTTCAAGGACGGCGACGGCCCGCGTTTCATCTTCCACGCTGAGACGACTGACCGCTTGCTGGTCTTTGCCTCGAATGGACGGTTTTACACGGTCAGCGCCGCCAACCTGCCCGGTGGGCGCGGTATGGGCGAACCGCTGCGCCTGATGGTCGACCTGCCAAACGAGGCGCAGATCATCGACATCCTGATCCACAAACCCGGGCGCAAGCTTTTGGTTGCCTCGGACGCGGGCAATGGATTCATGGTGCCCGAGGAGGACGTGCTGGCCCAGACCCGCAACGGCAAGCAGGTGCTAAACGTCAA
The DNA here is from genome assembly GCF_056541825.1 of Ruegeria sp. AF8. Taxonomy (NCBI): domain Bacteria; kingdom Pseudomonadati; phylum Pseudomonadota; class Alphaproteobacteria; order Rhodobacterales; family Roseobacteraceae; genus Ruegeria; species Ruegeria sp. AF8. The sequence goes on along the minus strand of NZ_JBQFYW010000046.1, from coordinate 1,239 downwards.
GAGTGACGAGACCGCGATGATTTGCAAACCGGTCGCGGGCGATCATGTGGCCGTGGTCTCACAAAATGGCAAGTTCCTGGTCTTCCCCGTCGGTGAACTGCCCGAGATGACGCGAGGCAAGGGCGTACGGTTGCAGAAATACAATATGGCGCGCGGGCGTCAGGGAACGCTGGAATTGGATGGAGGCTTGTCCGACATCACCACCTTCAACTGGGAAGAGGGTTTGAAATGGTCGATGGGCGGCGACAAGACCCGGCATGAACCCGACTTGACTCAATGGCTGTCGAAACGTGCCAGTGTGGGCAAAAAGCCTCCTTATGGTTTCCCTCGCAACTACAAGTTCTCCTGATCTGTGGCGGAGGGCAGAGAAATCCTGCTGATACGGCTTGGCATAGGTCGTTCCGGTACGATACATTCCTTGAATCCGAGGACTATCGAGAAGACACCAATGATCCGCATCCTAACCCTTGCCGCCGGCTTGGCCGTGCTTGGCGCTTGTACCGAAACGCTAGTGGATGAAGCGCCCGAAGAACTGGGCGAGTTCAAGCTGCGGGTCAACTATGCCTTTGCCGACAAGGCGGTGCAGGGCCCGGTTTCGCGTGACGCCACACCCAAGGAATGGTCCGATGCGATCCAGAAAGCGGTCGATATCCGGTTGGGTCGTTATGAGGGGACACAGGAATACGACATCGGCATCAGCCTGGAAGGCTACATGCTGGCGCCGCCCGGTGTGCCGGTCATCTATAACCCCAAAAGCACGGCCATCGTGCTGGTGAACGTATACGATGTCGGCAAGGGCGAGTATCTCGCCAAGGCACATCAGATGCAGGTTCTCGAAGACACCACCAGCGAAAGCGCCCTGGTGGGGTCGGGGAATGCCCGCACCAAGGAAGAGCAACTGAGCGGGCTGGCGCTGAAAGTGGCCGACCGGGTGGAAGAGTGGTTCGCCGACGAGCACCGCAAGAATGGCTGGTTCGACACTCGGCCCGAACCAGTCGATACGGATGTGTCGGACGAGGCGGGATAAAACCGGGTTTGCCCGTGTTTCTTGCAGGATGTGCTTGATTTTCCCCTTTGAACCAAATATTCCGCGCGCGCAGAGGAAACCGGGACCAAGGGTCCCCCAAACCACAAAAGGGCGCCTGAGGAATGGCAAAGGAAAAGTTTGAGCGTAATAAACCGCATGTCAACATCGGCACGATTGGCCACGTTGACCACGGCAAGACGACGCTGACCGCG
>NZ_JBQFYW010000045.1:0-6178 GCF_056541825.1 Ruegeria sp. AF8 | reverse complement strand
CATCTCGTTGGCCGCGCGCATCACGCGAATGGCAATCTCGCCGCGGTTGGCGATCAGGATTTTCTTGAAATCGGTCATTGGCAGGTCCCGGCGGATGATTTGAATTTTGGATTTGTCTTGTGATCTTCGGATAAGTTCCTGACGGCTAGCCTGGAGAGCTACGGATAAACGTTGCGCGAAAGCGGTCACTGAATTGGCAATTTCAGGCGAGCTCGACCGGCTGTGCCCCTGACTACTTCCGAGTGATCACCTGGTCAGGTTCCCGCCATTAACGGGAACCTGGGCAATTCATCTCAGAACTATTTCCGGTTACGATCGAATTTCCGCAGCAGCGGCGGCAATCTTGGCAAAGGCAACCGGATCAAGCGATGCTCCACCGACGAGAAATCCATCAACCGCATCGACTGCAGCGATTTCCGCTGCGGTATCCGGTTTGACGGAACCGCCATAGAGAGTTCGAAACGGCCTGCCATTTTCTTCTGACCACCGGCAGATTACGTTATGCATTTCCGAAACCTGCTCGATGGATGCAGATTTTCCGCTGCCTATTGCCCACACCGGCTCATAAGCGATAATCGTGTTTTGATTGGTCGCCTCATCGGGAAGAGCTGCCTCAAGCTGTTGCAACACGACATCCAATTGACGACCTTCCTTGCGTTCCGAACTGCTCTCTCCGACGCACAATATCGCGGTCAGCCCGGCTGCAAGCGCGGCCTGCATCTTGTTCTTTACCACCTCATCGGTTTCGCCAAACAGCGTTCGTCGTTCGGAATGCCCGACAATGACATAGCGTGCGCCGCTGTCGACCAGAAGGTCAGCAGAGATTTCTCCTGTAAACGCACCGTTTTGCCCGGTGAAGCAGTTTTGCGCGCCGACTACAATGGAGGCATCTGAAACCAGTTCGGCGGCTTGTGGGATAAGTGGTGCTGGGACACACAAGACCAGCTCGATTGCATCAAACCGCAAAGCATCTAAAGCCGCATGGAAGGATTGCAAACTTTCAGATGACCCGTTCATCTTCCAGTTTCCGGCAACAAGAAAGCGCCCGTTGCTGGCTTGTGTCGAACCTGTCATTTCACTGCCTCCGTTAGCTCAAAATACTCGGGCCTGCGTACTCGGCGACTTCGCCCAGCGTTTCTTCAATGCGGATCAGTTGGTTGTACTTGGCCAACCGGTCCGACCGCGCCAGCGAGCCGGTTTTGATCTGTCCGCAATTCGTCGCCACCGCCAGATCCGCGATGGTGGCGTCCTCGGTCTCACCCGAGCGGTGCGACATCACATTGGTGTAACGTGCCCGGTGGGCCATATCGACAGCGCGCAGGGTCTCGGTCAGGGAACCGATCTGGTTCACCTTGACCAGCATCGAGTTGGCGCAGCCGCGCTCGATCCCTTCAGCCAGACGTGCGGGGTTGGTCACGAAAAGATCGTCGCCCACAAGCTGCACCTTGTTGCCGATTGCGTCAGTCAGGGCCTTCCAGCCGTCCCAGTCATCTTCGGACATCCCGTCCTCGATCGATATGATCGGGTAGTCGTTCACCAACGCTTCCAGATAGGCCACATTCTCATCCGAAGACAGGCTCTTGCCCTCGCCCGACAGAACGTATTTGCCATCCTTGTAATATTCGGTCGCCGCGCAATCGAGCGCCAGATAAATGTCGTCACCCGGCTTGTAACCCGCCTTTTCGATCGACTTCAGAACGAAATCCAGTGCCTCGCGGGTCGAGGCGATGTTCGGGGCAAAGCCGCCCTCGTCGCCGACACCCGTGGCCAGACCGGCCGCCGACAGCTCTTTCTTCAGCGTGTGAAACACCTCAGCGCCCATCCGAACCGCCTCGCGGATGTTCGTGGCCGAAACCGGCATGATCATGAATTCCTGAATGTCGATCGGGTTGTCGGCATGTTCGCCGCCGTTGATGATGTTCATCATCGGCACCGGCAGCACGCGGGCCGAGGTGCCGCCCACATAGCGGTACAAAGGCTGGGTGGTGAAATCCGCCGCCGCCTTGACGGTTGCCAGCGACACGCCCAGGATCGCGTTCGCGCCCAGACGACCCTTGTTCTCGGTGCCGTCCAACTCGATCATTGCCTGGTCAATTGCGACCTGTTCAGTCGCGTCAAATCCCACCAGCTCTTCCGCGATTTCGCCATTCACCGCGGCTACGGCCTCAAGTACACCTTTGCCAAGAAAGCGGCTTTTGTCGCCGTCGCGTTTCTCGACCGCCTCATAAGCCCCGGTCGACGCCCCCGATGGCACCGCAGCCCGGCCCATGGTGCCGTCTTCAAGGATTACGTCCACCTCAACCGTTGGGTTTCCCCGGCTGTCCAGAATTTCGCGCGCGTGAATGTCGATAATGGTGCTCATACTGGCTCGCCTTTAGTTGGCATGCGCCATGGCGCAAGAGGTGTCGAGCATCCGGTTGGAGAACCCCCATTCGTTGTCGTACCAGCTGAGGATGCGGAACATACCACCGTCGGTCAGACGCGTCTGGTCCGTGGCAAAGATAGAGGAATGCGAGTTGTGATTAAAATCGGTCGAGACCAGCGGTTCCTCCGACACAGCCAGAACGCCCCGCATTTCGCCCACCGCAGCTGCTCGGACCGCATTGTTGATTTCGTCAACTGTGGCCGAAGTCTTGGTGGTGAAACATAGATCCACCGCAGAAACATTGGGCGTCGGAACACGGATGGCTGAGCCATCCAGACGCCCCTTGAGTTGCGGCAGCACTTCGCCAACGGCACGAGCCGCGCCGGTCGAAGTCGGAATCATCGACATGGCAGCGGCGCGAGCGCGATAGAGATCCTTGTGCATCGTATCCAACGTCGGCTGGTCGCCGGTGTAGGAATGGATAGTGGTCATATAGCCGGTATCAATGCCGAAAGCTTCGTCCAGAACCTTGGCGACCGGCGACAGGCAATTGGTTGTGCAGCTGGCATTGGACACCACGACATCGCGCCCGGACAGGCTAAGATGATTGACGCCATATACGACGGTCTTGTCGACACCCGTGGCGGGCGCCGAAACCAGTACTTTCTTCGACCCGTTGCCGAGATGTTGAACGGCAGCGTCGCGTTTGGTGAAGATGCCGGTGCACTCCAATGCCACATCGACATCGCCCCAATCGAGTTTCGCCGGATCGCGTTCCGCGGTGACACGAATGGCCTTCCCGCCAACCAAGAGAGTGCCGCCTTCAGCCGCAACCTCTTCGCCAAGAGGGCCGTGCACGCTGTCGTATTTCAGCAGATGCGCATTGGTTTCCACCGGCCCCAGATCATTCACCGCAACAACGCTCACATCGTTGCGTCCGGATTCGATCAGCGACCGAAGAATACAACGACCAATGCGGCCAAATCCGTTGATTGCAACTTTGACTGTCATGATCTTACCTCTTGAGTTGATCGATACATCTGTTTGACCTGGCCGCCCTTAAAGGCGGCCGCCTCACCTTCCTCAACTGAGGCGATGCGAAGAATGTTAGTGGTTCCGGCGGTGTTCAGCGGCACGCCCGCTGTGATCACGATCCTATCTGCCTCCCGGGCAAGCCCTGTGTCCCTGGTGATGCGAATTGCAGCCTGGACAGCGTCCTTGAACCTTTCCCCCGGCGCGATCTGATGGCAGGTTAATCCCCAGACGAGCCCCAACCGCCGTGCGGTTTTGATATACGGTGTCAGGGCCAGAATCGGGACACGCGGCTTTTCCCTCGCGGCGAGCTGGGCGGTATATCCCGACTGGGTGTAGCAGCAGATCGCGCGCAGCTCAGTGGTTTCGGCAATCTCGCGCGCAGCCGCGGTGGTGGCTTCGGCCACGGTGTCACGACATGGCACCCGGCTGGCCTCGATGACCTGTCGGTAGCTCGGATCTTGCTCGGTTTCCAGCGCCACGGCGTTCATGGTTCGCACGGCTTCGACCGGAAAGCCCCCGGCGGCGGATTCAGCCGACAGCATAATGGCATCGGCGCCGTCGTAGATCGCAGTCGCGACATCCGACACTTCTGCGCGCGTCGGAACTGGAGCCGCCGTCATGCTCTCAAGCATCTGTGTGGCGACGATCACCGGCTTTCCCTCCTTTCGACACTCGCGCACAAGCCGCTTCTGAATAGCCGGGACACGTTGCACCGGAAGTTCGACTCCGAGATCGCCGCGGGCGACCATAATACCGTCGGAAGCCGCGAGGATTTCCGCAAATTCATCCACCGCTGCCGGCTTTTCAATCTTGCTCAGGATCCGGGCACGCCCGTTTGCCAGTTTTCTCGCCTCTTCGACATCCTGTCGACGCTGAACAAAAGACAAGGCGAGCCAGTCAGCCCCCAGATCGCAGGCAAATTCGAGGTCGCTTCGATCCTTTTCGGACAGTGCGGCAAGCGGAAGGATCACGTCCGGGACGTTCACCCCTTTGCGGTTTGAGATCGTTCCGCCAACTTCAACTCGGCAATTCGCGTGGTTTGGGCCACAGTCCTCGACCCGCAAACGGAGCAAGCCATCGTTGACCAACAGCGATGCGCCCGGTTTCAGCGCCGCAAATATCTCGGGATGCGGCAGGCATACGCGTGTTGCGCCGCCTTCGGCTTCATTTAAGTCGAACCGAAATTCAGCACCGGCCTCCAGCTGCGCTTTGCCACCCTCAAAAACACCGCAGCGTAGTTTCGGACCTTGAAGATCGGCCAGAATGCAAACTGGCTCGCCCAAGTCTCGCTCTACTTGACGAATGACGCTGTGCAAGCGTTCGATGTCTTCGTGCGTGCCGTGGCTCATATTCAGGCGAAAGACATCTGCACCTTCCTGCTTCAGAGCCCGCACAATCTCATATGAGCTTGATGCCGGGCCTAGCGTGGCGACAACCTTCACTTTTCGCTGCTCGGTCATGCTTGTCCCTTTTTGCTCACAAATGTTCATTTGGTAGCGCTAACGAACATATTTGAGCAGATTCGTCAACCAGTAACCCTCATTTTTTCTTGTGATGTCAAAAATCCTGTGAAAAAGCTGTTAAACACAACGTCTGATTTCCAATGTGAACCCGAATGAGCAAAATTGAAAAAGATAAAAGTGTGAAAAGCGCGTTTCGCGCTGCACAAATTCTCGAAATCGCTCAAGCTGAAGGAAAAGTCCTGGTCGATGATCTTGCCCGGCGTTTCGAAGTCGCGACCCAGACCATCAGGCGTGACCTCGCAGCACTGTCCGAAGAAGGAAAGTTGGAACGCGTGCACGGGGGGGCCATCCTACCAACCGGACTTGTCAACCTCGGATATGTGCAACGCAAGAAATTGAATGCCGAAGGCAAAGCAAAAATTGGGCGGGCATGTGCGCAGGAAGTTCCGGAGGGATCGTCGGTTTTCATCAACATCGGCACGACAACAGAAGCCGTTGCGGGGGAGCTACTGCACCACTCCCAACTGCTGGTTGTCACCAACAGCCTGAATACAGCAAACATTCTTATTGCCAACGCCGATTGCGACATCATAGTTGCGGGCGGAAATTTGCGACGCTCGGATGGGGGGCTGCTCGGCAACCTGACGACGCAAGTCGTCGATCTGTTCAAGTTTGACCTAGCAATAATAAGCTGCGCCGGGATCGACGACGACGGGGATCTGTTGGATTTTGATTTGCAGGAAGTTCACGCAACCAAGGCCATCATCCGACAAGCAAAGTCTACCTACGTGGTCGCGGACCGGACCAAAATGGGTCGCTCCGCCCCAGGAAAAATTGGAGACTTGCGATTTGCTGACAAGCTTTTCACCGATGCCCCCCTGTCCGGTGATCTGAAGGACAAATGCGCCGACTGGGGCACGGAAGTGGTGATCGCGTGTTAGGTGAATACTGGCAGTCAGGTAGAAAAGCCAATATCCAATGAAGATGAATAAACCGGCTGGAGATAGACTCATTCGAATTCCAATTTAGGGCAACTGCTGCGGTTTTCCCCCAACCAAAGACCCCTATTTTTTCAACTTCGAATGACCCTCTTTCCAATTCTGGTCAAATACGCCCTGATCCGTAAATTCCGAGATCTGGTTTTCGTTTCAGGGCACTAGACCAAGTGTAGCAGCAGTTTTCATGTTTTGATGTTTCTGCATCATCGCATTTTGGGATTCTGGGTGGTTCTGAAGGTGTAGACGCCCCCGCTGGCCTCGATGTGCCATTGTGGGTTTGCAAACAACCTGAATGGAGGCGTCTATGGGAGAGATTA
>NZ_JBQFYW010000044.1:0-7184 GCF_056541825.1 Ruegeria sp. AF8 | reverse complement strand
AATAGTAGGGATGATACAGGTCGTATTCCTGAGCATCGTTCATGTGCTGAGAAACCAAAGCCTGCATATCGTTCAGATCAACCGGCTCCCCTGACCGCTCCGCAGCCTCCAATTCGATTTTCAGTTCTTCGACCAGATTTTGTTGCGCCGTGTGTTCGTCAACACGGCGGTTGGCCTGGTCCTCGATGTCGAAGCTCTTTGAAGCGATGGCTGCACGATCAAAGCCCATCGCCTGCTGCTCTTTCATGATGATGTCGATCTGCTCTGAAACGCGATACTCGCGCGGGGCGGATTGATCAAATTGGGAATAGGGTGCGAAGTGTTCGACTTCGTTCAAAAGATAGTCTGTACGCGAAACCATAGTTTTTCCTTTGCGAGTTGATGGAAAACTCTGTGTTGGATGAGCGTGTTGCACAGATCGGTTCTGTTTCGTAGCTGGCCCTGTGACTTGGTTTCGGGGTACTGGGATGCCTTTCAAATTCAACGCGCCACGGCGGGACAAATTTGCGAAGGCAAAGTACCGTGTGACGAACTGGGCGGAGTACAACGAGGCGCTGCGTCAGCGTGGGGACGTGGCGGTCTGGTTCAGTGAGGATGCGGTGTCAGGATGGTGCGCCACGCGCTCGGGAAAGCGCGGTGGTCAGCAGCGATACTCCGACTTGGCGATCGAGACCTGCCTGACCCTGCGCGCCGTGTTCGACCTGCCGCTTCGGCAAACGCAGGGCTTTGTGCGTAGTCTGCTGCGGCTCATGGAACTGGATCTCCCCGTGCCGGATTTCTCGACGCTCTGCCGACGCGCGCAAACGCTCGAGGTCGCGCCTGACACCCGTACAGCCAGTGGTCCGATCACGCTGATTGTGGACAGCACAGGGCTGCGTGTCGTTGGCAGCCGCGACTGGATGCGGGAGAAGCACGGGCTACCAAAGACCCGAAAAACATGGCGCAAACTGCATATCGGGTTTGATCCGGAGAGCGGCGAGGTCGTCGCGTCATGCCTGACAACCGAGCATGTCGGAGATCCCGGCGCTTTGCCTGATCTTCTGGTGGAGATCGCCAGCCCAGTGCACCGCTTTATCGGCGATGGTGCCTATGACGGCGCCCCGACTGCAGCGGCAATCCGGCGCGCTTTCGGTCCAGATGTCGAGTTGATCATTCCACCGCCGAAGAACGCCGTTCCCGGAGAGTTCGCCGTGCGAAACGCCCATATCGACATGATCGTCAGGCATGGTCGTATAGCCTGGCAGAAGAACACCGGTTATGGCCAGAGGTCACGCGGAGAGGCGCAGATCGGGCGCTACAAACAGGTCATTGGACCTCAGCTGCGCAACCACAAAATGGAGAGCCAGACAAACGAAACCAAGATCGCGGTCAAAACCCTCAACCGCATGACCCGTCTGGGTCGTGCGGCCTATGAACGTGTCGCATAACAAACCGGGGAAAGGGGCGAATGCGGCCTGAGGAGTCTTCATGCAACATGGTCGTGTGAAGGGCAGCTGGGTGTATCTGTATCGAGCCATCGACAAACAGGGCAAGACGCTTGATTTCATGTCGTCCAAGCGCCGAAACAAAGCCGCAGCAACCAAATTCTTCGCCCGCGCTCTCGAACTCAACGGTCTTCCCCGCAAGATCGTCATCGACAAGAGCGGCGCCAACACTGCTGGTATCAAAGCCGTCAACACCATGCTCAAGAGTTTTGGATGTCCAATTTCAATTGAGATGTTGCGTCGGAAGTACCTTAACAATCTCATTGAACAGGACCATCGTTTCATCAAACGCCGGATCCGCCCAATGCTGGGATTCAAGTCGTTCGCTTCCTCCTCCGCTACGCTGGATGGGATTGAAGTTGCGCACATGATCCGCAAAGGCCAGTTCGGAGTCGGGGTCTGCCCATTTAAGCAATTTGCGCTTCTAGCCGGCTAAACACAGCGACTTCCAGCTGGCGATCATACTTCAGAAAAGTTTGCGACAAAGCCCCTCAGACCGGGTTTTCACACACCCTCAGCCCAAAGCAGCCTTATTCGGAGATATCTGTTTGTTATGCATCAAAGTCGGCGGCTAACTTGAACACCTCGACCGGTTCTCGGATACCCTTCAGTACAAAATCTCCAGTCGAGACTGACGAGAAGTCGTCCTCCACTGCTATGGCCGCACGGGTGCTGAGAAGGATTTCACCGTCCTCGGCCATTTCGCACAAACGGGAGGCGACGTTGATGGCAGTGCCAGAGGCGGTGTAGTCGGACCGGCCTTCGTAGCCCACCATTCCAACGGTTGCATAGCCCAGCGAAACGCCCACTCCGAAGCCCAGACGGAAGCCCATGCGCTTCCATTCTTGACCGAGTTCAGTCATGCGCGAACGCATAGCGACGGCAAGGCGCACAGCGTTACCCGCAGGATCGTCGCATGGGACGGGATCGTTGAAAAGCACCATGATCCCATCGCCCATGCGGTGATCGACGCCCGCGCCATGGGCGTTGATGAGCTTGCCCATCTCTTGGTGATAGGTTTGCAGAACCTCAATTGTTTCTTCGGGTTCGGCGGTTTCGCAGAAGGCGGTGAAGCCGCGGATGTCACAAAATAGAACCCCCAATAAGGCCCGGTGGCTCGACAGCATCTTGTCCGAACCGGAGGAGATAACCGTGTCCGCCACGGCGGCCGGAAGGAAGCGCTTCAGCTTTCCCATGCGCTCGATCTCTCCGACTTGCGCGTCAACTCTTTCACCCAATTCGGCGTTCAGGGCTTGCAACTCCTTAAATTGGCGCACGTTTTCTATGGCGATGACCGCCTGTGCCGCGAAGCCTTTGACTAGACTTATGTCGTCTTCAGTGAACGGCAGAACTTCCCGCCTGTAGAGCGTGAGTGTTCCCACTGCTTGCACCCCGGAAAGTAACGGCACAGACAAAAAGGAGCGCGCACCTTCCTCATCTACAATTTTGCGTCGCCACTCGTTTCCCGCATGATAAAGCGCATCATCGGCAAGGTCATTGACCTGTATAATGTTCCCGGAGCGGATTGCTTCCACGACAACCAGTTTGGAGTTGTCGAGGTCTTCATCGAATCCAGACAACCGCGAAGCAAACTCGTCTCCAGTGCCTCGGTTGGCGGCGCATCTTACGCGCTTGCGCCGATTATCTGTGATATGCAGCAGCGCAAGCGGGGCGTGACAGAGCCGAGATACGCTTTCCAGAATAACGTCAAAAACGGGCTGTTCATCTGCCCGTGACCGACTGATTATGTCCAGCACTTCGGCCGAGGCCTTCTCGTGAGCAAGTCGCTCTTGCACTTCGCGGAATTGGCGCACGTTCTCAATTGCGATCACGGCTTGCTCAGCAAACGTCTGAGCTAGAGATACCTCTGACGGATCGAAAGGACTGACTTCTCGCCGGAACAGAGTTAAGCTTCCTATTCCGACGCCGTCTTTGATTAATGGAGCAAAAAGAACACTTCGGATGTTCGAAGTATCGACCATGGAACGGACAATAGGACTGCCATTTTTGTAAAGTTCGCTCGTTCCCATATCGTCGAATGCAACAATACGACCGTCAATGATGGATCGCGCCGCGTAGGACAAGTCTCTGTCCATACGCATCTGCCCACTCTCAAACAAATCGATTGCTGCTTGGAACATACCATTGTGAGCTGCAAGCGTCTGCGCGTTGTCATTTGCAGTACCCAAAACCAGCCCCGCAAACGGCGCATTGCAGAGCTTGCAAGCGCGGTCGAGGATCGCATCAAAGACAGGTTTTTCGTCTTCACGGCTCTGGCTGATGACTTCAAGAATGCTCCGTGTGGCCGCCTCTCGCTGTTGTCCACGAACGAGGTCATCCAGCAGACTTTCTCGATCTGATCCTACTCGCGAGTCCCGCGCGCCCATCTAAACAACCTCCTTACGCTTGTCGAATTTAACCATGTCGGACTTCGCTTGCCAAACAAATGCGCCAACGTTGCCAATCAACGGCGAGTCCAACTGCGAAAGAACATTTGTCCGGGATCTGCCAGTTCGACCCTTCCAACTAAAACGAGAGGCGCCGCTCAACTACGCGCGCCATGATGGACGCACCGACGGGAAGCATTTGGGGATCGAGCACGAAGCCCGGGTTGTGTAAAGCGATGTCCCCGGAATGGCCAAGCCGGCAATAAGAGCCAGGGACTACACGCAGCATATCCGCAAAATCTTCGGAGCCTGTGCCAGGCGGGACCTGGTCCGTGACATTATCCCTGCCCACAATATCCGCTGCGGCTTCTAGATAAGCGTCCGACAACGCTGCGTCGTTCACGAGCGGATTGAAAACATTGCGCAGATCAACCACCACCTCGACGCGATACGCGAGGGCGAAGCCTTCGCAGATTTCGCGCAACCGAGTCTCAGCGAGAGTACATATGTGGTCGTTGAAATAACGGATTGTACCGGCCAAAGTCGCGGTATCGGGCACAACATTGTATGCCGACCCGGCTTGGAATTTAGTCACAGAAACGACGCAAGACTCGATCGGCGGAACATTACGCGACAGGATCGTCTGTATTTGCCCCACCAGCGCCGAAGCGATCACCAGCGGGTCGCGTGACTGGTGCGGCATGGCCGCATGACTGCCCTTGCCCTGGACGCTAATGTCAAAAAAAGACGCGCCTGCCATCGCCGTACCTTTACAGATTGTCACTTGGTTTGGCTCGCCGCTTGGCCAGTTATGCATCCCGTAAATCTCGTCGCAGGGAAAGCGCTCGAACAGACCTTCGGCCAGCATACCCCGAGCTCCCCCAAGTCCCTCTTCGGCGGGCTGGAATATGAGCACGGCAGTGCCGTCGAAATCCCTGGTTGTCGCCAGGTGTTTGGCGGCCCCAAGCAACATTGTCGTATGTCCGTCGTGCCCGCAGGCATGCATGACCCCGGTTGATTTGGAAGCATAGCGCAAATTGGTCTGCTCATGGATGGGCAGTGCATCCATGTCGGCGCGCAGACCGATGCGACGTTTGCTGTCTCCATTCCCCTTGATCAGTCCAACAACACCGGTTTGAGCGATTCCAGTGTGGACTTCATCCACACCGTAATCGCGCAATTGGCGGGCCACTATCTCTGCTGTACGCGTTTCGGTAAAGCCGATTTCCGGATGAGCATGCAAGTCTTCGAAAATCGCGGTCAAATCTTCGACACTATCTGCAATGGTGGGGAGAATGTTCATGTCAAAATCTCTTTTATGTGCGCGTCTGTTGCCGGATGGGCCTAGGCAAGGATGGCCGGATTATCATTTTTGGCTGGGAGGTCAGTTTTTAGGTGGTTTTTTGCCAATCGAGCTTAAGTATTGAGTGCTCCCCATCCAGACCCTTTAGCGGAATTGTCATCGGGTCGCGAAAAAGAAACTCATTCGACCCGCCGACCATGATCCGCGTGGCGTCTGACACACAGATTTCACTTGGGGCAGCAAGCGACGCGATGCGGGCGGCTTTGTTTACCACTGTTCCGAATTGATCGGCGTCAGAAGTAATTACTTCGCCGGTATGCAAACCAATACGAACTTGCAGTTTTGGTTCGGCGGTTTCAGCTGCGTTGGCCTGCTGAATATTCTGCGCCGCTAGCAGGGCGGCCCTTGCGGATGCGAAGGTAGACATGACACCGTCCCCTAGCGATTTCACCAATTGCCCACCGGTTTCAACAATGTGCGTCTCGACCAGCTTTAGATGCCGCCGTACCGCATCAGCCCAAAGAGTATCTCCTATAATTTCTGCAATCGTTGTACTGTCCGCGATGTCCGTGAACATCACAGTCGCTATACCGCTTTGTCCGATTTCGTAGGGGGTGGACAAAGCGGCATCCAGAAGCTCCTCAAAACCTTTTGCCTCGTAACCGAAGCCCTCGACATTATTGACCGGAATCGAATTGTGAACATGCACGATTTTCCAGGAACCTTTGTCCAGTTTCAAAATGGCTGTGGAGCGCAATTGCGCCGATTGTCCCATTTCAATCGCGTGGATGGTTGCTTTCCATTCCACCCAGCCAAGGGATCCGCATTCAAAACCACGCAGTTCTTCCGGGTGCCACTGAAACCGTGGAACCTCCTGAATATACTGCGCCATGCCACGACGCAGCGCATCATCCCGCCACGCCTCATCCTCGTCAGAGCCAAAATACGATAACGCGGGATCGTCAGAGAAAAGATTCGCGACCGTTTCGCCGTCGCCGCGCCCGTACGCTTTGATCCAACGTTCCACTATGGCTGCAAGTTCTGGCGAAGGGCGTATCGTGTCTGTCATCAAGCGAATGATAGCAACTACCACATCTTACGCATAGCACTGCTAAAATAGAGAACTGATGAAGGCCAAATGCGGCAGCGGCGCGGAACGCCGCGGGTAGCGTAGCAGATTACCCACAGCATCGACCCAGTCGGAAATTAGGACGTCATGCTAAGATCACTTTCGAGACAACTGCATCTGGCGGCTATGTCCGCACACTTCCAATTCATCGTGCTCTTGACTTCGCGCTTGCAGCGAATGGCAGCAATGCAGGCTGCAGACGCAGCATCGAGATGAGTTGGTCGACGGCAGCTTGGAGCCGATTTGCCGAAGCGAACTGAAATTGTTTGACCAATTGTATGCTACCTTGAATTGTCATCCACCATCATGGACCGGCTCTTTAATACTCGAACTGGGGAGCAAGCTTCTCGCGCACCTCCCCTGCAGGCATCCTTGTGAGCAGATCCATGTCGAAAAAACTTGGCCGCAACGGCCGCCGGAGTGCATCAGAATTCCTGATCCGCTGAGTAGAGTGAAGCTGTCTGAATCATCGCGTCGCCTATTTTCCGATCAAGATGCCAGTTATATTTCTCAGCGGCTCTTTGTACGTCGATCATGAGCAAAACGCTTCCAGCGCCGTAGGCTCCAGTATCCTGATCTTCTTGTAGGCGACATCGATCCACCCTTTTAATGCAAATTGCTTGAGAGTTCGATTGACCACGTCTCGCGCGGCATTGGCCAACTCACCAATCTGCTCCTGCGTTAAACCCGAAATGACAGCCGTGCCTTGTTGTCCCGAGTCAGGTGTCAGACCGATGCGCAGCAGCGTAGAGGCAATGCGCTGTTGGACATTGGGTATTAGAAGATCGGATGTTGATTCCCGCTGAGAAGTGACCCGGTAGCCTGCAAAATTTTCACTGAGAATTGACCCATGTGAACACGTTGCCCTGACGCTTTTGTTC
>NZ_JBQFYW010000043.1:0-10373 GCF_056541825.1 Ruegeria sp. AF8 | reverse complement strand
CAACTTCGTCGACCGCCGAGATCATAATGACGGGTATGTCGCGCAAAGCCATATCCGATTTCATGCATTCCAAGGCTTCGAACCCATTCATACCGGGCATCATGATATCCAGAAGAACCAAATCGAATGAGTTTTGAGCCAGTTTTTCCAGCGCTTCATGCCCGTCGCCGGCTTCAACAAGGTTGGAATACCCTTCACGCTTCAGGCGTCGTGTCAGGGTGTACCGATTGTCCTCATTGTCGTCGACAACAAGAATTGAAGGTTCATCAGGGCTCATGTCAGCGATCCGCCGGACAGGATCGAGCTTATCTTCCGGTAGAGCAGATCGAAATCGATTGGCTTCGATACATAATCATCGCAACCAGCTTCCAATGCCCGGTCCCGATCACCAGCCATTGCGAAGGCGGAAAGAGCTATAACAGGAATGTTGCCCGTTTCTGGAGCAGCTTTAAGCTGCCGTGTTGCCTCCCAACCGTCCAGAACCGGAAGGTTCAAGTCCATGAGGACAAGTGCCGGGAACTCGGTGCGCGCCATTTCTATTCCGGCAGCTCCGTCTGTAGCGACCAGTACCTCATACCCTTTTTTGCTCAGTCTTCGCGTCAGCATAAAGATGTTGTCATCGTTATCTTCGACATAAAGAATTTTGGTCATGGCCGAATTTCCTCACCGGTCATACGCTTTACGAATCCGCCGACTTCCGCCAGCAGCGTGTCACAACTTGTCGAGCTTTTTTCGAGAATACTCTCAACGCCATCGGTTAGCCGACGGCGATCTTCGTTCGTTAGATCTGCAGCCGTTATGACGATCACCGGAATGTTCTTGCTGTTAGGAATAGTGCGAAACGCCTCCAGAAACTCGAAGCCGTCCATCTCCGGCATCATCAAATCCAGCAGGATCAAGTCCGGTGTTTCCTCGTTGATCAAGTTCAGAGCAATGCGCCCGTTTTCTGCTTCGGTTACGCGCCACCCTTCGGTTATCAAGCAACCTCTCAACCATGTGCGCGTTGTTTCATCATCTTCAACCAGAAGGACCAGCGGAGTCCCTCCTTTGGGACGGAAACGGTTAAGGGTTTCCCTGAGCTTTTCCCGGTCCAACGGCTTGATCATATATTCTGAGGCGCCAAGCCCATATCCTTTGCGCGCTTCGTCCAGCATTGTCAGCATGATAACAGGTATGTCAGCTAGGGTTTCGTCCGCCTTGAGTTCTGCAAGGACGTCCCAGCCGTTCGGCGCAGGCATCAAAACGTCCAGTGTGATTACTGACGGCCGAATTTTGCGCGCCAGTTTCAGAGCTTCTTTGCCATCAGCAGCCGTAACAACATCAAATCCTTCCTTGGCGAGAAAAACGCGCAATAACTCGCGTGTGGTGTCGTCGTCATCAACCACAAGAACCGTGCCGGAATATGCGCCCAACCGATCCTTCAAGGATGGTTTGAGATCTCTGTCAGGAATGCGGGCAGCTGATTGACCTTCGACCCGGAACGGCAACGTGACCGTAAATGTCGTGCCTTCGCCAACTGCGCTTTCAACGGCAATATCACCCCCCATCATTTGGCACAGCCGCTTGCTGATGGAGAGTCCCAGACCAGTGCCGCCGTATTTGCGTGTTGTTGAACTGTCTGCTTGAGAAAAGTCTTCGAATAGCTTCCCGATCTGATCTTGTGTCAGTCCGATCCCTGTGTCGGACACATCCAGAACCATCCAAGGACGATCATCAATCATGGACTTGGCTGCGCGGACAGTAATCTGGCCGTTTTCGGTGAATTTGCAGGCATTGCTCAACAGGTTCAGGATAACCTGCCGGACCCGCATCATGTCGGCGAACATTTTCTCCGGCTCATCCGGACAGTGGGCCTCCAACACGTTGCCGTTCTTTTCGGCAAGACCCTTCGTTGTCGCGACTGTATCCTGCAGCAACGCGACCAAGTCGAATTCCTCAAGGTTGAGATCGAGTTTGCCCGCTTCGATTTTCGAAAGATCAAGAATCTCGTTGATCAATTCGAGAAGATGCTTTCCCGCGCGTGAAATTCTCTGCAACGGTTCGATAAATTCGTCCTGCCCCAGATCTTCGGCATCTTCTTCCAGCATTTCGGTGATACCGATCACTGCATTCAGGGGCGTTCGCAATTCGTGGCTCATGTTGGCCAGAAACTGGCTCTTGGCCCGGTTTGCTTCTTCCGCATCCCGTTCGCGCTGTTTCAGCTCGGTGATATCAGTGTAGACGGCAACCGTACCGCCATCGCTGGTCTTGCGCTCGTTGATCATGATCCAACGACCGTCGCGCCGTTGCTGCACCAGCGCTTCTTTCGGATTTCTGTGCGACGCAAGGCGCTCTTCGACCCACTCGTCAATCCTGTCTTGGGCATTGACGATCAATCCAACCTTGGCCGAACTCCGGATTATCGTTTCGAACGACATTCCTGGCTCAATCGTGACTTCAATCTCGGGGTATAGCAGCTCCTTGTACCGGTTATTGCAAAGAACCAGCTTCTCATTCGCATCATAGAACGCGAACCCGTCCGAAGAGTTTTCAATCGCGTCAACCAACCTGCGGCGTGCCACCTCAATTTCGCGCAGGTTGTTTTCCTCGATTTCAATCGCCGTATCCCGGAATACGGACAGTGCCTCGGCCATGCGGGCGATTTCGTCATTTCCTGTGGTGGCTGGCAGCGGTGCGCGCAAATTCCCACCTGCGATCGCCAACATGCTGTCGCTTAGCCCGGTGAGCCGCGCGATCAGGTTACGCCCTACATAGAGCCAGACGATCAGAGTTGAACTGACCAAACTCAGAACCACGACGGCAATCATGACATATGTGCTAACTTGCCGTACCGAACCAGCCTCGGCATTTGCGCTGGCAATGTCATCTCTTGCATGCACAAGCAGATCGTCCACCGCCTGAGTCAACTGTTGAGACAAGGCCGTATTCTGGGCAATCAAAGCCTCGCCCCTGACAATCAGGTCAAGTTCTTCGGCACGTGCTTGCAGAACGCTTTTTTTGCCGAATGTGAGCTCTTCGAGTTCCTTCATCCTAGGCAGCAAAAAACGGCGCTGAAAACTTGGCAATTCGCCAGACAGCCGGTTAAGTGCCTCCAATGACTTTTCCAAGGGGAATGCTATCAAGTCCACGTCTGCGCGGGAAAAGGCCGATGCCGCCAGTATCAGATTGTCATTGATCGCAGAAACTTCCACCTGAAACTTTTGCAGAGGCAAGGCTTCCGCAACGCTACGCGTCAACTCATTCATTGCCGCAGCGCGCTCTTCTGCGGTCAAATCAGGATTATCAATGGCGCTTCGCAATTGAGACAGTTTGGCATCCATGACCGAAATGCCCGGAGTAAGCGCCCGCTGCGCCCCTTTGTTCGTGATCGACAGACGCGTGAGGATTTCGCTCTTTCGATCAGTTGCAGCCAATCTGTCGCTGACCAGAACGTCGAGCGCCGAAAGGTTTTCGCCAAGGCGCGTGACCGCTGCTTCGATTTCTTCAAGGTTGGAAGCGTCGGTTTCCCGGGATTTCAGATCCGCAACCATTTGGTTGAGATTGCCGACGCCTGCACTGATCGCGCCAGTCAGTTCCATACGCTGAGCGTCGGTCGAGACAGCCAGCAGTGCTGGTGCCGCAGCGACAATCCGGTCAGCTTCTCGGGAAAGTTCCAGAGATCCAAGCGCAGCCGGCACGCGTTGTTGCGTGATATGATCCATGACATTTCCGATGGCCAGGAAAGAATACACCGCAGCAGCAGCAGCGAGCACCGAAAAGGCGCTAATCCCGAAAAATGCAATGAGAAGACGCCACCGGACCCCTAAACCGTCAAACATTTGGACACCCGAGCGGTCGGTCAATTAGTTCGATATATTCATTGCACGAAAGCAAAATGTTGTTACCCCCCAATTACATAGTGCTATTGCAATGGCACGTACTCTCCCCCTTTCCACGTGTACCAAGAGAACCCAGGGTCCGTAATGTCGCCATTCTCGTCGAACGCAAGCGTTCCCAACACGGTGTCGAACTGATTTTCCCTTAGAGACGCGATAACTGCATCCAACTCTAGCGTTCCGGCTTTTTCCACCGCTTGCGCCCATACTTCGACTGCGGCGTAAGCATACAGCGTATATCCGTCCGGCTCGATGCCACCATCTCGAAACTCTTCGACCAGCGCCGCATTTTTGGGATTGTAGCGGGGGTCTGGGAAAAAAGTGAACATGGTTCCCTCACCGGCATCACCAGTGATCAGCCAATAGTCCGCAGTTGACAGGGAGTCGCCGGAAACGAACTGAAGATCATCACCCTGGTCTCTGGCTTCACGCAGAATAAGTCCCGCTTCGGCAGGATACCCGCCGACGAAAAGAATATCTGTCTCGACAGCCCGGATACGATCAACGAGGGGGGAATAGTCAACCTCGCCTGTTGCAAATCCTTCGAACATCACTTCGGTCAGGCCGAGTTCGTTGATGCGTTTCTTGGTTTCCTCGGCAAGTCCTTGGCCGTAAGCTCCACCATCGTGCAAAATGGATATGCGTTTCTCTGGCCAATGTTTGGCCATGTAATCGCCGACCACCGCGCCTTGCCGGTCGTCCCGACCGCAAATGCGAAATATTCCAGGTCCGCCCTCATCGGTTAGTTTGGTGTTTGTGGCAGAAGGCGAAATCATCAATATTCCTGCCTCATCATAGATTTTGGACGCCGGTATCGACGCACCGGAAGACCAATGACCGACAACAAAGACCACATCATCGCTTACGAATTTTTTGGCAACAGCGACAGCCTGTTCTGGGTCGGCGGCATCGTCTCCAAGAACAAGCCGCACCTGTTCTCCCAAAACGCCGCCGTTTTCATTTATTTTCCGAAGCGCAAAATTGACACCAATTCGGTACTGTTCCCCACCCCACGCATATTGCCCGGAAAGAGGGGCTCCTGTACCGATACGGATTTCCGCGCTCGCAGAGCCGACAAACGCCAGCGCTGACATGCCTAAAGCGGTGACGAGTGTGTGAAGCAATTGCATCTTGTCCCTCCCAATCCAGCTATCTCGGCACTTAGCCAGTGCCCGTTGGTAGGCTAGGTCACTATACAATTTTGTGGACTTACCAACAACTGATTGGTGAGGAAGGAGTAAATTAGTAAATGAATTCTACAAGTTACTTCTCTAGAATATATTGTAGAATCCGTGATCCATGAGGGTCTCAATTGTAAGGCAAGCAGTTTTAGTTCACGTTAAGACGGTAGTCCGCTTTAACATCGAATGAGGGCGTACGACGATTGTTTGCCAACGTCGGCTTTGTCCGCGAACTGTGAATTCGAGCAGGCAAAGATTATTGCAGCGCGGCGAAAGTCCGGCCTGACGGGCCGCACTGCGGCGAGCACTGTCATGGATGAACGGCAGGAATGGGCCGTGATCGGCCGCAATAAACCACACTTGTTCCTGCAGGAAATCCGAATTTCTGCGTGAGCTATAAGCTCACTGGCGACAGTGGAATCTAGCGACTGCGAGAACATCAAACGGCGTAGTTTACCTGCGTACGGGCTGCTTCAAGGGCGGCATAAAACATGACAACCAACGCAAATTCCGGTTAGTGTTATGTATTATTGTGCTTCCACCCGCCCGCTTAACCACTGCGCAGGAGATTGGATTTGCAAGATTTGGAAAGCTGGCTGGCCGAACTTGGGTTGGAAAAATACTCCGAAGTATTTGCGAAAGCTGAGATTGATTTTGAGGTCCTGCCAAGCCTGGATAAAGACGATTTGATAGAACTTGGGCTACCGATTGGTCCTCGCCGCAAAATCATGGAAGCGGTCTCTCAAATTCAACGACATGGCGGTGGTCCTGGGAATTCTGCCGCTGATGCAAAGACCATTGAAACAACGGACTCGTCACCCGCTTCTCCCAACGATGCTGAGCGTCGCCAACTGACGGTGATGTTTGTCGACCTGGTCGGCTCAACCGAGATAGCCGAGCGTGCCGATCCGGAGGACATGCGTAACGTCATTACAAACTACCAGAACACCGTGGCCGGAGTGGTTGGGCGGCATGAAGGGTTCGTCGCCAAATTCATGGGTGACGGAGTGTTGAACTATTTTGGCTGGCCCAGGGCAAATGAAGATGACGCGGAACGGGCCGTGCGTGCTGGCCTTGAAATCATAGATGTTGTTCGGAAAACAAAGGCACCTGACGGCACAGCTCTGGCCACTCGTGTAGGTATGGCCACCGGAGTCGTGATTGTCGGTGATCTCGTGGGCAGCGGTGCAGCGCAGGAAGCAGCCGTAGTCGGAGAAACGCCAAATCTGGCGGCGCGGTTGCAAATTGTCGCGCGCCCCAATCAGCTAGTGATGCCGTACGAAACGCGGAGGTTGCTGGGTCGTTCGTTCAAAGTGAATTCCATCGGTGAACAGACGTTGAAAGGTGTCGGCACTCCGGTCGAGGCATTTGTTGCCGAAGGCGAGACTGCCGTCGAAAGCCGCTTTGCGGCGCGCCGGTCCGGGATTCTGACACCTATCGTCGGACGGGAACACGAGATCGAACTGGTGCTTGACCGTTGGAAGCTGGCGCGTGTTGGTCAAGGGCAAATGGTCGTTGTCAGCGGCGAGGCCGGTATTGGAAAATCGCGCATCGCGCGGTCCGTAGTCGACCGCATTGCGCAGGACGATCAAACCCGCATCACTTATCAATGCTCACCGTACCATACCGATAGCGCATTTTACCCCATCATTCAGCAGTTGACCTTTGCTACCGGTATTGCGCCGACGGACACCCCGGACGAACGAATGGATAAGTTGGAGGCGCTGATCGATGCGGATCACGACACCCTGAGACTTGTTGCACCGATGCTGGGGTTGGAAGGCAGTGGGCGGTACGGCGCGCTGAGCCTGACGCCAGCGCAGTTGCGTGCGCAAACCATGCAGGCGTTGATCCATTTACTGGAGCAACAAGCTTCTGAGAAACCCGTTCTGTTGATTTACGAGGATTTGCACTGGATCGACCCGACTTCACTTGAACTGCTCGATCTCATTCTGGACTCGATCACCGATAAACCGGTTATGGTCCTTGCCACGACGCGGCCAAGTTTTGAGCATGGTTTTGGCGGGCATCCGATTGTGACACGATTTGCGCTCAACAGGCTGGGCAACGAACAGATCGGGGCCATCATAGGAAAGCTGACAGATGGCAAATCGATGCCGCCCGAGATTATTGAGATTATCGCGCAACGTACGGATGGCGTGCCACTGTTTGTTGAAGAGCTGACCAAGACAATCCTCGAATCCGGGGCACTCAAAGAGATCAAGGGCGAGCTTATTGCTGACGGTCCAATTAGCGCAATCGCTATTCCAACCACTTTGCATGACAGTCTGATGGCACGCCTTGATCGGTTGCAACCGATCAAGGATGTGGCGCAGACCGCCGCCTGCATCGGGCGGGAGTTCAATCATCGTCTTCTAGCCGATGTATGCCACCTGTCCGAGGCTGAACTTGGGGCCGCTCTGGATGGCTTGATCGCAGCCGAGTTGGTTTACCGGCGCGGATTGCCGCCCGAGGCAACTTACATTTTTAAGCACGCGCTTGTGCGGGATGCCGCGTATGAGAGTCTGTTGAAGGAAAATCGACGGGCGATTCACACCCGCATCCTTGCAGCCCTTAAAACCGACCCGGATATTGCGCCAGAAGTCTTGGCAACCCACGCCGAGGCCGCGGGCGAAACTGACCGGGCGATCAGTCTGTGGGAAAGCGCAAGCAAAGTTGCCTTCGCCCGGCCCGCATTTGAAGAAGCGGTACGGCACCTTAGACGCGCTTTCGCTTTGAACGGCGATATGGCGGATGCCGAAGAGCCGGAAGGCGTAAAACGCGCCCTGAATCTACAGGTCCAGATCGCACCCATATTGCTGGCCATGCACGGCTATGCGGCAGATGAAACAACCCAAGCGTATCAAGTCGCCTTGTCACTGGCCGAGAAACTCGGAGATTCACCGCTTAGGTTTCCCGCACTCTACGGTTTGTGGGTTGGAAACCTGATGACCGGGCGACATCAGGAAGCTTTGAAAACCGCCCGTTATATCAAAAGCGAAGCCGAGTGTTCGGGGGTTCGCGTAAACAAAATGACCGGTCACCGATTGGTGGGTGTTTCCTGTTGCATGCTAGGCAATTTCTCAAAGGCTCAGGCAGAGTTTGACCTGGCGCTGAGCCTTTATGACCCAGATGACAATGTTGGGTTCGAAAATCGTTTCGGACAAGACCCGGGTGTCGCCATTCGAGCTTACCAATCTTTGAATCTCTGGTGTTTGGGGCGAACGCAGGAATCTGAATACAAGGCAAAAACTGCTGAAGAGGCGGCGCTGAAGTCCGATCACGCAAACACGGTCGGGTATGTGCATGTGCATGTTGGATTGCGCGACTTACTGGATCGGGCGGACAAGTCGGCGCTCCGACACGCCTCAGCTCTTCGAGACATAAGTGACAAATTCGGGCTCAAACAAATGAGTGTTTATGCGGGCTCGATTGAGGCGCTGGCCGACGGGGTTGGTAGTGGCGAAGCGTGGGTTGAAAATTATGAAAGGTTTGAAAAGGGTTACAGCCGATTAAACGCGCGCCTTTATCTGCCAATTTTCAAAAGTCTGGCTGCCTGGAAAGCGCTTCGCACAAACGAAATCAGCCTTTGTAAAACGTTTGCAGACCAAGCGCGGCTTGTTCTTGCGGAAACGCAGGAAAACTTCATCAAGAGTGATTTATTGCACCTTGAAGGTATGATTGCGTTGAAGATTGGTGAGCGCGAGGTGGCCGAGGAACGCCTCAAACAAGCTGTGGAAGTCGCCAGTGCACAACATGCAAAAAAATGGGAACTGCGTGCATCCATTAGTCTTTCATCTTTGTGGAAGAAAAAAGGTTGGACCGAACAGGCAATCACCCTCCTTGAATCTGTCAGGAAAGACGTTGCAGATGGCGATAGTCCCGACGAGGTGGCAGCTGCCTGTAATTTGATATCAGAAATATAACATTATCCAGCGGGTTGTGCTCTTCGCGGGCACTTGTTTCAGCTAGCTGAAAATCAAATGTATGCAAACGCGGATAATGACGGTTAGCGTCTGAAAATTGAACGTTGTGTGAATTTAGGTGCCGCCGATATGTACGAGCACAGCTAAGGGCGGCTTCGACAGGCTGCGTCGCAGCATCTTCGGTGACAATTGAAAGTCTGCTCTGGGCCGATTCGTACAAGGGAGAATGGTGCGGAGGACCGGGCTTTCACCGAGGATCGGGACGTTTAGACCATGCACGGAGCGTGCTATCGGATCGACGGCCGGTGATCTGATCTCGCGACCCGCTTCACCCCGGCTCTTAGCGGCGTTAGTCTCCGGTCCGAGCAACATTGAAAGGAGCCGCCCCATGTCCCTCTTCTCAAAACTTTTCGGTGGCGGCGAAAAGCCTGAGCCGGAGCCGGTCGCTTATAAAGGGTTCGACATCTTCCCTGAACTGATTGCCGAGGGTGGCAAGTATCGTCTGTCGGCGCGTATCGAAAAGACCATCGACGGAGATCGCAAGACCTATACGGTAATCCGGGCGGATGTTTTTGAAAACCGGGACCAGGCCGAAAGCTTCAGCGTCGCCAAGGCTAGGCAGGTTATAGACGAACAGGGCGAACGCCTCTTCGGTTCAGGAAACAGGTAGCTTGAAGCCGGCTCTGTGATCGACGGGTGCCATGTCAATGGCGTTTTGCGAGCCACACTTGTGCAGGCTCCAACGTGCCAGTCTGGCTGCACCCTTATAGTGTCCCTTCCTGCGGTAAAAGGCCGATTTCCGAAGAACACACCGGCTAACCAAGTGGGACGCTCGGCCTGCGAATTCCACACATAGATCCGTCTATCGCCTCAAAAATGGCAGAAGTGAGTGTTCAGCGATAGGTAAAGTCGACGTCGGAATCCATTCAGGCTCAGAATCATTCCCAACGTAATGATCTCGCAATGTCATTGGACAGAAAAGTTGAATTGAACGACAATCGGGCCATGGAGCTGACAGACACAACACCTGTCCACCTGATCCATGTGGACCCGGACGTCAACATGGCGCGGTTCTACGGAATTGAGTTGCAGCCGACACTGTTTGAGGAAGTGTCCGTTCTTCGTAGTTGGGGACGTATTGGCACGAGCGGACAAGCCATGATGGTGACGTACGATGACGAAGTTCAAGCTGCTGATGCACTCCATAAAATCGAAAAGCAAAAATGCCGACGAGGTTACGTACCGGTTAGTGAGTAACTCAACGCAGTTGTTCCAGTGTCAAATTGGGTTGCCACTTGGGCTAGGGTCAGGACCCATTGATTTCCGCTTGGCTGCGTGATTCACGGTTCGAAAATCGAGCGGTGACCATGTCTGATCTTTTCTGGCTGACG
>NZ_JBQFYW010000042.1:0-13698 GCF_056541825.1 Ruegeria sp. AF8 | reverse complement strand
GACATTGACCGCCAAATAAACGCTGATACATAAACAAGGGTGGGTCAAATCTCGGTGAAAATACCGGGTCACTTCTCAGCGGAAATCAACAGTCAGGATGCATTGATTTTCAGTGCGCTGCGTGATTCACGGCTCGGAAAACGGAGCGGTGACATGAGGGACCTTTTATGGCTGAACGCCGGGCAGATGGCCAAGCTTGCCCCTTTCTTCCCGAAGTCGCACGGCAAGCCGCCCGTCGATGACAGACGCGTGCTGAGTGGGATTATCTTTATCAATCGCAATGGGTTGCGCTGGCGCGACGCCCCCAAGGAGTATGGACCTCATAAGACGCTTTACAGCCGGTGGAAACGTTGGAGCGAGAAAGGTATCTTCGCCAGGATGATGATCGGCCTGGCCGCCGAGCACGGCGAGGAAAAGACCGTAATGATCGACGCGACCTATCTGAAAGCGCACCGTACCGCGACCGGCTTGGCCGCGAAAAAGGGGGGCGCGGACGCCTGATCGGCCGGACCAAGGGCGGCATGAACACGAAGCTGCATGCTATCTGCGACGGCCAGGGCCGACCGCTCAACCTGTTCGTCACCGCCGGGCAGGTCAGCGACTACATCGGGGCGCGGGCGCTGCTCAGCTGCCTCCCAAACGTGGATTGGTTACTCGGAGATCGCGGATATGACGCCGATTGGTTCAGAGAAGCGTTGGAAGACAAAGGGATACGCGCCTGTATCCCTGGCCGAAAGCAACGCAAGATACCGGTCAAATACGACAAGCGCCGTTACAAGCGGCGCAACCGCATCGAGATCATGTTCGGTCGGCTCAAGGACTGGCGGCGCGTGGCAACCCGATACGACAGATGTCCGAAGGTCTTCCTCTCGGCTATCGCGCTCGCGGCAACCGTCATCTTTTGGTTATGAATCCTGACCCTAGAATCGGACAGGCACATTGTTGATTCCATCCTCCAGGTGCCAGGGCTGAACACTTAAACCCTTTGCCCCATGCCCACGTATTGCGGAAAATAGGCGTCTTCCGATCACCGGGTAGTCCGCTTATCTGGATTGAACTCAATCGGCCTGCGAGTGACCAGCTGAAGACTCACCATTTTTCCCCGAAGGGCCGCAACTCCACATCGAAGGACCATGTGGACTGGTCCTGATGGGCGATATGAAAGACCTCTTCCGCGATGGCGTCGGGTTTGCTGAAAAACTCCTCGGGCATGTCGGGATTAAAGGGCACGCGGGTCCACGGCGTATCAATGGCCGCGTCGATAACCACATAGGCGACATGGATGCCCTTCGGTCCAAGTTCGCGGGCCAGCGCCTGGGCAAAGATCCGTTGCGCGGCTTTTGTTGGGGCGAAAAGCCCATAATTCGGAACACCCCGCAGCGCGGACGTGTTGCCGGTGACGATGATCGCGCCACTGCCGCGCGCGACCATGGCCGGGGTCAGTTCGCGGGCCATGTACAAAAGGCTGGTGGTGTTGACGCGGAAATTGCGCTCCAACTCTTGGGGGTCCGCGTCCATGAAGGGTTTGAACGTGGCGCGGACGGCGTTGTGGACAATCACCTCTGGCGTGCCCATCTCTGCCATCACCTGCTGGCAGACCCGGACAAGCTGGTCCAGGTCCTCAAGGTCGAAGGCGAAGGATCGCGCGCCGGGCAGTTCCTTTTCAAGCTCCGACAAACGCGCAGTGTTCCGGGCCAGCAAGGCAACGCGGTATCCATCCCGTGCAAACCGGCGGGCAACCGATGCTCCGGTTCCGTCACCGACACCGGTGATCAGACAAACCTTATCTTTCATAACGGCTCTCCTTTTTTGTTGTCTCGCTTGCTCGATGGCTCCCTAAATCAGGGATTTCACATCCGCCGCGAAGGTCGGAAAGGCATAGAGCGAGGTCTTGAGGTCATTTGCGGGAATGCCGTGGCGCATGGCCATGGCAAAAAGATGGATCAACTCGTCGCCATGATGCCCAAGGATATGGGCACCCACGATCCGGTCATTGTTCTGATCGACCAGAACTTTGGACCACGCAGCGGATTCAGCATAGGTCTTGGCCGAGAACCAGCCGGACATGTCCGACACCGACACCGTCACATCCAGACCGCGCTCGAGGGCGTCGGCCTCGGTCAGGCCAACAGTGCTGAGGGCCGGAACAGTATAAACCGCGCTGGGGATCACGCTGTAATCCGGCTTTTTGGTGGGGCCGTTGACGATGTTATGACCGACGATCTGGCCTTCATAGGTCGCAACAGGGGACAGTTGCGCCGAATGCGCGACGGCATCGCCCGCCACCCAGACCGAGGGGTTCGAGGTGGACCGCATCGTGTCGTCGATCAGAATGCGCAGCCCGTCATGGTCGACGCCACAAGCCTCAAGGTTCAGGCCGTCGATATTGGCGATACGGCCCGCGCCGTTGACGACCCGCTCGGCGGTCACGCTCTGGTCGCGGCCTTCATGCTGGAACCGGACGTTAAGTCCATCGGAAGTCTTTTCGATGGCCGTCACCGACACCCCGGTTTTGACAACAACGCCAAGGCGTTCTGTTTCGGCACGCAAGGCGGCAACGGCGTCACTGTCGAGACGCGGCAAAAGCTGCGGCAGTGCCTCCAGGATCGTCACCTGCACCCCGGCACGCGCGTAGACATGGCTGAACTCCATTGCGATGACGCCACCGCCGATGAACACGACCTCGCGCGGCAGTGTCGGGTCGGACAATACGTCGTCCGAAGTGATCATGTGTTCGGCTCCGGGGATCGGCAGCGGTCGTGGCTTCGATCCCGTGGCAATCACGATGTTCCGGCCCCGGATAACCTGACCGTCCACGTCAACACTGTCCGGCCCGACGAAGCGCGCCGTGCCGCGAAAGACATCGCCGCGTTTTTCGGCCAGCCCGTGCATCGCGTCCGGAATAAACCCGATCAGGTCTTTTTCACGCTGGATCAGTTTGGCCCAGTCCAGCCGGGGCTTGCTGACCTCGATCCCGTGGTTAGCGGCTTGTTCGATCTCGTGCATGGCGTGGGCGGCTGCCACCAGCACTTTCTTGGGCGTACAGCCGCGATTGGGGCAGGTGCCGCCAAAATCGCGCGCCTCGATAAAGGCGATGGATTTCCCGGCTTCATGCGCGATGGCCGACACTCCGAACCCGGCATTGCCGCCACCGATAATGATTACATCATAAAATTCGCGCATGTCCTTGCTCCTATGGATTAAGTTTCATTTGCCCCGAATGATCACTTCCGATCACCCGGCGGGGCCGAAACTTTCAGTATGAATATGTTCCGGAGAGATGCCCCGGCGTTCCAGATCGGCCTGCATCCCGGCCATGAAACCGACGGGGCCGCACAGAAAGTAATGCGCGCTGGCATTGTCGATCAGCTGCGCCAGAAGTGCTCCGTCAACGCGGCCATGCGAGTCATAATCCACCCCGATCTCATCCTTTGGCGCAGGTTGACTATAGGCCACATGTGTCGTGATCCCCGGCCGTCTGGTGGCCAGATCGCGAACTTCTCCGGCCAGCGGGTGGTGCTGACCGTCCCGCGCGCCGTGGATGAACCAGACAGGGCGGTTGCCGCGCTCAACCGCGACCTTATTCAGAATGCTCAACATTGGCGTGACACCCACACCGGCGCTGACCAGAACCAGTGGACACCGGTCGCAGGTCATCACGAAATCACCCGCGGGCCGACGGCTGTTGATGATCGCGCCCGGTTCCAGATGATCGTGCAGAAATCGCGACGCGATCCCTTTGGGCTCACGCTTGACCGTGATCCGATAGCGATGCTCGTTCGGTCCGTTGCTCAGCGAATAGGTGCGGCGCACCGGTTCGGGGATCCCCGGAACTTCAAGCTCGACCGGCAGGTGTTGTCCGGGTTCGAACCCGGCCAGCGCACCGCCGTCGCGGGCTTCGAAAACAAACGAGGTGACATCGGCGCTTTCGCGGGTTTTTCCGACCAGGCGGATTGAGCGGACCGACTCCGCATCCAAATTCCACCTGAGGCTGACCGCCGACCGGATTTCGACGACCTCGTCGATCTCCAGCGTCACCAGACGCCGCGCGCCGGGCACCCGAGCAATCTCATCGCTGTCCCAGTCGATCGAGGCGGTGCCGGTCAGTTGCAGCAGGCTGCCGCCTTCGAAATCGACGAGCAGGAAGCCCGCCTTGGGATCAAGCAGCAGGTTGCCGATGGTGTTGAAGTGATTGTTGCCAGCGTAATCAGGAAACCGCAGCCGCCGGTCGTCCAAAACTTGCACAAAGCCGCGATCACCGCCGCGATGGGATGCATCCATCCCATAGGTCGGGCTATCGCCCCCTTCACGATAGCCGCTGGCGATAAAGAAGGTGTCGGCAGTTTCGATCCACCGTATCTGAGCCGTCGTCAACCGTTGGCCGCGGGTCGCCGGTCCGGGTCCCGAGTTTTCAACCCGGGTCCACGCGCGTTCGCGGATATATTGTGGGCAGTTGCCAAAAGTCTGGTCGACGTGAAAGTCAAAGCTGGTCGGCGTGACGCGGCCCGCCCGGCCATTGACCCGGTTGCGGCGCCGTGTGGCCAGTTCGATGCCCAGAACGCCGATATCGCTTTGGGGGCGAAGTGCCTCGTGCAATGCGTCACCCCGGACCGGCAGGGCCGCAATGGAAAGCGTTTTGGTATCCGGCGCTGTGACAAACCCGTCCGGCCCCTCGACCAGCGTGGCCCAGGGCCGGCCTTGTCCGTCGCGGGCGGCCATCACCAAAAACGGCAGCGCGGTGTAAAAGTCCCGATGTTGCTCCGGCATGTGGTCGCGAACGACTTTGCGCGCCCAGTGTTCGATGTCGCGAACACCCATCCGCGCCTGCGCCATGTGTTCGCCCCGATGGAAAGGGGAGGTGCTGCTGTCGCTGGGTTCGATGGTAAGCATGGGATCTCTCCTGGGGCGGAACACGGGGTTGTAACACGCGCCCGGCCTTCGGGACCGGGCGCGCGGTGAAGTCAGGCGGCGAGGCCGACCTTGGTGCTCTGCATGGGCACAAAGCCGGGCAGGGCTTCAACCCGGGCCAGCAGGGCGCGGATGTTGGGATAGTCGCCCAGCGAAACGTTCCCCTCGGGCGCATGGGCCGTGTAGCTGTAGATCGCGACATCGGCGATGGACGGGTTGGTTCCGACCAGCCAGTCGCGCCCGTTCAGATGCGCCTCAAGCCGTTCAAAGGCGGATTTGGCGACGGCCTTGGCGCGTTCGGCGTCCAGCTGCGCGCCGAAGACGGTGATCAGCCGTGCCGCTGCGGGGCCGTGGGCGATGTCTCCGGCGGCCAGCGACAAGAACTTCTGAACCTCGGCCTCGCTCACCGGATCGGTCGGCAGCCAGTCGGGCGCGTATTTCCGGGCGAGGTAGACCAGAATGGCGTTGGAATCGGCGATGGTAGTTTCGCCATCCTCGATTACCGGCACCTGTCCGGCCGGGTTCAGGGAGAGAAACGGTTCCTTCTTATGCTCTCCACCAAGCAGATCGACATCGACCAGTTCGTGATTGATGCCGCCCAGCTTGGCGAACAGCTCGACCCGGTGTGAGTGACCGGACAATGGATGGCGATGAATACGGATAGCGTTTGGCATGGCGGTTTCCTTTTGGGAGGTTCTCTGGAGGTGATGCAGTTCATTGCAGATCACTGGACCAAACATGCCAAAGGCTTAATTCATTTATAATCCCATACTTTGTTCAGCAACTATGAACATAATGGTAATAATGAATTGAAAACAATAAAGGAGCTTGGCCATGGACACGATTGATACGATGCGCGCCTTTCTGGCCGTCGCACATGAGGGGTCTTTTACGGCTGCAGGCAAACGCCTTGGTCTGTCGACGCGGTTGGTTAGCAAATATGTTGCTCAGTTAGAGGCCAAGCTGTCGACCCAGCTGTTCAGCCGGACAACCAGAAGCGTTTCGCTGACGGATGTAGGTGTTGCTTACCTCGAACGATGCCGCCCAATTGTAGAGCAAATAGACGAATTGGAAGACCTTGTTCAGGAACGGCAATCGGCGCTGGCCGGGCCGATCCGGATGACCGCGCCAACCGGGTTCGGCAGCATCAACCTGACACAGGCTTTGGCCCCGTTCCTGCGGGCGCATCCCCAGGTTGATATTGACCTCAAACTGTCGGATTCCCGCGTGGCCCTTGTCGAAGAGGGGTTCGATCTTGCCATACGGATAGGAGTGTTACGGGATTCGACCCTGATTGCGCGGAAGCTGTCGGATATGCCGCTGATCGTCTGCGCGTCACCGGAGTATCTGGCGGAACGTGGGCGTCCAGGTGATCCGATGGCCCTTGCTACGCATAATTGCCTGATTGACGAAAACCCTGCTGATGCGACCGCGTGGAGGTTTCGGACAGGCAGCCGGGATTTCGTAGTCAAGGTGGCGGGGGGGTTTCACGCCAACGCGCCAGCTGCGATTGCAAACATGGCCATTGCGGGCCTCGGCATTGCACGCTGCCCGCATTACGTCGTTGCTCGCAGTTTGGAAAAGGGAACTCTGGAACATCTGTTTCAGGACTACGAAACAGAGAGCTTCGGTCTCTACGCGCTCTACCCACCCAACCGCCATCTAACCGCACGGGTTCGTACACTGATAGACCATCTGGCAACCCGTTTCAGGTCATATTGAGGAAACGCGCAGTCGCAACGCTTTGAAATAGGGGGTTTTTGACCGCGTCAGCTGAAGTTTGTTGCAATATCGTCCGATGAAGTAATCAGTCATTGGGATGCTGTAGACGAAAGCTCATTTTCCCGCCTATCGAATGTGTAATTCCTCATAAACACTGCAATTTTGTACGAATGTCCGCAATGCGGAAGCTGCGCAGCAGCGTTCGACGCATTGGTGAAGGTCTGGATTGGGCCGAATCTGTTTGCGAATTGCAAATAGTCCTTTCGGCAGGTTTGTTCATTGCTTCGCGTTCTCAAATTACTCGGCCATTCTTGTTTGGCCTGAACATCCAAATGTCGGATTAGAACTCCTGGGATGGACGGCTAAAAGCTACTGTGATCCTATGCCGTCGCAGTTAATGGACGTTCAATGCGATCAGTTTCGTATATTGTAGGTATTTTAGTAGCCATTGCCGCCAGCATTGGCCTTTATTTGGTTTCTTACCAGTACTTCGTTTCGGAGGAGCTTTCCAAAGCTCAGGGCCGGCTTTCGCTCTACCAAAGCTCGGTAAACAGCGAACTCGAACGATTTTCCCACCTCACATATGTGCTGTCACAGGATTCCTTTGTAATTGGAACAGCCGAAGGAGACGGCACCGGAACTTTAAACCGACGCCTTGAGGATTTTGCGGAGCGGGCGGGGCTGGATGCTATCTACCTGATGGACGAAGACGGGATCACGATTTCCGCATCGAACTACCGCGACAATGGAAGCTTTGTTGGCCAGAACTACGCTTTCAGGCCGTATTTCCAAAGTGCCATTTCTGGTAAACAGGGCCGCTTCTATGCCATCGGGGCAACGACTGGTCTGCCAGGATACTTCATCGCCAACGCAGTGATTGACGACCGGGGAGCTCCAACCGGCGTCATAGCGATTAAGATCGATTTCTCTGATCTTCAGGATAGTTGGAAAAACTCGGGCGAACAGGTTCTTTTAGCCAATGAAGACGGCGTCGTTCTGCTATCTTCGAACTCGGATTGGCAATATCGCGCGTTGACGCCATTGTCAGAACCACAGCAAGAACGGATTCGAGATGCCAGGCAGTTTCCGGGGCAAGACTTAGATGCGTTGGATTGGGTTGAATTGCCGGGAGATCAGGCCAGAATTGCGGGGACGAAGCGCCTGCATCTTGCAGCTACGGATTTACCCCATGGCTGGTCGCTTCACTATTTTGCAAGTGACGATCAGGCCGTAGCGCGCAGTTGGCTTGTAACTGCAGTTTTTGTCCTTTTGGCGGGGCTCACATTTATCTTTTTCCAGATACAACGCGCAAGGCGCGTAAGCGC
This sequence comes from Ruegeria sp. AF8, assembly GCF_056541825.1. Taxonomy (NCBI): domain Bacteria; kingdom Pseudomonadati; phylum Pseudomonadota; class Alphaproteobacteria; order Rhodobacterales; family Roseobacteraceae; genus Ruegeria; species Ruegeria sp. AF8. Next base: position 5,743 of record NZ_JBQFYW010000042.1, on the reverse strand, counting down.
GGCCCTGGTGCGGTCCGAAGAGGAAGAAGCAAAGCTGCGCGAGGCAAATGAAAGGCTCGCCATCGAAATCGACGACCGCAAGACAGCCGAGCGGAGCCTCAAACGCACCCAAGGCGAGTTGGAGCGCGCAAGCCGACTGGCGGCTTTGGGGCAACTATCCGCGTCGGTCACGCATGAACTGGGTCAGCCCATCGCTGCGATGCGCAATCACCTGGTGGCAGAAGAGATCTCATCTTCCGGTGAGACCAAGCTGCCGCAAAAAATCGGAAGCCTGGTCGACAGGATGGAAGGGATCACGCGCCAATTGCGGTTCTTCTCGCGCTCAGAGAGCGAAGCGTTCGACGACGTAGACTTATGCACTTCGGTTAACGCCGCGTTGGCTCTGGTTGCGCCAAACATCGAGCAGGGCAAGGTGAAAATCTCAGTTGATGCGTCGACTGGTCCGGCCTTTATCCGGGGCAGTGCCCTGCGGATCGAACAGGTCATCACTAATCTTTTGCGCAACGCCATAGATGCTACGGACGGAGCGGATGCGCCTGAAATCCATATCGCTGTCACGGCTTCTGATGATGAGGTCGTTTTGGAAATTCAGGACAACGGTCATGGGTTGGGCGAGGCAACGCTTGCTGAGTTGCAAGAGCCATTTGTGACCACAAGGGAGAGCGGGCGGGGCATGGGCTTAGGGCTGGCCATTTCCACCAGCATTGTCAAAGATCACGATGGCACAATGACGGCCCGGAACCGCGAAGGCGCCGGAACAATTTTTCGGGTCACTTTCCCGATTGCTCAGAAACCCGAAGAAATGAAAGAATGACACCGGCGCAATCCTTCAATGTCTTAGTCGTCGACGACGACAAGTCGATGCGACATTCTCTTGTCGAACTTCTCGAAGCTGCCGGTTGGACCGTCAGTGCGGTGCCACGGGCGACCCAGGTGACGGAACATCTGACCAATGCCACGCCAGATGTCATCCTTTCTGATGTGCGCATGCCCGGCATGTCGGGCCTTGAGTTGCTCGCCAGCTTGGACAAACTGGTCGCGCCGCCGGTTGTGCTTATCTCGGCACATGGCGATATACCGATGGCGGTTCAGGCCATTCAGGACGGTGCCTATGGTTTCATCGAAAAGCCCTATGAGCCTCGGCGGTTACTAACCGTCCTGACGCACGCAGCCGAGCAAAACCGCATGCGCAAAAGAAACGCGCGGTTGAAGGACAGGCTGCTGAAACTGTCTGGGCTAGATCGCATTCTGCTTGGCGAGACCGACGCGATTAACACTTTGCGGCAGGATATTCTCGACATTGCCGACACCTCTGTCGCGGTCCTGTTGCAGGGGGATACGGGAACCGGGAAGGAACTAGTTGCCCGCGCTCTGCATGATTTGGGCGACACGCCGGATGCGCCGTTTCTTGCCCTCAATTGCGCGGCTTTGTCCCCGGATACGTTTGGAGCGGAAATGTTCGGCGTCGCGGGTGAATCCGACGGAAGGCTGGTGGCGGCATCGGGTGGAACCTTGTTTCTGGATGAAATCTGCTCGTGCCCACCAGCGGCGCAGGCCAAACTACTAAGGGTCATCGAAGATCAGCAGGTGCTGCCGGTGGGGGCTGTGTCGCCGGTGCCGGTAAGCTTCAGGGTTGTGTCAGCAACCAACGAAGACGTTGTACTGGCAGCCGAGGAAGGCCGCCTGCGCCAGGACTTATTGTTTCGATTAAATACTGTCGTCCTGTCCTTACCTCCACTACGACAAAGACGGGATGATTTGGTTCTGTTGGCAACGCATTTCTTGAACGAATACGCGCAGGTTTATGAGATAGACGCGCCAGAACTCGATCAGGACGATTTGGCCGCTCTGCTTGCACATGATTGGCCCGGCAATGTGCGTGAATTGCGCCATGTCTGCGAACGGCGCATTTTAGCGGCCCGACGCGGAGGAGGATCGGTGGCGCAGGCTATCCAAAGCGATCAGCACTTCGACGAAGTGCCGGATACGCTTCGCGAAGCGGTTGCTGCTTTTGAACGCGAACTCATTGGCAAAGCCATCAAGGCGCATAAAGGCCGCATGGATGCCGCCGCCGAAGCGCTTGGGATTGGCCGCCGGACGCTCAACGAAAAGATCGTCAAACTCGGTCTCGATAAAGAGGCGCTGTTGTAGGAGAAACCACTCTGCGGATATCCGCAGGGACTCCGAAAATTCACGCGCATTTTCCTTCATAGGCAGGCTGCTGCGCATCCTGAATACTCCACTCAAGCGAATTGCGTGATCTGGGAGGAGCCAATATGCGCAAACATCTTAACCGGGCGGCCATTGCTGTTCTGTCGCTGACCGTTGCATCCGAAGCACTGGCTGTCGAATGGAACGTTTCCCTGTGGGGCAAGCGTCGTGCATTTACTGAACACGTCGAGAAACTTGCCGAACTGGTGAGCGAAAAGACGGGCGGTGAGTTCACACTCAACATCAGCTATGGCGGCCTGTCGAAGAACAAAGAAAACCTCGATGGAATTTCAATTGGTGCGTTTGAAATGGCCCAGTTCTGCGCTGGCTATCACCGCGACAAGAACCCCTCGATCACTGTCTTGGAACTGCCGTTTTTGGGCGTGACATCCCTTGAACAGGAAGTCGACCTGTCGATGGCCGTCTATCAACATCCGGCCGTTGTCGAGGATCTGGCCCGCTGGGACGCGACTCTGCTGATGCCGTCGCCGTTGCCGCAGTACAACCTTGTTGGTGTCGGTGAAGCACCCAAATCTCTAACCGATTTCGAAGGTCTGAGCGTACGGGCGACAGGTGGTATCGGCAAGGCGATGGAGACGGTTGGGGCAGTTCCGACCTCGATGTCCGCATCCGAAGTGCGTCAGGCAATGGATAGTGGCATCGTCAAAGCTGTCAGCTTTGCGCCACATGCGCATATGTCCTTTGGCACCATTGAAAATGGCACTTGGTGGACGACGAACCTCAACCCCGGCACCGTCAACTGCCCTGTCGTGGTGAACACGCTGGCGCTGGAAGATCTATCTGACGAGCACCGCGAAGCTCTGCTGGGATCGGTGGACGAGGCACTGGATCACTACGTGAACCACTACCAGACCAAAACGATGGAAGCGTGGGGCCCTGAGCTGGATCAGCGCGGCATCGAACGGGTCACTTTCAGCGATGAAGAAATCGCAGCGTTCAAAGAAGCCGCTGCCGCTCCCGCGGCCGAGGCCTGGATTGCAGAAAACACCGAGCGTGGCCTGCCAGCACAAGAGCTTTATGACCTTGTGACCGGGAAGATCGCAAACGGCAGCTAATCCACTCACAACCCGGCGTCGGCCAAGCTGGCGTCGGGTACCTTTTCCCCTGATAGCGGAGTACAACGATGGCCGGGTCATCCCTGGTGCTGTCCGACGACAGCCGTCTCAGCATTCTCGATCAACGTCTCTACAAACTGGAGAGTTTTCTGGCTCTGATCAGCGGTCTTGCAGTGTTCTCGCTGATGGTCATGGCCGTGGTCTCCGTTGGTGGCCGGAATTTCGCCAATGCGCCACTTCCCGGTTACGTGGACTGGATCGAGCAGGCCATGCCGTTAATCGCCTTCATGGGGATTTCCTATGCGCAGCGTGATGGCGGTCATATCCGAATGGACATGGTTGTTGGCGCGCTCAAAGGCCGGACGCTCTATATCGTTGAGTTCGTCACAACCGCTGTCATTCTGGCGCTGATCGTCTTGCTGATTTGGGGGAGCTGGTCGCATTTCGCACGCAGCTTTGACTTTGGTGCTCCACTCTGGAGCCGCGACAGCTCCATCGACATAGGTATCCCGCTGTGGCCCGCAAAGCTGTTGGCCCCCGTTGCCTTCAGCGTGCTTTGCCTAAGGCTTGCTTTACAGCTCTGGGCCTACAGTCGTGCGATCCGGCACCCGGATCAGCCACCTGTTGCCGTCCCGCTAATAGCCGATGCAGCCACTCAAGCTGCAATGGAAGCCGAGCACGTCTCGGGCCACGACAACTGAGGTTAAATCTGATGGAACCCATTGATATTGGTCTAATCGTCTCGGGCGGTATGCTTGTTCTTGTAGTGTTGGGGATGCGCGTGGCCTTTGCCGCCGCGATAGCAGGCATGATTGGTCTGATCTGGATCTTCTGGGCCAAGTTTGGGTACGACCCCGCGCGGTTCGGCAAGGCTGTGACTGTGGCCGTCAAAACAGCGGGGCAGGTGCCGCACTCCAAGATTTCAAGCCAGGCGTTGAGCCTTATCCCGACCTTCATCCTGATTGGCTACCTCGCCTATTACGCGGGCCTGACCAAAGCACTGTTCGAAGCCGCGAAGCGTTGGCTGGCATGGGTCCCCGGCGGGCTGGCGGTTTCGACCGTTTTCGCAACCGCTGGGTTTGCGGCGGTATCCGGGGCCTCGGTCGCCACTTCCGCTGTGTTCGCCCGTATCGCCATCCCCGAGATGCTGAAGATCGGCTACGACAAGCGTTTTGCTGCAGGTGTCGTCGCTGCAGGCGGTACGCTCGCCTCGCTCATCCCGCCTTCGGCCATTCTGGTCATCTACGCGATTATTGTCGAGCAGGACGTGGGCAAACTGCTGTTGGCCGGCTTCATCCCGGGCATGTTCTCGGCGGTAATTTATGGCTTGCTGATCATTGGCATGGCCGTCTTGATCAAAGGATTTGGTCCCGCAGTCACCGGATTTACATGGAAAGAACGTTTCCTCTCGTTGCCGCCCGCATTTCCCATCGTGATTGTCGTGGTGACCATCATCTTCTTTGTCTACAACCCGTTCGGCGGCGATGCCTGGGGTACGCCAACCGAAGGTGGCGCAATTGGAGCATTCGTGGTGTTCCTGATGGCGCTGTATCAGGGCATGCGCTGGTCCGAACTCAAAGACGCGCTTTTGGAAACCGCCAAGCTGAGCGTCATGATTTTCACGATCATCTGGGGCGTTTTGGTTTACGTTCGTTTTCTTGGTTTCGCCGAACTGCCAAGTGCATTTTCCGACTGGATCACCTCGCTTGAGATGTCTCCGATGCTAATCCTGATCTGTATTCTTCTGGCATACGCTGTACTGGGCATGTTCATGGATGCGATAGGTATGCTGCTGCTGACGTTGCCCGTAGTTTACCCTGCCGTCATGGCGTTGAACGGTGGTGAAGCCGTAAGTGCAGCCGATAGTACTTTCGGTATGTCTGGGCCTATGTGTGCTATCTGGTTTGGTATTCTGGTCGTCAAAATGGCCGAGTTTTGCCTGATCACCCCACCTATCGGCCTGAACTGCTTTGTGGTGGCTGGCGTGCGTGATGACCTAAGCGTTCAGGATGTTTTTAAAGGTGTAACGCCTTTCTTTCTGGCGGATGCTGCAACCATTGCGATGCTCGTTGCCTTCCCTGCTATCGTTCTATGGCTTCCAGGACAGGTTTGAATCACATGGGATGAATTTAGAGTGCGGGTTGTCGGTGCAGCTAAAGCCTGCATCAATCAGCTGCGCTGAAGAGTGCATGACAATTGTTCAATGTCCGGTTTGGGCCGTTGGATATGTCGTGGAGAACGGGGCAGGGACTTGTGCTGCTTCTGCACCGAGGTCTGCAGTGAGCCCATACCTCCCAGATGCTGCACCTTACGCAGAGAATGGCGGCTTTGACGAACCGCATTGCAGTGACGGTGACCAGGGTCGAACGGCATCTGTGGGTGGCTCCTGCATTGCAAGTGTTTTCTGGTGATTTCTGCGGTCATTTTCGTCAGTACCTTCGTCTGTCCGGCCTGTT
>NZ_JBQFYW010000041.1:0-14553 GCF_056541825.1 Ruegeria sp. AF8 | reverse complement strand
TGTCCAATGCTGCCAGCATTCGCGGGGCATAGAGCTTGAAGCGGTGATAGCCCTGCTCGACATAGGCCAGCGCATCCGCTTTGACGGTCTTGCCGAGTGTCCCTGCCATTGCGACGAGGTTTTCCAGCACATCCCAGCCACAGGAAGCATCTACGGCACTGGCGACAGCCATGTCATCGCCTTTGGCTATTAACAGTGTGGTGGGTGTTGTCACATTAACTTCCGGCCCACCAAGGAATGCTGATGCTCGGGTTTCAAGCAGTTCGAGTGGCGGTATTCCAGGCGTCAAATGCCACGAGTCGGTGATATCGGATTGTTAAGGCTGAACGACGACGTGCGGGGACACAGAAGCAATTCCGAATGGCTGAATGGGTGGCCACGAACCTCTGCAAACCTCCTGGAGAGTGATGGCCTTGCATCGTCCGTTCTCGCTTTCGAAATGGGAGATGGCTATTTTCGGCGCGATTATTGGGTCCCTTGTGCGACCAATGATCCAGACCCGGCGCGATCTCCCGCCTAGCGGCGCCAAATGAGCTCAGCTTGTCCGTGATGATCCGCTTGGGAACGAATCCAAGACGCTTTATCAGGCGGCGCAACAACCGTTTTGCAGCCCGTTTGTCCCGTTTTGGTTGGAGTATTTCGTCCAGCACGATGCCATGTTGATCGGCCGCGCGCCAAAGCCAGCACATACGACCGGAGATTCTCACAACAACCTCATCGAGGTGCCAGACATCGCCGGGACGGTCCTGTCGTTGACGCAATTTTCGAGTGATCAGCGGTCCGAACTTGATGACCCAACGCCGGACGGTCTCGTAAGACGCGTCGATCCCGCGCTGCAGCAGCATCTCTTCAACTTCACGCAGGCTCAAATTGAAGCGAACATAAAGCCACACCGCGTGCGTAATAATCCGAGGAGGAAATCTGTGACGCTTGTAGCTGATGGGCGATGAATTCATCGATGCCACCTACGACCAATTACGGACATGAATAACCAAACGGCAAGTTAGCGTGACATCACCACATGGCGGCATGATCGACGATGGCACCGTCTACCGGCTGGGAGAGACCAAATTCCGATGGATTGGCGGCAACGACACCAGCGGTTTGTGGCTGCAGGAACAAGCGCGCAAGCGCAACATGAATGTCTGGGTTCGAAACTCTACAGATCAGTTGCACAACATCGCGGTCCAGGGGCGGCACAGCCGCGACATCCTCTCGCAGATATTCTGGACGCCACCCCAGCAGCCAACCATTGAAGAATTGCCTTGGTTCCGGCTTACAGTGGCCCGGGTCGGGGATGTGCGCGGAACCTCGGTCGTGATTTCCCGAACCGGATATTCCGGCGAATTAGGGTATGAAATCTTCTGCCACCCCAAAGATGCCGTCGAGATTTTCGACCGTGTCTGGGAAGTTGGTCAGGACTATGGAATCGCCCCGCTTGGCCTTGCTGCCCTCGACATTTTGCGGATCGAAGGTGGCTTGATCTTTGCCGGGTCCGAATTTGACGATCAGACCGATCCGTTCGAGGCCGGGATCGGTTTTACCGTCCCATTGAAATCTAAGACCGATGATTTCATCGGGCGCAGCGCAATTGAGGAACGCAAGGCTCACCCTCAGCGCAAACTGGTCGGGTTTGATATAGAAGGTGGAACAGTTCCTTCTCCGGGAGATTGTGTACGTATCGGAAAAGCGCAGGTCGGCGAAATCACCAGCGCGATGAAATCATCCATCTTAGGCAAGGTCATCGTCCTCGGGCGGGTTTCATCAACCCATGCGCAGGAGGGGCACGACATTGAGATCGGCCAACTGGATGGGCAGCAAAAGCGCCTGAAAGCAAAAACTGTTTCGTTCCCGCATTTTGATCCAGCTAAAGAGCGCGTGAAAGTTGTTTACCCCAGTAAAAATGTCCCGGATGCGGCCGAATGAAAACTTGACTGCCAAACAAACGGCCAAAGTTGCGGCCGTTTGTTTTCTGAAGCTTGTCATCGCAACTTCACCAACAAGTGGCTTCGCGGGCGAATGTAACCGGGTTTCCGCGCTTGAAAACTATAATGCCACTGGCTTCTCACCGAATGGGGCGATGTGCACAACGTTTGTTGGCCTGGCTCAAACGATCCGGGCGGTCGTAGAATACGCATTCGTGAATCGATCCTGCCAACATTTCTTTCTTGGCTCTTCAAACCGGCACAGTGATTGCCGATTTGGGTTCGGAACCTGCCAATACAAACTCAGAATGCTTGAGAGAGTGGCCTCCCTGAAGTCGCCGATCCCCTTGTTCCATCGATCAAAGAAGCCTTTATGCGCAGTGCTTCATAGAAATGCCTCATTGCGGCGCGTACCCGGACCGTGTGGCGGAGATCTGGGTGGGTCAGCACCCAAAGTTCCCGTGCAAGTGATGCAATCGGTTCAGTTACCCGTATCAGCCTCGGGTGGACATCTCCGAAAAAACAGGGGAGTAGCACCACACCCATCCCTTCCAAGGCCGCATTGGTGGCGCCCCGGGTCAAGCTGCTTGTGAGCGCAATGCGATTGCTGGCCAAGGCTCTGTTCTTCCAAATCAGGGGTATGAGCCAATCGACTTCGTTGTCCTTCATAACCCAGTCATGTTCAGCCAGTGACTTTTCCGGGCGTTGTTCCAGATACGACTGGGCCGCGTAGACGCAAAACCGAAATTCGCAGATTTTTCGTCCCAATAATGCCTCCGGAGGCGCCGAGGTCACACGGATTGCGATATCCGCCTCGCGCCGATTAAGATCCAACGGGTCGCTGGTTGTGACAATCTGGAATACAATATCGGGGTTGTTATTCCGAAACTCGTGCATCGGTCCCACGAGCAGATCAGTGGATACATACTCGGGCGCCGTAATTCTGATTTTTCCCTGAAGCCGTTTGTCGCGACCCAGAATATGGCGGCCCAGGGCAAACACTTCCCCTTCAACACGCTCAGCACATTGCATGGCTGCCATTCCGGCGCCGGTCATTCTGTAACCCGTTGGCAGACGGTCGAAAAACCGAACGTTTGTTTTCTCCTCGATCGCTGAGATCCGGCGAAAGATCGTGCTGTGATTCACCTTCAAAATTCGGGCCGCCCCCGAAAGGCTGCCCGTTCGGCCAATTGCCAGGATCACGGACAGATCATTCCACTCCAGTTCCATCTCGGGGATGTGAAGCAGACGGTCTGTCGGATCGGTGTCAGCGGGGCTCATTGGATCATGTGCGTTTTTGCAAACTGATTTTACCAGATTAGCGAATTTTCATGCGCAATCAAACACCGCACCATTGGGGCATCGGGCAATCAAGCGTCCATCCAGATGAGATCGAACCAATGTTTGCCGGAATGGAAATGCAGGATGTCACCGCCAAAAACACCGGACCCCTTCCGAAATCGAGACCCCGTCCGGCCTGGACAAACGACTGGACCAAACCCCGTCAACGGCAATGGAGTGAGAAATGACTGATCATCCCAAGAAATTAGCCATCGTGGTTTCGCGCGGACTTGATGACGAGCGCGCGACCGTTGCTTTCACCATCGCAAAGACCGGGCTCGCCTCAGGTCAACAAGTGACCATGTTCATGGTGAGCTCCGGCGTCGACATTGTCAGGAAAGGCGCTGCTGACAACGTTCAGATGAACCCTTTTGACCCCCCGCTCAAAGAGTTGATCGACCATTTTCAGGACAGCGGCGGGCGTATCCTTGTCTGCCCGCCTTGCGCCAAAGTGCGCGGCTATGCGGATGATGATTTCATCAACAACGCACAGGTTGTGGGCTCGCCCGCACTCCACGCGTTGATCCTTGATGGCGCGGCCACCCTCTGCTTCTGAAAACCAAATTCGACCGAATACTTAAACCAAGGAGAAAATCATGACTTCGTGCAGCAACAACGGTGCCGTTACCAGCTCAAGTGCCACGCCCATCTCGGCGAAACAGGCGCATAGTTACTATGGCCGGGCCGGCGTCGAATTTGTCGATCCTCGACCGGCGGAAGCCATCGCCGAAACGACCGGCAAGATCCCAGGTGCTCGGCTGATTTCCATCGGCGATGCCGAGGCGGGAAACCTGCCTCCGGCTTTTGCTGATCGGACCATCCACATCGTGGCCACCTGTCAGGCTGGTCCGATGGCATTGAAACTCGCCGAAGCATTTACCAGACAGGGATTTCCAAATGTCAGCTGGATCGAAGGTGGCACACAAGCGTGGATCAATGAGGGTTACGAAGTCATCCGCTGACCTGCGACCTCATTAGAATCATACCAAAGAAAACCTCCAGCCAACGCCGAAGGCTTGCGGTCGGTGCTGGCGCACATTGGGGAATGAGCGCGTGTAACGCGATGGCAGACCCATAATCAACGATCAACATTACCCAGCATATCGGAGCTGTTCGCATCGGTACTGATCGCATGAACGCTTCGACAAATGGAGCGAAGGAAGGAAACATTGTGGTCTTTCAATCTATAGAAACTTCTTCAACCGGTTTTGTAGATCGGATGAAAAGGGCAATTGGTGATCAGGTTTCGCTGATGCTTGCCGCCGCCAAACGCCGCAGCAGGGCAAGGAATGACCAACAAAAACTTGAGCGTTTATCAGCCCGAATTCTCAAAGATATCGGGCTGCACCGGTCCGAAATTCACGAAGCAGTCTGGTACACCGGGCCCACACGCTATGTTTACCGTCGTTAAACTGATAAAGACGACCGTTTCTCGAAACGTGACCCACTTTTTATGTAAAACCACCGGGGCGGGTCAATTTCGTCAACCTCAGTCCAAAGTTTGCGACACATCCCGCAACCATCGGAGCACGGGCAGCGTTCGCCCTTGCTTCGAAGCCCCGATCAAACTGCCGGCAACGTACGGTGTCACGTTCAAATTGTCCTGATGGAACCATCGATGAGGCTACGAGCCGACGTTCCTTGCAAATAGTGATTTGGCCAAAAAATGCTATTTCCGATTTTCCATTTTTTCAGCAAAATCAGCCGTCACCAGACCGAGCGCCAGCGAAGGAAGCCCATCACTCTACGGATCTTGTCACTCTGGCAGTCCGGCACGAAGCAGCGCTTCGATGTCGCTGCGAGCACCATCCTTTGCACTGTAAAGTTGAGTTTTAGCCCACTGGCTGACAGTGAAGTCTGGGCGGTACTTTAGCAGTTCCTCGGCATGCTCTCGCGCCGCTTGTTCATTCCCCTGCTGCGTGAAAATAATCGTTAGATCGACAAGACCGAAGCCCGGGACATGCGCACCGTAGTTTTTGAAGGCAGAAATAGCCTCATCGAAACGGCACACAGAGCGAAGTGCAAAACCGTAAACACCAAAGTACCAAGGCGGATGCTTGGGGCAAAGCCGCATGGCGCGTTCCGCTGTGCGTACGGCTTCCGCTGGACTGCCGTCGAAAATCTGAGACAGCGCCAGTCGAATTGTAATTTCGGCGTGGCTAGGATTCAGTTCCAGTGCTTGCTCGAACTGGGCAATTGCGCCTTTCGTATCGCCATCCAGGTTACTGGCGAAACCAAGCACCCCATAAGCTTCAGCACTGCGTTCGTCGACGTCCAGCGCGCGCTCGGCCCAGTTCCTCATCAATTCGATTGAGCGATTGCGTGCCGTGGCAAAGCCATGGCGTGCGTCCATTCCGTGCGTCAAAGCCAGCGTAGTCATGGCTGCGGAATACCGAGGATCAATCTCCAACGCTCTTTCAACCATCATCCGAGCGGCTGCGATCGTTTCTTTTGCCAAGTTGCGCATCGTTGCATTTGCTTGAACTTGCAATTGCCAAGCGCGGAAATCTTGGGTTCCAGAACCCCGCTCAATCGCCATTTCTCCTTCCAGAATCTCCCCGTGCAGCGCTTTGGCGATGCATAGAGAAATACTATCTTGCAGATCGAAAATGTCCTCAAACTCGCGATCATAGCGCTCCGACCAGAGCTGATACCCACTGGCGGTATCGACGAGTTGAGCACTGATCCGGAGGCGTTTTCCAACCTTTCGAATACTGCCCTCCAGAACGTGGCTCGCGCCCTGTTCAACCCCGATTTGTTGCACATCAACTGGTTGTTTCTTGTAGCCCGCGGTAGAGTGACGCGAGATCACGAGCAATCCGGGGACCTTGGATATCGTCGCAATAATTTCCTCCGCCAGCCCGTCGGCCAGAAACTCCTGTTCTTCGTCGCCATAGGTTTCAAAAGGTAGAACTGCAATGACAGGATCTTCCTGCTTCGTTGGCACATCTTTCCGGGAAGGATCGTTGGCGGGCCATGCGAAAGCTACTACCGGCCGGTCTATGTTTTTTAAGTGCTGCGGGCCGAGGCTGATAAACTTCTCTTCGACTTTTCCTAGAGTGTGCTCGTATACGGATTGCGAAATGCAAAGACCGCCAGGTTCTGCAAGTGCCTCAAGGCGTGCTGCGACGTTCACGCCTTCCCCGAAAAGATCATCACCCTTGACTATTACGTCGCCGAGATTGAGGCCGCATCTAAACAGCATTTTCCGCCTTTCCGGTCGCGCGGCCGCACGTTCGGACAACTCTATCTGGATCGCTGTGGCGCAACGTACGGCCTGAACAGGGCTATTGAACTTCGCAATAAACCCGTCTCCTGAACTGCCAAAAACTCGGCCTCCGAATTGCTCTATGTGGTGTTCGATCAGGTTCCGGCTCGCCATAAGATCAGTAAGGGTCGTTTCTTCATCGTGATGCATCAGCCGCGAGTAGCCGACGACGTCCATCGCGAGAATAGTGAGCAAGCGACGTTCCAAACTAGACCTCCTCTTATAGGAACCTAGCTGTCGTGAGCGTCGGTGCCCAGCCTGGCGTTGCCTTCGCTAGCTCAATAAACCGGCAACGTGCCGCACGCGATCAGCGTCGGCACAACCAATAAAAACTTCCCTGACTTCTCTTTCCGTTTAGTTCGTTTGAATGCATGCCACGCCGGAGCGGCAGGCTGACCGTCACTCCGCGCTTAGCTAGCAGGTCTTCAACATCGGCGGTGCTGAGCGCGAAGCGATGGTAGACCCAAACGGCATATGGGGGTCTGATGCCTGAGAGGGCAGGATCCTACGTTAAGACCGTCTGATCACCTTTTGGGCCACCTGTATTCACCTGTCAGGAGTATGTGGGCCCATCCGAGTGGCGAGATATGCGCCAGCAGGTTAGGCGAGCAGTCTAATCCTTCGCGGCGGCGCTCGGCGACAGCGTTCCCAAGGTGTTTGGTGTTCCAGTAGATGACAATCGCGGCGAGCAGGTTCAGGCCAGCCATGCGATAGTGCTGTCCTTCGGAAGTTCGGTCACGGATTTCGCCCTGCCGCCCGATGCGGAGCGCGTTCTTCAAAGCGTGGTGTGCCTCCCCTTTGTTGAGGCCGATCTGCGCCCGGCGCTGCATGTCGGCGTCAAGCAACCAGTCGATGATGAATAGTGTCCGTTCGACTCGTCCGATTTCTCTCAACGCCACCGCAAGCTCATGCTGGCGGGGATACGCAGAAAATTTCCGCAACAATTGGCTTGGAGGCATGGCCCCTGCCACCATGGTTGCGGCGCTGCGCAGGATATCCGGCCAGTTCGCGGCGATGACAGGCTCCCTGATCTTACCCCCAATCAAGCCTTTCAGTTCCTTCGGACAGGATGTGGGGTCGAAGAGATAAAGGCGCTTGGACGGCAGGTCGCGGATGCGGGGAATGAACTGGAAGCCCAGCAGAGCGGTGACCGCGAAGACATGGTCGGTGAAGCCACCTGTATCAGCGTACTGTTCCCGGACTTTTTGACCCGCACCAGTCATCAACAAACCATCCAGAATGTAGGGTGCTTCGTTCACCGTGGCCGGGATGGTTTGGGTGGCGAAGGGACCGAACTGATCGGAGACATGAGTGTAGGCCTTCAGCCCAGGTTCGTGGCCGTATTTGGCATTAACGAGATTCATCGCCTCCCCTTGACGTGAAGTAGGGAAGAACTGGCCGTCGCTCGATGCGGCCTGTCCGGCGCCCCAGAACTGAGCCATCGGCAACGAAGATTGCCCCTCAATCACCACGGCCAGGGCGCGGGCCATTGCCTCGCTTTCAATGTGCCACCGTGACAAGCGGGAGAGCTGGAAATAATCATGGGTGTTCGTGGCACCTGCCATTTTGCTGAGACCAATATTCAACCCTTCGGCAAGCAACACATTCAACATACCTATCCTGTCCTTGCAGGGTACGCCGGTGCGCAGATGAGTGAATGCCTCAGTAAAGCCAACCTCGTCATCCACCTCGAGCAGGAGATCGGTGATCCTAGTTTCCGGTAGTCGTCGATAAAGGTCGAGTACCATGGCGTTGGCCTCTTCTGGGACGGCAGCGGTCAGCCGGTCAAGTTTGAGATTACCGTTTTCGATAAGTCCTCCCGGAATCGCGCCAGCTCTGGCGGCACGGGCAAGTCTCTGCAAACCATTGGCCAAACGGGCCTTCCGATCTGCCAGCCAGGCTTCCGGTTCAAACGGCATAGTCAGTCTCGGTGTGGACCGAGCGATCTCGGCGGGGACAAGCGCTTCCTTGAGATCGCCATAACGTCGGGAATGGGCAAGCCAGACGTCGCCGGATCGAAAACCCTCGCGCAGGTGGCACATGACGGCCACCTCCCATAGCCGGTGCCCGTTATCGTCCCTCAGGTGACGATGCCATTTTGAGGTGCGGCGCAGAAAACTTCGCGGCCGGACGGCCGTTGTTTCGCCAACTGCGATGATTTCCGCAGCAGTCAGTAACGGTTCGGCAACCGGAGCTGCTTTGATGTTGAGTGCCCGCAACATGCGCGGACCGTAGCGCCGGAAACGATGATAACCATGGACGACATGTGCCAGCGGATCGGTCGCTAATGTCTCGGTGAGTTGGGCTGCGGTTGCAACAAGGTCCCTGAGCGTGGACCAACCCCCGGAATTTTGAACGGCCTCTTCCAGCGGGGCTTGGTCTTCGTGCGCTTCAAGCAACGCCGACCCAAGGGTCGAAAATGCTTTCAGGGTGTCCTTCAGAGTTGATTTGGCGTCGGCCAAGCAGGCGTCACTTCGTGATTTGGCCTCACGCCAGGTTTTGCCAACGATCCGATCATGGGTCTCGACCACTGCATCGGCTACCGCACTTCGCCATTCCAAAACGCAGACTGCGAGAATTGCGAGGCGCCGATCACCAGAGATATCCCTCATGTCCCCGGCGAAGTAGCGCTCACCCTGACGGCGAAGACCAGCAACGCGATGCGGCGGGATATCGGACAGCAGAGAACTGTCGAGTATGATATCTTGCAGTGCTTCCAGTCGATCCAGCAGACGGTTCATGTCGGCCGAGTTCCGCCCTGTCTCAAACTGCCGCAACCAGACAAAGCGGGTGACGCTGCCATCTGCACTCTCGGTCAGCAAGGCATCAAGGCGATCACGCATTTCGCCTTCCAGTTGATCGACAATCCGAGCATCAATCCGTCGTTCTGCGGCAACAAGGGCGTCTGCACAAAGACGCTCGATCACTGTTATTCCGGGCAGGATGGTTTGGGTCGAACGGCAATGATCAACAAACCACCGCGCCAGCTCTTCGTTCGACCGCGCCGCCTCGGCTTTCTTCTCTAGCCAAACCTTCAAGTCGCGTGATCCCCGTCCCGCGAGCATCTTGTAACCATAGATCTCGCGCAGGATTGCCAGGTGTTCGTGCCGGGTTTCTTCACGGCTCGCATATGTGGCCAGATCCTCGGGCCTCAGTCCAAGTTGGGCCGCCAGGAAGCGCGTGATTTCCAGCGGGATTACTTCACCTGGGGCGAGCAACCGACCTGGATATCGTAGGGCGCAAAGTTGCAGCGCGAAGCCGAAACGATTGTGAGGGCGTCGGCGGGACCGAATGATCTCAAGATCGTCATCCGCCAGGGTGTAGTGATGTAGCAAAAGAGCTTCGTCGGTTGGCAGATCAAAAAGGGCCGCGCGTTGGCGGCCAGTCAGGATTTTCCGACGGGGCATATTGTTACTTCCTTGGAAAGAGAAATGTCCGAAAAGAGATCGATTAACGATCTTGCCAAAATCTTCTCAGTCTCAAAGCCTGCCGTCCATAAAACGTTGCAGCGAATAGAGCGTCAAATCAGCCCTTAACGTAGGATCCTGCCCCCTCCGGCATCAGACCCCTATAGCTATGATGCAATGGGCAATATCACCCGGACTCAGCATGAAAATGCCAGCGGCACAGCGACTTACTTTGAGGACTCCCTCTATGATGAGCTGGGCCGCCTCAGAGGTATTGTTGGAGCGCACGCTCAGGACCCGACCTTTGCCTATGACGTCGAAGACAATCTCATCAAGGCAAACGATGCCATTGGCAAAACCAGAGAGTATGGCTTTGACGCGTTGAATCGCCTGGTCTCAGAATATGACGGGGTCAACAATGCGCTGACCAGTATGACCCACAATGACGCGGATCAGGTCACCCAATACACCGATCCGCGCAATGTCGCGACAAGCTTCAGCTATAACGGCTTCGGTGAGGTGATTCAGGAGACGAGTGCCGATCGCGGCACGATGAACTATACCTATGGTGCACGAGGTCTCGTCACCTCGATGACTGATGGTCGTGGAGTTGTGTCGAACTACACATATGACAATGGGGGGCGCATCACATCGCGCACGTTCCCGTCTTCCCCCGCCCACGATCAGCTGTTCACCTATGACGGAACCGCCAATGGCAGCCAGGGTCAGGGGAACATTCATACCATCTCGGATGAGGCGGGTGTCATCACGCGCGAATATGGAGATGGCGGAAAACTGAAGCTGGACCGGCGCCAGATCGGCGCAGCCACCTACGACACCAAGTACTTCTACAATGGCAAGGGATTGTTATCGAGGATCAAAACATCTTCGGAACTCAGCATCAAATTCAGCTACACCGGCCAGCAGCAGATCAAGAGCGTGAAAATTCAGCGCAATGTTGTCGACCCGGCAACCGGGCAATTGCCGCCTGAAAAAGTCGTTGTCGATGATGGAAACTACCGGCCTTTTGGCCCGCTTTTCCAGTTCAACTATGGAGATGGCGGGGAGCATACCAAAGATCACGACCAATCCTACCGCGCTACACGCGTTCGGGATACGATGGGAGGTGTTGCTTTCCGGGACGTCAGCTATGGCTGGAGCGTTCGGGATGATCTGAGAACGGTCACCGATAACCTCAACAGCCTGAACTCCGAAGACTTCAAATATTCCGCACAACAACGGCTGCGCTTTGCCACCGGCCCCTATGGTGAGATCGAATTCACCTATAACAAGGTCGGCGACCGGGCGAGCAGGAAGTTGGACGATTTCGGCACGGTTACAACCGAGGACTACACCTATCCCGAAGACTCCAACCGTCTGGCCAGCATCTCCACCGGTGTCAGCAGCCGGACCTTCAGCCACGACATGGCGGGCAACGTCACCTATGACAACCGCAGCGGCGGCGGCTATGGCTATGGCTACAACGCCGCGGGCCGGATGTCTGAGTTTTCGATCAACGGCGTGCTGCAGGCGGAATATGTCTATAACGCGCTTGGTCAGCAGGTGGTCCAGCGACTGGTGCAGGACGGCAAGACGCTGCACGTGATCCATGACGCTGACGGCAACCGGCTGGTCGAGTATGAATATGACCCGGTCGCCGGAACCTCGACACTGCTGCGTGAATATATCTGGATGGACGGTGAGGCCGTGGGCGTGGTCGAGAATGACCAACTCTTCTTCATCCGCACCGACCATATCGGCCGGCCGGTGTTTGCCACCGATGAACTCGGCGGCAAGATTTGGGAAGTCTCCTACCTGCCCTTCGGACGCATCGACACTTTCTGGCAAATAACGCCGCTCACGATCGGCTTCAACTTTCCGGGCCAGTGGTATCAGACCGGGTCCGGCCTGCACCAGAACTGGATGCGCGACTACGACCCCACAACAGGGCGGTACCTCCAGGCCGACCCCCTCGGACTCGTCGATGGGCCGAGTGTCTATGGATACGCGCTCCAGAACCCGGGACGGTATACTGATCCGAGAGGAGAACGAGGTGTGCCCTCCGGTTCTCTAGCAGGGACATTTGGCATGATTCCTCCACCAGTAGGATTTAGTGTAAATCCCCATAATATGGAGATGTCAACTTGGCCACAATTTAAGCCACGGGATGTCCCGGACCCGTCGAACATCAATGATGGACCACAGTGTAGCAGAAACTCATGTATGCTTCGAACAGAAGTGTCGTCCGAACAACTTAAAGCCGCTGGGCTTCATCCCGGCGGCAGTGGACCAGGCGGAACCAAGGGTTGTCTTTATAGATGTCCCGGAGGAAAAATGAAACTGGAACTGTTTTCGAAGAACTTTCAATGCCCACCTACGATTTCCGATTTTCCGGGTCAAACCTATAATGATCTGAGTTCATTCGAGCTGTTGAATCTCCGTGGGGTAGGAGTGCGCTATTGACACAAAGTATGACGTTGAATTTCGAGCAAGACGGATTGAAGCTTCTTCAAGCTTCTCTTGAGGAGTTGGTGCGGAGCAGCCCTGAAAATGTGTGTTTTGGATATCTCATCTTTCAGGGTATCGATAGAGCGCGTTTGTTGCTTGGTGCTCACCATACACTAAATGTTCCTTATGGGCAGGTTTTTGACTGGCAGCCCCAAACAGTTATCTGTTGTGATAACCGAATTATGGCGATGAATAGCATTTTCGTTCACTGTGAAGGGACAGCAACCAACATGCGAAGCTCAATTTTCAATGCTCCCGAACCGGGTGCCCTTTATGTTTCTTACACATACACCTGGCTTCAACCTTGGGAGTAGGAATTCTGCTCCAAGCCCCTTAGATTGGATAGCTCGCAGGGCTAATCACGATGTGATCCACGACGCCGACGGCAACCGGCTGGCGGAATATGAATACTACCCACTCTCCGGAACCTCGACGCTGCTGCGCGAATATACCTGGATGGACGGTGAGGCCGTGGGCGTGGTCGAGAACGACACGCTCTACTTCATCCGCACCGACCATATCGGCCGGCCGGTGTTTGCCACCGATGAGCTTGGCGGCAAGATTTGGGAAGTCTCCTACCTGCCCTTCGGACGCATCGACACTTTCTGGCAAATAACGCCGCTCACGATCGGCTTCAACTTTCCGGGCCAGTGGTATCAGACCGGGTCCGGCCTGCACCAGAACTGGATGCGCGACTACGACCCCACCACGGGCCGGTACCTCCAGGCAGACCCCCTCGGCCTCATCGACGGACCTTCCGTCTACGGGTATGCGCTCCAGAACCCGGGGAAATACGTCGATTCGAGGGGAACGAATACAATCCCATTCCCAGCTAACCCATTCTTCCGCATCGGCCCAAGAACCTTCCCACGTGGGTTACCAAGATCAAATCCCTTTGGTGAAGTTTTGCCACCGCCTGTTTTATTTCGCGACAAAGGTGTTCCAAAGAGCATCGATGACCCTCGTGCCCAGTACCAACATGACAAGTACAAGAGGTATTGTGACAATCCACCTCCCAATACTGGAGATTATTGCACCGATTTAGTCAATCGCGCAAACTACCATCTAACTTGTGCAAAAATGAAAGAAGATTGGGATAATCAGTGGCGCAAAGGCACGCACAAGCCTGAGATAGGCAAGAGGCGACAGAAAGCCCAAGAATTAATGTCGAAATACTATGTGCGTTGTGGAAATACTGCGTGCTTGCAAGATCCAGATGACTTTGTGTCAATCGTAAATCGAAGGTGAGAGGTGATGAGCCAGATTGACGAGATCTTAGAAAAATATGCTGCAATGCCATTTTTCGACCTTTGTGATGTTTCGACTGTTTTTTCTCGTGCACTTGATGGTGATACCGTGTTGCACAAGATCGTCGCTCAGAATGACATTGGGTCCCTTGTTGTAGCGCTAAGAGTGGCTGGTACTGCGGATGTCATTGGTGATGAGGGTGCCACTCTAATGCATGTGGCAGCACTGCATAACAGCGCTGAAGCTGCGAGTGTTTTGTTGGAATCTGGAGCAACTACAAGTAGTGTCGATAACTTTGGGCGAACACCTCAACAAGTAGCCGAGCAAAACAGATCGCAGGCGTTTCTTGACGTACTTTTTGAGTTCAAGGGTAGGTGAAACGGAGTTGCGCCTGCGTTGTCTATGGTGGAAAGTCGATCAGGCGGAATATGAGCACGACCCACTCTCCGGAACCTCGACGCTGCTGCGTGAATATATCTGGATGGAGGGTGAGGCCGTGGGCGTGGTCGAGAATGACCAACTCTTCTTCATCCGCACCGACCATATCGGCAGGCCGGTGTTTGCCACCGATGAACTCGGCGGCAAACCTCCAGCCGTGGTCTATTGGCTGAGAAAAAATGAAACCCAACCCGATCAGCAGGAGCAGAAAGTAGCTTAAATCACGCCGGAAACTGTCCAAACATTGGGGGGTAGCTCAGATATCGGGCATTTCTGTTCTGTAAAACACACAACTTGGGGTCTGCTCCGGCTGGGGGCAGACCCCAAGTTGGCCAGAGCCACGCGAACCAGCAGTGGCGGCTTGCGTTCGATCAGGCGATCAAGCCAGGGATCTGTTCGTGTTCTATTTCGAGCGCGC
>NZ_JBQFYW010000040.1:0-15971 GCF_056541825.1 Ruegeria sp. AF8 | reverse complement strand
ATCAACCTCTTGGCCAGAGCTGTCGATGGCCGGTTCATGTCCAAGCCCAACAAGGGCCTTTCTGCTCAAGCATTCGGCGGCAGTGAGCCCAGAGTGACAAATGCTGCTGCCAAGTTCAAGTGGCGCAAACTGTTATGTAGCGGCCATTCAAATTTGCTGATCAACAGTATGCGAGTGAGAGATTAAGTTCGGCTCAACCCTCAAATGCTTCACTCGGGAGCTTTGAACTTGGGGACAGGTAAAGTTCTTTACCAATACCATACGCGCAAGATCGAAACAAAATGGACACAGGTCTTGAGGGCGAAACATGACGTTTCGCCCGGCTCTGATTTTCCGGAAACCAGAGGGTCAATCCAAAAGGGTCAAAAGAATCCTTGACCAATTCCTACATCAACTCTAGTAAAAGTGAAATGACGTTTTGCTAGATGAAACGCATGAGATAAAATGTGGAGTCGCTCCTATCGCGGACCCGCAAGCCAACCAACAGTTAGGGAGGAGCCTGACATGACGAAAGAAGCCTTAAAATTGATGCTCACCACGGGGCTCGTAACGGGTAGTCTGGCCCTTGCCACGTCCGCCTTTGCTGAAGGCGAGGTAGTGTTTGCCTCGTGGGGTGGGTCCTTTCAGGACGCCTTGCGCAGTGCCATGCTCGAACCTGCAGCCGACGCGCTAAATTTTACGGTCAAGGAAGACACTACAAATGGTATTCAGGACGTGCGCGCGCAGATCACAGCGGGTGCCGTCGCTTGGGATGTGACCGAGCAGGATTTACCCTCGTGTGAAACACTCAGCCGAGAGGGCAGCCTTGAGCCGATCAATTATTCGATTGTCGACACAACGGGTATCCCCGAAGAGCTGATCCACGAAAACTACATCGGCTTCATCAACTTCACCAAGGTGATCGCCTATCGCACGGATGTATTTGGCGACAATGGTCCGTCCAACTGGGCCGAGTTTTGGGATCTGGAAAACTTCCCCGGCAGGCGCGGCATGCATGGCAAGGTGAACTACAACCTTGAGGCTGCCCTTATGGCCGATGGCGTGCCTATGTCAGAAGTTTACGACGTTCTGGCTACGGACGAGGGCATCGCGCGCGCCTGGGCCAAACTGGGAGAGATCGCACCCGAAGTCACCGTTTGGTATCGCGGCGGATCGCAATCCGCACAATTGCTGCGTGATGGCGAGGTGGACGTTATCCACATGGGCCATAACCGCGTGGAAAGTGTGATCGCATCAGGCATCGACGTTGCTTATGCATTCGATGGTGGCACGATGGACGTTGATTGCTTGCTGGTGCCCAAGGGCGCGCCAAACGTCGAGAATGCGATGCGCCTGATCAATGAATTGCTCAGCGCCGAAGCGCAGGCGCGGCTGGCGGTCAAGATGCCGCTGGGTCCAGTGAATGCGGGTGCGTTTGACACCGGCATTATCTCGGGCGAGCAGGCTTTGCAGGTCAACACGCATCCCGACAACTACGGCAAGCAACTTCTGGTCGATCCGAACTTTTACATCGGCCAGCTGGGTGAGTTGACTGAAGAGTTTGACACGCTGATCCAGCAGTAAACCATTTTGGCGCAGTGCATTTTGTGCTGCGCCCATTTTGTCAGGTTAGGAGCCCCTATGTCACCTGCTGCCCACTCCCTTCCCATCGGCGTATCCAACCTGTGCAAGGCCTATGGGTCGGTCAAAGCGCTGAATAATATATCGCTGAACATCGCTGCCGGCGAATTCCTGACATTGCTTGGGCCATCGGGCTCGGGCAAAACGACGCTTCTGATGGCCCTGGCCGGTTTTGTGCGTCCTGATGGCGGGTCGATCCGGTTTGGCGAACAGGAAATGATTGCGACGCCGCCACACAAGCGCGGCCTCGGCATGGTTTTTCAAAGCTATGCGTTGTTTCCGTTCATGACGGTGGCGGAAAACGTGGCCTATCCGCTGAAAATCCGCGGCGTTTCCAAAAGCGATCAAAAGATACGCGCCGAGCGTGCATTGGATACCGTACAGCTTGGAGGCTATGGGGATCGGCGTATCACCCAGTTGTCTGGCGGCCAAAGACAGCGTGTGGCTCTTGCCCGTGCCATGGTATTCGAGCCGCAGATCATCCTGATGGATGAGCCCCTGTCCGCGCTCGACAAAAAGCTGCGCGAGCATATGCAGATCGAATTGAAGGCGCTGCATGAAAAACTGGATGCAACCGTTGTATATGTAACCCATGACCAGCGCGAAGCTCTGACGATGTCAGACAGGATTGCGGTGGTCAATCATGGGCGGATCGAGCAGGTCGAGACACCCGAGCGGCTGTATCGCCAGCCTCACAGTTTCTTTGTGGCGGATTTTATCGGTGAATCAATTTCGGCGCCGGTGCAAGTGGCCAACGATACGGCGCAACTTGGCGGGCGGGTGTTGAAATCTAATTCACCCATTGCCCAAGGGAGTGGTGGCCATCGCTTGGTGATCCGGCCCGAATTGCTGGAAGTCACCGCGGGTGCTGTGCCTGAAACTGCCAATGATCTGTCCGGCCGGGTCAAAGACATCATTTATCAAGGCGACAGCGTGCTGGTTATCGTTCAGCACGACAGCGCAGGCGAGATCAATGTACGCGTCCCCGCCAATCGCGCTGGCCAGACCGGGCTGCCCTCCAAGGGAGAGCGCATCAGCCTTGCCCTGCATCCCGAAGACACGATCATCGTACCGGAGCATGTGGCATGAGTATCGCCGAGGCCTATGAAGGTGCTGAGACGCTTCACAACGCCAGCACGCTCAAAACTGAAGAACGCCGCGAAAGACTGACGTTTTTGGGGCTTTCGATGCCCGCGGTTCTTGGCATTCTGATTGTCGTCTTTCTACCGATTTTCTGGCTGTCCTCGCTCTCATTTTACAATGCGGCAGGCGAGTTGAGCATGGAAAACTATGCGCGAATCTTTGAAAGCGCTTTGTATCGGCGGACCTTTGTTGTCACCTTTCAGATCAGCATCGCTGTGACGGTGATTTGTGTCCTTCTCGGATATCCGCTGTGCTACTGGCTGACCAAGGTGCCGGACAGAACGGCTGCCATTCTGATGGTTT
This sequence comes from Ruegeria sp. AF8, assembly GCF_056541825.1. Taxonomy (NCBI): domain Bacteria; kingdom Pseudomonadati; phylum Pseudomonadota; class Alphaproteobacteria; order Rhodobacterales; family Roseobacteraceae; genus Ruegeria; species Ruegeria sp. AF8. The sequence continues at coordinate 12,905 of NZ_JBQFYW010000040.1, read as the reverse complement.
TCGTACTGGTCCCGTTCTGGACGTCGGTTCTGGTGCGTACTTACGCCTGGCTGGTGCTGTTGCAGCGTAACGGCATCATCAATTCGTCGCTGATGTCGCTTGGCATAATCGAGGAACCGCTGCAGCTGGCACACAACCTCACGGGATCAATCATCGGCATGGTGCATATCATGCTGCCGTTTCTGGTTTTGCCGCTTTATGCCACCATGCGCAACATTGACACCGACCTGGTTCGGGCTGCTGTGGGGCTTGGCTCCAGCCCGCGCGGGGCATTCTGGCGCGTGTTTTTCCCAATGTCGCTGCCGGGCCTTTTTGCGGGCATCGTGCTGGTTTTCATTCTGTCCCTTGGGTTCTTCGTAACACCAGCTTTGCTGGGCGGTGGCCGCGTGCAGATGCTGGCGCAACGCATCGAAAGCACAATCACGGTCTATTCCAATTGGGGTGCGGCCTCCGCATTGGGCGTTGTCCTGCTGCTGCTGGCTCTGGCGATGATTTGGCTGATGAACCGTGTCTTCGGGCTCGACAAACTCTTTATGCGCTGAGGAACTGACAATGGAACAAGTCGGGCAACGTAAAATTGACGGACTGTGGCTGATGGTTGTCGGCATCGCAGTGCTGTTCTTTCTGATCCTGCCAACGCTCATCGTGATCCCGATGTCGTTTTCGGGGGCCTCGTATCTTGAGTTCCCGCCAACGTCGTTTTCGTTTCGTTGGTACGAGGCCTATTTCACGTCCCCGGAATGGATGAGCGCCACGAAGACCTCTCTGATAGCGGCGGTGTTGACCACGGCAATTGCAACACCATTGGGCTCACTTTGTGCTTATGGCCTGCATTGCTCCACTCCGCGGATCAGGAGCGCTGCGCAGATCCTCGTGATCATGCCTATTGTCGTACCGGTGATCCTGATCGCTGTCGGCGTGTTCAGCCTTTATGCCAAGCTGGGGCTCAATTACACGCTTACCGGAATTGTGATCGCCCATACCGCGCTGGCGCTGCCGTTTGTGATCGTGACCGTGATGTCGGGCTTGCAGAACTATGATTTCGATCAGGAACTGGCGGCGCGCAGCCTGGGTGCGTCCCGAGCGTATGCGTTGTGGACGGTGACAGTGCCGCAGGTCAAATTCTCGATCCAGACCGGGGCATTTCTGGCCTTCATCACGTCGCTGGACGAGGTGGTGATTTCGATGCTGGTCTCGGGAGGGGAAAAGGCCACAATTACCCGCCGCATGTTCAATTCGCTGCGTGATCAGCTTGATCCGACCATTGCAGCGATCTCTACCTGCCTGATTATCGTGTCAATCTCAGCGCTCATCGGCGTACAGTTGATTGGCCGCAGCAAGAATGCTGACAAATGATGGGCTCTTTATATCTGACCAATCTCGGCCCGGATCTGGCGGGCGGCATCAAGCACCGCAGCGCGATAGCCTTCGACAACGGTTTCGCTGAAGCGAACGCGCAGACCCGACAGGCTGACTGCACCCAGCAGCTCACCCTCAAGCCCAAGAACCGGAACAGACAATCCGGCAACGTCCGGATCACGTTCACCAAGGCTGAGATAATACCCGGCTTTCCGAATGTCGGCGGCCTGTTTTCCTTGCCTGATAGAATAGGCATCCAGCACCCGGCCCGACGAGCCAATGCTCAGCGGAATGATCTCGCCCTCCTGGATATGATCCCGCGCAAGCCTGGGAGAATTGACACGGTAGAGGCAAACGCCGGAGTTGCCGCGTTGCACGTAAAACGACGCGCTTTCCCCCGTCGCATTCACCAGGTTCGCCAGCACCGGGCGCACAATAGGCCCCATACGCAGGTTCTGGCGAAATACGGATCCAAGACGCCACAAAGACGGCCCAAGATGAAACAGGCCTTCGGCGTCTCGCGTGATATGGCCAAACTTTTCAAGCGAGACGCTCAGACGCAGGATTGTCGCTTTGTTGACACCACTGCGGTCCGCAACCTCTTTCAGAGACAAACCCGCATCACCGGGCGCAAAGCTGTCCAGCACACGCAATGCGCGTTCAACTGCTTCGACACCACCTGTTGTGTCCGGTGCTTGGGTTTTTTCGGGCATAGGCAGACCTTTCGACTTAATTCCGTGACTGTTTGTAGCCAGTTCGGACGCAATTGGAAATCGCAATCAATGAAGGCATCCGGCAATGAATAACGCGCAGAGACGATCGATGATAGCTGGTTATGCCGGGCTGCCATTTGGCGATTTTTCACAATGTGAGGCGGGCAATATCGGGGTTTTGGGTGTTCCAAGCGAAGTCGATAACGGACCGCGTTCCGGCACCTCATTGGCACCGGATGCGTTACGCAGAATGACGGGGCAACTTGGCACCGATCTGCCTGCAAATGGCCGGGATCTGGGCAATCTGGACCTGTCGGGCGATTGGTCCAGCATATTGATGCAGTTTGTGACGCAAATGGTGGATAGCGGCGTTATGCCAGTTGTTCTGGGAGGCGCGTCAGATGTTGCCTCGTTGGTGCTGCGTGCCTTGCCCGATCTGCCGGTTGTCGCGGCCATGCCATTGGCCCAGCGTGATCTCGTTATGCGGTCAGCAAACACGATATGGGTGGGTTTGAACGGCGGGCAACCTGCCGATGTCTGGGATCAGATCAGTCAGCGCACAATGGCCTGGCATACCGCCCGGCAATTGGATGAAGGGCACGCCGACTTTTCTGACATGCCCAAGCGCGCTGTTCTGTGGATCGACATCTCAGTCATTGATCTGGGGCATGCAGCCGGTAGCGTCGGCCTTAATCCCGGCGGGATGAAACCCGAAACGTTGGTTTCCGTCATCGGGGCAATGTCCTGCAATTGGCAGGCGATTGTGACCACTGGCCTTGCACCTGCCCGCGACACGCGGGGCATATCGGAACTGGCGGCCATCGAAACCCTGAACGCGGCATTGCGTCATGGGTGATGCGGCGCAAATTCAGTTTGACACGATCCCCAGTTTTCTGGGCATATCTGTCGGCGATCTGGAAGATCTCGTGCCCGGGCAGGTCGCGATAGCAGGGTATTTTTGTGACAATCTCGCCCGGCCATCGGCAGGGCAACGCTACCTCGCTCGGCAGCTGCGATACGCCTCCCGACCCGGAGAAGCACCTGCGAATGCCATTGACCTGGGGGACGTGAATGTATTTCCGCTTGAGCCGGACAAGCATTTTCCGGCAGTTGCCTCGCAATGTGCAGCGGTTTTGGAAACCGGTGCACGCATGGTGCTGGTTGGCGGCGATTCCAGCGGTCTGGAAGCGCTTGGCGTTGCTGCACAGAAGTTCACAGGTGCGGATGTTCCTGTCATTCCGGTCACAGGGGGCGTGGCGGGCCAATTGTCCCACACCCACCCGGTCATCCTGTCTGTGGATTTACAAGAGCTTGCGGCTAACTGGATATCGCACCCGCGTCGCCTGACCGGGCTGTCGCCCTCACAAATGATCGCGCAAATTGACGCCATCCCGGGCGATGTCATCGGCGCAGCAGTTTTCGGGCTTGTCCCGGCACTGGACAATCGTGGCAGAACTGAAACCCACGCAGCACTGGCGATCTTGCAGGCGGTAGCTGAACGCCTTGAGAAAGGAGCAGGCTGATGCCTCTACGATCAGCCCCATTGCCGCGCATGGCAGGGCATCTGTCGTTCATGCGCGCGCAGACCAAAGCAATCTGCGATGTCAGACCCGGCGATCTGGCAGTGTTGGGCGTCCCGTTTGAAGACACCAGCGCGCCGCATGCCGGGCAATCCCTGGCACCGCGTGCATTGCGCGAAACCTCGGTCTATTTTGGCTGGCACGCAAACCCACAATTCAGTCACCCTGTAGATATCGATGCACGTCAGGACATCAGTACCGACGGCCTGCACGAGCGGCTATGTGACCTCGGAGATATCGCGCTGGGGTCCGAGGACGCGATCCACGCGACATTGAAGGCGACAACGCATCAGATCAGCCGCAATGGTGCCTGTGCCATAATATTGGGTGGCTCGGATCGCCTGTCCGAGTCAGTGCAGAGCGGGCTCCCTAATTGCCAGACAGCGCAGCTTGGCGGAACACCAGATGAAGCGCGCGATTTTCATGTAGCACCCTTGCCAAATGGAGCGGCCACGACCTGCACTTTGGATACTGCCGCGCAGCGTGCAGCGTTTTCCAAGTGGCGGGATGTATCAAAGCCTCTGTTTGTGCGGTTTGATCTTTCCGTGTTTGAAACGTCGCTCAGCGCGCTTTGTGATCGGCCTCGGTTGGGGGGCTGCGATCTTGATACTGTGGTGCAATGGCTCGAGCTTTTGGGACAGCACGAGGTCAGCGCTATCATGTTGACCGGTCTGAACCCGGATAGGCCCGGAATGGGTGTGGTGAAGGTTGGCCAACGACTTATGGTCACGGCACTTCTGGCATTTATCTATGCGCGCCTCGGATTTGGGATTGATCGTCCGGTTCGCCTAACTTCCGAGGAAAATGTACTGACATGACTGCAGCGTTTACAACATTCCACCCGCCCCTGGCTCAACCGGGATATCGGCTGTTTGATGGGCCTTTGCGCGACGTGACCGACGTCGGCGCCAACCAGATCGGCGTTGTGGGCATGCCGAGCGACTGGACACATTCCAGCCGCCTTGGCACAAGGTTTGGCCCCGAAGCATTGCGCCGGGCGACAACTCTTTTGCAATCCGTACGTCCGCAAGGGGCCAGCTTTGATCCCGACACAGGCCGCCGTACTGAGCCTGCACCCGACTGGTTGATCGATTGCGGCGACGCAGAGATCACAGCACAAGACGTTGATGCAACGACCGAAGCCATCGCCGCAATGACCGAAGCGCTGACCGTTGCGGGCGCGATCCCTTTGGCCTTGGGCGGTGATCACTATAACAGCTTCCCGGCCTGTCTGGGCTATTCCCGTGGGCTGACCAAACGGGTACCAAACGCGCGTTTTGGGTATATCCAGATCGACGGTCATCTGGATTTCTCTGACCGGTTGGGCGCATGGGGCAGCCACAACCACGCAACTAATGCGCGCCGGATTTCTGAACTGCCCAACATTGATGCGTCCAATATGGTCTGGATCGGCATCACGGGCTGGGTCGATGGCGGCGATCTGGCGCTCATCGAAGAACAGGGTGGCCGGGTGTTTTCATCTGGCGATGTGCAAAAACTTGGCGCGGCCGAGGTGATACGTCGGGCCCTTGCGCATGCCATGCAGGGCTGCGACGAGCTTTATCTTTCGATTGACATTGATGCGATGGATGCCGGTTACCTTCCCGGCACAGGCTCCATCGTACACAGCGGCATTACACCGCGTCAGTATTACGATCTGCTGGACGGCCTGGCCGAGGCCCCCTTGGGCGGTTTGGATATTGTCGAGGTTTCTCCACCGCTTGATCCCTCACAGCGCACCGAATTCCTGGCAGCGGAAATGCTGTTCCGGATCCTGCGCCGTTTCCGCACTCGACCGGTAACAGGGCTATGATGCAATATATCGGAACCCGGCAACTGGGTGGGCTATCACATGCAGGACAGTTCCTTGCACCTGCGACCCGGCCCTGGATCACGGATCTGTCTGCACTTTGCCCTTACGAGGGGTTGCAACCCGGTAATCTCCCCGAGTTTGAGCGTGACTCGAATTGGAATAACTGGACCCTGACGGACAGCCCCGAAGATACGCACCTACGCCTGAACTGGCATGTATTTCAAGATGATAGAACGCGACTGCTGGTTGCTGACCGAATGCTCATGAGCCGCATCAGCTGGCAAGATCTGGATGATGCCGGGTATGTCTATGGCACAGAGGTGTCGATCGATTGCACTACGTTTCGCTGCCGGTTGCTGACAGGCGGTGAAACGCCTCGTGATGACCCCTATCAGGGGGCGACCCAACCCAATGAGTGGGATGTGTTGGTGGGCGGTGGTGCCGCTTCGAACGCGCCTCGGCCGGACCCGGCCAATAGTGCAGCCCCGCTTAGCCCGGATCATTTGAATTCCACCCATAACAGTTTGTGGAACTGGTTCGGGGCGGTCAGCTGGACGGCCGAACCTGTGGCCAGCCGTGCCGACGGGCGCGCGTGCCGAGGCTATCATGGCCCGACCTATTTTTACGTGAACACTGTGGACCACCGGCATGAAGATATCGGGTGGCGACCAGTTCTTGAGGAAGCGCTATGACTGTCACCCCATTCTCCAACTATATCGCCGGAACATGGGCCGCTGTCAGCGACGCTGCTCCAAACATCAACCCATCGGACCTGAACGATACGATCGGGCTTTATGCTCAAGCCAATACAGGCCAGACCACCGAGGCGATCGAGAGCGCGTCTGCGGCCTTTCCGAAATGGCGCGCGACATCGCCGCTGGTACGGTTCGAAGCACTGGATCGCATCGGGTCGGAAATCCTCGCCCGTGTGGACGAACTGGGCGACATGCTGGCCCGCGAAGAGGGCAAAACCCTGCCCGAGGCCAAGGCCGAAGCGCATCGCGCCGGGCATTTGTTCAAATATTTCGCGGCCGAAACGTATCGTGCTACGGGCGACGCTTACCAATCTCTGCGCGAAGGTGTGTCGCTTAAGGTTGTGCGCGAGCCAATCGGCGTCGTCGGCGTGATCACTCCCTGGAATTTCCCGCTGGCGATCCCGGCATGGAAAATTGCGCCCGCTCTGGCCTATGGCAATACGGTCGTGTTCAAACCTGCCGAACTGGTGCCCGGTTCTGCATGGATGTTGTCCGACATCATTGCCCGTGCGGGCCTGCCCGAGGGTGTGTTCAACCTTGTGATGGGCAAAGGCCGTGATGTCGGGGAGGTGATCGTTACACACCCAAAAGTTTCTGGGGTCACGTTCACCGGCTCCACACCTGTCGGTCGCAATATGGGGGCTGCGCTGTTCGCGCGCGGAGCCAAAATGCAGCTTGAAATGGGGGGAAAGAACCCATTGATTGTGTTGGATGATGCCGATCTGGATCTGGCGGTAAACTGCGCTTTGCAGGGCAGCTTTTTCTCAACCGGACAACGATGCACGGCTTCTTCCCGCCTGATCGTCACTGAGGGAATTCACGACGCATTTGTCGACCGTCTTTGTGCGGCAATGAAAGACCTCAGGATCGGTGATGCGCGCGCAGCGGAAACCCAGATCGGTCCGGTCGCCAGTGAAGCGCAGCTGGCCATCGACAAGAGCTACATCTCGAATGCTGTGGCTGACGGCGCAACACTTGCCGCAGGCGGCAGCGATGTCAGATTGAATACGCCCGGACATTACCTTGCTCCGGCCCTGTTTACCGATGTGTCACCACAGGCTGCGGTCGCGCGGGACGAAATCTTTGGGCCGGTTGCGGCTGTATTGCGTGTGCCGGATTATGATGCCGCCCTTGCCACGGCTAACGACTGCGAATTTGGATTGTCTGCAGGCATCGTCACGCGGGATGCAGCCAAGATCGATCATTTCTCGCGGAACGCTGAGGCAGGTATGATACAGGTCAATCTGCCCACAGCCGGCATGGATTTTCACGCGCCATTTACGGGCCGAAAAGGATCCTCCTATGGCGCCCCGGAAAAGGGCAGCTATTGCCGCGAGTTCTTCACCGCAGCCAAGGTTGTACACGATGGGCGCGGACAATGACCCAGTTACCCTTGAAGGACATACGCATTCTCGATCTGACCAATGTGCTGGCCGGTCCGTTCTGCTGTCACCATCTGGCGCATCTGGGGGCCGAGGTCATCAAGGTCGAAGCCGTCGGTCGCGGTGATCTCGCCCGGCAATTGGGAGCTGACCCAGAACTGAACAAGGTCAACATGGGCGTGTCCTTTCTGGCCCAGAACGCAGGTAAGAAATCTGTCACGGTCAATCTGAAGAACCCGCGGGGTCGGGAGATTTTTCTAAAACTCGTCGAAACGGCAGATGTGGTGGTGGAGAACTTCCGGCCCGGCGTCATGACCCGCCTCGGCGTGGGCTACGAGACCCTAAAGGAGGTAAATCCGACGTTAATCTATTGTGCCATCTCCGGCTTTGGCCAAGAGGGCCCGTGGATACACCGCCCAGCCTATGACCAGATCATCCAGGGCACCTCGGGTGTGATGTCGATCACCGGGGATGGCGAAAGCGCGCCGTTGCGCGTTGGATATCCGGTGGCAGACACCGTAGGCGGCATCACCGCAGCCTTCGCGATTTCATCTGCCCTAAACGCCAATCCGCGCGGCACGTTCATTGATGTTTCGATGCTGGAATCGGTGCTAGCGACAATGGGCTGGGTGGTGTCGAACTATCTGATCGCGGGCGTCAATCCGACCGCCAACGGCAATGAGAATCCCACTTCGGCGCCTTCCGGCGCGTTTGAGGCCAAGGGTGGGTTAATCAACATCGCCGCCAACAAGGACCAACAATGGGAGCTTCTGACTGACCACCTGGGTTTGGCAGCGCTGCGCGAACGTCCTGAATACGCCACGCGTGAGGATCGCAAACGCAACAGGCTGGCTCTGAAAACAGAGCTTGAAGCCGTGTTAAAGACCCGACCACCGCGCGACTGGGCCAAGGAGCTCAATAGTATCGGCGTGCCGTCGGGAGCGGTTTTGACAGTACCGGAAGTACTGGAAATGCCGCAGGTCGCAGACCGCGGATTCCTCGGCCAGTTTGAAAACGTCCCTGGCGTCGGACGCGATATTCAGGTGGCCACGACCGGAATCAAGCTTGACGGCGGCGCGCCTACCGTCGATATGCCACCGCCCACGTTGGGGCAGCACAACACTGAAATCTGGAGCGAGTTAGGGCTTTCACCGGAAGACATTGAAAAACTGGCAATGGAAGGCGCGATATGACCGACCCCGCAGAAGGAAAAGTTGCCGGTGACATGCGCCGCTGGTGGCGCACAGCAATTATCGACATGGCTCCAGGGCGGATCGCCTTTCGCGGCCACCCGATCCAGGACCTTATCGGTTCTGTTAGCTTTGCTCAGATGATCTGGCTCATGGTGCGGGGCGATATGCCCACGCCAGAACAGGCGGCACTTTTTGAATGCGCGCTGGTGGCTGGCGTGGATCATGGCCCGCAGGCACCTTCGATTGCCGCCGCGCGCATGGCCGCGACCTGCGGGCTGGGGCTCAACAACGTCATGGCTACCGGGGTCAACATGCTGGGTGACGTGCATGGCGGCGCCGGCGAACAATGCGCCGAACTTTATTTCGACGTCGCCAAACGGATCGATGACGGCGCTGAACACGAAGCCGCCGTCCGCGACGGTATCGCCGCCTGGCGTGAGGAAAATGGCAAGATTGTCTCGGGCTTTGGCCACCGTTTCCACAAGCCCGCCGACCCCCGCGCGCCGCGGTTGATGGCGTTGGTACGCGAGGCAGCAAGGTCTGGCACGGTGGACGGGCGTTTTGCCGATATCGGTGAGGCGATTCAGGCAGAAATCGGACGCAAGCGCGGTACTGAGATCGCGATGAATATCGATGGGGCCACCGCTGTTATCTTTTGCGAGCTGGGTTTTCCACCGCCGCTTTCGCGCGGTTTGTTCTGTCTCTCCCGCTCGGTCGGCGTCCTGTCTCATGGCTGGGAACAGATGCAGCAGGGCGGTCGGAACAAAGGACCAATGCCCCCGCGCTATCTGCCGGAATACATTGGTGCCAAACCGGAGAGCTAAACCGATGAAGCCTCTGAAAACCGGAGTTATCGATTGCTGTCGTATTAGCGGCATCTTTTAAAAAAAGACAAAATACGACGAGGCTGAGTTTGTGGCCTGTTCAAGCCTCGCACTGCAGATAGCGGGGCACCTGTCAGAAATCAAAGTCTTGCGATCCCGTTGAATATAGATGGCGCGACAGCAGTAATTTAGACAGGGCTTGGCCTCAAAACCCCGCTGGAGCGTGGACTGTTCTGCCTGTCTCAGTCAGTGGCCTTGCTGGCTCTCGCCTGAGAACAGACCCAACAAAACGGCCTAACAAAGGCCCAATACCCAAGGGCACCTCTGGGCCTGCCTCAAACCAAGTGAGAGATGTTGCGATTTCCACTCTTACTCCGACGTCAGAGAAGCGCAACAAGCCGTCATTGGTGCAAGCGCAGCGAATACATACTTTGTCCGGCGACCTGTGAATTGGCTGGTCCGTCTTCGCTGCGCCGAACATCAATGGCCGGTTTTCCCGCCGCAAAGCGGCGTCCGTGATCGCGCTACTGCAGCGATTTTCCTGCTGCGAGCGCGCGCAGCGAAAAAAGGCAATGACTGTCATGGGCTCGCAGTGGACATTCGAACTCAACAAAAAGGAGCGACAGATGTCTGCTCTGCGGGACAAGGACGAAGCCGCTCGCGCGGCATTGGAGCCTGTGGCAGGCGTTTTGCATTGATCTGACCCCTGTGCATTTGGGAATTGGCGCGGCTGTCTGACGATTGGGACCTCTCAATCGAAAGACAGGAGGTTCCCATGGCGGAGGAGAGAACAACGCCGCTGCGCGAGCGGATGATCGAGGACATGCGGATCAAGGGGCTGGGTGACAAGTCTCAGAAGTCGCACATCCGGGCGATCAAGGACTTCGCAGCGTTTCTGGGACGGTCGCCGGACACCGCGACGCCGGACGATCTGCGCGCCTACCAGCTTCACATGACCGACTGCGGTGTCACGCCGCCGACCTACAACGCCCGCATCATTGCGCTGAGGTTCTTCTTCGAGACGACCTGCGGGCGGGGCGAGATGAAGCGGCACATGCAGTTCCGCACCCAGCCGCGCAAGCTCCCCGTGGTGTTCAGCGCCGAGGAAGTAGCGGCACTGCTGCGGGTCGCGCCAGGACCGGGGCTGAAGTACCGGGCGGCGCTGAGCATCTCCTATGGTGCCGGGCTCAGGGCCTCGGAAGTCTGCAATCTCAAGGTCAGCGATATCGACAGCGACCGGATGCTGATTCATGTCGAACAGGGCAAGGGGCGGAAGGACCGGAAGGTCATGCTGTCGCCGGGATTGCTGAACCTGCTGCGCGAGTATTGGCGCGAGGCGCGGCCTGAGGGCTGGTTGTTTCCGGGCAAGCCCAAGATCAACCCCCTCTCGTCGCGCCAACTCCACCGCGCCTTCAGCTCGGCAAAGCACATCGCGGGGATCAAGAAGCCGGGCAGCACGCTGCACACGCTGCGGCATAGCTTCGCGACGCACCTTCTGGAGGCCGGTACGGATGTGCGGGTGATCCAGGTCCTGCTCGGGCATGCCAAACTCGAAACAACGGAGCGCTACACACGTGTCGCCACGAAGCTGATCCGTGACACGGCGAGCCCCTACGAGACGCTGGCCAAGCTGCAGGATCGAAGCCGGGAGTAGCGGACCAGGGTGGTGCCCCGCCCGCGGCTTGAGATCGCTGACATCTTTCGCGCCCATGGTCCCGCATGGCGGCGGGCCAATGCCGGGCATGTCAGCCTCACCCAACTCAGGGTGATGTCGGCGATTGAAGCCTGCCGGACCGAGGCGCTCGGCGGGCATGTGGCAGCCTGCGCCAAATGCGGTCACCGGCATGTCGCGTACAATTCCTGCAAGAACCGGCACTGCCCGAAGTGCCAAGGGCCGGCCGCGCGCGACTGGATGGCAGCACGGGCCGATGACCTGCTGCCGGTGGAGTATTTCCATGTGGTCTTCACCCTGCCGGCGGAGATCGCACGGATCACCTACTGGAACAAGACGGCGGTCTACGGCCTGCTGTTCCGAGCGTCAGCCGAGACCGTGACGACCATCGCCGCCGATCCCCGGCACCTTGGCGCCCGCGTGGGCATGACCTCTGTACTCCATACCTGGGGTTCGGCGCTGACCCACCACCCGCATGTCCACATGATCGTGCCCGGCGGCGGCCTGTCACCTGACGCTACACGCTGGATCGCCTGCCGCCCTGGTTTCCTTCTGCCCGTGCGCGTCCTGGCCCGGCTGTTCCGGCGCCTGTTCCTGGAAGGGCTGTCGGCGCTGCACAAGGCAGGGCAGCTTCAGTTCTTCGGTGATCTGAAAAGACTGGCCGATCCCGCGGCCTTCGCCGCCTGCCTCGCCCCGCTCCGCAAGACCAAATGGGTCGTCTACGCCAAACCGCCCTTCGGCGGGCCCGAGTCTGTCCTCGCCTATCTCAGCCGATACACCCACCGCGTTGCGATCTCGAACCACCGCCTTGTCAGCGCCGATGCCGAGACCGTTGCGTTCCGTTGGAAGGATTACCGTATCAAGCGCGGCGACCGGATGAAGGTGATGCGGCTCAAGACCGGCGAATTCATCCGCCGGTTCCTGCTGCACGTCCTGCCCGACGGCTTTCACCGTATCCGCCACTACGGCCTGCTGGCCGGCGCCACCCGCAAGACCACCATCGCCCGCATCCGCGACTTGCTTGTGCAGACACTGGCCGAACAGGAAACGCAGGAGACTGCTGAGACCGCTCCGCTCACCCTGCGCGAGCCGTGCCCCTGCTGCGGCGGCCCGATGCGCATCGTGGAAATTTTCCGGCGCGGGCAAAAACCGATGAGCCGTGCGCCACCCAGGGAGCAGGCCGCATGACGAAACGCCCGTCCATGCCGCGAAGACTACCCCGGTTCCAATTCGTGTTCCGGAACGCCCCCGGTACGCCCGGTCCTGTGGTTAGCCCGCAATCACCCGGTCAACGGCTCCGACGGCACCCGGAACGCGCGAACACAGCCCGCTGGATAACCGCCCCCAACCGGCGCTTCCTGCCTGGTCGGCGCTCAGAACCGGCTCCCGCAATCACCCGCAGCATACTTTCCCCATAGACGCCGCCCAGCCTCCCGCGGCTTCCTCCTTGTCAGGTTATTCAACGCGGGCCGGGTTACACACGAACGCCAACGATGCGCCGCGGCCCGCATCGAAAAACCTTCGACAAAGCAGTCGTTCGTAGAATCTCTAAAGACGAAAATGCAAATCCGTGATAGCTCCAGATTATGGCAACGGCATCTGCGCGAAATCGAC
>NZ_JBQFYW010000039.1:0-16967 GCF_056541825.1 Ruegeria sp. AF8 | reverse complement strand
CCGCGCAACAGGCCGAACACATGTCAGTACCCGAACCAATGCAATTGCCGGCCAAATTACCTCTTGCGTTTTGGGCGTCTACACATGTTGCGAAGTCTATTGCAGTTCAGAGAAATACCTCTGACCTGAAGTGTTAGGCAACCAACTCTTTAAATTGTTGAAAGGGACAGAGTCCTGGTGTGAATTGACCTTTACGGATCATGTTCGCGACTTCGATGCCTGCGAGAGTCGCCGAAGCCGAAGCAAAAGTCTTGAAGCCGAGCATCGGGCGGGTTCGTCTTTTGATGAAACGGTGGTCCTGTTCCACAATGTTGTTATCCGGCATGAATGGGCGCGACGCTCCACCCGGAGGTTTTGAAGGCCTCGACGTGGGTTAGAATTGATCCACCGGGATTGGGGCGTTGGGAGCACGAAAGGCGGGCAGGCCGAAGTATTTGATGAGCCGTGAGCTCGGGTTGTTATCTGGCCGCCCCTTCGACTTGCCCGGTTGTGCTGCGAGCGCGAATCCGTAGTTGTCGTGTGGCCCGCTGGCTCCCTTGGTTGCTGACCATGGAAAGGAGCCAGTCATGAAGATCATTGCTCTTGATGTGCACCGCACCTTCGCTCAGGTGGCGATCCTGGAGAATGGCAAGATCCGGGACGCCGGTCGCATTGAACTCGATCGTGAACACATCCTGAAATTTGCGCAGCGGCTGAATGTGGAGGATGAGATCGTCCTGGAGGCGACGGTGAACACAAAGGCCATCGTGCGACTGCTATCGCCTTTTGTGAGTCGTGTTGTCATCTCAAACCCACTGCTCGTTCGCGCCATCGCCTGGGCCAAAGTCAAGACCGACAAGATCGATGCGAGCGTTCTGGCGAAGCTTCACGCCAGTGGCTTTCTGCCGGAAGTCTGGATGCCGGATGAGGAAACGGAACGGCTGCGTCGTATCGTGGCCGAACGCGTGCAACTGGTTTCTCAGATGACCCGTCTCAAGAACAGGATCCACTCTGTTTTGCATGCCAATCTGATCCCGCCGTACAATGCGTCTCTTTTTACAAAGCGTGGGAGGAAATGGCTGGAGGCACAACCTGTCGAGCAAGACCAGCGACGCGTTATTCTCCGTCATGCCAGCGAGCTGGACCGTCTCGCTCGCGAGCTCAAACAGATCGATGAAGACCTTGCACAAACAGCGCTTCAAGAACCGCGCGTGAAACAGATGATGACAATCACCGGCGTGAACATGATCGTCGCTCTGAGTGTTCTGGCGGCAATTGGCGATATCGGACGCTTCTCGTCTCCGGAGAAACTGGTCAGCTATTTCGGTCTCAATCCCCGGGTGCGCCAATCCGGTGACAAAGCTGCGTATCACGGCCGCATCACCAAACAAGGTAGATCACATGCACGGGCGATGCTGGTTGAGGCGGCATGGTCGGTCTCCCGTACGCCCGGACCGCTAAGAGCCTTCTTTCGGAGGATCAGGGAAAAGCGCGGCAACCAAATCGCAGCGGTGGCGACCGCGCGCAAACTGACAGTGGTCATCTGGCACATGCTATCCAAGGGTGAAGAATACATCTGGAACCGTCCCGCTCTGTTGGACTGGAAGTTGAGAAAGCTGGAACTGGCCGCAGGCTACCCCTCTCACCGCGGTGGCAGGACAAAGGGCTCAGCTGCCGACTACAGCCTCAAATCAGTGCGCGATCGGGAGAGAGAAGCTGTCGGTCACGCCGAAGAGGTTTACCGGCGTTTCGTAGCCAAGTGGAAACAGCGATCGCCGATGGCCAAGCCCGTTTCACCTCAGCAGGCCAGCCAGAATTAAGGGCAAGGTACCTCAAAAAGTTCTTGTCAAATACATCCGTCAAGTATTTCCGCCTGACCATTTCAATTGAGACTGGGCAACCAAAGCCTTTCAACATCTTGTTTATGGCCTTGATGCCAGCCGTGTTGGCACCGCTTTTGTCGATGACAATCTTTCTCGGAAGGCCGTTGACCTCCAGCATCCGGGCGAAGAATTTGGTGGCGGCGGGTTTGTTTCGACGCTGCGAAAGCATGAAGTCAAGCGTCTTGCCGTGCTTGTCGACAGCTCTATAGAGGTAAACCCACGCGCCTTTCACCTTGATGTAAGTCTCATCCATTCTCCAAGAACGGTCGCAGGATCTTTTGCGGCGACGCGCAGCCTCAGCGATCGCGCCGGAATATCTTGTTACCCAGCGGTTCAGTGTTGTGTGGTCCACCGAAACACCACGCTCACCCATAATTTCCTCCAGGTCACGGTATGAAACACCATATCGAATGTAAAAGAACACCGCGAATTGGATCACATCTTTGGGGTATTGCGCGCCCTTGAAGGAAATCATGAGTAGTCTTTCGGCTGATAAATACCAGCAGCTATTCACTCTCTGCATTCTCGAGCGTCAATCGTCAAAGTTTGCAACAGAACCCACGCTCTTCATAGGTGTTCAGATGTTTTGGCAAACGCAGTCCGAAGCTGGCTAAAAGACCGCGGATTGTGTTTTCCACATTCACGCGGGATTTCAACGCCACTTCCCGAGCTTTCAGCAGCGCTCGCCGCTCCTGGGCGAGTCGGCTTTTCACCTCAACCTTCCGATAGAACCCCGTGCGCGCCAGTTCAGCCAACATGATGGCATCATTGGCATCGGTCTTGTTGTGCATCTGGCTGAGAACAGCATGGGCCTGACGCGCGTCGATGCACACCATCGGGAGACCTCGATCCGAGAGCTCTGTATAGAGCCAATTCGCCATTCGACCGGTTTCGAGGACGACGCATTTGAGGGAACCAAGGTGTTCGCGCAGCGCTTGGTAAATGACATCCGGGTCGGTGACTTTCTTCGCAGCAAACACGGGATCGCCGTTCTCGTCGCATATACAAATGGACGTCTCAGCTTTCGAAACATCCAATCCGACAAAACACTGTTCCATTTTACTCTCCTGTCTTTGTTCCGATGCCACCATGCACCGGCCAAGAGAGCTGCTGTTCAATTACTCAGAGTCTCATCCATTCGCCAGGAGCGGTCACACGGTCCTTTACGGCGACGCGCGATCTCAGCGATCGCACCGGAATACCTTGTCACCCAGCGGTTCAGCGTGGTGTGATCGACGGAAACACCTCGCTCTGCCATGATCTCTTCCAGATCTCGGTAAGAAACGCCGTATCGCACGTAGAAGAAGACTGCGAATAGGATCACGGCCTTCGGATATTGTGCACCTTTGAAGGAAATCATGAGCTGGCTTTCGACTTGATACGACCGACAGAAATTCACTCGTTAATTCCGAAAGCGTCAATGGCCGAAAGTTTGCAACGGAACCGTTCCAAATTACGGGCTTTTAGCTCCGACAAAAGCCGCACAACGGATCTTTGCGCAGGCGCTTGCCCGCGAACTGGGACCGAAGGGCATCCACGTCGCCTATGTGGTGATCGATGCGGCCATCGACACGCCGTGGACCCGCGTGCCTTTTAACGCCGATATGCCCGAAGAGTTTTTCAGCAAGCCCAACGCCATCGCTGAAGAGGTCTTTCCTATCGCCCATCAGGACCAGTCCACATGGTCCTTCGATGTGGAGCTGCGGCCCTTCGGGGAAAAATGGTGAGTCTTCAGCTGGTCACTCGCAGGCCGATTTAGTTCAATCCAGATAAGCGGACTACCCGGTGATCGGAAGACGCCTATTTTTCGCAATACGTGGGCATGGGGCAAAGGGTTTAAGTGTTCAGCCCTGGCACCTGGAGGATGGAATCAACAATGTGCCTGTCCGATTCTAAAGTCCTGGTTCTGCTGATATATTCGTAAGTTGTCGGGTCGTTGAAAGGGAAACGAAGATCCATGAATGACAATCCAGCCTTCAATGAATGTCTGTCATCGAGGGTGTTTTTCTTTCCGAAGACAGGTCGCGGCAGCCCGTCGTTGCCAAGTGTTCAGCACGCGAAAACTTGGATCCGTATTATTCCGGCCATTCCAGCAGAATGATCTTGTAGCTGGGGCTGTTTCGGTAATCTGGGAACGCTTCTTCGATACTCGAAAAAGCAGAATTCGACGCCTCAACTTCTCCTAGACGCTCCAGCGCAAGAGCCTCATGAATACGCCCCGGAAGAAATTGGGGATTTCTTGTCACCGTTCTCCGAAAATTAGACAGGGCAGTCTCGTAGTCGCCAAGCGCAAAGTAAGCCCGCCCGAGCGCCAGAGTGTACGTCACGCTATAATTTGGATTTAGTTCAATCGCCCGGTTGATTGCGTTCAGAGCCCCTTCTCCGTCTGATGCTGCGGAATGGATCATCGATTTCCACAACAGCGCATCGGCAAAATTCGGATCCAGGGTGATCGCAGTTTCTACTGACTTTTGTGCCTCGGAAAGTCCCCTGTGCCATCTCAGAACCCAGGCAAGGTTGGCGTAGGCCATCGGCAAACGTTCATCAATCCTGATTGCCTTGTTCGCTAGTTCGACGGCGCGGTCAATTGTCTCGCCTTCGGAGGAATTAATGCCACTTAGAAACGCAAATGTCAGCGCGCGGGCCTTCCAGGCATACGCCTCTGCGTAGTCCGGGTCTGTATCAATGGCAGCCTGGAACAACGCGATGGCTTCGGTAACGCCTGCTGCATCAAGATGCCAAAATCGCTCCTGCCCGCGCAGGTACAAATCATGGGCCTCGACGCTGGACGTGTTTCTATGACCCAACCGTACTTCTTCGGCATCGGTCAGAGCCACTTCCAAGGCACTTACGATCTGAGCGGTCACCTCGTCCTGAACATCGAATACGTCTGAAACGCCCCGATCAAATCGAGCGGCCCAGATGTGGCCCTCGGAGGCGACTTCAATCAGCTGGGCCGTAATTCTCAACCTGTCGCCTTGCCTGCGCACGCTGCCCTCCAGAACGTAACGGACGTTTAGTTCGTCTCCGATCTCTCTGATGGTCACCTGCTTGCCCTTATAAACAAAAGTAGAATGTCGAGCGATGACGCGAAGCCCGGATATCACTGACAAATCCGTAATAATATCCTCGGTGATGCCGTCGCTGAAATACTCCTGCTCAGGGTCTGCACTCATGTTGTCAAACGGAAGAACCGCAACCGAATGATCGGCTGATGGAAGAGGTGAAGGCATTTCCCCAACGTCCTGACTGAGCACTGACCAAAGGAGAAAAGACACTCCACAAAGGACAGCAACAAGAACCAAGCGCATAAGATGTCGCGAAACGTTGGAAATCCCTGTTCGATCAGAACGCCCATTCTGGTCCGGAGCCGTTTTCAGACGTGTCGAGACAACCGGCACGTATCCTCCCTTCGGCAAATCTATGAGGATCGGGTCGTTTTTGCCTTTCGTTGCATAATAGTCGGCAATCTTGGATCGCAACCGACCGGCTTCGACCCGGACGATTGCATCCGTGGCCGGGTCAAAATCCTGTCCTCGATCAAAGACATCTATGCCGATGGAGAATTGGTTTAGGTCAGAATCCTTGCCTGCCAGTGATTGCTCAACAATGTATCGCAGGAATCTACTTTGCCGGTCGGCCTGTGCGAATGCCTTGAAGTCGAGAATGCGCTCCAGCTGCTCCCGAACTTCGTTGATGTCGATATTGTCAGAATTCGCGATCCGAGCCCCCTGACCTTCCACTCAGACAAACTATACCCCTCCAGTTGACATGTGTCTAACGACGCCCCTCGTCGTTTCGACAGGTAATCGATACCACTATCGACGCCTGTAAGACATTATTTTTGAACACTTATTGTGAACGTTACATCGACTGGTAACCCCACGATAACTGTTACGTACTTCCGGGTTTCGGATTTTGTCCGCACCTTAAACCCAATCCAGTCAATGCATAGGAAAGGGTGACCAAATGACAGAAGCGTTTACTCGCACACGCAAGTTTCTAAAGCAGGTCGGAACCTTTCTTTCCGATTGGGACGAGGCCATCCACGCAGATCCTACAGATCAATTGCTGTTTCGTATTCAGCAAATGGAAAGGCGTCTCGACAATTTGGAAGCGTCCGAAACCGCTCGCGCTGACACAATCAACGTCAGGTGAGCCCAGCCAGAAAGGAACCAAAAAATGTCCGTTGACCAGATTTTCCTGTTGCAGTTCGCTCTTAGCATCGTGGTCTGTACGCTTGTCGCGATCCGAATTTCTCCGGCATTGAACAAACTTGAGTGGTCAAATGCCATGTTCTGGCTGACAGTTCCTCATGCGCTCCGGCATCTGGCGCTGGTTTTCCTTGTTCCCGGCGTGGTCGCGGAATCGATGCCCGGTGGGTTCGCAGCGGAGGCAGGCTACGGAGATCTGAGTTCGGCCGTTGCCGGCATATTGACTCTGATCGCTCTATGGCGAGGTTGGATTGTCGCTGTACCTTTGTTGTGGGCGCTGAACATTGTCGGCGTCTTTGACCTAATGAATGCGCTGAGGCAGCTTGAGGCCGTTCCGCATTTCAACGCGGCCTGGTACATCCCGACCTTTGTGGTCCCGGTTCTTCTGGTTACACATGCGATGATGATTATTCGGCTGATCCGTCATGCAACAGGGTCTCGATTAACCGCTGAGCAGCCACAATAAAGACACCTATTGTATCCGTGAAACCAGAAAAGGACGTGCATCCTCCAGGACGCGCGTCCCTGCCAGGGCCTACCTTCCGCGATTGCTGGAACTTACCCCGATTGAAAGGGCCCGATTTAACTCCAATGGTGAGGAGGCAATGATGCCTACTGAACAGTTCCTTCCGTCAACACAGCGCGGTCGACGACTAACTGCGCAGCGGGTCGGTAGATTTGCGCGCCAGATGCGGGCGCATCTATCCCTTAAGCTCTTCAACAAGAAACTCGAGAAACACCCGGACCTTCGACATCACGTAGCGCCGGGAGGGATAAACGGCGTAGAGTCCGGTTTCGTTCGGTGTCCAGTCGTCCAGAGCCGTACGCAGCCGTCCCGCGGCCAGATCTTCCGCGACATACATTCGAGGGACAAGGCTCAGACCGAACCCGGTGCAGAGAGCATCCCGGACCGCAAGACTGGAGGACACCTTGTAGCGACCGCGAACGGGGACTTTGACAGCTCGCCTGCCCTGCATGAACGTCCATTGAACGGCATGGTCCGACAAGGTGAACTGGACGCAATTGTGCAACGTCAGATCCTCGGGTCGGGTTGGACAACCGTGCTGTTCGAAGTAAGACGGAGCCGCGCAGACGACGTGATCCATGATCATGAGCTTTCGCGCAATCAGCCCAGAATCCTCAAGATTGTCGCTCCCGCGCAGAGCGACATCAAACCCTTCTTCCACCAGATTGACTCGCCGGTCATTCAACCTCAGATCAAGCGTCAGATCGGGATAGCGGGCGAGAAACTTCGGGATTTTTTCCGACAGGCCGATCAGCGTAACGGTAACTGGCGCGCTGACGCGCAACACGCCCGAGGGCGTATCCTGAATGGCCTGAAGTGTTGCGTCGGCCTCTCTCAGATCATCCAGGATCTGCGCAACGCGCTCGAAGTACAGCGCGCCGGCCTCGGTCAGACTCATGCGCCGGGTCGTGCGATTGATCAGACGCGCGGAAAGATGGCCTTCCAACTCACCGACATTCTTACTGATCGCAGCAGGAGACAGATTCAGCTTGCGCGCCGCAGCCGCGAAACTGCCAAGCTCGACCACGGTTCTAAACACGGTGAGTGCGGTCATTCGGTCCATGATTATTTACTATCGGTGAATTAAGTATTCATCAATGAGTATATTCTCCACCAACCGGCGCCAATGTATCTCCTAAGGCAGTAAGTTGTGTCGCTGACGTCATCCACGAAACCACAGTCGGACCGAACGTCAGCGCAAAGGTAAAGGAGCCCCGCCATGCAGACCGCCAGAACCGCTGACCACCCAATTGACCCACTCTTTCTTGATCGCTGGTCCCCACGCGCATATGACGCAAAACCCATGCCCAATGCCGATCTTCTGACCATCCTTGAAGCAGGCCGTTGGGCACCCTCAGCATTCAACGTTCAGCCCTGGCGATTTCTGTATGCCCATCGCACCGACAAACATTGGACGGATTTCCTGTCGGTGCTGGACCCAGAAAACCGGCAATGGGCCGGATCGGCGTCAGCACTGATCTATCTGATCTCGGACACGGTGATGCCAGCTGATGAAGACAGGCCCGAGACGATCTCGAAATATAACAGCTTCGATGCTGGGTCCGCCTGGATGCAGATCGCGCTTCAGGCATCCGCGCTCGGGTATGCCGCCCATGCCATGGCGGGCCTCGATTTCGAACATGCGACTACAGTTCTGGGTTTGCCGGACCGGTTTCGACTTGAGGTGGGGATCACTATCGGCCGCGCCGCCGAGGCCATTCGGCTTCCGCACGATCTGCGTGTGCGCGAGTTGCCTAGCAACCGGTATCCGCTTGAGCAGATTTCCTACCCCGGTCCCTACCCCGCCCGCTTCACCGCACTCGCAGCAGAATAGGAGGCTCCTATGTCACGCCACCCAAACACAACCGTCGAACCTCGGGAGGTCGGAACCGATCTGCATGTCCACGGCTTGATGCTGTTGGCGACTTTTCTGGTGGCCACGTCGTTTCCGGTGGTGGCCGCCATCACAGACAGTCTGGATAGTGTTGTGCTTACCTTTGTGCGGTTCACGCTTGCGACACTGCTATTCGCTCCGCTGGTGGCGTGGCGCTTCGGCATCGTCCGTCCCAGCCTGCGCGACCTGTTGCGCTACAGTCTGCTCAGCCTTCTGCTGGTCACGTTTTTCTGGTGTATGTTTGCATCCCTGAGAATGACCACACCGCTGAACACGGCGGCAATCTTTTCGGTAAGCCCCGTCATTACCGCAGGCATGGCAGCGATCCTATTGCGCGAACGGATAACACGAAGCGCGCGAATTGCGCTTCCCCTCGGCGCGATTGGCGCGATTTGGGTGATATTCCGCGGTGATTTGACCGCACTTCTCGCACTGCAGATTGGCATGGGCGACCTGTTGTTCTTTGCAGGCACCATGGCGCTGGCCAGCTATACCACATTGGTCAAGGTTTTGCACAAAGGCGAGCCTATGGCCCGGATGACATTCTGGATATTGGCCACCGGATCGATCTGGCTTTTGTTAGTGTCGCTGCCCCGTCTTGGTAGTGTTTCCTGGGCCGAGATCCCGATACGCACTTTGGCAGGCATCACCTATTTGTCGGTCTTCACCACCATCGTCACCTTTTTCCTGTTTCAGTGGAGTACAACCCACATCGGCCCTACCCGTGTGATGTCCTACACGTTCCTCAACCCGACTCTGGTGCTTGTGATCGGTTTATTTGCGGGAAACACCCTGCCACCATTGGCAACCTGGCCGGGCATGGTGATGGCGATCGCAGCTACAGTCATTCTCCAGTCGGACTTCACCCGATGGATCGGGTATATGAGACGGGTCGTGCGGCCTGTCGCGCCGAGTTAAGCCAATCGAAATCAACTGCTGTCCTGGGAAACGAAAGGATCGCGAAATGCCAAATGTGCTACAACGTCTTTTTGCCACGATCCAGCGGCCCGCCCACCAGTGTCTGACTAGTCCTGACCGGAAGAATCCAAGACTACCAGCATTTGGCCTCGTTGGGTTGGTTAGCCTACTGATCGCATCGAATGCTGCACAAGCGCATGTCCGTTGGTTTGTCGATCCCAACAGTCCCGAGATTGCAACATTCAAGCCTTATACTCTGTTCGACCCAGCTGTTTTGATCTGGATCGCGATCGCAACTGTCTTGATTGGAACTGCAATCTTTCTCGACACACGGCTACCGACTGTTCCAGTCGCCAACACCAAAATTCGCCATGACGTCATGGAACTGATGCGAATTCTCACCGGTGTATCCTTTCTGTTGACCGCATATGATGGCGCGCTGGTCGCTCCTCACCTGCAGGCCCAGGGCGGGTTTGGGCTGTTTCTGGTGTTTCTGCAGGCCGGGATCGGGATTCTCTTGCTCAGTAACCACTTTCTGCACCATGCCGCGATCCTGATGCTGATCCTGTTCATGGGTATGATGATCCAGTTCGGCGTCGTTCGGTCGTTCGAATACATCAACGTCGTTGGTATCGCGCTCTTCCTGCTCTTCAATTATTTCCCGACCGATGAATTGCGCGCAAAACTGAAGCCATATTCTGTAGACATGCTGCGGATTTTCACCGGGCTTTCACTGATCATGCTTGGCATTTCTGAAAAGCTGCATGGTGCCGCGCTCGGCCAGGCATACCTCTCTGAGTATCAGTGGAATTTCATGCAACTGCTTGGGTTCGACTGGTTCAGCGATAGGCTCTTCGTTCTTTCTGCCGGGGTCATGGAAGTTGTATTCGGGATCATCCTGGTGCTGGGCGTTGTCACCCGGTTGAACATTCTGGTTGTTGCCGGGCTGATGCTGATCTCAAACGCCGTTTTCATCCTGCAAAACGAACAGGACGAGGCGCTGAAAGAACTGATCGGCCACCTGCCCATCATTGCCACCGCACTGATCCTGCTGCTGTTGGGATACGGGCAACGGCTGAAGATCACGGCGCGAAGATCAGCCAAGGGCGCAGCGGCCTGATCTACGGGCCGGGTCCGTCAGCCGCACATCTGTTTCGGAGGCTACGATGAAACTACCCGGAAAACTTGAAATCCCGCTGATGTACGTTCTCTATTGGACTCTCGGTTGCCTATTTCTCGGCATACTCTTCGCACCTGCGGTCAGAACCTATGACGCTGATCCATCTGTCGACAGTACACATGGCCACGCCCATCTTCACAGCCAAGTCGAGGTTGATCCAGACAACGCGCCCGAAGTGTCGATCAAGGTTGAGAAGGACGCGCTCGCCGGTTGGAATGTCTACGTGGCTGTCGAGAACTTTCGGTTTGCACCTGAGCGGGTCAACCAAGCCAACATACCAAACGAAGGCCATGCCCATCTCTATCTGAATGGCAACAAGGTCACGCGGCTCTACGGAACCGCGTTTCACATGTCGGGATTGCAACCGGGGGAGAACGTCGTCTCGGTCAGTCTAAACGCGAACGACCATTCTGAACTGGTGTTGGGGGGCGAACCAATTGAGGCTGCAGCGTTGGTCGTTGTGGGTGATGGTTGAGAGGTTCTGTCGCAACGGGGTTTTTCCGGCAGCTTCGGTACTTTCTTCACCCCCAAGCGACATTGACATCACAACAACCTGTAGTACGGCCTGTTGGGTGCCGTCACGTAAACCTGTAACCGTTGGTGACGAAAGAAGAATGTCTTTCATTTCATATATATGGCAAAAATTACGCGCCAACGCGTCACAATAGGTGCCCGTGAATCGTCATAACAGTAGAACATCAACGATAGGAATGAGACCATGACGAGCTCAAACGCAATCAAGTATGAAACCGCAATCCCGGATGTCCTGCAAACACTCGCGGGCGTTCATGAGGTTCTAGATGGACAGGGGCTTGACCCGAAGTTGCGTCATCTTTTGCGGCTGCGGGCCTCACAGATCAATCGCTGCGGATTCTGCGTGAAGATGCACACTGCTGAGGCGCGGCAAGACGGAGAAACCAGCGAACGGCTTGACCGGGTTATTGTTTGGGACCATGTCCGGGATTTCTCTGAGGCGGAACAAGCGGCATTGGAATGGACCGAAGCGCTGACAATCCTTGACCCGAAGCTGGACCTTGGATCCATTCGCGCGAAACTGCGTAAGCAATTCTCGGATGCTGAGATCGGGCTTCTCACGGCTGAGATAGTCATGATAAATCTTTGGAACCGGATCAATGTCTCCAAACACTGAGCTTGCACAGGCTGAGGTCCTCTTTTTTGAGGATTTCAGACCCCGCCTCAACGGTCTGGCTTATCGCATTTTAGGCTCGTTCAGCGACGCAGAAGATGCGGTACAGGATACATTCCTTAAATGGGCTAGCACCAATCGATTGGAAATTGAGAACACCGCGGGCTGGCTTATCTCGGTTTGTACCCGCCGCTGTCTCGACATGCGGCGAACGGGCGACCGGGCGCGGATGGATTATGTCGGTGCCTGGCTACCTGAACCCATTCAGGTTGCCGTGCCGCCTGAGGCCGAGACGCGGGTTGAGCTGGCCTCATCTCTGTCGATGGCGTTCATGATGATGCTGGAGCGGCTGACCCCAAAGGAACGGGCGGCCTATCTGCTGCATGACATCTTCGATCTCTCTTATGACGAAATTGCGGAGACACTGGACATATCAGAACCCGGCAGTCGAAAACTGGTGTCTCGAGCTCGGGCAAGTGTCAGCAAATCGAAGAGACGCCACCCAACACCAGAACCGCGCCAGGAAGAGTTCCTGACGGCGTTTCAATCAGCCGTGGAGACCGGCGAGCTCGGTCCCTTAGCCCGGATGCTGGCTCAGGATGCAAGGTTGAGCACCGACGGTGGTGGCAAAGTGGCGGCGATACGTGATCCGATCCTCGGTCGGGATGCGATATGCGATTTCGTCTCTCGCAAATTGCGGCGCTATTGGGCAGAGCTTGACTGGACGCGGGCAGATCTGAATGGGTCGCGCGGCATTTTGATACAGGCTGACGGGCAGACAAGCTCGGCTGTCTCTGCGACCTTTGACGAGGCTGGGTTCGTTCAGGAGATCCTGATCGTGCGTAACCCCGAAAAACTACACAGCCTGAACCCGGTGCAGATTCACTAACACAATCAGCCGCTCAGGGTTTTGGACATTCGGTGATAGACAATCTTCTGTGGTGCAATTGCCGTTGCCCTCTTCTTCGCCTGATTGAGGAGTTCGTTGCCAATGCTGGTTGTCTGGCGCACTTACCTTCGGCTATTCGTTCATTAGAGCCACAATGTTCGTCATCAATTCTACGAAACCACGTTCTTTTCCCTGTGTCAGAACACGCAATTCGCATCGGTCACGAACGAATTCGTCCAGTGTGAGATCCCCTTCAGAAACAGCCAAAAGATCCAAGTAACATGTAGTCAAGATCAGGTCTGGTTCGGGGCAAGGCGCATAGATCATCTTGGCTCGCCCATCATACACGCTCAGATGCATTTGCTCATCATCCACCACAAATGATGCATCAAAGTTCAACTCCGGCGTTGCAACACGTTTTGCCGCCGCTCCAAGCGTGGTGGCCACTGTTCTCAAATTTCCTGGCGAAGCAAGCTCCTCTTCAGGGCCGAAGCGCGCGCCAAACATCGCGAGTTCGAATATGATATCCGACGTCTTCTCGCCCAAGTCGGTCAATTCATAGACCGACGTGCCATGTGCGCCCTCGGTTTTGACGACGAGACCGTCACCAACCAGTTTTGCCAGCCGGTCAGTCAACAAGTTCGCAGCGATGCCGGTCAATCCGCGTTGTAAATCGGAGAAGCGGGCTGGGCCTGCATGCAGATCCCGGAGAATAAGCAATGTCCAGCGATCGCCGATCCGATCGAGTGCACGGGCGATCGGGCACAGCAACTTGTAAGAACGGTTCTTGGTCATCCGAGCCTCACGAAAACGTTACTTTAAAAAATAAAGTAACCACTTTATCTGATAAAGCATCAAAGGTGAGGAACATTCTGATGTCAATCAATCCGAAGATTCTCGTGACAAGCGCCGCCGGCAAAACCGGAATTCCGGTCACGCTTCAATTGTTGGAGCAGGGCGTCCCGGTGCGGGCATTTGTCCGTCGCCGCGATGCTCGTGCGGAATTGCTGGAGGCAGCTGGCGCAGAGGTCTTTGTCGGCGATCAGTATTCGCTGACCGACATGCGCATGGCAATGACCGGAGTGCGCAGCGCCTATCAATGCGCACCAACCGCGCCGAATGGCCTTCACTTCAACGCGGTCTTCACGGCCGCAGCTAGGGAAGCGCAGCTGGAACACGTGGTGACATTGGGGCAGTGGTTGTCGGCGGTTGATCACCCGTCCCGGTTCACCCGCGAAGTATATTTGTCTGATTTGCTGATCCGTATGAACGCGAACATGACAGTGACCTCGGTCAACCCGGGCTGGTTTGCTGACAACTACCTGATGGTTCTCGACACCGCCGCCCATCTTGGTCTGTTCACGATGCCCCTGGGGCCGGGAAACGAAAAGAAAAACGCCCCGCCATCGAACGAGGATATTGCCAGCGTGGTTGTCGCGTCTCTGATCGATCCTGACACCCATGCCGGCAAAGCCTACCGCCCAACGGGTCCGGAATTGCTGTCACCCGACGACCTAGCGGCTGCGATGGGCCGGGCGCTTGGGCGCAGGGTCAGGTACGTCGACATTTCCGAGCGAATGATGACGAAAGCACTGCGCGCGCTTCCTCCATCAAATTACTCGGAAGCTGCTGTCTCTCAACTGGCGATTTACGCGGAAGAATACCGTCGCGGTGCCTTTGCCGTGAACGCCCCAACCGATCACGTAGAGAAGGTGGGAGGGCGTAGGCCCGAGGACTTTGAATCCATCGTTTCCCGTGCAGTCGCAACGCGCCCGGACTTGCAGTCAACTCTGCCCAGGCGCCTGAAAGCCTTGGCTGGTTTTGGAAGGACACTTCTTACACCCTCTCTCGACCTGAATAATGTTCAGTCCGTCAGAGACTATGTGCAGATCCAAAAGCCGCTGTTTGCCCGAGATACACATGAATGGCTTAGCTCGCATGATCCGAATTACATAACGCCCTTTTCGATGAATGCCGCGCATCCGCCAGAAAAGACCGTGGGTCCAACTCTCAATACCCTTCAATCCCGAGGAGCGTAACAATGTCCAACTCTGATATCCTCTATGCGCGCAACCGCGTCTTCGCGGAGACCTTTTCGGCCAGTGACCTGCCAATAGTTCCCAAACTTCGAACCGTTATTTTGACCTGCGTAGATGCAAGGGTTGACCCCGCGCACGTCCTTGGGCTCGATCTGGGAGATGCCGTCGTCATCAGAAATAACGGCGCTAGAGTCACCGAGGCCGTAATTCAGGAAATCGCCACGCTGGCCTTCATGGTCAATAAGATGGATGGCGAGACACCCGGCCCCTTTGAGGTGGTCATTATGCAGCACACACAATGCGGTGCTTAACGATTTGCCGACCCTGGATTCCAGAAGGCGATCAAAGACAGGATAGGCGTTGACGTGTCAGGCTCTGCAATATCAAACCACGAACAGAGTATCCGAGATGACATCGCAAAGCTGAGCGATGCCGGGAACGTGCCCGGGTACGCGGTTGTTTCGGGGGCGATCTATGATGTGGTGACCGGATCGCTTACTGAAATCGTCGCGCCGAGTGAACTGGGCCAGGCGCGTCCTGCCTGACGATCCCGTCGGTGCGAACCAATGCACAATGTATTTGGATTCGAGTTATGTCTGAGTGGAATTTAGCCGATGAATACCAGACCTCGGCCGGGAAGGTAGCGGCCGGAAAATGTGGCCAGGGTCCCGATTTGGTGTTGGCGCACGGATGGCCCTGGTCATCGTACACCTGGCATCGATTGATCCCAACACTCGCCCTCAGATACACGGTGCACTGGTATGACATGCCCGGCTATGGGAAATCCGAGAAGCACAGCGACCAGCGGACGTCTCTGGACGTCCAGGGGTCCGTGTTTGTCGAGATGCTATCGCATTGGGGCCTAAATCGCCCAACGGTGATAGCGCATGACTTCGGCGGCGCCACAACATTGCGGGCTCATTTGCTACATGGGTCTGACTTTGAACGCTATGTTCTTATGAACGTTGTCGCGATGCGCCCTTGGGGGTCGGATTTCTTCGATCATGTTGGAAAGCACGTTGAAGCGTTTCAAGGTCTTCCGGATCACATCCATCAAGCCATAGTTGAAGCTTATATTCGCGGGGCCGTTGCAAGCGATGTGTCTCAAGCAGACTTCGAGCAGCTGGTTGCACCATGGCTGACAGAGGAAGGTAGCCGAAGCTTCTACCGACAGTTTGCCCAGGCAGATGAGAAATACACTGCAGAGGTAGAACCCTTGTTCGGTCAAATCCGATGTCCAACGAAAGTGATCTGGGGTGCAAAAGATCCATGGATTCCGATCGAGCGAGGAAAGGCACTGCACGACCTTATTGGTCAAAACCGGTTCGAAGAGATGGAGCGAGTGGGCCATCTTCCACAACTGGAAGCCCCGGAAAGAGTTCTGAAGGCGGGTTCTGTCGCAAATTCCTTTGAAGGCTGAGGAGATGATGCAGGCGAGTCTATTACCCTGCCAGTTGAGCAAACTGCTGAAACGGAGAGAGTCCGGGTGTGAATTGACCTTTGCGGATCATGTTGACCAGTTCGATGCCGGCCAGGGCAGATGCAGCGGATTCGAAAGACTTGAAACCCATCATGGGCCTGATGCGACGTTTGATGAATCGATGGTCTTGTTCAATGATGTTATTGAGGTATTTCCGCCTGACCATCTCGATTGGGATCGGACAGCCAAAGCCTTTCAACATCTTGTTTATTGCTTTGATGCCAGCAGTGTTGGCCCCGCTTTTGTCGATGACAATCTTCCGTGGCAAACCGTTCACCTCAAGCGCACGAGCGAAAAACTTTGTCGCAGCGGCCTTATTGCGGCGCTTAGAAAGCATGAAGTCCAGGGTCTTGCCGTGTTTGTCGATGGCCCGATAGAGATAAACCCACTCACCCTTCACTTTCACATAAGTCTCATCCATGCGCCATGAACGATCAGCGGGACGCTTTTTGTACCGCGACACATCCGCTACAAGACCGGCGTATCGGCTCACCCATCGGTTCAGAGTTGCGTGATCCAGTTCAACGCCACGTTCCGCCATGATTTCTTCCAGATCCCGGTATGAAACACCGTATCGGAGATAGAAGAAAACAGCATATAAGATCACCTCTTTCGGAAAGTGTGCACCCTTGAATGAGATTGTCATGGTCTGCTCCTGTCATTTTGAGCACGCGCTACCAAAACGACGCTTGATCTGACAGGTGGGAACAATGTTTGCGACAGAGCCGTCCAGACAGCGTTCAGGACACGCTGGCCGTATTCGTGTAGAATACAGGCAAGCCAGGCTCTCATTCAATTTCGTTTCAGGCACAATATTG
>NZ_JBQFYW010000038.1:0-17779 GCF_056541825.1 Ruegeria sp. AF8 | reverse complement strand
TGTCCAATGCTGCCAGCATTCGCGGGGCATAGAGCTTGAAGCGGTGATAGCCCTGCTCGACATAGGCCAGCGCATCCGCTTTGACGGTCTTACCGAGTGCCCCCGCTGTTGCGACGAGACGCTCCAAAACATCCCAGCCACAGGAAGCATCTACAGCACTGGCGACAGCTATCTCATCGCCTTTGGCCAGCAACAATGTCGTACCTAAAGTCTCGAACCCGGCCAGGGTGACCGCGATCTCCGCTTGCGCCTCAGCAACACGGGCATCGCAGATTTTCTTTGCCTCCCGCCAGACCGAACCAACAATACGGTCATGCGTTTCGACCACAGTGTCTGCGATGGCGGCCGACCATTCCACAACGCAGGTCGCAAGAATGGCCAAACGACGGTCACTGGTGATGTCCCGAAGACCGTCTGTAAAGTAACGTTCCCCCTGACGGCGTAGACGCGCAACCCGATGTGCCGGAATATCGCCTAGAACCGTTGGCAACAACGCGATCTTCTGCAGAAATTCCAGCCGGTCGAGTTGACGGTTGATATCGGCGGAGTTCTTGCCCACCTCGTACTGCCGCAACCAGATAAATCGACTGACGCGACCATCCACCTCTTCGTTTAGCAAGGCATCAAGGCGAGCGCACATCTTGCTATCGAGACGCGCGACAATACGGTCATCGACTCGCCGTTCGGCGTCAACCAATGCATCCGCACAATGACGTTCTATTCTGGTCGGGCCGGGCAAGACGATCTGGCGCCGCCGACACTCTTCCACAAACTCGCGCACCATGCCTTCACTGGATTGTGCGGCCTCGGCGCGCTGATCGAGCCAACGTTTCATCTTCTTCGCAGCTTTGCCCTTGAACATCTTGTACCCATAGATCTTGCGCAAAACGTCAAGATGCTCGTAGCGGGTGTTTTCTCTGGCAGCGTAGGGAAGAAGATCGTCAGGCTTTAGACCAATTTGAGCAGCGACAAAACTCAGGGATCACCTCACCAGCCTTCAGCAAACGGCCCGGATACCGAAGTGCGCAGAGTTGGAGCGCAAAGCCGATCTGGTTTTCTGGTCGCCGTCGCGTGCGGATTTGTTCAATGTCTTCATCATCCAAGGTGTAGTGCTTCAACAGCGAAGCTTCATCGGTGGGAAGATCAAAAAACGCCGCGCGTTGTCGCGCGGTCAGAACCGCTCGGTGTGCCATTCAAAGTTATGTCCGCAAGGGGTCCGATGAACGGACGGTTTTGGGTAATCCACTCGTCCCAGCAAAACTGGCGCGGGACGCGTCTCGTATAGATGGTACGATACAAATTGCAATGAAGGGGCCTTATTCGTACGGTGCGGCCATGAACACCACACTTATCGGATACGCCCGCTGCTCGACCAGCGATCAGGATCTAACCGCGCAGAAACAGGCATTGGAAAATCTCGGCGTTGCTCCGGATCGCATCTACACCGACCACGGCTTGACCGGCACCAACCGCGCCCGCCCTGGTTTGGATCAGGCCATAGCCGCCGTGCGCGAAGGCGATACATTTGTCGTACCCAAGCTCGACCGGCTGGCCCGATCCGTTCCTGATGCCCGCGCCATCGCCGACCAACTCCAAGCCAAAGGCGTCAAGCTGGCTCTCGGCGCAACCGTCTATGATCCAACCGATCCAATGGGAAAGATGTTCTTCAACATCCTAGCCACCTTCGCCGAATTCGAAGCTGACCTGATCCGTATGCGTACCCGTGAAGGCATGGCCATTGCACGCGCCAAAGGCAAGCTGCGCGGCAAACAGCCCAAACTATCTGACAAGCAGCAGAAAGAACTCTGCCGCATGCATGGAAGTGGGGAGTATTCGATCTCTGACCTGGCCGAAGTGTTCTCGGTGTCCAGGCCAACAGTCTACAGGACCCTCAATCGGCACCAGACCTGACTTTCGCGGCACAATAAATCGAACTGGAAAGACGCGGGACAAAGCTCCTGTTGAATGTTTCAACTCTGAGAAACCAAGATAGAGTGGGCCAAACCATAGTTGCATTGATTGAGAAATTTATGACTGATCATTGGAAGACCATCGAGCATCCAATTGTTGTTTGGGCTAACAACGGTGGAAACTGGCTAACCAAGCAAATTCAGCCGATCAACCAACGCCAATTGGTGGTGGAAATTGCCGCTGCTTTGCGGGGCGCTCAACCTGAAAGCATGGGTGGAATTGACGACGTCTACCCTCTTGAAATCAAGCCTGAAAGCGATGTTGTGAAGTTGAGGTTTTATGATTTTGTCGCATATTCAGTGACCGAAGAAATGTTTGCTCAACATAACGATCAAGAAGCTTCCGTGGGTGATTGGCTTAGAATCTTTTCGAAGTCGTTCTTTTTAGATTTTGTGGAACGAAGTACTTGGGCGACGTCAGAATACCCTGGCGATTTGACACACTATCAGATCAATACACTTGACCACACAGTTAACATCGTGACGCCTAATCCTCCTGAAATTCTCAAATCAGCACAATGAAGCAAGGTAGGTTTGTGTTCAAAATGGACTTTGGCGCTTTTGCGGACAAAGCGGTCGTTATGAGTGGTCCCAGCTTTCACGAATTTGATTTATTACAATTTCCAAACTTTCGTCGGCATCATTGCTGGAAAAGTAGGCGATGTTGAGCGCGCTGTACTGACCTTTGAAATCAGCGATGCCGGTCGCTACTTTTTCGGCCTCGCGCCCTGACAAATGATTGCCTTCAGCCATCAGTCGGGCAATGGGAACAATTGATCGGGCCAGTGGGTGATCTACTCTATTACTCCACGCATCTATGAGACCCAAAAGTGTTTCTTTCTCTACGTCGATGCCTTGGGGTGGACGGCACATTTCTTCGAGGACCATGAAGGCAGCATTTGTGGATATTGAAAGGGCGACATCAATCAGTTCTATTGCTTCTTCGCGGTTTGCATAAGGAAAGGAACAGTCAATCGACTGGGAGAATTCTGCTTCGTTCACAACTACCTCTTTCGATACAAATAGCTCGATTCACTTTCCGCATCAGCGGCGTGAAGGTCAATTACGGGCTCAGAGCAGTCATTGACATATTCAGTAGGACATTGACGCGGTTCTAACGGCCTAATGCCTTCTGTGAGGACAAAGTGAGCTTTAGCTGTGGTCGCGCCAACGTCCGCTACTAACTTTTCGCGGTAAGATCATATTGTTGCCACGAAGACTCAATCTTATGGCGAACAATGAACTTATTGGGAAATTCTGTTGTGAGTACATACTCTTATGAAGAGATGCCAAGGTCGAAATTGCTAGCTGTCGCCATTGATCTAGGGACAACCCTATCACAGATCTCACGATATCTTTAGTTCATGAACCCTTTGCGCCGTTTTTCACTTTACTTATGGATATTGCTAAGCAATTTGCCCCCGATTTCGGCGGGCAGATTGCTGATGCCTGTGATATTCCTCAGTAGTTGGACGGTGTTGCAGGCGGCTCAGGTTTCCGCACCTGTGGCCTTTGTTTGGGCAGGTGTATTTGCACAAGCAGCGCAGATTTGGGGCGCGCTCCCTGTCACAACTCGGCGGCATCACCATACATTTGATTTCACACGCTCGACTGCAAGTTGGGCTTTGGCAATACAAATCAGTGTATTGGTAATCCAGGTTTGGTGGTGTGAACCTTGGTTGAGCCAGAGATTGGTCAGTATTTATTGTGCAGTGTATGCTGCGGTCATGGCGTTGGGCGTTTGGGGCGACAGGGATATCTTGAACCGTTTTGCCCCGGCATCAAAAGACTCCGATGTCTCTCTCGAATTTAGACAACATGTGCTGATGCTCAACGCTTTGGTCGTCATTCTTATCATTGTGGTCAATGAAACTCTGTTGGTCCTGAATACCACTTTGGCCACCAGAGTGGCGGCTCTTTCTGTGCTACCCATTGTGTTGCACTATTTTTATGCAATTGCGCTGCGCTTAACCCACCCGCCTCTTTACAAGGACGACGAATATGACGGCTAAGTCATCCGATCATCCCAAAGCATCGGCATACAGGACTGGCAAAGAAACCGGGCCGAATGCGAAGAGAGCAGTGGTTGGATTTTCTTGTTATGCGATACTGTTCGCGTTGCAGTCTTCGAGTTTGAGCAGGAATCATCGAGTATGACCCGCTTTTACGACTGGAACCCAATGCCTCATCGCCTGGCAGTCAGATGCCCAAGCTGCAATGCAGAGGCCAAATTTGAGTTCGCAGAAATGGTTAGAATTAGGCTGAAAAAGGATGTCGACTTCTTTCAGAAGAGCACGGCGTTTGAATACAGGCTTATGGAAAATACCGGTCATGGCAGTTGGCATGCTGCCATCTACTACCATGGCCTGCGTAGCAGCGACATGAGCGATATAAGAGATTTGCCGGACAACTATGGGCCCGAGGACTGGCGTCACAGCAAATACTTGTATCGGTCTCACGGTTTGGACATTGGCACCGTCGTATGTTGTTCATGCTTTGTTCGCAAGAAGTTCGATTTGAGTTGGCCAGACGATGCCTATTTTCAGATCGAGCACAATCAACATATATTGTGGGCCTATGACCGAGAGACAGTTTTAGCGCTCATTGACTACATTGGATCGAGGGATCGCAGGAAAACCGGCAGCCGAGGTGGATTCTTGCGACATGTTCCAAGTCGCTTTCTCCAGGCACGTGCACGCCAACCTATTTTGAAGAAACTCAACAGTCTTTTGCGAGAGACTTGAACATGGCTGCGAAACCACCGGAAAGATATTGGACCAAAGCGGCGATAGATTATCTAGCGGAGCGGCTTGGCGTCCGGAACGAACCTGGGATGCAAGACTGGGCCTACGAAATCGCCGATCAAACGAAACTGAATGAGTATTTGGCGCTTTTCTCAGAAGTTCAGGACGATGATGTACGCTTCACATTGGCGGACGTAATTATCCAAGCGTTTGAAGAGCGTGGCGAGAACTTGGAGGGGGACGGCAGATGGAATGACTTCTTGGATAACCTTGCGACAAGGCCAGAACTGCACGCTCACCAAATATGGTATTGGTCAGCCTCTGACATCGACATTGAGGACGCTTGGCGGGTCACGCCGTACATGCGTTCCCGGTACAATCGGTTGTTATAGGGAAACTGTACTTTGTCAGCGTTCTACAATCTTGGATCGCGCTCTTTGCGGTTGAGGAACGTTTCGCTGCTCGACTGACCAACATACTTAGGAAGGGATACCATGCAATTTCTGGAGTGGTCGATCCTTGGTCTCCGTTCCGCGCGTCACGTGCTGAGGCACAGTGAACGTGATCTGTCGATCACCCTTTTTCCTATGGCGCATCTCGCGGAGTCAGACTTTTACGAACGGGTGTATTCTGATGCAGAGGACCATGATGTTGTCGTGCTAGAAGGCATTGACTCGCCGATTTCCCGTCGTCTCACACGCAGTTATCGCTGGATTTCGCCTGCGAGGCTGGGTCTGGTCGTGCAGGAAAAACTCGTAGGAAATGACGTACGAACCATTCATGCTGACCTGACTGCCACAGAGTTTGAAGAGCTTTGGCGCTCTGGACCGCGTTGGGAGCGCGCAGCGGTTGAGGCCGGCGCCACGGTCATGGGTTTGTGGCTTCGTTTAACAGGCACGAGAACTGTGCTTGGACGGAATCTCAATACAACTGACCTTCCAGACCGCGATACGGTGATGATGTGGAGTGAACGCAATGCGCCGCTGCTCGACGCGCTTCTGACTGCACGAGACGCAGTGCTCTGTCGTGTGGTCACTGATCTCCTTGCCGATGGAGAACAACCTAATTCGGTAGCGATAATCTACGGGGCTGGGCACATGGGAGCGCTCGTTCACATGCTCTTCCGGGAAGGGTTCCGCCCGGTTGAGAGCGAATGGATTCAGGTTTTCAGCGTATGATGATGTCCTCGCGTAGGTCCAGTGCGCCGCTTGCCACCGCTCTAATCAATCTGAGTTGGGCTGGCATCGCAAAGCAGCCGTTTCGCCGTAACGCAGAAATTGATAATTTGGGCTCTCTCGCTGAATCCGCCGCGCAATAAACAAACGGCTGATTGATCAAAAATCTGCTTAAAGGGGGATTTAGCACTCAACCGCACTCGACCCCATGATGGCGGATGACAGCCCGGAGAGAGGATCACCAGAAGAAGAGGACATCCTCCCTGCCCTTGCCCGCCAGATGGCCCACGATCATCTCGACCAACACTATCGCGACACGCTCGACCAACCGATTCCGGCCCTGGATGGCAAGACCCCGCGCCAGGCCGCTAACAGTGCAAAGGGCAGGAAAGACGTGATTGACTGGCTGAAGACAATCGAAAACCGCAGCGCGCGTCAGACTGGCTCTCCGATCGCAGACTATGATTTCAGCTGGATGTGGGGCGAGCTCGGATTGTCAGATCATCGTAAGTGAACCAGCCAACCTACACAATCGGCACATTCGACGGTCAAGCAGTTTGCTGGGCAATTTCTCTGAAACTACGCATCGTGCCTCTTAAGATTCACTCAAAACAAGGCATCACACATGTCTGATCTGTAACCTTGCGACTGGTTATCGGCAGGCATGCCCTACTGCCCGCCCGCGACGTTCACCTTGCCCACAACTTTCGCTCCGCTTTCAGAAGCCATGGTCTTGGCCGTTACATCAGCTTGAATTTGTGCAGTCGAAGCGATCTTCAGATCGTCGCATTTCAGGCTTCCCTGGTGCTTGCCATCAATAATGATCTTCTTGGCCGATAGTTCACCGTCGACAGCCCCGCCAACCTGAACAGTGATTGTCTCTGCGGTAACGTCCCCAATCACACGGCCTTTGACCTCGATGCCTCCCGCACTTGAGTTGAGATTGCCTTCAATTGTCAGGTCTTCTTCCACTATTGAGCTTGCCACATTGAAATCCTCTGGATGAGACGTTGGCGACCCTAGAACGAAAATCGCTGCTTGAACACCTTCCAATCCTAACCATCGTCATGGTGCTCAAGCGTTCATTCGTTTGGCGAGGCCCACCTAAAAGTCGAAGGTTTCGGAACGGTCGTCGCGACATGTACCATCTTTACCGATCGGCCAATTCTGCCGCTCATCACTTGATCTTACGCGGCGGTGCGGCTTCCTCAGAACGGACTTTCGCGCTCAGCGTATCAATTGGTTAGGTTTTCAGAATGAAACCAGCAATTTGGATACTTTCAGTGTAGCTGAGCGTGAACCAGAAATCCTTCGACCTCATCTTCACCAATAGCGCGCAAAGCCTCAAGCCGGTGATATCCTTCGACAAGAATGTAACCGCCGCCTTTATCGGCGCGCAGGCGTATGGGCGTGGTTTGACCATTTTCCATTATGTCGTACGCGATGCGTTCGACTTTGGCGGGATCCAGAGTTTTTCTCCGTTTGACCGGAATGCGAACGTCACTAATGGCAAATTTTTCTTTTATAGGCATGGTCCAAACTTGCACGACGGCGCAGCATTTAAGCAAGCACTTCGGCCACGATATCCACCAATTCCTAAATTTGTCTCATGGAGCCACTAGATAACAACCCATGTATAAGCGGCCATGAGTTCGTAAATTACCGAGCAATTAGCCAAATCGACGGCATCTTGGTGAACCGCCCTGAGCCACCGTTGGCCATAAGTTGGTAATGCCGCGATGCGGCCTGTCAAACCCGCCGTTCGCTGCGGTCGCGAAATCGGAATCCATCTGAATTTGCAGTCTGCGCTATAAAGCTGCCGGCCGGATAATTAGGCGTGAATGACCGCTTTTTAAGAAAAGAAAACAAAATCAAAAGTTTTTCGTACATCGCTTATTGGTTCGGGTGTCTCACCGCCAAACCGCATATCATGTCGACATGTGCTTCCAACCAGTCGTGATCTAGTTGGAGACCAGCTACAAATTTGCGGAAGTAAGGAACCGCAATTGCCACTTCGACAATTTGAGGGATTGGAGCTTCTTTGCTGATCTCGCCCCTCTCTATGGCCGCAAGGAAAACCGATTCCACATCTGCGCTTCGATCCTTGATCCAGTTTCGCAACAGGCCGCGTGTTTGTTCGTCTGTTGCCGCAACGGCAATGACCTGCGGTGCAATCTTTCCCCACGGGGATTCGGTTAGCGCGGTCATCAGATTCCCAAGTATCCAGGTCAGATCGGCCTTCAGAGGGCCGTTTGTGCGCGCTTGATTGTTTGGCCCCGTTGCCGCCCGTGCTATCGCAGCGTTTCTTAAGTCGTCAACTTTGGGCCAGTGCCGATAGAGTGTGCTGCGGGAAATTCCCGTCGAATTGCTGATCGCGGCATGAGTTACCGCCAGCAATCCTTTTCCTTGCAGCAACGCAAGGGCTGCTTGGAGGGCCTGCGCGCGCGTAGCGTCCAAACGGGGGTCGGGCGATCTGTCCATGGCTCTGATCAATAAGCTAAAAATCGGAGTTTGTTAAACACAATGTCTCGCAATAGTACAACTTGTTGCATAGCAGCACATTTTGTTCTATAAAGCGGCAATCGGCCTGCAACAAGAACCTCACTAAAACAACTGGAGGAGAGACACATGAAACGAACGAGTATTCGATCACTTGCTGTTGCTGCTCTGCTGTCGATAGGGTCGACAGTAACACTTCACGCCGAACAACCCCTCGCTTACACCAACGAGATTGCGGCTGGCGTTTACAGCTTTGGCGGAGGCAACGGTTATCATTCAATGTTTATGGTGACAGATGCAGGCGTCGCTGTATTTGAAACAGTGAATTCCGAACACGCGCAGGCCCTAATTACGGCCATCCGTGAAGTGACCGATCAGCCGATAAAATATGCCTTCCATAGCCACAACCATTGGGACCATTCCAGTGGGGGCAAGGTGTTTCAGGAAGTTGGTGCCCAAACAGTTATGCATGAAATGGCTGGAGCCTGGCTTGAAGCAAATCCCGGGCGAGATACTTCTCCGCCCGACGTAATTTGGGAAGGCGACAAGCACGAAATTACCCTTGGTGATAGCACCATCGAACTCCACTATCTTGGTCTCAATCACGGCCTTGGCATGACTGTGTTTACTCTTCCTGAGACACGTACAGCCTACATAGCCGACCTGGTTACACCCAATCGCGTGATGTTCTCTATTGTCCCAGATTTCAATATCGGCGAATGGGAACGCACGCTGGGTGAAATTCTTGAGCTTGATTTCGATGTTGCGGTCTGTTCGCACAACGAACTTCCTGCGGAGGAAGTTCCCGGTGGCTGCACAAAAACCCATGTTCAAGAAGAACAACAATTCATTTCTGACGTGCGTAACGCCATCTTTGCGGAATTTGAAAAGGGAACAGAGGCTTTTGCGATTCCAAAAACAGTCAAGTTGCCCCAATACGAGCACTGGGCTCACTATGACGACTGGCTAGAGCTAAGCATCATGCGAGTCATGCTTGACCTGTGGATGGGTCCATACCCTTGGGTTCCGGAAAGTTGATCTAAGCCAAACCGTCACTTCCAGCCGTTACACTGGCTGGGAGTGTCCTCTGTCCCGCGGAAAGTTAAAAAATTATGTTAACCCCTCAAACGAAAAACGTATTCGCGTCGCTTTTCATGATGGTGGTCGTGTCCGCTGCTGCCATGGCCAAAGACCTGCCGATCCGTGAGACTCCGATTCCGCAAACCACGAATGGGGTTCCGCATGTCCAGATCGGCGTCGACGCGGTGCCGGAGTTGTCAGAGGCATTGCTGGCGCACGTAAGCGAATTGGCTGGGGTCGATCTTGGAGCCACGCGCGTTTCGCTGCCCGGCGCCGTGGGATTCCAGTTGCAAGATGACGTAGCTCTTGCGCATCCCGAGGTCATCGTTGGTGGACGAGAGTTTGCGCATCTTCATCCAGACGGCAGTCTTCACGCATCTCTGGACCCGGATTTAGCTCGTTCGGCCGTACAATCCGGCTGGGCTGTTGCACATCCATGGTCGACGGAGCGAGAGGGGTGGGAGGGCTTTGTCATGATCTTCACACCGACGAACAGAGACGAACTTGACGTGGTAATCCGGCTAGTCGAACAGTCCTACGAATTCGTGACAGGTCGACAGCTTAGACGGTGAAACAGCCTAATCAAGGTTTAGACGTTCGCTGCAGGACCAAGAGTCTGTCGATATGGGCTCTTTCCTGTCATGGGAGCTGGCGCAGCACCCAGGTGCTTTGTCGGCAAACTTCGGGCGCGGGTCGGCCCTTAGCCGACATCCGGCGGCCTGCAAGGATGCTGCGGTCGCACTCCGCTTCCCGGACATTCGCTGCAGATTCATTTTCTAACTGAGGCCAGCAGATGACTGTGGAAAATGATCTACCCCGAAAACGCCCGTGAACGTCACGATCTTGTGGCGGGGATATCAACACCGACACTTTTGAGGTTGTGCTGGAGCGCCGCGCAGATGCGGTTGTTCTTCAGCTCAGATCGCCTCGTTCCTTCCGGCGGCCTGATCCAGAATCCAGTCAACGCCGCGCAAAAAGTCGTCAATTGTCAGGAGATTGTTTTCTCCGCTGGAGGCCGAAAGCACGAAGCCATGAGCATAGTCGATCAAGAGGTGAACCAGGACATTGCCACCGTCGCTGTTCTTCAGCTGGTCCGTGCTGGCCTTCAGTTCTGCCGCCACACGAACGAGGTCTGCGCTCATGAGCGTCGCATCGTTGAGAATCGCGCGCAGAAGATTGGCGTTCTTCAACGCATACCCGTAGTAGGTCGCCAGTATGCTGCGGGCCCGTTTGATCGGAGGGCCGCCTTCAATGCCATCCAGGACTCCCTCGAATGCAAGCTCCACCAGATCGCTCAAAAGCTGCTTCTTGCTACCTGCGTGATACGTGACTGCCATCGGGGTGACGCCCAGTTGTTCAGCCAGCACGCGAAATGACAGCCCTTCAATGCCGCCTTTCTGAACGATCGGCAGCGCAGCTCTCAGGATCGCTTGCTTTGACAGGTGTTGCGACGCCTTTAGCGGTCGTCCAACGGACGCAACCTTGGTCATCGTTTCACCTTGTATACAAGGTCCACTAGCCCGGACGGGAATGGGGTCGAGGACACCAGCTCCAGATCAATGTCCGTGTCATTGGAGCCAAATATCCGGATGCCGTCGCCGAGAAGGATTGGGACGATGGTTATTTTCATTTCTTCAACAAGATCCGCCTGAATAAACGATCGAATAACCGCGCCGCCATCAACATATGCCCGTTTCAAACCACACCTATCCAGCGAGTCCATCAGGGCTTTGGGTTCAAGAGTTGAAACCTCAACCTTGCCGCGCAGATCCTCCGGAATGTCTTCGTCAGTCATTGTGCGGCTCATCACGATGCAGGGGATGGTGTATGGCCACTCCCCGAATCCCACAACCGTGCGAAACGATCCCGACCCCATGACGATCACGTCCATCCGCCCCTGAAACTCTGTAAAGCCGTGATCTTCGTTCTGCGTCGCTTGCTTGTTCAGCCAATCAAGCGAGTGGTCGGATCTTGCAACAAAACCATCCAGGCTCATGGCCATCATGATATGTCCGGTTGTCATATCGGTGTCTCCTAATTTATACGGCGTATAAATATAGAGCCTATGACGTTCAAGCCAAACATGGTCAGGATTGGTTGGTCAACCATTCTGAGAATGCCGCCACGGCCTCCGTCGCAACGGCGTTATGTGGCTGAACAAAAAAGTATCCGTAGTCGGGCAGTTCAATATCGGACAACCGGAACAGCCGTTGCGCCTCCAGGTCGTCCGACATTAGGTCGTCCATCAAGGCAATCCCTTGCCCGTCGATGACAGCTTGCACGCGAACATTGGGATCGGGGACGATCAACACATCCTGCCGTGATTGCTGGGGCAGACCTGCGGCGGTCAGCCAATCGGACCAGGCGTTGCTGTCGTCCCGGTCTCTGAGCAACGTGAGTTGAGATATGGAGACATCCATTCCCAACTCCGCAACCATTCGGGCCACGTAGGCATTTCCTACGGGATAGGGCGGCATCGGCATAAAGGGGACCACACTGCCGTAACTGAACCTACCGTTTCCCCATCTGATCGCCAGATCAACATCCTGCATCTCTTGATCAGAGAATTCGATCATCGGTTGTATGCGCAACTGCACATCCGGGTGGCGCTGCATAAAGGTCATCAAACGCGGGGACAGCCATCGCGCTGCGAAATAGGTCGACACTCCGACGGTCAGGGATCGCGATACGCGCCCCTTCATCTCCAGAATATCAGCTTCGATTTCCTGATAACGGGTCTGGCAAGCCGCCAACAGCCTCAACCCTTCATCCGTCAGGGTAACGCCGCGTGTCGTGCGGCGGAACAGGGCTATCCCCAGATCAGCTTCAAGCGTCTTGATCTGATAGCTAATCGCACCCTTGGTCATGTTCAGCGCTGCGGCAGCGTCCGAGAAACTGGAATGCCGGGCAATCTCGGCGAACAACCTGAGCAGGTCATGATGGCGAAAGTGTCGGCGCATATCAAGTTTGTACAAAGTTTTTGAACGCCATGGCCAGAAAATTTCGATTTCCAACTGCGCAGCAGAGGCCGATCCTGACGGGGAACAAATGAAGCGGAGTTTCGCGTTTGAGTGCTTTGAACGCCACCACAGACACCTCGAAACCGGCAGCGCGCCGCAGCCGCTCCCGTCGTGATCGACCGTCATATGGTGACACGGTGTCCGCAGACGCTCCATTCACGACGCGGAAGATTCCTGCATACGCGATGCTGAACGATACGGCTTTGGCGCGGATCGAAGATCAGGCGGACTGGATTCTGAGCAAGATAGGCGTCGAATTCCGGAGCGATCATGAAGCGCTCGAATTGTTTGCCGCGTCCGGCGCCCGTGTCAACGGGGAGCGCGTCCGTTTTGAACCGGGCCATGTGGGCGCACTTTGCACCACGGCACCGTCCGAGTTCAAATTACATAGTCGGGATCCCGCCAGAACTGTGACACTCGGTGGCGAGAATATAGTTCTGATGCCGGGGTATGGGTCGCCCTTTGTCAGCGATCTGACCAATGGTCGGCGGTACGCGACGCTCGAAGACTTCCGCAATTTTGTAAAACTTACCTACAGCTCCCCTGCCCTGCATCATTCTGGCGGAACCGTAGTTGAGCCGACAGATATACCCGTGAACAAGCGGCATCTGGATATGTTGTTGGCCCACCTCACCCTGTCGACCAAGCCCTTTATGGGATCGGTCACCGCGCCAGAACGCGCGCAAGACAGCATCGACATGGCGCGGTTAGTTTTTGGGCGCGACTTCATGGAACTCAACGTGGTGATGCAGGCCAATATCAACGTCAACTCTCCGCTCGTGTTCGATGACACCATGTCTTCCGCGCTCCGCATCTATGCCAAAGCAAACCAGTGCGTGTGCGTCTCTCCGGCGATTTTCGCTGGGGCCATGGGGCCGCTCTCGCCTGCGGCAGTGGCAGCCCAAACGCTGGCCGAGGCCATGGTCGGCATCGCCCTGGCACAGCTTGTCCGCCCCGGGTGCCCGGTGGTCATGGGGTCGTTTCATTCCAGCATGAACCTCCGCACGGGTGCGCTGACCTTCGGATCGGCAGAGGCGAATATGGTCACCATGGCACTGTCGCAACTGGGGCGCAGACTTGGTGTTCCAGTGCGCTCGGGCGGCGGACAAATCACCGCGTCCAACGCCCCGGACGGGCAAGCGATGCAGGACAGCACCGGTGCGATGTGGTCCACACTTCTGTCCGGTGCGCATCAGGTCTGGCACGCAGCGGGCTGGCTCGAAGGCGGGTTGGTCATGTCCTACGAGAAATTCATCATGGACGTCGATCACTGCGGCGCGATGCTGAAACTTTTGCAGGGTTTTGACGTCGACGACGAGGCTTTCGGTCGAGATGCCTATCTCGAAACCGGTCCAGGCGAGAATTTCCTATCCACTAGCCATACGCTGCGCCACTACAGATCAGCAAATTTTGAGCCGCAAGTCCCGGATGCCGGCCCTTTCGAGACCTGGACGGAGAACGGCGCGCTTACGTCAGACCAACGCGCCGCAGCGCGGTGGCGCCAAATGCTGGACGACTATCAACAGCCCGAAATGAACCCCGGCACAA
Source organism: Ruegeria sp. AF8 (assembly GCF_056541825.1). Taxonomy (NCBI): domain Bacteria; kingdom Pseudomonadati; phylum Pseudomonadota; class Alphaproteobacteria; order Rhodobacterales; family Roseobacteraceae; genus Ruegeria; species Ruegeria sp. AF8. Next base: position 3,743 of record NZ_JBQFYW010000038.1, on the reverse strand, counting down.
AAGCAGCGCTTGAAGACTTCGTCTCTGAACGTAAGGCAAGCATGCCGGACGAATGGTACTAGAAAGGAAGACCCATGACCGCAGAACTTAGCCGCAAATCCGCCCTTGCATCGCGCCATACCGCGCTTGGCTCTGGGTTGGAGGGCTGGAACGGCATGGGCACGGCCTGGACCTATAACTCGGATCCCAACGATGAGCACGATGCGGTCCGTGAACGGGCCGGTATGTTCGACATGTCTCCCCTGAAGAAAGTGTTCGTTCGAGGCCTCGATGCCCAGGCGGTGCTGGATCATCTGACCACGCGCGATCTGACCAAAGTCGGACCAGGCAAGGCTGTCTACCTCTGCGTTCTGACCGATGAAGGCGGGATCGCCGACGATGCGATCGTGTCGAACAATGGTGGCAACGAATGGATGATCGTGCACGGCTCCGGCGACACCATGGCGCTGCTGGAAGCCTCGGCGGCAGGGCGTGACGTTCAAATCGACTTTACTGACGATCTGCATGACCTTTCGGTGCAGGGCCCTGCCTCTTTGGAGATCCTGAACGCCCACGCGGATATTGACCTGGCCGAGCTAGACTATTTCGAACACGCGCCAGCGGTTCTGTTCGGGCATCCGTGCCGCATCTCACGCACGGGTTATTCCGGCGAACGCGGCTATGAGATTTTCGCAGATGGAACTGTGATTACGGATATCTGGGACAAGCTCGTGCAGGAGGGCGTTATGCCCTGTTCGTTTACCGCTCTGGACAAGGTGCGGATCGAAGCCGGGCTCTTGTTTTACGGCTATGACATGACCGAGGACAACACCCCATGGGAGGTCGGCCTTGGGTTCACCGTCAGCAGCACCAAGGCCGACTATCGCGGCAAAGCGGCTGCCCTTGCTGCGAAGGGAAAGGAGAAGATCGACAATGTGTGCCTGGAGATAGATCACCCCGACATGGTCGCCGGTGGTGAAACGCTTTCGCTGGGCGGCCAAACTGTCGGCGTGATCAACAGCCCCTGCTACTCACACCGGATGGGAAAATCCCTTGCCCTTGCGCATGTTGTTCCAGGACTGACAGCTGGAACGACGCTGGCCGTGTCAGGCGACGGCCTGAACACGCAAGCAACCATCGTAGCAAACCCCATCTACGATCCAAAGAAACTTCGCACCCACGAATAGAGGGGTCGTTGCCAGTTGCTGCAGAGCGCGGCCCAAACCAGTCATTGACCAATACTCCTCATTGCTACTGTGCGGCCCGTCATACTTGCCGTTCGCTGCAGTTGCAAAAAATGACCACAGACGAGTTTTCGGTCTGCGGGCACAAAGCTTGAAATATAAGCTCTTCCTGCAAAGTTGGCATTCAAGTTGCTTTCAAATAAATGAATAACTCTCGACAATGATTGGCGTACATTCGTAGCGCAAAGTGGTGTGAACTACTCTTTGACACCAGCAGCTGCTACGGAGTTGTAGAGTCGATCCCTGTCCTCCAGGCGTTTGAAGGCTCTGACCAAGCCCCATTTGGAAAGTCGAAAATCTGGCCACAGATTATTCAGCTTCTCAACCGTGGCCGCAGCGTCTTCGATTTCGCCAAGTTGGAACTGTGTTGCCGCGAGCCATAGAAAGGCATTTGGATTTCGAACCGGAAATTTTTCAATTCGCAAGAGCCGCAGCTGTTTCGACTTGGCGTACTCCTCGTTCATGAAATACGCGTTGGCGAGAAAAGCGACACCTCTAATGGTATCTATCGGACTGATGCGGCGGGCCAGCTCCAGGTGCTCTATTGCGGCCTGGGGGTTGCCCGAAAAATAGAGATGAAACCCCATGAACAGGTTTTCTTCGTATCCATTCGGTTGCAACTGCAACGCTTGCCTTGCGGCTTCGACCGCTGCGATGTGATTACCGTTTGATAATTGTGCACCCGCCAAAGCAATGAAGGACCACGCAAATTCCGGGTCGACCTCTATGGCTTTTTGGGCGAAGGCCATCGCTTTCTGAGTTTCTTCTTCGGGGGTGTCGCCCAATCTCAGGCGCGATTTTACCGAATGATTAAAGGCGAGCCCGGCGTAACCCCCGGCAAATTTTGGATCCAGTTCGATTGTCCGATGGAATAACCGCTCACCTTCTTCGAGGCTTTGTTGTCCGGGTGTCGAAACCAACCGCCTGGCCCGAAGGAAAGCATCGTATGCTTCGATATTTGTGGTGTGTTTCTGAAAAATGCGATCATGCTCGTTGGCCTTCAGAGTAACGGCCATGGCTCGAACCACCTGTTTTGTCACATCCAGCTGAACCGCAAATACATCGTTGACTTCCCGATCGTACCTGTCGCCCCAAATGTTGTTGCCCCTGACTGCGTCTATCAATTGAGCGGTTATCCGGAAACTTTCATCTGATCGGCGAACTGTCCCGAGCAATACATAACGAACACCCAGCTCTTCGGCGACGTGCCTAACTTCGTACTCCTCACCTTTGAAAGCAAATGAGGAGCTTCCGGCAACAACAAAGATGTCGGAAACCTTCGAGAGATCGGTGATGATGTCTTCGGTGATGCCGTCGGCGAAATAGTCCTGATCGCCACCCTCCGAAAGATTCACAAATGGCAGGACGACAATTGACGGCTTGTCCGGCAAGCTCAGCTTCATCTTATCGACTGACGCGGGTGTCACGTCCGGCGCCCAAGGTTGCCAAATCGCCATCACACTGGCCAGGACAAGAGCTGTGAAAACCGCGACCAGGCCACGTCGATCTCCGAATTTCATCCTCCTCGGCACGACTTTCGCATCGGAGGATATCAATCTGAACGTCCTGACGGGTTCATCAATGTTTTTGACTTTCTGCGATCCCGTATCTTCAAAGCCGATGGACAACCGGTTTTTGACTTGCTCGAAGGTGCTGCCAGAAATCGTTATCCCGCCGGGTTCGGCGAGGCCTTCAAGCCTTGCGGCAATATTGACGGAGTCGCCCAAAAGGTCTTCGCCATTAACGACCACGTCACCAACGTTGATGCCGATCCGGAAGTGCATCTGTTTTTCTGGCGGGAGGTGGGAATTTGCCTTTTTTAGTCTTTCCTGTGCTGCGACGGCGCATCGCACTGCTTCAACAGCGCTGGCAAATTCCGCAACTACGCTATCGCCGGCCGTGCTGAATATTCGTCCATGGTGATGTCCGATAAGTTCGTCAAATATTGCGCGATGGGCCTTAAGTGTCTGCAGCGACACCTCTTCGTCGCGCGCAACCAATCGACTGTACCCCGCCACATCCGCCGCGAGGATTGTCGTCAACCTGCGCTGAACAGCTTCATCGGTCATCTCCGAGAGCCCCCTTGAACATCAAGCTTACGATCGCCAAAGTGTGGAGTCCATTGTGATTGGCTTGACTTTGTGACGGGTGATCACCGAACGTATCAGGGGTCATGGTAGATCATGTTTGACACCTTCTTCAGAATTTCTGACCGCGAAATTAGTCGGTTCAATCAGTGGATCGAGCCATGCCCAGAGCGCGGTGATAGGTTGACCTTCGCTCGGTCCATCGACCAATTGCTTTGGGTTCAAAAGCCTACTTCAGAAGTGCTACAGAAATTCCCGGCTTCGCGTCCCACCGGCTATTTGGCTACGGCCCGGAGCCGACCTTGAGCGCTATGTTCGAATGCAGCGTTTGCAACCCGCATTGCGGATGAGGTGGGTGGCTCCTGCTCCACCGGCATCAAATGTGCCAAAGTGCAGTTATCACCGACTGCTAGGAAAGGAGCCACCCAATGAT
>NZ_JBQFYW010000037.1:0-20689 GCF_056541825.1 Ruegeria sp. AF8 | reverse complement strand
CGATCCAGCACCTGGCGGGCATGAAGGACTCCAAGGTCATCGTTGCGATCAACAAGGACGAAGAAGCGCCGATCTTCCAGGTCGCCGATTTCGGCCTGGTCGCCGACCTGTTCGACGCCGTTCCGGAACTCACCGGGAAAGTCGGCTGATTACCGGACAAGATTTTTCCACGAAAATCTCAATAGGCCCGCCACCAAGCGGGCCTTTTTCAATTCAACCCCCTCAAAGCCGCCTCAAGCTTCAAAGCAATCTCTCTATGCGCAGAGGGGCCTAAACGTCCACCGTAACGGCGATGTAGGATTTGCGCACCTCGTCCGTGCGGATATCCCACACGACCGGCGTGCCCTTTTCGATGATCCAGCTGTCGCCCGGACCGTAGACTACGGTTTCACCGGTTGCCTCATTGGTCAGGGCCACTTCACCATCCAGCAAAGTGGCGTGTTCGTGGAACCCGTAAGTGACCCGGTACTTACCGCGCGTGACGCTGTATTGGCCACCGAACACAGGAGCATCCGGGCTGCCGATATCGAAACTGCCGGCGCATTTGATATCACCTTCAATGGTTTCTGACCCGATGGATTCGGGGCTGCCCCATAAATCGAGCGCATCTCGTTTCATGTTCTGAAGATAGGGGGTCATCGACATTGTTGCGTCCTTAGGCTTTCAGGTCGTTCAGAATTCGGTCCATCAATGCGTCGCACTCAGCCAATTGCTGAAGCGACAGATATTCGTCGGGCTTGTGTCCCTGCCGCTCCATCGAGCCGGGACCGCACACGACGGTCGGCACGCCAAGCCCGACGAAAAACCCGGCCTCGGTCCCGTAAGCGACTTTGGTGGTGACGTCGCAATGTGCCAGTTTCCGGGCATAGGCGATCACGGGGTTGTCGTCTTTGATATCAAGCCCGGGATAGGCGTTATATTGTTCAACTTCGATCCGCGCACCGCCCCATACTGCCTGGTATGGTCTGGCAGCGCGGGCCGCCGCCTGTTGAATACGCTCCAGTATATCCTCTGCGTGATCAGCGGCCAGGTGGCGATATTCAAAGGTCAGCTCGGCCCGATCGGGAACAATGTTCAAGGCCATTCCCCCCGAGAGCTTGCCAACATGAACCGTCGTATAGGGGATGGCATAAGCCACGTCGCGCACGCCGTTAAAGGCGAAATCATCCTGAATCGCACGCAGTTCGATCAGGAAATCAGATGCAAGATGCAACGCGTTCACAAACCGGGGCGCCAGCGCGGAATGGCCGTTTTGCCCATGGCATATGGCGCGCAATGCCGCCTTGCCCTTATGACCAACAGCCACTTGCATTTCCGTCGGCTCCCCAACGAAACAGGCGCGCGGTCGGCCGATCATTGGCTTGAGCTGGTCCAACATATGCTGAATGCCAACGCAGCCCACTTCTTCGTCATAAGACAGTGCGATTTTCAAAGGTTCACCCAGTTCGACCTGGCTCGCGCGGTCCGCCAGCGCCAGTATCGACGCGACATAGCCCTTCATATCGGTGGTGCCTCGCCCGTAAACCTTGTCACCCTCGCGGGTCAGACGGAACGGATCACGAGTCCAAGGCTGGCCCTCGACCGGCACGACATCGGTATGGGCGGACAACAACACGCCCGGACCCACCGGGCCGGTTTCCGCGTAAATTCCCGCCTTGGTGCCGGTTGGGTCATCAATGCGGCGCACGGAAAATCCACGCGCCGCGAGGTAATCAGTGACATAATCGATCAGTTCGAGATTAGACTTGGCGCTGACCGTGTCAAACCCGATAAGCCGATCAAGTATATCCAGGGTCTGCGTCATATCAGTCGACAGCCAGTTCCGTGATTTCACGGCGGAACGGCAAATCATCCCCGATATCCGGCGTATCCAGTTCACGCGCATAGCGGTGACCTGCATAAGTCGCCCAGGCGATAGGGCCTGGCGCATTGGCATCACCGATCAGTTTGACGGTCTTGATCCCCGCATCGGCCCAGTCGACTTCGCGGGCCATCAGGTCTTCAAAAATCTGGTCGTTGCCCACGCGTGAGGCGACCACGACCACGGCATCCGCCTCGATCCGCCAGGTGCGGTCGGTATAGGTGCAACTCGACACAACGTGATCAGGGTGGATTTCCGCGATGCCCTGGTTCAGTACAATGTCGACACCGGCCTCGACCAAACGCGGATGGATCGCGATCTGTTCTAGCGTGTTGTTGGTCCAGTCGCTGACATAGGCTGATGGTGTCACCAGCGTAACCTGTGCCCCGTTCTTGGCCAGCAATTCGGCCAGAACGCCACCCATGTAATAGTGGTCGTCATCGTAAACCACGACACGGCCTTCGGGAATGGTTCCGTCCATCAGATCGTCAGGGGTATAGATTTTGGCCCCTTCGGCGATCGGCATCGGCACAACATGCTGACGCGCGACACCATCGCGACGCCATTTGGAGCCGGTGGCCAAACAGATGTTCTGAAAACCAAACTCCAGAATGCTTTCGGCATCCAGTTCACTTTCGAAATAGGTTTCGACATTTGGCTTCTGGCTGATCTGGTATTCCCGATATTCCAGAACGCGGCCCCAGGCGCTGAGGCCCGGCAGTTTGCGCTCTTTCGCGACGCGACCGCCCAGAACGGTGGTGGCTTCGGCAATCGCCACGTCGTAACCGCGTTCGGCAAGTGCGCGCGCCGCTTCCAGACCGGCAGGGCCAGAGCCCACGACCAGTACGTTTTCACTGTCGCCTTTCTGGTTCATCCGTTCAGGGTGCCAGCCCTTGCGCCATTCTTCCATGAACGTGGGGTTCTGGGTGCATCGGCTGATCGACATGGTCATGTCGCCGGTGATGCAGATGTTGCAACCAATACATTCGCGGATATCGTCGATCCGGCCTTCCTCGATCTTTTTCGGCAGGAACGGGTCGGCGATAGAGGGGCGGGCGCAGCCGATCATTGTCAGAACGCCGGATTTGATCTGCTTGACCATCGCATCGGCCGAGGTAAAGCGGCCCACGCCTACAATCGGCTTGTCGGTCAGTTCCTGAATGCCGCGCACCAGGTTTTCCTGTGCCGATTCATCCTTGAACCGCGACGGGCCCGAGCAATCTTCCCAAGTGCCTTGCGCCAGATCCCAAAGATCCGGCAGGTCTTTGTTCATCTCGATATAGTCGCGCACCTCGGCATTTGAGAAACCAAGTTCGCCAATGGTCTCGTCTAGACTGACGCGCAGGGCGATACCCATCGTGTCTCCCACAGCATCCTTGATATCTGCGATCACTTCTTGGCTGAACCGGGCGCGGTTTTCCAGGCTGCCACCATATTCATCCGAACGCTGGTTGGTGGCGCGGCTAAGGAAGTGCTGGAAGATGCCAAAGCCATGGGCGCCATAAAGGTTGATGAGGTCAAAGCCGGCCTCTTTTGAGCGCTTCGCCGCATTCACGAACCAGCGGCGCAGGTCGCGGATATCGGATTTCGACAGAGCGCGCGCCTGAACCGGGTCGTTGGTGAAGGTGCGGATCGGCAGTGCTGAAGGGGCCAGTGGCACTTCTTTGGTGTAAAGGTTCGGACCATTGATGCCGGAATAGGCCAACTGGATACCGGCGAGCGCGCCATGCGTCTTCATCTTTTCGGACATCTTGCGCAGTTGCGGGATGTCCTTGTCTTCCCACAGGCGCAGTTCGATGAATGGGGTGATTTCCGATGTGTGGTGCATCTCGCACTGCTCGGTGAAGATAACGCCCCAGCCGCCTTCGGCCTTGATTCCGCGCATCTCAGCCGCGGCTGACGGGTCACGATACCCGCCACCGTTGCAGTGCGGCACCTGATAAAATCGGTTCTTTGCCGTTAGTGGTCCGATTTGTACCGGCTCGAACAAGATATCGTAACGTGGGTCGCGCAATGCCGCCTCCTTCGTTTCAGAGTCGACGTTTAGGATACAGGTAAATGTGCGACCCTAAAGTTGGGCTTGCGAAATCAACGATTAGTTTTCCACTAACGCAATCGCGCTCGTTTCCTCTTCGTCTCTATTCCCGGCAAGGCGTTTTCCTTCACCAGATCGGAGCAATAGTTGATGAAAGACTTGACTGAAATCGTGTTTTCCGCGTCCGTCGCCATCAGCAACCCAAGGCGCATTGGCCGCTCATCACCAAGCAATGGGATTGTCCGAAGCGGCTTTCCATCGGGCGACAGGTCGTTCAATGGTTTGATATTGGCCAGCCCAAATCCGTACCCGTTTGCAACCAGACTCCGCATGACCGCCATATCTTTGGTTTTCTCAGCGATGTATGGTTTTTTGCCGAGCTTCTGAAAAAACGAAAGGAAATACTCGGAACTGAAGGGCAGATCCAGCAGCACCATAGGATGATCGGCCAACATCTCTACCGAAACAAACGGATGTTTGGCGAGTGGGTGGCCTTCACAAACTAATGCGTAGGGTGGCAACTCGGTCAGGGAGATAAAGCGAAGATCAGCCGGAATATCAAGGTTGTAGGTTAGCGCGATATCGATCTCGGCCCGGCGAATGTTACTGAAGATATCCGCCTGATTAAGTTCGAACTGACGAACGCGCACCTCAGGAAACGCGTCCTCGAACTTGCGCCGGATGCTTGGCAGGATCAACTGGGCGAATGTCGAAAGGCACCCGACATTCAATGGCCCTCGCGCAACACCCACTATGCTGCCTGCCAAATCCATCAGGCCTTCGGCTTCGCGCAGCACAACATGCGCCTGATCCAGCATCGCCCGTCCAGCCTGAGTCAGGGAAAGCCCCTGTGCGTGCTGACGCACAAACAGAGGCAGCCCGAATTCCTTCTCTAACTGAGAAATCGCCGCAGAAATTGACGGCGACGACACGTTAACCTTTTCAGAGGCAACGGCAATCGAGCCTGCCTCGCCGACCGCCACGAAATATTCAAGCTGACGTAACGTGTATCTGATCGGCAAAGGCAGGTCCCTTTGATGGTGGATCAAGCCTTGTACTTGATCCACGTTGTTTTCAAAGCAGTATACTTATCAAGTGAATGCAACGACAAGTCCCGGCCAAAACCTGACTGTTTCATGCCGCCGAACGGGGTCTGCGCAGACAGAGCATCGACGGTGTTCACCGACACCGTACCCACCATCAACTTGTCAGATACCCGGCATGCACGGCTGAGGTTGTCCGTCCATATGGAGGCCGCCAAACCATAGATCGAGTCATTGGCCATTGCCACCGCTTCGTCTTCCGATTCAAACGGGATAACTGACAGAACCGGGCCAAAAATCTCGTCCCGGGCCAGAGGATTGTCGTGCGAAACATCGTCAAAGATCGTCGGCTGGATAAAGTTGCCTTTGCCCGCGACTGTCACTTGCGCACCACCTGCAGCCAGATTGGCGGTTTTCTTGCCTTCCTCTACAAACCGCATGATGCCCTGCATTTGTTTTCTGTCCACGATTGCGCCCATTTTCGACGCCGGGTCCAGCGGGTCGCCGGGTTGCATGTTGTTGGCACGCGCGATCAGCTTCTCGACAAATACGTCCTTGATCGAGCGTTCAACATAAAGGCGCGAGTTGGCCGAACACACTTCGCCCTGGTTGAAGAAGATGCCGAAAGCCGCCATGTCGGCTGCCGTATCCAGATCCTCGCAGTCCGCGAAAACCAGGTTGGGGCTCTTGCCACCGGTTTCTGGCCAGACCTGTTTCAGGTTCGACTGGCCGGAATACTGCATGAACATCTTGCCGATCGTGGTCGAGCCCGTGAAGGCAAGGCAATCGACATCCATATGAAGCCCCAACGCACGGCCAGCCGTGGCGCCATAACCGGGCACCACGTTGAAGACCCCGTCGGGTACACCGGCTTCGGCTGCCAGTTCGGCAAGGCGCAGCGCCGACAGGGGCGATTGTTCGGCGGGTTTCAACACAACCGAGTTGCCCGCGGCCAGCGCCGCGGCACCCTTCCACGTCGCCATGTCCAGCGGGAAGTTCCATGGCGTCACCGCGCCGACAACACCCAAAGGCACACGAGAGACCAGCGCCAGGTCGCCGGGTGCTGTGGGCGCTACTTCGTCATAGATCTTGTCGATGGCTTCGGCATACCACTGGAAAAAATGCGCCGATCCCGGTGCATCCACGGTCACAGCATCAGTGACCAGCTTACCCATATCTAGACTGTCCAGCAGCGCCATCTCTTCCAGATTGGCGCGGATCAGGTTGGCCAGCCTCAGTAGAACCTCTTTGCGGTCACTAGGGGCCATACGCGACCAGCGCCCGTCTTCGAATGCGGCGCGACCGGCTTCAACGGCGCGATTGATGTCAGCCGCGTCCCCTTCGGCAACCTGCGCCAGAACTTCGTCGGTTGCCGGATTGAAGCAATCAAATGTCTTACCCGACGCGGCGTCGACGAATTTGCCGTCGATAAAGGCCTGCCCCTTGATTTTCAGGTTTGCGGCACGGGTTTTCCAGTCTTCGTGTGAATGGTCCAGCATTCGGATTCTCCCTGATTATTCGTCGCCCGGCACGCCGTATGAAGGTGCTTCGCGCGGATCAAGCGCGCGCTGGATATAGGCGTCAAGTTGCGGTTTGTAGATGTCCCAGGCTGTGGCGATGTTTTCGATCGGGCAGTCTTCGGTCCAGTCGCAACGCAGATCCGCCACCGGCCAGCTGACCTTGTCCACGATCTTCATGCCTGCTGAATGCACCGGACCAGCCTCGCCACCTGCGGCAAGGGCCGCGCGCATCGCCGCGATCAGGCGGTCGCCGATATGACCCGAAGCAGCAAGATACCCGTCAACGATCGCCTGTGGCACAGTGTCATTGGCGAGAAGATTGCCGCCAGACGCAACGTTCTCACCTTGTGCCTGTGTCCAGATACCCAAAGAGTTGGGGCCGGAATGGATTGCGGTCGTGCCGTTCCCGTCCACGGCCAGTACTTGCCTGTATTCGATGAACTTTCCGCGCTTCACGACCTCGGCCACCGCATCGGAGGCCGACAGGCCCTGCTCCATCAAATCCAGCGTGAGGGGGCCAAGGCTGGGATCTGTGACATTCTGTGAAGCGACAGCACCAACACCTGCGCGCGCGAACGAGCAACGGGCTGCGACGGCCGGTGAAGACGACGAAATCGCCAGCCCGAACATTCCGGTTTCGGGACAGCGAGCAACCAGAGAAAAAGTCATAGACGACTCCTGTGAAGAAATTCGAGATCGGGCCGCTCTGAACCAGGGGAGAAAGGAGCCAGAGCGGCCCGGTCATCCCGAATTAATCGGGAATAACTGCGGTTCCGTCAATTTCGACGAGCCAGTCGGGGCGTGCCAGAGCTTGCACGACAAGGCCGGTCGAGCAGGGATGCACACCTTTGATATACTCGCCCATGGTGCGGTAAACCGCCTCGCGATGGCGGACATCGGTGATGTAGACGACAACTTTCACCAGATGTTCCATCGAACCGCCGGCTTCTTCGATCAGCTGCTTGATATTTTGCATGACCTTATGGGTCTGTTCGGCCGGGTCATGGCTGTCGATATTGACGGCGTCATCCAGGTTTTGCGGACACTGACCGCGCAGATAGACGGTTTTGCCACCCTGGGTGACGACAGCTTGACACAGGTCGTTGTCCAGATTTTGTTCGGGATACGTGTCCGAGGTGTTGAATTTACGAATGCGTGTGTGCGCCATTTCGGTGTCCTGCTTTTGTTGGTTTATTCTGCGGCTGAAGAGATGATGGCAGCTTCGCCCTGATATTTGGCGTAAGAGCATTGAATCGCGATCTGGTCGGCCACGTATTTGGCGTCATGCCAAACACCCCAGAGAAAAGACGAACCTCGACGCGATTGCCAGGGCAGACCCAGGAAATAGACGTCGGGTGCTTTGGAAACCCCACGCTGGTGAATCGGCGCACCACGCTCGTCAAAGGCGTCTTCCTTGAGCCAGTTGAAATCCTGACGGAAACCGGTCGCCCAGATGATCGTTTTCACGCCTTCTTCGGCCAGGTTGATACTTGTCAGCGGGTTCGCAAGGCTGTCCGGATCAGGATGTGCGGCGCGAGCTTCGGGCTCTTCCGGCAGGTCAATACCGGTGCGCTCGACGTAAGCGTCGGCCATGTCCAGAACTTCCATGTAGTTTGCGTCGCCCTTGGCCACGTTTTCCTGCAGGTCACCCTTGAAGCTGAGTATACCATCGGCATAGCTTTCAGTTAGGCCAGTCAGGGTCACGCCTTCGTTGCCCAGACGGCGGAAATCCATGGTGCGGCCACCATAGGCCCCACTGACCGAGATGGTTACATGCTCGGTTCCCGGGGCGGGTGAGGGCATGTCCCACAGTCCCAGAACGCCCAGCCACCAAACGAAGTCACGGCCTCGGTAGCGGCGCGGCGGACGATCATGCGGGCCAACCGACAGGAAGACCTTGCGGCCAGCGCGGTTCAGCTCATCGGCGATCTGCGCGCCCGAGGACCCTGCGCCCACGACCATGACAGCACCATCGGCCAGCTGTTCAGGGTTCTTGTAGTAGAAAGAGTGGATCTGTTCGATGCCTTCGGAGCTCGGTAAGATCGGCGGAAAAACCGGATGCTGGAACGCGCCGGTGGCGGCAACGATGCGGTTACATTCGATCTCACCGGCGGTGGTTTTCACCAGAAAACCGCCTTTGCCCGGCTGACGGGTCGCTTCCAGCACCTCGACGCCTTCACGGATCGGCGCCTTGATCATGGCCGCATAGTCGATCAGGTACTGTGCAAAGCGGTCCTTGGTGACAAATTCATCGGGATCGTTACCTTCGAACAGCATGTTCGGGAAACGATCGTGCCAGGCGGGGCCATTGGCCACCAGCGCATCCCAGCGACCGGTGCGCCACGCTTCGGCAGTGCGGTTCTTCTCCAGCACAATATGCGGGACGTTATTGTTGCTCAGATGCTCACTCGCCGCGATACCGGCCTGTCCCCCGCCAACAACCAGCGTATCCGTCTTGTCAATTGTCATTTCGAGATCCTTTTTTTGGCACTTCGTGGCTCGCCACCCAAATGGGAGGAGCCTTTCCCAAATCTTAGAAATCGATTGGGCTTTTGAGAAATATGATCTCGTTAAGCATTGCTTGGGCTATGGCTAACACCAGAATTTTCCCGAAACGCAGTCTGGTCTTATCAGAAGGAACTTGGTTGAGGCGGGCAGGGCGGTTGCATAGCTTTTGCCCATGACCAAATCGGCCTCTTTCAAATACTTTAAAACCAGTCCCGAGATCATCCGCCTTGCGGTGATGCTGTACATCCGTTTCCCGCTCTCGCTTCGGAATGTGGAAGATCTGCTTTACAGTGCGACGCTCCTTGCGTGATTTACGCGTTTGCACCAGCAGCCAAGCCGACAAACGATCCGCATAGGGATCCAGCTTGCTCGGTCGTGCAGGCGTCTTGAATTTCGGCTCTACTGCGCCCTCACGCAGATACTTTTTGATGGTATTGCGAGACAGCCCAGTGCGCCGTGAAATCTCGCGAGTTGGCATTTTGTCACGCAATGCCCAACGTCGTATGACACTCAAAAATCCCATGTCGATCACTCCAAATCTCCCCAAACGAAACCGTCGGGGTAAGTTGTTCACATGGGTCAATTCTCAGTGAAAATTTTGGGGCCTACCGGGTCACTTCTCAGCGGAAATCAACATCAGCCACCAGCCAGACAACTATGATGGCGTTGAGCACTTTGGAAGGTTTCGGCAGTTTTCTGATCAGCCAGGAATCAAGTGGGACGATGCAAGGGCGGTTTCTACTGCCCGCGGGTACTTAGTGGAGTTCGACGGTCCACCTAGTAGTGATTGAGTTTCTCGCGGGCTATTGACCGATCCCTTGATATTCGCGCTTCGCCAACCAGCGTTTTATAAACGCTTTGCGAAAGCCTATCACGAGCCCCAATCGAACTTTCGGCGGCCCGCCTTATCCGTCCTTCTTTATCCCTCAATATCGCCCATAGATGCAGTCCGAATGGATTCCGATTTGAATTCCGTAGTAGGGCTTTCGATCTACTCGACGCAGGGCCTTGTCCAAGGCACGCACTTCGTTAGACGCGCCCGAACTCGGAAAATGACTGAGATAAAGTGGAACCCACGCCAAGTGAGTGCCCCAACCAGTCGCTCGAAAAATGCTACGTGCCTGCGTGTCTGCGCCAGTCGTTGTTTCCAGCTTACCAGAACCAATCTGAGTGACTCGTACAGCGTGATATGCAATTGCCTGATGCAGGGACGTTTTGCCCCAATTTTTGGAAAAGATATCAATCCCATTTCTATACAAAACGGTGCCTGCGTGGACAATTTGGTGCATGACCTCGTTGTTAACTCTGATTTTGGTGTCAAAGTCAGGCCCAGATCGCAGCTTTCTCAAAACGGATTTCACTTGGTTGTAGCCTTTTGAGAACTGGTTTTTGTCACCAATCGCCGCGCCCCAGACAAGCCTTGCAGTTCCGATTGCCGCCTTATGATCAGGGCTGTTGGCCCGCTGTGTGGAATTTTTTATGAGTTTTTGGACCCACGCGTTTATCTCACTTATTTCTTGAGGTGAGATTGCACCCGCTACGCGCAATTGGGCTACTGCGTAAGCCGTCGATTCTACGACAATGGCACTGACAAACGACGGACTCGAACCGCCAGAACCCTCGAAGTCCATTTTGGTGAATGCCCCACTCCTCGCGGCGTTCAACAACCTCTCCCGCATGGCCTGGCTTCCGCCGCGACCAGCGGCAATGGTGTTCATTCCACGCGCGTTTCTATCAATGTATTCAATCGCGCTGCCTTTTGGATGTGGCCATTTGCGACCTTGAATAACCTTGCTGTGCTGCTCGGGTCCGACAATCCCGATGTGGCCAATACATTTATTGCGGCTTACAAAAGATCCTGTCCACAACTGTTGAGCGTTAACTGCGGTCCAAAGCATCGATCCGAAAATCACGAAGGTCATCCGCATCAAGAATTTGCTATTCAATATCATCGCATACCACTTTCCCCAGAGCTTCCCTACACCTCTCAAATTCTGCGGCCACTCCAAAAGGCATTGCCAACTTGTTTGCGTGTGATTGAGAAGGGTGAGGCCAGTTCCTGTCAGACGTTCATTTCGGCAACATAACCGTCCCAGAGGCCGAAAGCATCGGTTCTGGCGTGACGGTATGAGACGATGGAGAGTTGATAGCGGCGGGGTCGAAAGACGGTGTTGATCTGGTCGTGAGCGGCAAGAAACCTTTGCGCTTGCTTTGGCGACTTGAAGCGTCCCATGAGCTTTTCACGCTTTCGAGTGGGTCTGTGTGATCCTTCGATCCGATTGTTCAACCCTTTGTGTGCTCGGTGATCCGCACCCGACGCAAACTCGCGGATTGGCTTGAAATAGCTTCGCAACTTATCCGTGATCACTACACGGGGTTCGCCGAATTGCGAAATCACCCTCTTCAGGAAGCGCCGGGCTGCCTTAGCACTCCGCCGTGGTTGGACGAGGATATCAAGAGTATCTCCATTCGCATCCACGGCTCGCCAGAGCCAGCATTTCCGACCGTTGATCGGTAGACCACTTCGTCCAAATGCCATCTGTCGGCCGCGGCTGGCCGGTCTCGCCTGATGCAATTCGCGAAATGGCCGCCAAAGCGTTTGACCCATTGCCGGATCGATTCCCGGCTGACCGTCACACCGCGTTCCGCGAGCAGATCTTCAACGTCAGCGGCGCTGAGCGCAAAGCGATGGTAGACCCAGACGGCATAGGCGATGACCTCGCGCGGAAAACGAAAACCCTTCAGGCGAGGCATCTTGGACGGCATCTTCATGCGTGAGGCCTAGCCAGTTCAGAACGCGCAAACAAGTTGGCAATGCCCCGTCGCCAGAAAGCTCGTCACAATCGTGAACGCTCTCGTCAAATCTAGACAAAAATGGTCCCCTCAGACCGCCTGAGAAATACAGTTGCTAGCTAAGTAGCTGAACCTAAATTCCTGTAGGCAACTGAACGCTCAATTCTTCTTCGAAGGCTTGCGGAAAGGTCTTGCTTCTCCCCCCTTGCCGTTTCTGCTTTTTGAACGCGTCGCGTTTGGGTCTTTGTTGTTGGTCTTGTGGAGTGCTTTTCGTGCTCTCGGAGATTTAGATGAGTCAGACGCGTTCTTGTCTCGTTTTTGCCGCTTCTTATCCTTCGCGGCGGGCTGTGGTTTTGCCATTTCCCGCTCGCTTTTCGGCTGCGCCTGCGGAGCTTTGTCCTGCTTTGACTTATTTTCGCTTGCTCGTTTGTTCGATGTGTTTGCAGCGGATTTTCCTCTGCCCTTTGGGTGCTCGAATGCATTTCGCGCATCTTGGTCGGAAAGCTCGGAGCCGTACACAGCTTTCGGCGCCCTGCCTGAGCGAGGTCCTCGTTTTTTGGCTGCGCCATCTGAGGAGTAAGGTGCCGCGGGCGGTCCTTTAGGAGAGGCATCGAAATCTGGTGTGCCCGCCAGCTCAGTCAGCGTCGCACCTTGTTCTATTGATAGCTCGGCCCCCAATTCTTGTTTCATTGCGGGCACTGCATCATTGGCAATCTCGACAAAGGTCTCTTGGTATTGAACGCGGATTGCGCCGATGGCGTCTTTGGACAAACCCGTATTGCGGCACAGCATTGGCAACAACCAACGCGGCTCAGCACGCTGCTTGCGCCCCAAAGAGAGTGAGAACCAAGTGCTTGGCCCAAACGCCGCGCGCTTATCAGTGTTGCGTTTTTCAGACTCCGGCGTCGCGCTTAGTATCTCAGGTGCTGAGTGGCGCTCTCGGTAGAGGCGTAAATAGGCTGCAGCGATTTGCTCTGGAGTTCTTCCGCTTAGCAGCCGTTCTGCAAAGGCCGTTTCCTCGGCACTAGGCGGCTCATCCAGGGCGGGATTGGAAATGATGCGTTCCTCCTCCCGTGCGAGCACCTCGTCCGCAGAGGGCGGGGCGCCCCATTCGGCCTCCAACTCGGCTGTCTTCAGCAATCGTTGCGCCTTTGAGCGTTGTCGACCTGGTACGATCAAGATTGACGTTCCCTTGCGCCCGGCGCGGCCTGTCCGTCCAGAGCGATGCAGCAAAGTTTCCGCATTTGAAGGGAGATCTGCATGGATCACCAACTCCAACCCTGGAAGATCGATGCCGCGCGCGGCCACGTCCGTTGCAACGCAGACCTGCGCACGCCTGTCACGCAGGGCTTGCAGTGCATTGGTTCGCTCTGTCTGGCTGAGTTCCCCTGACAGGGAGACGACAGCAAATCCCCGATTGGAGAATTTTGCGGTCAGACGCGCAACCATGGATCGGGTATTGGCGAACACAATCGCAGTCTCTACGTCGTGATAGCACAGCAAGTTGATGATCGCTTTTTCGATATCTGACGGGGCCACGTTCAAGGCGCTATAGGTAATGTCCGAATGCTGTGCTTCTGCGCTTCCGACCTTGATCCGCTGCACATCTTCTTTCTGGTAGGTCTGGGCGAGCTTGGCAATGCCGCGCGGAACAGTGGCCGAGAACATCAAGGTGCGCCGGCTCTTAGGTGTTTGATCAAGGATGTATTGAAGGTCTTCGGCGAACCCCATGTCCAACATTTCGTCGGCTTCGTCGAGAACGACGGTTCGCAAATCGCTCAGGTCGATCACTCCACGTGTGATATGATCGCGCAGCCGTCCAGGCGTGGCGACCACGACATGTGCACCGCGCTCGAGCGTCCTGCGCTCTGTGCGTGCATCCATACCACCCACTGCCGACGCAGTGACTATCCCAGACTCAGCAAACAGCCAGTCGAACTCTCGCCGAACTTGCAAGGCCAGTTCGCGCGTGGGTGCGATGACCACAGCCAATGGTGCTGCTAGTCGGTCAAATCGACCGTGCTTATCGAGAAGCTCTTCCGCCATTGCCAGCCCGAAGCCCACGGTTTTGCCAGAACCGGTTTGCGCAGAGACAAGTAAGTCTTTTCCAGACAGCGTGGTATCTGACACAGCCTTTTGTACAGGCGTCAAGCCGCTATAGCCTTTTTGGGACAGCGCTACGGCTAGGGTTTTCGGGAGGGCAGAAAAATCTTGCATGGGTCACCAAATGCCGGGAAAGACCTGGCGATAGTGGTATTTGGTTCAGATGTATAGCCTGTAACATGCGCTCGAAAGAGAATGTGTCAATCACAAGAAACAGACTTTCGCACCCGCTCAACCAATGGCCGTTGTGTTTCATACCTTGTGAATTCGGTCGGCAAGAGTGCGTGTTGCAGAGAAGGTCCGGTTTGACGTATGCTGCACCGCAGCGTTGGGCGGCACCGGCGAGGTCAGCTCTGGGCCGTCCTTGAACGTGAATGTCACGGTATTGCTCAGGGTTACTCAGTTGCGTCAAGATCCTCGTCGCTTCAGCCAAGTCCACGAGCGTAGGAGAAGTTTATTTTATTCGCGCAAAGCGTGAGTCTCGTCAGCTGAAAACAGCCCCGCAAGTACCGCCTCCCTTCCAGCCAACGCGCCCTCGCACGCGGTTGCAATAACGAGTTTTCTGGCCGACGTTTGAGGAAGATGGATGCTTTTGACGTCGGCAGACCGATACCGCATAACATCGGGGGCAGGCAGAAGCGTAAAACCCAGACCCGCCGAGACACATTCCATGATCGCTTCAAGATTATCGAGTACAATCGTCTCGGAACCCTTTGGCCTTTCGTGCTTCAGCATCTCGCCAGCAATGAGCTTTCCGATCCCGGTGTCAGGCATAAAGTGAAAGAAGGGCCGCGCACTCAATAAACCTGCGAGCCCGTCTTTCAGCAATCTCTCATGGGCCGCAAAGACAAAGGGCTCCTCTCGAAGCACCAATTCCGTAAGCGCGTCGGGAACACCTTCGGCATCCGTGACAAGTGCGGCATCAAGCTGTCCGCTCACGACCTTCTCTTGTAGAGCTTTGGACAGACCAGTTTCAAACGAGAAGGTCGCTTGCGGTGCGTGATGTTTTGCGTTGTTCAAGAAGCCCGGCAGCAAGCGAACGGCAGCTGTTGTGACAAATCCAATTCGAAAATGTCCGACCAGCTTATCCGTCGGGCGGCAAATTTCAAGAAGGCTATCTTCGTGTTGCAGAAGCGGGATCGCTGCCTCGACGATGGTCCGGCCGATTGGCGTAAGTCGCGGAGGTCGCACGGAGCGGTCAAAGAGGTCAACGTCAAGCTCTGTCTCGAGCGCCTTCATCTGCATGGAAAGTGCGGACAGCGTCATGTTCAGTTGTTGGGCTGCCTTCGCAAAGGAGCCGACTTTGGAGACTCGCATGAGGGTTCTGAGAGAGCGTGTTTGCATAACTTAAGACATCTTGAATTTGATATTAAAACTTATTCGTTTGTGTTGTATTTATGCAAGCGTATTCTGGTAAAATACGGAAACGAGAGGCCCGCCATGACACATCCGCTTGTGAACGTTGCAAGAGAACTGGCCCCAGGATTTGAGAAACGCGCTGCGGAGTGGGACAAGTCGCGCGCCTATTGCTGGCCGAACATTGGTGAGCTGGCCGATGCCGGCATCATGGGCATGACCATTCCAAAGAAGTATGGCGGGCAGGGCGCGAGTTTTCTGGATGTGGCCTTGGTGGTGGAAGAGATCGCGAAAGCCTGCACCCTGACGGCCCGCATCGTTGTCGAAGGCAACATGGGCGGCATCAGCGCGGTCATGGGGTACGGCAATGACGATCAAAAGGCTTTTTGTGCTCAATATGTGTTGGCAGGAGACAAGCCCGCGATCTGCATCACGGAACCTCACGCAGGAAGTGCCGCGACTGACATGCAAACCACCGCCCGGAAACAAGGCAACACATACATCCTCAACGGGACCAAGCACTGGATCACAGGTGGTGGGGTTTCGAAGCTCCACTTGGTATTTGCGCGCGTGCTTGATGAGGCAGGCGTCGAACAGGGGATTGGCGGTTTCATTTTGTTTGCCGATCCGATCTCGGGCAATATGCCAAAGGGGTTCACAGTGGTGGGCCGCGAATACACGATGGGCCTTTGCGGTATGCCCGAAGCAGAATTGCGGTTCGAGAATGTCGTGATCGACAAGAAATGGCTGGTCAAACCACCTTCGGGTCTCAAGCGTGGTTTCGCCGACCTGATGAACGCCTACAATTCGCAACGCGTTGGTGCCGGCACCATTGCCATGGGTGTCGCGGCAGGGGCGCTCGAACACGCCAAACGCTATCTCCTCCAACGCGAACAGTTCGGGCGCCCGCTCGCTGAATTCCAGGGGCTTCAATGGATGCTCGCCGATATGGACACGCAAGTTCATGCAGCCCGGCTGCTTCTCCATGAAGCAGCGCGTTCGCGTGGTCCAAACGGCAGTCAGTATCCAGACATGACGATGGCCGCCCGCGCCAAGCTCTTTGCGTCCGAGATGGCCATAAAGGTGGTCAATGACGCGCTGCAGATGTTCGGCGCACGTGGCTACAGCGCTCGCGAACCTCTGGAACGGATGTATCGCGATGTTCGCATGTTCACCATCGGTGGCGGGACCGCACAGATCCTTCGAACCCAAGTCGCCGGGAACATTCTTGGCATCAAAGCACCACAGACGCGGGACGGATATACGCGCCTTGCCGACATGGCGCGTTACGCGGCTGAATAGGAGACCCCATGAAAACTGACAAAGACCTGCGGGCCGCCGACCTTCTCGCGCGGCGGTGTTGTCACATCTGCTTCGCTTCCAACGCGACGATCGCCCAACGAACTCATGTCAGCGTGCAGACAGTTGAGCGTCATATCTCGACGCTGGTTGAGCTTGGACTTATCCGCCGCGTAATGAGCGCAAACGGCAAGCGATGGGCGCGCCGGGATCGACAGGGCAGGGTGGTCACCGCAACTGGGCTCTCTTTGATGCCTTTGTCTGAACGGCACGCTGAGTTCATCCAGGAAGCCCAGAGGCATGCTGATCGAGTTCTGGAGTTCACTGTACTCCGCGACAAGGTTTCGGCCGCTCTGGCACGCCTCAGGGAACTCCTAGCAGACGACACCAAAATCTCGGGTTTGATGACCACCGTACGCAGTGCTCTGCGTCGCAAACCAGATGCAAATGTACTCAGCGAGCTGCTGGCAAAAATCTCTGTGGAAATCTCTGAGATAGCACAGGCAGATACAGAAAATTTGAGGGACAGTGACAGTGAATTTGAGGGGCACAAAGAGGACTCTTTGAATCCTGAAGTTAAGAAGGAAAAACTTTCTCAGATTCAAGTTTCCCCAGATCAAATGGAGCGCAGTTTTTCCAGGCTGTGCTCGGAACTACGCTTTGCAAAAGATCAGGCGCATTGTGATCGAATTATGGACTCCATTGCAGACCAACTACAACTTGGCGAGACTTGGTATGCTATGAAGACCACTCATGGCCCAGCCTTACGCTTCATGATACTAGGATACATTACCCAACGGGCAGAAACGATACGGTCCCACAAGGCATATCTAATTTCACTGACAACCAAAATTGATAGGGGTGAGATGGCACCCACAGCTATGTTGGTCGGCAAAACGAGCAATCCATGATGAGGCACAAAAAGGCACGGGTAATGGGCTACACACTGTTGAATTACTAGTTGGGGCTAGGGAGGCAGACGATGGATGATTACACCGACTCGAAAGCTGAAAAGGGAAACTACTCTCGAAGTTTATCCTTGTAAATCTTCCGTTGAATGGAATAAATGCAGGGTATGATCGAGCGCAGTGACAAAAAATCAGTTGAAGATTCTCTGGAGAACCAGGCGGGCGTAGTCCTTCTTGGGCCGCGGCAAGTTGGGAAGACAACGCTCGCACAGGATATCGCTGAAAGCCGTGATGCTGTCTATCTTGATATGGAGAGATCTGCCGATCGCCAGGTACTCGAAGAGCCCGACCTTTATCTCGATGAACAGGTTGGCCGCCTAGTGGTGATTGATGAGGTTCAACTTATGCCGGACCTGTTCAAGGCCTTACGTGGTCAAATTGACCGACGCCGAAGGCAAGGGCATCGGACTGGTCAATTCCTTCTGCTCGGGTCGGCCTCGAACACGCTTCTGCACCAAAGCGCAGAATCCCTGGCGGGACGGGTCAGTTACCACGAGCTGACACCTTTCACCTTGTCGGAAGCCGGAGCGGACGCGCTCTCCGCGCTCTGGTTGCGGGGTGGGTTTCCCGACAGCTTCCTGGCGAAGAACGACCGAACCAGCCTGGCGTGGCGCGAGGATTTCATCCGCACCTATCTGGAACGCGATGTTCCAGCTTTCGGGTTGCGCATTCCGGCGGAGACATTGCGTCGGTTCTGGACAATGCTCGCCCATGAGCAAGGCGGGATACTCAACGCGGCAAAACTCGCTGGAAACCTGGGTGTCTCCGGCCAGAGCGTTGCGCGTTATCTTGACTTACTGGTTGACCTGATGCTGGTTCGTCGCCTACCGCCCTGGCATTCCAATGCCGGGAAGCGTCTGGTCAAGTCTCCCAAAGTTTATATACGCGATTCTGGTCTAGCCCATGCGCTTCTTGGGATCGAAACACAGGAAGACCTGCTGGGGCATCCAGTTGTCGGCGGCAGTTGGGAAGGATTCTGTATTGAAAACCTGATTGCTGCGGCACCACGCGGAACAGAAGCAAGCTTCTATCGCTCTTCGGCAGGGGCTGAGGTGGATCTGATGTTGAAATTTCCCCGCGGCGCCCTCTGGGCCATAGAGATCAAGCGGACAACATCGGCGAAGGTAACGCGTGGGTTTCACATCGCGGCAGAAGAACTGGACGTCTCAGAACGTATCCTTGTCTATGCAGACGACAGGGAGGTTCCGGGGCAGGGGGGAGTTAGGGCAATGCCCCTCATAAACGCTATGGAACGGCTGACGTCTGCACAGACGTGAGAGGGGTAGGGCCTACGATAGCGTGTCTGAAAATGAACGTGGCAGACCACTTCTGACAGAGCATTGCGGCAACTGAAATTCATCACGAAGGGCCTATTTCGTTGAAAAACTCCTGCTTGATCGAGACGTCGGTCGCTGATTCAATTCTCTCAACGAGCGGGGGGATCAGCCATGATGGGACCGAGACAGGAAGCGCAGGCGGCATTGTTTTATGAGTTCTCGTTGGATGACCATGTTCCCCAAGATCACCTGCTTCGGTCGATTGACCGCTTTGTTGATCTGAGCAGCATGCGCGCGCATTTGGCAGATTTCTACAGCCACACGGGCCGTCCTTCAGTCGACCCGGAACTGCTGATACGCATGCTGCTGGTGGGGTATTGCTTCGGCATTCGGTCAGAACGCTGATTGTGCGAAGAGGTGCATCTGAACCTGGCATATCGCTGGTTCTGTCGTCTCGATCTGACTGACCGCGTGCCTGACCGTTCGACGTTCTTCAAAAACCGGCATGGCCGGTTCCGTGACAGTGAACTGCTGCGTCATCTGTTCGAGACGACTGTCGCGCGGTGCATCGAAGAGGGTCTGGTCAGCGGCCCGCGCCTGGCAATTGATGCCAGCCTGATCGAGGCGGATGCCAACAAGCAGAACTCGACACCCAAGGAAGAATGGCGCGCCTCTGACATCGACCCGACGATGCACCCCGCGCCGTGCGCAAGTATCTCGACACGTTAGATGAAGCTGCATTCGCTGCCGCCAGCGAGGTGCGTCCGAAGTTCACCTCGCATTCTGACCCGGCCAGCCAGTGGACAACAGCGCGCAAAGGACCAGCGTTCTTTAGCTATTCCGACAACTATCTGATCGACACCGATCACGGGGTCATTGTCGATGTCGAGGCCACACGGTCCATCCGACAAGCTGAGGTCGGATCAACCAAGACTACGCTGGACCGGGTAGAGGACAAGTTCGATCTGCCTCCCGAACGCCTGATCGCGGACACCGCCTATGGCACCGGGCCGCTCTTGGGTTGGCTTGTCGACCGCAACATCGCCCCGCACATTCCGGTCTTCGACAAGTCCGGGCGCAGCGATGGCACCTGGACGCGGGCGGATTTCGAGTGGGATGCCCAGAACGATCAGTACATCTGCCCCGAAGGTCATGCGCTGAAGCAGTTCCGCCGCAACTATTCCGATCCGAACCGGGGCCCAACCGGCAAAGGCACGGCGCGCTGTCGCGCCTTGAAGGAAGTCTGTCAGGCCTGCCCCTCCAAAGCCAAGTGCTGTCCAAACGCTGATGCCCGCAAGATCAGCCGCGAAGAACACGAAGACGCTCGCTAGGTCGCCCGCAACATCGCCAGGACCAAGCAATACGACATCGCGATGAAACTCAGAAAGAAGGTCGAGATGCTTTTCGCTCACCTCAAACGCATTCTTGGTCTTGGCCGACTGCGATTACGCGGCCCATGCGGTGCAAATGACGAATTCCTCCTCGCCGCCACCGCCCAGAACCTCCACAAATTGGCCAAGATCTTTCCCGCACCGCAGCAAACGCGCAAAGCCTGATCGGAAAGGCGCTCGGGCCGTGCTCAAATCATCCCATTCTGCGTCAGCAACACGTTGTTTTTCAACAGAATGGGCGGGAAGTGTGAATTCGCTGCATCTGCGAGACGCTTGTGTGGTTGTGGAGAAAGCGGCCATTCACCGTCGGCACTAACTCTGCTTGTATGCTGCACCACGCATGAAGGTCGGCGGTGCGCAGATAGTGACCTTTGCAAAGTCGGGGCCGCCGGGCTCGATTCCGACCCAATCGATCCAGTACTGACGTTCGTTTAGCGCCCGTCTAGGTGTTGTCACATTAACTTCCGGCCCACCAAGGAATGCTGATGCTCGGATTTCAAGCGGCTCGAGTAGCGGCATTCCAGGCGTCAAATGC
>NZ_JBQFYW010000036.1:0-22852 GCF_056541825.1 Ruegeria sp. AF8 | reverse complement strand
TCGACATCTTCACATTGGCGAGATCAACTCCGCTCCCGTCCGCCTTCACGCGAACCTTCACGTTATAGTCAATCACGCGCTTGACAGGCACTAACACCTTCATCGCGTTCTCCTTTTGTTAACTTGGTTTGGTTTGTACAAGCGAGCGGCGCCCTGTCAGAGTTTCCATCCAGACGACAAGTTACGGAAGAATGCAGAAGCAGAAGAGAAACAGAGCTGGCTCATGAAGAACCTGTCCTGTTTAACATCGCTGCAGGAGATAGAATGCTATCCAGTTTCTGCTCGGTAATCAGCCCTTCCGCAATGACAATGTCACGGATTGACGCTCCGGTGGCCAGGGCATGTTTGGCAACGCGCGCGGCTGTGTCATAACCCAGATGCGGCGCAAGCGCGGTTGCCAGGACCAGGCTGTTGTCCAGCAATTCCCTGCACCGATCCGCGTTCGCTTGAATGCCGAGGATACATTTCTCGGTCAGGACATTGGCGCCATTGATCAAAATTTTCAGAGATTTGAGAAGATTGTATGCAACGACAGGTTCCATCGCGTTCAGTTGCAGCTGACCGGCCTCTGAGGCTATCGTCACCACCAGATCATTTCCGATGACCTGATAGCAGATCTGGTTGACCACCTCGGGAATGACCGGATTGACCTTGCCGGGCATGATGGATGACCCGGCCTGAACCGCAGGCAGGGTAATCTCGCCCAGACCAGCGCGCGGACCCGACGACAGCAACCGCAGGTCATTGCAAATCTTCGACAGCTTTACCGCCAAACGTTTGAGAATGCCGGAAAAGGTAACAAATCCCCCCAGATCGGACGAGGCTTCGATCAGGTCGCTGGCCTGTTTGAGATCAAAGCCCGAAATGTTGGCCAGATGGGCAACCGCGCGCGTGTCATAGCCAGCTTCAGCATTCACACCGGTGCCGATTGCGGTTCCACCCAAGTTGATTTCCGTCAACAACC
Organism: Ruegeria sp. AF8; assembly: GCF_056541825.1. Classification (NCBI taxonomy): domain Bacteria; kingdom Pseudomonadati; phylum Pseudomonadota; class Alphaproteobacteria; order Rhodobacterales; family Roseobacteraceae; genus Ruegeria; species Ruegeria sp. AF8. The sequence continues at coordinate 21,888 of NZ_JBQFYW010000036.1, read as the reverse complement.
GCCCGATTTCGCGGATTCGATCAATATCCTCGCCGACCGTGACGGCAAAGGATTTGAACTCGGCACCCAAAGACATTGGCACCGCATCCTGCAATTGCGTGCGGCCAACCTTCGCGATATCTGCGAAAGCCTTGGCGCGATCTTCAAACGCGGATTGCAGCCCCTTCAGCGCCGCGCAAAGTGGCTCGACATGAAACAGCACGGCAAGTCGGACAGCCGTCGGATACACGTCATTGGTGGACTGGCCGTGGTTCACGTCGTCGTTGGGGTGAAAATGTTCGTAGTCTCCGGCGGTATATCCCAGCTTTTGCAGAGCGAGGTTCGCGATGACCTCGTTGGCGTTCATATTGGTTGATGTACCCGCACCGCCTTGGATCATATCCACGACAAAATGGACGTGATGCTTTCCGTCGATGATTTCCTGACAGGCAGCGTCGATCGCCCCGGCCTTTTGCGATTCTAGGCCGCCGATTTCGGCATTTGCCCGTACAGCCGCCTGTTTGACCATGGCCAAAGCAATGACAATGCTGGGAAAATGTGACAACGGTACACCGGTTATCGGAAAGTTGTTCCGCGCGCGCTCAGTCTGTATCCCATGCAGGGCCTCAAAGGGCAGATCCAGGGCACCGATCAAATCGGTTTCGGTTCTCTTTGATTGCATCGACGGATATTCCCCTGTGTTTGTCTGGCTGGCTTATCTCAGGCGGATGGGTGTCAAAAGACGAGCTTTCCACAGCGTTGGTTAGCCTGTCACAAAGCAAATGGCGAATACCCGAGTCACCTTCATATTCGTCCGTAGGCGAACGGTATGGATGTGCGCCGCGCCAAAGATGTGCCCGAGGGTTAGGTATTTGCTAACGAACGCTAAGGAACACAGTTCTTAACGCCGCAATGCCGCTTTTCTATCTTTGTCCAAAGGCAGATGCGCATAAGGGAGGTTCCTTTGCCACACAACCCAAAAGATGCAATTGATGTGCGGGATGCAGTGAAACGCTATGGCGATTTTAGAGCGTTGAAGACCATTTCGCTAACCATCGCCGACAATGAATTCTTCACGCTGCTCGGGCCATCTGGGTGTGGCAAGACAACTCTTTTGCGAATGATTGCCGGGTTTGAAGCCGTCACCGAGGGTGCGATCTATCTTTACGGAAAAGAGATCGAAAACCTTCCGCCGAACCAGCGGCCGGTGAACACGGTTTTCCAGAACTATGCGTTGTTCCCGCATATGACGATTCAGGATAACGTGGCTTTCGGCCTGGAAATGCGTGGCAAATCCAAAAGCGAAGCGCGTGCCCGTGCAGGGGAAATGCTTGAGCTGGTGCAGCTGTCGCAATTTTCGGCCCGCAAGCCCTCGCAGCTTTCGGGCGGTCAGCAGCAACGCGTTGCGCTGGCTCGGGCGCTGGCTCCACAGCCCAAGGTATTGCTTCTGGATGAACCTCTCTCGGCGCTGGACCTGAAGCTGCGCAAGGCGATGCAGATCGAACTGAAACATCTGCAGCGCGAGACCGGGATTACCTTCATCTTCGTCACGCACGATCAGGAAGAAGCGCTGACAATGTCGGACCGGATTGCCGTAATGTCCGCTGGCGAGCTGCAACAGCTGGGTACGCCGACCGATATCTATGAACGTCCACGCAACATGTTTGTGGCGGATTTCATCGGAGAAACAAACCTGTTGGAAGTCTCAGTCGATGAGATCCGCAACGGACGCGCGATCTGCCATCTGGGTGGCGGGCACGAACTGACCTGTGATCAGGTCGAAGGGATCAATCCCGGCTCCAAGGTTCACATGTCGATCCGGCCCGAGCGTCTGTACATGTCCGACAAGCCGGTTGAAACCGAAAGCCTGAAAGGCCGCGTCAAGGAGAACATCTTTGTCGGCACCGACATCAGCACAATCATCGATCTGCAGGATGGCCCGGATTTCGTAGTGCGCACGTCGAACTCGGAACGCGGCAACAAACGTATCTTTGAGCCGGGCACAGAAATGTACGTCAACATGGAGCTGGGGGCAGGCCGCCTCTTGGTAGACTGATGGCAGCAGGTGCGGCAAGCGGCGGCAGCGCAACAACCGATACGTACAAAGAGGCCAGAAACTGGCTTTTGCTTCCAGCTTGGGCGGTTCTGACGATCTTCGTTCTGGCCCCGGTCCTGATGATGCTGGTTTATTCCTTTCTGACCAAGGAATTCCGCGGTGGTGTGATCTGGGAATTCAGCCTTGCAGCCTACGACCAGTTCTTCTTTGATCGCGGTTTGTTCGGGGACGAACCGCCCAAGATCGAATGGACCTATATCACGATCTTCTGGCGGTCGATCTGGCAGGCTGGTGCGGCCACTCTGCTGAGCCTGGTGATTGGTTTCCCGACCGCGTATTTTATCGCGACCCGTCCGGAAAATGTGCGCCCGCTGTGGGTCTTCCTGATCACGATACCCTATTGGGTCAATCTTCTGATCCGGACTGTTTCCATGAAGTTCCTGCTTCGGGATCAAGGGCCTTTGAACGACTTATTGATCGGAATCGGCCTGATCGACAGCCCGATTGCCATTGTGAATACCAACTTCGCGGTTCAGCTGGGTCTATTCTATTCCTACCTGCCTTTCATGGTTTTACCCATCTACGCAGCTGTTGAACGCTATAACTTCTCACTCAGCGAGGCTGCTGCCGATCTTTATGCCAGCAAGATGACAACGCTGCGCCGGATTGTTTTGCCAGCTGTGAAACCGGGTGTGATGGCCGGCTGTATTCTGGTCTTCGTGCCTTCTATGGGTTCGTTCTTGGCGCCTGACCTGCTGGGCGGCGCAAAGAACTTCATGATCGGATCGTTGATCGAGGAACAGTTCAAGGGCAACGCCGGAAACTGGCCGTTTGGTGCGGCCGCCTCGATGATCCTTCTGACTATGGTTTTGATCATCCTGATGATCTCGGCCCGTCAGCAGGCCAAAGCCAGCAAGTCGGAGGGGTAAGCCATGGCCTATGTGAATGAGAGCATAAAATCCTACAAGGGTTTCAAGACAATAACTCTGGCGTGTCTTGTGATCCTGTATGCCCCGCTGGTTATCGTAACGATCTATAGCTTTAACGCATCGCAATCGATCACCAACTGGGAAGGTCTTTCGCTGCGCTGGTATGCCGATGTGTTCACTGGCCCGGAAAGCGCCAAATTCAAAACTGCGGCGTTCAACAGCTTTACCATTGCGATAGTTGCAGCCACCATTGCGACGACGATCGCGACTCTGGCGGCCACTGCAATGGTCAGGGGCGGCAAGTTCAAGCTGCGCGCTGTGTCGTTCGGCCTTATCTCGCTGCCGATCATGGTTCCGGAAATCGTGCTGGCTACGGCAACGCTGATCTTCTTCAACTCGATCGGGTTCACTCGAGGTTATGCAACGATCCTGGTTGCCCACATCGCATTTTGCATTCCCTTCGCCTACCTGCCGATCTCGGCCCGGATGCAGGGGATCGAGGACAGCTTTGAGCAGGCAGCGCTGGATCTTTACGCGACCAAGCGGCAAGCCTTCACCAAGATCCTGCTACCGTTGATGATGCCGGGGATCATCTCGGGATTTCTGCTGGCCTTCATCGTATCTCTTGACGATTTCATCATCACAAACTTCGTCAAAGGCGCGGGCGTCGAAACATTGCCCACGGCGATCTTCGGATCAGTCAAGCAGGGCATCAAACCGAATATCATGGCGATTTCGACCATGTTGCTGAGCGTATCAATCATCATGGTTACGATCAGCTACTTCGTCAGCAAGTCCGACAACACAAAATAAGTCAACAAGGAGCAAACCCATGAAACTTCTTCTTAAATCCGGTGCAGCGGCTCTTGCCCTTGCAGTTTCGGCCAATGCGGTCGCCGCCGAGGGGGAACTGGTGATCTACCACTGGTTCGAATACATCCCGCAGGAACTGCTGGACAAGTTTTCTCAGGAAACCGGTATCAACGTGACCATGGACACATACGACTCGAACGAGGCGATGCTGGCGACATTGAAAGCAGGCGGCGTCGGCACCTATGACGTGGCAGTGCCCGGCGACTACATGGTCAAGATCATGGCGGGCGAAAGCCTGCTAGATACAATCGCTGACGGCGAGTTGGCTAACAAGGGCAACATAGCCGCCGAATGGGCCGACCCGAGCTTTGACCCGGGCCGCGCGTCCTCGATCCCGTATCAGTGGGGTTCGACCTCGTTCGCGGTGAACCGCGATGTGTTTGATGGCGACATCCAGTCCACCGACATCCTGTTCAACCCGCCGGCTGAACTGTCCGGCAAAATCAACATGCTGGACAGCCAAGGCGACGTTATGGCCATGGCCTCGCTGCATCTGGGCATTCCGCAATGTTCGACTGATCGCGAGCAACTGAAGGCGCTGAACGAGATGCTTCAGAACGCCAAACAGCACTGGGTCTCGTTCAACTCAGATACCGCCAAAGAGGTGCTGGTGTCTGGTGACGCGGCTGTCGGCCAGATCTATGACGGCTTTTCCGCAAAGGCCCGTGAAGAGGGCGCCAATGTCGAATACGCATTTCCGACCCAGGGTTATGTGGCGTGGATGGACAATGTAGTTCTTCTGAAAGGCGCGCCGAACCGCGACAATGCACTGAAATTCATGGACTTCCTATTGGAACCTGAAAACATCGCGGCAGTTTCCAACTTTGCGCAGTACAACGCAGGTGTGGACGGAGTCACCGAGTTCCTCGATCCAGAGCTGGCGGCCCAGCCTGAAAAGAACCCGCACGCAAATGCAGGCAAAGGCGTATTTTTGGAGGTTTGTAACGAGGAAACACAGGCTGTCTACGATCAGATTTGGACCAATCTTAAGAAATAGGTCTGATGTAAGTACAAAATCTGGCGGCTCTTATGTTAGAAGGGCCGCCATGCAACTCAAAAGAGACGGAAAGCCTCATAAAACGCGTTATGGTCGGCAGTGTTTCAATATCACTCCTGGGATTAGCAACCTTTTTTGCGTAGCGTATTTAAGGAACATTCCGGATTTCGTAGCCGCCCATGAAGCGCCAACCGGTTCAAAGGTTTTATCCTCAATTATTGGATTCCACTAGATGTTCAGTCCCGACATCTGGTGGATCGGGTCCACAATGAATCTGTCTGGCTCTGAAGTCCAGATTTTACGGATGTATTTGTAAGGGTGCTGTCAGACGGATTCTCACCAGTCTCGACAAGGGCAGTGACGCTGCCCCTTAATTCGGTGATGTCAGACGGATGAGAACTAGTCTCTAACTGGCTAGCATCATTTCCTATTTTGACGCGCCGATCTGACGCCACTCGGCAAGAACGACGGCACGGTTTAGCTTGATATTGGTCCGTGACGTAAGACTGCGTTCCTGATTGAAATGGTTGAAGACGGAGGCGTGAACGGCGGCAATCATCTGCAAACTTCGCATTCGCCGAAAGCGCTGCATTGCGCGTTCCCGTCGTCGGAATGGCAGGTGAGAATTCTCTGCCCCGTTGTTGAGCCAGCGGCCCGTCTCCTGCTTGTCGGCATTGCCGATGTCTTTCATTGCTGCGCGGTAGGACCGAAGCTCGTCGGTCACCAGGATATGGGGGCGACCCTGGCGCTTCATCATTTTCTTCAAGAATTTCAATGCAGCTTTCTAGTCACGTGTCTTCGTCACGTAGCTTTCCAGAACCTCGCCTTCGTGATCCACGGCCCGCCAAAGATAGTGACGCACTCCGTTGATCTTCACGAACATCTCATCCAGATACCATCGCCAATTGGAATAAGCGCGCATGTGTTGGATGCGTTTCCTCCGGATCTCGGCCGCAAATCTAGGCCCAAACCGCTGCCACCAGAACCGCACGGATTCATAGCTCACATCAATGCCGCGCTCATGAAGAAGATCCTCCACGTTCCGAAGCGAAAGCGGAATCCCGATGTACATCATCACCGCCAGGCGAATGAACTCTGGGCTGGTGCGGAAATAGCGGAAAGGGTTTGGGGTCGTCATGACCAGACGCTACGAAACCACCCCGCCCGTCTCAAGTGCAATCACTCTGACAAGACCCTCTATGGTGCTTTACGGCGCGGAAGACCAAGCCTTCGCCGCGACTGAAAAACCGAACAGCTTGGGAATGAAAAATGCAATACGCAACCTGTTCCGGTTGGCCCAAGTGGATTGCTGGTGCATTTCGAGCCTTTGATCCATTCGCGTGACGGTCCTCGGCGCATTCCCATAACGTCCCGGAGCGCGCTCTGCGGAGGTAATGTTTTGCTTATTTTGTACCGGTTGAATTGTCGACTTGAATGCACTGCCGCATTTTGTTCCATGCGGCGGTGCTGTTGAAAAGGCTTACTCGCCCGAAAGTTGCCGCAGCGCGCCGGCCCAGTCCTCGACATGGTAGGACTGCACGATCATACCGTCCTTGAGTTCGTGAATGTCGATAGTCAGGATATCGAAGCCTCGGCCCTGGCCGTCGACGCCGAAAAGGGGCCCGTTCGGCGTGCCGGTGGCGCGGCTTCGGACGATGACGGTATCTCCGTCCTGAAGCATGTCTTGCACCGCCCATTCGAGGTCGGGGATCAGTTTGCCAAATCCGCCAACCTGGCCGACAAAAGCGTCCCGTGACTTGGTCTTACCGGAATAATCACCGATGCTGACCCAATCTTCGGCGGTGGCTTCGAGGAACGCCGCTTTATGCGTTTCGGAACCGGGGTTGCTGAGCATGTCGTAGAAGGATTGCACGGTATCCTTGCTGCCAGCGACCGCAGAGGAGGCAGCCGCAGCAAGAGCGATGGTAAAGCCCGCCGCGAGGGTTTTGAGATTGGTCATCAGGGTTTCTCCAAACTTTCAGATGTCTGACCGGGCAGGCTGTCCATGCCCGTGTAAAGCAGTATGGACAGGAGATGGTTGAGGCATAAGATGGGATTGTTCAAAGTATTTGTTCGGAATCTTTGCATAATGATCGACCGCCTCCGGCAGATGGCCATCTTCGCCAAGACCATTGACCACGGCTCCTTTCGCGGTGCGGCAAAGGATCTCCGCCTATCGCCTTCCGTGGTCAGCCACCACATCTCTCAGTTGGAAGAACACCTCGGTGTCGCCCTGATCTACCGCACGACGCGCAAGCTCACCCTGACGCGTGAAGGGGAAAGGCTGCTGTCTGCGACCCGCAACATGCTTGAGGCGGTTGAGGGTGAACTGCTCGAACTCACGGCCTCGGCCCACGAGCCGAGCGGAGAGTTGCGGATCACGGTGCCTTCGGTCCTGTCCCAATCGCCATTTACCGAAGTGATGGCGCGATTTTCTGAACGCTATCCGCGCATATGCATCACGCTCGACTTCACTGACAGCCGAAAAGAGCTGGTGGGTGACGGGTTTGATGTGGCGATCCGGATGTCCGTCGGCTTCAAACCTTCACCACGCAGCCGGAAGCTATTCGAGGTGCCGCGGCGCCTGGTGGCCTCGCCCGGTTTCCTCGAAGGCCAGCCGCCGGCCCAAAATCCGAAAGAGCTGCGCGACTGGCGGTGGATGGAGTTGGCGCCAGCGCAGAGCGTTCCGCTGCGGTTTCACAAGGATGAAAAGGAACAGGTTGTGCATCGAAAGCCGAGCCATCTGATCTGCAATGATGCGCACGCGCTGTATCGCCTCTCGCGGGCTGGCGCAGGGTTGGCAATTGTTCCGGAGTTTCTTGCAGAAGAAGACGCCGCTGCCGGGCATATCAGCTACGTTCTGCCGAATTGGCGGCTTGCCCCTGCAATCGTGTTTGCGCAATGGCCGTCGAACGCTCCAAAACACGGGCTGATCAAGCTGCTGGTTGGTGCGTTCGAAGAGTTGCAGACCATTGCAAAGCCGCGGGCCGGATTGCCCAAAAGACGGGATGGCTAAACCGCGAATACTCCCAGGCTGCTTACGACACGGCCCCAGCGAACGGAACTAAGGGTTTTGCCTTAGCCACTTAAGAAACCGAACGGCAATAGGGTGCCTTGCCTGCCCTTTCTTCATGTATGAATGCAAATAGTCCTTCAGTTGGAGGTTCCCGGTGCCGACCCTGGCAAGCGTGCCGCTAGACAGCCTTGAAGTGACGCTCAGCGTTCCCCCCAGGGCCACTCCGCTGCCGCTTTCGGCGGCGTGCAGCAATGCGGGGTAACGGGAGAAGGTAACCTGCCGCCGCTCCGGCGGCTTGCAGCCAAGCCAGGTCAGATACTCGTCCCAGCCTGGCCAGCTGCGGCCGGGTTGCTCGAAATGCAAAAGCTGCGTCTGTGCTAGCTCTTCCGGATCGGAAATTTGCGGGTTCTGCGCCAGGTAGTCCGGGCTGCAGACGGGAAAAAGGTCATCATCGGCTATGGCACAGGTGTCATAGCCGGTGGACCAGACGGGACCCGCTTGAAACGCGATGTGAAATTTGGTCTGAACCTGCTCAACCGGCTTGCCGGAAGAAATCAGGTTCAATTCGATTTCCGGATAGGGCTCCAGAAAGCGGCGCAGCCGCGGCAGCAAGTAGCTGCTGTCGATGCTCTGATCCGAATAGACGATAAATTCATTTGCCGAGGCGTTTACAGCCTTCGCCTCTTCGACCGCCGATAGCAGCATGTTCAACGCAGGACGGGTAGCCGTCAGGAACCGCGTGCCTGCCTCGGTCAGAGACACATCGTGCCGGTTCCGATGGAAGAGTCTTACCCCCAGGCGCGCTTCCAGTTCGCGCATCTGCCGGCTTACGGCAGCCTGCGACAGGCCAAGCTCTTCGCCCGCGCGGGTAAAGCTGCTGAGGCGCGCAGCGGCCTCGAACGCGATGATCTGGCCGGAGGGCGGCAGGTTCCTGCGAAATTCTGACATACGGTTTCCTGATACCTAGAAGCATCTTTCTTTCTTCTGAACGTTTATTTCAAGCCTCATATTGGAATTGCCTGTAGTCAGGCATGATATTTCCGGCGGGGCTATGGCCGTTTGCCGGACAACACCGGGAAGCAGAGTTTGACACACAGCCACCGCGTTCACCCCCATAGCCGCAAACAGCATCGGGCCGCCTGCTGCAATCCCGTCTTCGACTGGCAGGACCGGCGGGATTTCGAGGCCGCGGCGCGCGGTCTGATCCACCGACCTGGCGGAGAAGGCATTTCCAGTTTGAACGGCGGCCTGGTCTGGCACCACAGCGCATTTGAGGACTTTCTGCAGGGCGAGGCCCCGGAAACCGTGCATCCCTCCCTTTGGCGGCACGCCTTGCTGAACAACTATCGCGGTTTGTTCAAGGTGACCGATGGCGTCTACCAAGTGCGCGGGGAGTCGCTCGCCAATGTGACCTTTGTCGAAAGCGACAACGGCTATATCGTCATTGATCCGCTGACGACCGTCGAAACTGCTGCCTATGCGCTGAAGCTGCTGTTTGAGCATGTCGGGGAACGCCCGGTCGTTGCGGTTATCTACTCTCATACGCACTCCGACCATTTCGGCGGAGTGAAGGGCGTGATCAGCGAAGAGGATGCCGCCAGCGGCAAGGTCCGGGTGATTGCGCCCGAAGGCTTCCTGGATTGGGTGCTGCGCGAGCAGGGTATGGCCTCTGAAGGCATGCCGTCCCGTAATGACTATATGTACGGCGAGCGGCTGCATCCCGGCCCGCGCGGGCTAGTCGATACTGGCCTCGGGCAGATGGCCGAAGGCGGCCAGGTCAGCTTCATCCCGCCGACGGAGGTGATCGGCAAGCGGCAGACGGCGCTGACAGTTGACGGGGTGGAGATCGAATTCATGCAGGCTCCGGGTGAAGCGCCTGTCGGGCTGCACTGCTATTTCCCCGCCTTGAGGACGCTGCATGTGGCGGACAGCTGTTACATGTGCATGCACAATCTCTACACCATCCGCGGCGCCATTCCGCGCGATGCCATTCAATGGGCGGATTCAATTGCGCGCTCTATGGCTTTCACCGAGGCTGAGTTCCTGATCGGGGGGCACAATTGGCCCACATTCGGTAAGGAGAACATACAGGAGCTCCTGGGCCAACAGCGCGACGGCATCCGCTACATGCATGATCAAACCCTGCGCTTGATGAACCACGGTTACGTGCCTTCGGAAATCGCCGAGCACCTGCGGTTTCCCCAGTCTCTCGAGCGGCTGTGGCACCTGCGCGGCTACTACGGATCACTTAAGCACAATGTGCAGGGGATCTATGCTTACTACCTCGGCTGGTATGATGGCAACCCGGCCAATCTGGACCGGTTGCCGCCGCGTGAACACGCTCGACATACACTGAGCTACATGGGCGGCACGGCGGCTGTGCTGGAGCGCGCGCAGGCAGACTACGAGGCTGGCAGCTTCCGCTGGGTCGCTCATGTTCTGGATCTGGTGATCTGGGCAGAACCGGACAATATGGAAGCGCGAAACCTGGCCGCTGCTGCCCATACTCAGATGGGCTACACTGCCGAGAACGCGACTTGGCGCAATGCATACCTGACGGCGGCCACGGAGCTGCGCGAGGGGCTGCCGCCCGAACGCGCAAGCCAGCGGATGTCGCGCGATGTGCTGGTCAATATGGATCCGGTGATGCTGCTGAATACGCTCAGCATCCGGCTCAACGGTGAAAAGGCTGCTGATCAGGGATTCACAATAAACTGGATGGTGAAGGAGACCGGGCAGTGTTGCCATTCGGAATTGTCGAATGCGGTACTGGTTCAATGGCCGCAGCACGCGGCTTCAGCGGATCTGGCTCTGACGCTGCCGCGCGACGTGCTCGGTGGCTTTGCAACTGGGCGTATCGGTTCTGGGGAGGCTTTGACGGCAGCCAGCGGCCTCCGGGGCGATACGGGTGTTCTTGAGCAGCTTGCCGCCATGCTGGATCACTTCCCGGCTTCCTTCCCGGTCGCAACCCACAGCATTAAGTTTGGCGAGGAATTGGCATGAACCTCCTCGACCCTCAGGATTGGACCTTCCCGGTCCCCATCGCATATGGCACCGGCCGTCTTAAGGAGATTGCCCAGCTTTGCCGCAAGGCAGGCATGTCGCAGCCTCTGATTGTCACCGACCGGGGCAGCGCAGCGCTGCCGTTCATCGCAGAGCTGCAGCAGCTCTTGGCCGAAGGCGGGCTGGAGGCAGGGTTGTTTGCAGAAATCTCCCCCAATCCGCAAGACATCGAAATCGCGGCAGGGCGCAGCCGCTACCGCAGCGCCGCCCACGACGGGATCATCGCCATCGGCGGCGGTAGCGGCATGGACGGTGCCAAGGCTGTCGCGCTGGTGGCTGCCAATGACATGGATTTGTGGGCTTTCGACTATGACAAGATCCCGCCGGATATGTCCGGCCAGCCGGCTTTCCCGCCGCTGATCTGCATTCCGACAACCGCGGGCACGGGAGCCGAGACCGAAAGCACCGCTATGATCACCGAAACCGTACGGACAATGAAGCTCTGCGTGTGGCACCCGGAGCTGAAACCGGCGGTGGCGATATTGGATCCGGAATTGACCTGTGGCCTGCCTGCCAATCTGACGGCCTGGACGGGTGTGGATGCACTGGTGCATGCGATCGAGGCCTATTGCGTGCCCATGTTCCATCCCTTGTGCGACGGGGCTGCGCTGGAGGGCCTGCGCCTGATCGCTGCCTGGCTGCCTACGGCCGTGGCCGAGCCGGACAATATAGAGGCACGCGGCGCCATGCTGGCGGGCTCCTGCCTGGCTGGAATATCTTTCAACAAGGGGCTTGGGCTGGTGCATGCCATCTCTCATATGACGGGTGCAGAATTCGACACCCATCATGGGCTGACCAATGCCATCATCCTGCCTTCGGTTCTGACCTTCAATGCGCCCGCCATCGAGGACAAGATTGCCCCTATGTCTCAAGCCATGGGGCTGCGTAGCACAGATTTCGCTGGCTTCCACGCGGCCATCTGCCGCCTGCTGGACGATCTGGGCATCCCGCGAAAATTGTCGGAAATCGGAGTGCCGGAGAGCTGCACTGGAAATGTTGCATCCAAGGCGATCCTGGATGTCGCCGCCGGCACCAACCCCCGGAAATCCACCACCGCCGATATCGAGGCAATTCTGACTGCAGCGCTGACAACAGAGAGATAGCGGACCCGGCGGCCCAGGCCTGCGCGGAACCGTGAAAGAGGAGAGAAGACCATGGATGAATTGAATTTCCTTCTGGAAAAAGCAGCTTCCGGAAAAATCAGCCGGCGGGCCTTTCTGGGGCGCGCAGGGGCCTTGGGGTGCAGCGCGGCGATTGCCAGTTCCCTCCTGGCCACTGCCGTGCAGGCGGGCGGCCCGAAAAAAGGCGGCCACGCCGTGCTGGGCATGTCTGGCGGTGAAACCACCAATTCGCTGGATCCGGCGCTGGGACTCAGCCAGGTGCCGTTTTGCTTAATCGCACATTTTGCCGAACCGCTAGTGCGGGTCGATCCGGATGGATCGATCAACATGCGGGTTGCTGAGGAATACAGTGCCTCCGCTGACGCGAGAACCTGGCGCTTCAAGATCCGCAAGGGTGTGGAATTCCACAGCGGCAAGACGGTGACTGCGGAAGACGTGCTGAAGACCATGCAGCGCCACGCGGACGAGGAATCCTCCTCCGGTGCGCTGGCTCTTATGAAGGGCATCACTGGCATGCGGGCCGATGGGGATGTCTTCGAGGTGCAGCTGGAAGCGAGCAACTACGATCTGCCCTATCTGATGGCCAACCGCCTCCTGGTGATTCAGCCTGACGGTGGATATAGCGATCCGGCAGCCGGGATTGGCTGCGGCCCCTATCAGGTGGTGGAAAACCAGCCCGGCATGCGCCACACCTTCGAAAAATTCGAAAACTACTGGGATGATGGCGTTGGCCATTTTGCCAGCACTGAGGTTCTGGTCATCAATGACATGACCGCGCGCGCAGCAGCGCTGCAATCAGGTCAGGTCCAGATCATCAATGCAGTCGCACCGAAAATCGCCAATCTGCTGGACCGCGCGCCTAATGTCCTAGTGCAGCAGACACCGGGCCGGGGCCAGAACGTGTTTTCCATGCATGTGGATGAGGAGCCTTTCGACAACCTCGACCTGAGACTGGCGCTGAAATATGCGATCAACCGCGAGGAGTTGGTGGAAAAGATCCTTTTCGGCTACGGGTCCGTTGGCAATGACACGCCGATCAGCAGCGCCTATCCGCTGTTCGACGCGACCATCCCGCAGCGTTCCTTTGATCTGGAAAAGGCAGCCGCGCACTACAAGGCTTCAGGCCATGACGGCAGCCCGATTGTCCTGCATGTGGCGGAAAATGCCTTTGCCGGGGCCGTTGAGGCTGCACAGCTGTTCCAGCAAAGCGCTCTGGCCGCAGGGATACCGCTGGAGGTGCGGCGCGAACCCAATGACGGCTACTGGTCCGAGGTTTGGGACAAGAAACCCTTCTTTGCTTCCTATTGGCTGGGGCAACCGACCCAGGCGCTGATGTACTCGCTCGCCTTCCGGTCGTCTGCTGCCTGGAACGAGACCAACTTTAACCACCCGCGCTTCGACGCGCTGCTGGCTGCTGCCCCGGGTGAGCCGGATGAAGTAAAACGCAAGGCGATGTACCGGGAGATGTCGCTGGCCGTGCGAGACGAGGGCGGGCTGATCATGCCCATGTTCAACAACTTTGTCGACGCGCACAGTGACAAGATCGGCGGCTGGGAGATGAACCCGATGGGCGACATGATGAACGATCAGGCCGCCATCAAATGCTGGATGGAGTAACGGGCCGGGCGCTCTCCGCGTCTGAAGCCCCTGCTGCTGTAGCCGCACAGCGGGGGGAAAGCCCACAGACATGATTGATCACGTGGTTTGAGACAGGCCGGGCGGCTTGCGCTCGACCTCCAGATGGTTAGGTCAGGTTGGCGTCAAAATGGCTGACCGACCATTTGATGTGCTTACGCAGCATTGCAGCGGCGTCTTCCGCTTTCCGGACTCTGCAAAGGTCCAGTATGTGCTTTTTCTGCTCGAGATCTTCCTTGAAATTGTCGTCCGAGCTGCCCCAGCCGACACTGATGTATCTGTTGTAGAGGTTCCAGTTCGACGCGATGATAGCCAGGGTCCGCTTCATCTTGGACGGCTGGTAGAGAGCGCGGTAGAAATCCCATACGCCCGGATCGAACGGGGTGCCCTCTTTGCGGTTGGCTCTTTCAAGCATTTTTTGTTCTGCCGTGTCGAATGCCCCATCGGGCGCGATTTGAACGGCCCGCTCCAGAACCACAGGTTCCAGCAGCAGCTGAAGTGCCACAAGCTCGTCGAATTCGGCCCGGGAAACTCCAATAACGCGGGCACCGACCCGGGGCTTGTATTCAACGAAACCGTCCGATTCCAGGCCGCGCAATGCCTCCCGGATCGGGGTGTGGGACACTCCAAGTTCCCGGGCCAGCTGATCAATAACGATCGCTTCTCCGTCAGTCCAGCGGCGGGAAATGATCTGAGCGCGGATATAGTCGATGCACTCGCTGGTCGCGGATTTCAGATTCCGCCTGAACACCTGCTGATCTTGCGTTGGGGCTGTCATGACAAAAGGTCCTCTTCGGCAGAAAGGTGAGCTGGCTTCGCTTGTTCGCTACTACACGAGGTTTCGAACTGGAAGCGAGCCTCACGAGTTGACTTTCCATAAATCCTATAGGATATAGCATATAGCTTCAAGCCCAGATTCCTCGCTCCAGACATCGCGCAGGGGTGCACCGGACCGGCAAAGCAGCGACCAAAAAAGGAAGAAGACAATGCAGACAGACAAACACCTGACACGCCGCCGCCTGCTGAAGGCTTCTGCGGCCTCCATGGGAACTGCAGCGCTAAGCCCTTCATTTGTTTGGGCGAAGGATCTGAGCACTCCGATGGACCCCGACAATCTGATCATTGCGGTCGGACATTCCGGCCCGATCACCGACGGCGGCTGGACGGAGAACCATCACAAGGGAATCACCGCCATCAAGGCAGCGTTTCCGAACGCCAAGATTCTTGAAGTCGAGAATGTCCCGGCCTCGTCGAAGGGCACGCGGACAATCCGCCAGCTGGCGGCGCAGGGCGCCGATATGGTCATCATGACGAGCGGATACGGCGAGATTATTGACGAAGTTGCAAACGCAAACCCTGATATCGCTTTCCTGGAGGCGTCGGGCTTCACGCCGGTGCCCAACAAGCGCTCCTATTACATTAAGGGCTGGAAAGCTGACTTTCTGAACGGAATGGCTGCCGGACGGATGACCAAAACAAACCGGCTCGGCTACATCGCGTCCTTCCCGGTTCCTTCCGCCAATTTTGCGATCAATGGTTTCCATGCCGGTGCCCGGTCGGTGAACCCGGATGTCGTGACGAATTGCATCTTCATCAACTCCTGGTTCGACCCGCAGGCAATGAGCCAGGCCGCGCAGGCGCTGGTCGACAGCAGGGCGGATGTGCTGGCATCGGTGGTGGACGGCCCCGAAGCCATTCAGGTTGCAGAAAAGAATGGTGTGTTTGCCTTTGGTTCAACCGGGGACATGCGTGAATTCGGGCCGGAGGCCTACATCGGTTCCACCATTATCAACTGGGATGACTATTACGTCGGGCAGGTCAAAGACCTTGTCGCCGGAAAGTGGACCGGCGGTGACGATCTGCTGGACCTCGGCGCCGGTGTCGATGTTGACGACTTTGGCAAAAACGTGCCGCAGGCGGTCCGTGACGAAGTCGCGGCTATGCGCCAGCAGATGATGGGCGGTTATTCGCCATTTGTGGGGCCCCTGAACGATAATGAGGGGAACGTTAAGCTGGCTGAAGGCGAAACCCTGCCGGAAGAGGTCATTCTTGGCTGGGACTGGTACCTCGAAGGCGTCTCAGTCAGTTCCTGAGCCGGAACCCAGCAAGGCATTGCCGGAGTCAGCTTTCCGGCAATGCCCGGCCATTTGGGAGGAAACAAGGTGGCATCAGATTTAGCCGTTGAAATGCGCGGCATCACCAAGACATTTCCGGGCGTTAACGCGCTTACGGATGTCAGCGTGAGTTTCCGGAAGGGCGAAATACACGCGCTCCTGGGTGAAAACGGCGCCGGAAAATCGACCTTGATGAACGTGCTTACAGGCATTTACCGGCAAAACTCCGGCAGCATCCGGGTCGATGGCAGGCCTGCCGATTTCCACAACGCGTCCGACGCCATCAAGGCTGGTATCGGGATGGTTCATCAGCATTTCAAACTGGTGAACACATTTACCGTTGCCCAGAATCTTCACATGGGGTGGGAAGATACGCCCGGTTTCATCACCCAAATGAAGCTGAACCAGCGGGCCAAGGCGATTGCGGAAGAATTCGGTCTTGATCTGGATCCCGCTGCAATCGTTGACGATTTGTCTGCAGGCGCTCAACAGCGGATAGAAATCGTTCGTGTCCTGGCACGCGGCACAAAGATCCTGATCGTCGATGAGCCGACCGCCGTGTTGACCCCGCTGGAGGTGGAAAGCCTGTTCAAAGTTCTGCGGGCGCTGCGGGAATCCGGGCGGACAATTATCTTTATCAGCCACAAGCTCGATGAAGTTCTCGATATTGCAGACCGGGTAACGATCCTGCGCCGCGGAGAGGTTGTCGCAACCCATGATGCGGCAGATATGGATACGCGAAAACTCGCAAATCTCATGGTCGGGCGGGAAGTCATCTTTGATAGAATGCCCCGCGTTCATCCGGCCGAGCAAAGCGAAATCGTGAACCTCGAAAATGTTTCGGCGTTGTATCCTTCCGGGGCGACGGCGCTGAAAAACGTGAATCTTTCGATCAGATCGCATGAGATCCTCGGGGTGGCCGGCGTCGCCGGAAATGGTCAACGCGCTCTGTCCGAGGTCATTGCCGGAATGCGTGATCTCAGCGAAGGCCGCGTGACAATCGATGGGCAGGATGTCTCCGAACTGGAGACGGCAGAGGTGACCAAGCTGGGTGTTGGCCACATTCCGGAGGACCGCCTCAGAACCGGCTTCGCCGGCGATCTTCCGGTTTCGGCAAATTCCGTTCTGAGAAAATACAAGGAAAGTCCAATCTCGACAGGCATGTGGTTCCGCAACCAGCAAGCGGTTGCAGTGTCCCAGGAAATGGTTGCGGCAGCGGAGGTTGCCACACCGGACGTCCACGTGCCGATCCGCACCCTTTCCGGAGGCAATCAGCAGAGGCTGATTGCCAAGCGGGAATGTGAAATTGCCAAGCGCGTGCTAATTTCGGTCTATCCGATGCGGGGACTGGACGTGGGAGCAATTTCCCGGCTGCGGGAAATGATCATGAAGGTCAGGGATTCAGGTGCCGCTGTCATCCTGATCTCCGAAGAGCTGGAAGAGCTTCTCGAAATGTCTGACCGCATTGCGGTGCTCAACCATGGAAGGATCGTCGGAACCTTGCCGGTAGAAGAAGCAACAATGGAGAGGATCGGGCTGATGATGGGCGGCGAAACCCTGGAGGCGGTGGGCTGAATGTTTGCAAGCTGGCGTTTTATCAAACTGAAGGATGAACCGAGGTCCCGGTTTATCCTGTTCCGGGTAGTTGCCGTGGTGCTCGGCCTGCTCGTTGCTGGGGCAATGCTGGGGATGTTCGGGTACAACCCGGCTGGCATGCTGATCAATGCTGTCTCCATGATGCTGGGCACGGCTTTCGGGATTCAAGACCTGGGCACTCTGATCACACCGCTGCTGCTGACCGGCCTGGCCGCAATGATCGCGATGCGGGTTAACCTTTGGAACATCGGCGGGGAGGGTCAGTTTTATATGGGAGCCTGGGCTGCCGCAGGGGTCGGGATTTACTTCGACGGTCCGCCGGTTGTCGCCCTGCTGCTGATGTTTGCCGCAGGCGCAGCCGCGGGGGCTGTCTGGATCGCGCTGCCCGCCTACGCCAGATCCAAGGCCAATATCGACGAAATCATAACAACGCTGCTGATGAATTTTCTGGCGGTTTACTGGATCGGATACTTTGCCGCTGGCCCTTGGTCCGACCCTGGCGTGCGGGCCTCAGCATCTTCTCACAAAATCCAGTATGAACTCACGGAATGGTTCGGGTTTTGGAACATCGGGGTGTTTATCGCCCTTGCCTTGATCGCGGGGTGCTGGCTCCTCTTCAACAAGACCGTCTGGGGCTATGAAACAGCCTATGTAGGCTCGAACCCCAATTCTGCGTCGTATGCCGGTATCCCAGCGCAAAGGCGGATTCTGATGACGATGCTGCTGTCTGGCGCAATCGCCGGTGTCGCCGGGGTGATCGAGGTCAGCGGCACCGTTAGCCGGCTGCAGCTCGGGATATCAAATTACTACGGCTTCATGGGGGTGGTAATCGCCGCTCTGGCTGCAGGGTCCTATGCCGGAGTGGTCATTGCATCCGTGCTGATCGCCATCCTGCTGAACACCGGGATCGTCTTCGAAGTGCAGGGGCTTTCGCTGAATGCGGTGGTGGCACTGACCGGGTGGATCCTGCTGGTGGTCGGCATCGCACAGGTCGCAGCGAATTTCAAACTGGTCAGAATTCAATCCGGCAAGGCGGGGCAATAGGCATGGATATCCTCGTAATCATCGCAAACCTGGCGTCTTCAGCGCTGCTGGCGGGCGGGGTCCTGGCCCTGGCGGGAGTCGGCGAAACCGTCTCCGAACGGGCGGGCGTTTTCAACCTGGGTATCGAAGGCTTTATTGCAGCGGGTGCCATTGCGGCTGTCGCGACGGCAGCGGCGACCGGCAGCCTGGTGCTTGCAACTCTGGCCGCCGCGCTGTCAGGCGTAATACTAGGGCTGTTCTTCGGCCTCAGCACGGTGCTGTTCCGAGTCGATCAAGTCGTTGCGGGTCTGGCTTTTACCTTCATCGGAACAGGTTTGGCTTTCTGGCTAGGAGCTCCCTACGCGGGCAAACTGGTTTCTGTAACCTACCCCAAAGTGGATATCCCTCTGCTGAGTGACATTCCGCTGTTCGGCGACGCGCTGTTCGGCCACCAACTGCCAGTCTATTTTGCGTTTCTGGCAGTTCCGGTTGCCGTGCATATCGCCCTGTTTCACACTCGGCTGGGGCTGAGCATCCTTGCCGTTGGTGAAAACCCCGCAGCCGCCGCTGCAACCGGCATTCCGGTCGTGGCGATCCGTTTGACCTGCGTTGTTTTCGGATGCCTGATGTCGGGCCTTGCAGGGGCCTACCTGACCCTTGTCTTTATCCCGAACTGGTCGGAAACCATCGTGGCGGGACGCGGCTGGATCGCTTTGACGCTTGTCATTTTTGCCGGATACAAGCCCCTGAACATATCCGCGGCGGCGCTGTTTTTCGGATTCATTACCGCTTTCGGGTTCTCTGCCCAATCCTGGGGCTGGGCGGTGCCCTCGGTGATCTTCTCGGCACTTCCCTATTTCGCAACCTTGATGATCATGTTCCTGCCCCTGTGGCGAAAGGGCAGGAGACGGCGAACCCTGAGACCGGCAAGCCTGGGCGTTCCTTACTTTCGGGAATAGTCCGCAATACCGAAAATGGCCGCTTACAGGTCTTCTGGTTGCCGCCTCTCCGGCGCAATCGGCAGCCCCCCTGCGGCAAATCCCACACGCCTGAATGACCGGAGCAGAGGCAGCAATCGTGCCCGCCGCCGGGTCCGCCAGGCCCTGTCCGGCAAGGAGCCGAAAATGCAAGACACTGCATATTACGCAATGAAGAAGTTTATCCATGACATCCCGAAGGCGGAAACGCATGTGCATGTTCAAGGCTGTGTAACGCCGGACCTGATGCTCACATTTGCCGAAAGAAACGGGATCGCGCTGCCGTACCAAACGCCTGAGGAGGTCAAGGCGCATATCGCCACCTGCCCGGGCGACCTTTCGGCGTTCATTCAGATTCTCAACGAGGTTTCTTCGGTGCTCAGGACCGAAAGGGACTATTATGAAACCACCTTGGACTACCTGGTCCGTTCTGCCCGTCAGAATGTGAAGTTTGCAGAAATGTATTTCGACCCCCAACCGGCTCTCGACTACGGCTTGTCTTTGGGGGCGGTACTGTCCGGCATGAATGCTGCCCGCGAAAAGGCGCTTGAAGAGCACCAGATCGATTGCCAGTGGATCATGAGCTTCAATCGCGACAGATCACCGGAATCGGCAATGGAAATTCTATTGATGGCTGTAACCGAGCGGGAAAACATTGTTGCCGTGGGTTTGGATCACCAGGACACGCCAAAGTACACCAGCCGCTTCAAACCGGTCTTTGAGCGCGCTGCCGAAATGGGTTTTATGCGGACCACTCATGTCGATCTCTATGAAGACAACGCGGTCGACCGTGTGTGGGGTGCAGTCAAAGATCTGAATGTGGACGGCCGGATTGATCACGGTATTGATGGGCTGGCGGACACGGCTTTCTGCACCTTCATGTCTCAGTCAGGGCTAGGTCTCGCTGTTACCCCAACATTGTTTTTCGACGAAGACCCAGAGAGTTCCACGTATTTCAAAGACGTTTGCAATGCCGTCCGTTACATGCTGGACAACAACTTGAAGGTCACCGTCAGCACTGATGATCCGGGAATTTTTGGGATGAACTACGAAAGTGAGACCACTCATCTGGTTCAGCAGCAGATCGGACTGACCAAGGAGGAAGTGGTCCGTTTGTCCCAGAATTCCTTCGAAATGCTGTGGGTCGATCAAGAGCAAAAGAACCGGTATCTGGATATGCTCACGCCCTTCAGGGAGTCCGGACACTAAGTTGAGAAGCTGCAGAGTTTTTTCTGTATCGATAACTCAGTTTTGGTCTGCACCTGAGCCAGTTCCGGAGAACGCGTTGATGGCATGCTCTATCTTGACGCCTTCAAGGCAACCGGCGAAGCGCGCTACGCGGCTGTCGCCCGGAGTGTGCTGGAGGACCTGCTGTCGCGGTTCTGATTGCCAGAAGGCGGCTTTGCCACGGCACTGGATGCCGAGTCTGGCGGTATCGAAGGCGGATACTACACTTGGACCGCCGAGGAAATTCGTGCGGTGCTGAGCCCCGAAGCAACTGCCCCCTTTATGGACGCCTACCTGGACTCCGAATTCGGTTTACTCAAGGGCCGGAGTGTTCTCAGACTGCGAAAGGAACGCGCGCAGCTGCTGAACACGCTTCCGTCTGATCTCAGCAGCAAACATCGGGCCAAACCTGTTCCACCAATATCGGACAGTTTCGTGGCTCATTTCGATGCCTCGCTCGTGCAGCAGATCTTCCACATTCCGAAGCGAGAGCGGGAAACGGATGTACAGCATCACCGCAAGGCGGATGATCTCGGGACTGGTTTTAAAGTATTTGAAAGAGGCAGGTCTGGTCATGGGCAAAAGCTACGTAACCGCCCTGCCCCGCTCAAGCAAAGTTCTTCTGACAAGACCAGCTTGTCAAACCGCTCTGCGGCGAAAGTACGGTCCCGGTTTCCTTCAAATCGACGCCTGAGAATGGCCGGATTGGTGACATGCACTGCATCGTAATACTGAACCAGCCGCAACTGCGAACGGATGCTGCGTCAACAAATACCGCGACTGCACAGGTCCGGAAATTTGCGCTGGTTGCCGCCATCGACGCGATCCTCGCCCCATGACCCCCAAGTGGATGTGATGCCCCAGAATGACAATCCATGCGCTGCCTCGCAGCAAAGCGATTGCGAGCCCTGAGCCGCCGAACTTTGTAGCGCTCGCTGCGCAGAAACAGCCAAAAAGACGAGCGCGTCTTTCAATAAATTACAGGCGTTCAGTCGGCCCAGAAGGTTGTTGGCAGCTTTGCAAGAATGAAGGTCTGCAATCGTTGCAATCACCATCACACGTGACAAACGAGTTATCTGTAAACGACTTGCTTACAGTGGCGGAAAAGCGATTGCACCACGCATGCCTTCCGGCGCGACGTTCGGTTAGCGTCGGCTATTTCACATTGGTCACTTACCACATATTGACCACGCTCTATTCGAGTGCGGCTGCGCTTCGTGCACGGTTCGGAGAAAGAAGCAAAGTAGCGCGATACGCGTCAGCCGCCTCATCTTTTCGATCC
>NZ_JBQFYW010000035.1:0-24039 GCF_056541825.1 Ruegeria sp. AF8 | reverse complement strand
AGCATCCTTTATAGTCAAAAAACTACCATTTTGCGCGCAACTCAACGACTTTTGGGAATCCACTATTACATCTGATAAGTACCGCTTATCACGTCTATTGAGATTTGACCGGATTTGGCGCAGAATGGCGGCCATGATGTCAGTTTTCCTTAACCCCTGGACTCGCGACGGCTTTGGTCCAAAACCCGTAGACCCCTGCCCCGCTCCGGCAGCAAACCTTAGTCTATGCAGCGCCGTGACCTGCAATTTTGTAAACATGAACCGGCACACATCCCGTTCGAGTCCACTCGTAAAGGACCAACACAGCACAAGGCCAACCATGAAAACCGACAAAAACAAGCAAGAGCAGTCTACAAGTTAGGGAAAATCGACAACATGAAGCCCCCTGCCGCATACCTTCCTGCCGCCTCTCCGGCCCTCTCGGTCGAAGATCAGGAGGCGCTCACCGATCTCTATATCCGCGGCACGCCCGCCAACACGCTCCGCGCCTATGAGCGCGACCTGCTCTACATCACGGCGTGGAAAGCTGCACGCTTCGGCACCGCGCTGGACTGGCCGGAAACGGAAGCTACGGCGCTGGCCTTCATACTCGATCACGCCCGCGATTTGAATGACGCGCCGGAGGAAGACATCGCGCGTCAGGCCGCGGAGGCGCTGATGGCTCAAGGTCTGCGCAGATCGCTGGCCTGCCCGGCACCGTCAACGCTGGACCGGCGCATCGCCTCGTGGCTCGCCTTCCACCGGATGAAGAACCTCGCCTCCCCCTTCGACGCGCCCCAGGTGAAACAGGCCCGCGCCAAGGCAAGACGCGCCGCCGCCCGACCCCCTGCCCCGAAATCCGCCCATCCGATCACCCGCGATGTGCTCGAGCAACTGTTGGCCACCTGCCGCGGCTCCCGTCGTGATTGCCGCGACCGCGCCATCCTAATGCTGGGCTGGGCCTCGGGTGGTCGGCGCCGTTCCGAGCTCACCGCCCTGATGCGCGAGGACGTGTCGCTGAAAGAGTTCGACAAAAAGGGACTGGCCTGGATCTCGCTGCTGGAAACCAAGACCACGGCCAAGGGCGAAACCCCGCGGCTGGTGCTGAAGGGGCGCGCCGCGCAGGCGCTGGTGCATTGGATCGAGGTTGGGGGGATCGAGGATGGCCCGCTGTTCCGACCAATCTCC
Organism: Ruegeria sp. AF8; assembly: GCF_056541825.1. Taxonomy (NCBI): domain Bacteria; kingdom Pseudomonadati; phylum Pseudomonadota; class Alphaproteobacteria; order Rhodobacterales; family Roseobacteraceae; genus Ruegeria; species Ruegeria sp. AF8. Next base: position 22,872 of record NZ_JBQFYW010000035.1, on the reverse strand, counting down.
AAAGCCGACCGGGTGCTAAGCCGCCGCCTGTCTCCGGATGCCATCTATCAGATCGTCAGGCATCGGCTCGTACTTGCGGGGTTGCCGGAAGACTTTGCCTCACCGCACGGGTTACGCTCGGGCTTTCTGACCCAGGCCGCGCTCGACGGCGCCCCGATCCAGGCCGCCATGCGCCTGTCCCTGCACCGTTCCATGGTACAGGCGCAGAAATATTACGATGACGTCGATATCGCCGAAAACCCGGCGGCAGATCTGTTGGGGTAAGCTGGTGCTAAACGAAGAAAGCGGTAACCCGTGGGTTACCGCCATTAAAATTAAGAAATCTGAGCATGGGTAACCCGCGGGTTACTACTCGTTCAAAACAGCTTCGAAAGCCTCAACCGCTCTCTGGAGCTTTGACCGGTCAATCGAACTAAAGTCCTGACCAGACAAAATCCTGCACTCTCCCTTGCGCGCAGTGATTTTTGAAGCGCCCACGTGGAACTCATACTTCACGCTCTCAACCTTCTCACGCCGCTTGCCGCTAGCTGGTTCTGCATCAGAATTTGCCACGAAAGCATCAAGTATCTCGTTTTGCTCACCGGCTGTGGATGCGCGCACTAACACATCTCTTAATGCAGCAGCTGAGTCCGATGACGCTCGAAGTTTCCGCGCAACCTCAACGCCAAGGTTTCTGGAAACACTCTTTGGAAACGGCAACGCACCCTCAAGTTCATTGAGCAGGTAAACAAAGCTACGAATATAAGAGCGTTTCATCTTGTGCAGGGATGAGTACAGCCTTCCGACCAAAGCTTCTGCATCCCCTGCCCCCAACTCTGAATCTTTAGAAGCAAGAATTGCCACTTGCGCCATCTCAGCAAACGTCAAGTCTTCCCGAACAACGTTCTCTTCAACCATGTCAATATAGAGGTCGATGCGATCACTCTGGGATTTGGCAACTCGCGCCGTAACACTGGAAAAGCGTTCATCACCGGTCTCTTCATAAAGCTGCTTAAGAGCAGTTACTCGTCTCCAACCTTTTTTGAGCTGGAAGCGTCCATCTGAATCCTTATAAAGCTCTATGGGCTCCTTCTGGCCGCGTTCCTGAATTGAAGCCTTGAGTTCATCCATCTCGTCGGAACTTGCGACAGCCGAAAGATCCAAGCGATCTCGTGGCAGATCTGTCGTATGAATTTCATTGATGCCGACCGCAACCAAGACTCGCCCCTCATCACGAGCCTTACGATACTCCTTAGCATCGGAGGCATTTTGCCGTCGCTGTTCGACACGGTTCTCAGTGCTTTCATTTAAGCTGTTTGCTGTCTCGCGAACCGCAGCCCCCATCGGCCCCACTTCGCGGCGGCGTGTTTTCTTGAGGTCATCTTCATCAATTGGAGTGAAGCCAAATTTATTCCCGCTCATTCTACCCGCTCCTCAATTTTAGTACGCGCCTCCCAAGCCCTTAGGACGACTTCCTTAAATTCGCTGTATGCATTATCAAAAGACTGACGCGCCCGTTTCCATGTGTCCCGAGTCATCTGTCTGTAGTCCTGCTCGTAAACAGACATCTGGAACCTACCAGATTGCTCGACCGCACGTGTCATTTCGATGGGATTTTGACAGACATCGTCGCCGAAGACATTTTTGAAAGCATCCATCATCGCGACGTGCAAAGAGTTGCTAGCCTCGAAGCGAGTCATGAGAACACGTATGTCATCGAACCTTTTAGGAAGCGTGATACCAGCATCCTGTGCAATACGTTCGAACCCGCTGGTTATGTCTTCCAAGGCATCGCCAAGCTGACCAAGATAGCTCGTTGTGCTGTCATACTCCCAATAACCAGGACCAGACGGAATATAGAGGATGTCAGCAGCAAAGGCCGCATTCAAAGACTGGTATCCAATTGCCGGCGGGCAATCGAAAACAATCAAATCATATTGGTCGTCAGGCAACTCATCGAGATATCTTGCTACGCATCCAAAAAAACTCCATGCCTTATGAATGGACCTGTACTGAGCGGACGCAAATTCAACGAAGGCCGCGTTCGCACAGCTCGGGATGATGTCGATCGTCGACCAAGAAGTTCTTTGAATGAAGTCTTGTACACGTTGCGCGCCAATCGACTGAACATCTTCAGGCAATTCGTCGGCAGTAGGGTAGGGGCAATCTGCGGGATCATCATATTCGTCCGCGATCCGGTTCGCCTCACGGCAGAGATCGCGGCACATAATGCCCCAGACAGTATTCCACTCTCTAACTTCAGCCAGACCCATCGAATGCGTGAGTGTCGCCTGGGGGTCGAAATCCACCACCAGAACACGGTAACCATCAAGCGCGGCCGCATTCGCCAAGTGCTGGGCAACGACAGTTTTGCCGACACCACCCTTAAAGTTCGAAACCGCTACTCTCATAGCCCGGCCTGCCGGTCTTTGAGGCAGAAGGCTTTTACCTCTAAATCTCAGGCGCCGTCTCAACTCATTTATCTCAGCCAGAGAAAACCATCTTTGCCGCCCATCATCTTCAGTCGCCCCTTGCGGAAGAGACGGATCTTCGGCCAACTTCTTTCTCAAGGTGTCCGCCGGGACATCAAACATGAACTGGCTAATTTCCCAGATCGAGAATGGTCGAAGCACTTTCTCGTCAGCGGGCGAGAAAGTAGCGCGGCGGACGGCAGCCTGTTGGGCCAGGCTTCGTTCGTTCATAGCTTGAAGGTCGGTGTGGTCACGCATGGTGCTGCTCTTGTTATATCACGAATGTCTTCTAATAACGCGATTTTGGAAAACTGCAAAACGTAAAGAATGGAATTTCCGCTTTTTCGCCTCCGACTCGGTAATAACGGGAGGTATTTCGAAAGCGAAGCTATGTTTTGGTGACAGGCAGCGACCAATTACCAGATATATGGTGACACTCGACCCCCAATATGGTGACAGCATAGTGTCACCTATAACCTATTAACCGAATTTTCTTTTGATTTTGAAGAATGAGGTAGTCATCCTGTTTTTCAAAGCCCGTTGACAAACTACGGGATTTCATCACACTGAACCCAATTGATGGAATCGGTCAGCGAAACCGATCCGCTCGAGGCACAGTGGCAGTATCAAAATGGAAATAAAACGATTTACAGGATATCAGGCCGGTTCTCAGAAGTACGATCTTTTGACTGCAATCTCTGTTGCGGGATTGAATGGCACACCCGGTTTTCAATGTTCGATGATGCGGCTCATTGCGTTGATAACGGCCCGATACAACTGGCGCACTGATGAGCTGACGGTCGGACAAAAAGAAATGGCCCGCCTCTGGTCCGTGGACGAACGAACCGTCAAGAGAGAAATTAAGCGATTGACGGATTCAAGTATACTTCTCCAGCTTAGGCCTGGGGTTAGAGGCCGCGTCGCAGCGTACCGACTCAACTACACGGAAATTTACCGTCTGAGCGAACCGGTTTGGCGAAATGTTGGTTCTGATTTTGTATCGCGCATGGAGACACAAACTCCAAAACCGACCGAAAAGGTTGTTCATGTACAATTTGGCCAAGAAAAACCAGAAGCTGTTGAACATGAGGGACAAGACCTTCAGGATCCGTGGGGCAGGGCGCTTCGGCGCCTATCAGAGTCTGAAGCACTATTGTTTAAAAGTTGGTACTGCGATCTCAAATTTGTTGAAATGCAAGATCAGACAATCACCTTGCGCGCACCCAGCAAGTTCATCGCACAGTACATTCAATCTCACCATTTGAAACCTTTACTTGGAGCGGTCCAGCTCGAGTTCGGGCGAATTCAGAAAGTGTGTTTGCTCGGCTAACAATCCAGATTTGTAGGTCGCACGCTGTGCCGTGAGACAACCGAAATTGCTGATTTCAACCGTTGAGTTTGGCCTCGAACATCCCGATGGTTTTTAGAATGTTGTCGAACAAGGGGGGATCCCCGATGATCATTTCTTGCATCCCCACATAGTCCCGGCGCAGCGCTGCTTTCAGCTCAGGGTTCGGTAGCAATCTTAGAGATCCGGGCCTGGCATTCTCGTAGTTAGCCCAAGCCGCTTTGAAGAAGACGGACTTATGGTGTGCAACCTGATCCAGCAAGTCGATCTGTTCGATAGCGCGAGAATGGGTCTCGTGTTTGATCAACTGAGCCATGTCGTAATAATGGCGCGACATACGGTCAGCCAGAGGTTTGGTGATGTCCTGATGATAGAGCATATGCAGGATCGTGGCTTTCTCCCAGAATGTGCGTTCAACACCCAAGACCTTCACATCGACGTCGCTCGCCTCCAACAGGTCTGGAAATGCCTGATGCACATAAGGTGATATCCTGCGGGACTCGGCTGGAAGGTGAACCCCACGGGCGCCAAATTCGAACCGCACTACCGGCTGGATGTAGCCGCTGGCCGCACTTGTCTCGGATGGATAGGCGAAAAGCAAGGTTTGTGCATCATTAGGATCGACCGAGAGGGAAAAGTGCTGATCAAGCACGGCGCCAAACTTGATCTTGGTTTCTTTCAGAAGCGGTCCTGAGACTACTTTGGTGGCCGTATCCTGAAGCTCCTGCAGCAGTTGCTTTTGTTTTTTGCCTGAAAGGGCAGGGTGCTCGGGGTCACGTGTGCCGTCGAAACCGAGCTGTGCCCGGTCGAGAGACAGATCCACGTCTTCTGAGAACCGATGGATGATGTCATAGACCTTGGATAGCGATGTCCCACCCTTGAAGATCATGTGAGTGCCAAAAGAGGGCAGGGCGAATAGATGTTTCAGCGACCAGCAGACCCAGAAATCCTTCTCAACGATTGCCTTGGAAATGCCAAGCTTTGCGGCCGTTTCCTGAAACGCTTCTTCACGGTTCTTTGGAGTATCGTTGGCAAACTGGTCCAACGATCAGACCCGTGCCACGATTTGCTGCACTACCGGGTGCATCCAGGCCGGAACATATCTACTTTGTCTTGCGAGCAATGCGCGGTCCTTAACATCCAGATTGCGGGCCAGCGTGTCGACAACACGGCTATCCACCCGGTTTTTGCCAACATAGCGTAACGCCTGAAATACGGCGCCGGTTTTCTGGCCTGCACCAACTAGCGTTTTGGATGATGCATTCCGGAACTGGATGACTTGTCGACCAACTGTCTTGGTGCGGGTCGGGCCGTCGGTCATGTAAGTCGGCTTGGACGGCACTTGGGTCGACAGCCCCAACTGGTTGGCTGCCATGGCAGGGGAGGGCTGTAGAACCTGATTGTCTTTGCGTGCAATCGCTTTGGCAATGTCATCGGCTGACGGAGACAACAGCCCTAATCGGGCGCTCTTTCTCGGATAGTCATAAAGCCCACGCGTTAACCGTCGGATCATCCCTTGATCCGCCAAACGCGACAATGCCTGATCCACACTTGCGCGGGAGCCAATATCCAGAAAGTCGGTTGGCGCAAAGATTGAGCCCCGGCCTTTTCCGATGATGCGTTGTCTAATCGATGAAGTGATCATAGTTTTCTCCTTGTCAGAAAATATAATACTTTTTTCTGACTTACAAGTTAGCAGAGTATCTGGGTGATTTTGTAAGTTAGGGCGGATTCCGGTCATTCGCTGCAAGCGCGAAACCTAGTCGAGAGATTTTAGAAAGCTGCCATTCACAGCAGACTTGCTACACTCGATCTATTGGTTCTGGGCTTGAGAATCTTCGTGCCGGTAGTTCGATTTTGCCCCCCCCCGGGCACCACTTCATAAATATAATATATTATATATCAGTAGTTTATGAAGGCCCCGCATTCCGAGAATATACATCTCTATGGACAGCTCCGCCGCCGCCAAACTTAGCTACATGTTCGAAGCTTTTCTCTGGGTGCACCTGACACAGCCTTTGCGCTAGAGAAAATTCGGACGTTGTTCGACTACTATCTTTTTTGCCTTGCTCTTCTGGCAAGGCGGATGCTGGGCGCTGAGCGGTACGAGGATTTTGCAAGGGTCGCGCTATGCGTAGTGGGTTTGGGTGTCGCAAGACAATCATTCCTATCCGCTGATAAGGCACATGAGCGGGACGTTAGGCTTCAAGCCCGGTCAGCGCTGGCTGACGTCCGAGGGAGCTATCAAAAGCTCGCATCGGACTGCGATTTGAATCTCGAAAAGTGGCGGCAGCACGAACTAGGTAAGGGCATAATGATAGGTTCCAATCCATTTGAACCAACGAAGGAAGAGCAGGAAACCAGTGCGCTTCGTACTCAAGGAGCCAGATTGCTGCGCTCAGTTGATGAGAGGTTTCAATCTATTGATCTGATGAACCTCGATGATCTTGAAAGTGGTATTCCCGAAATCCGCCAGACAGCTGCGTCGATTGACGCCCTTGCTCGACGTCTTCGAGAGCCCAATGAGGCATTCAATGATGGTTGGCGCTAGACGCAAAAAAAAACCAGAAGATGTTCTGCGCTTCCCCCTCCGGCTGATAAGCACTAGGATTAGCCACAACCAAGAATTGAACGAGAATTGATTTGTCTTTTCCATCTATTAAGGAACGCTTTCTTGCGCTTCTGCTGAACACACTTGTTGCGTACGTAGTTTTTTTCTGGGCGACTGGTCAAACGTTGCCGACTGGCGGGCTGGAGTCTGTTTGGCTGATAAGTGCGATCTCACTTTGGTTCCTAGCGCTATTATCTGCGCCTTGGTTTGTCCCGCCAAGGGATGCAATCATCAGCGCTGTAGGGGCCATCTTGGTGCTTACAACGATGGACCTCACCAACGTTCAGTTGTTTTCAGCGCAACTCGAACATGTGAGATGGGGAACCGTCTTTTTCGCCTGTGCGGTTGTGTTTTCGGCCGTCACAGCGTTGATTTTACATGATAAGGATCAAAGGTCCCCAACGGGTCATTTTGCGTTCAAGCTGACCAGCGTGTTTGGGCGAGGCGAAATCCTGTTCTCTGCTTCAGCAATTGTTAGCATCATCGCGTACTATCAAGCCTCGTTTGAAAAAATGAGTTGGCTTATTCTCTATTGGATCCTGATTGTGGTTGGGAAACCCATAGAACGCCTGCTCTCTGCTGTTAGACAACTTTCGTCTGACGTCGATGAGCTAAAAAAACAGCCGACGGTTGGCTCTATCGCAAGAGTCGATCATCCAGACATAGTCCGCGTCAAACTAAACTCGGTGGGAGCGTGGAAACCGAACCACTTGTTTACAGCTAGCCTACCCGATGGATCGCAGCGTTACGTGATCTCATTGTTTTCGCAGACGCAGGGTTCTGACGTGGTTGGAACAGGACTGTGCGTAGCGACTTTGGCTGAACCTGCTCGCTTACCTGTGGGCTCCGTCTGCGCCAGCCTCGACGAAGCGAAGACGGTTGAATTCCTGGAGAACCTCAGCGGTGCGAAAGATGGCAAGCTGGTCGGCTTCGTTGTGGAAAATTCAACAATCGGAACTCTGCATTTTGAAGTTTCCAGCCGTTCGGGGCTACATGAAGGTGATGTGATTTTTGCGCACGTTGAAGGCCAAGACATCTTTTATCAGATCGTGGGCGCAGAGACGTACGAAGAAAACTTCGATCAAAATCCACGCGGAACTCACATAGTAAAGGCATCTCAACTTGGCGTTTATTCGCCCGACGACGGTTTCACCAAATACACTTGGCTGCCTTCCATGAATACACCGCTGTTTTCTGCTGGCAGCAGGCAGTTTGACGATCCTATCGTGGGCGACCGCGAATTCCCTATTGGTACGGTGCCATCCACTAATGTCCAAGCGGTTGCGAGAATTGATGAACTGGTTGAGTATCACACGGCCGTACTTGGTGTGACTGGTACAGGGAAAACTGAGCTGGCTCTCGACGTAGTTCGGCAGGCAGTTGCGAGAGGCACAAAAGTCTTTTGCGTCGATTTCACCGGCGACTATCGGGCGCGGCTCGCGGAATTGGACCCAGCTTTTCCAACTCCTACGCCTGCACAGGCCGCCGAATTGGAGGAAAAACTATTCGCGGTTGAGACTGGAAGCTACGGTGCACCAGCAGAAAAGAAAGCTCTGCAGGAGGGCGTAGACGCGCTTAAAGCGCACGCTGAAGCACAAGTTGATGAGTTTCTGAGGTCCGAAGAAACCTACCTTGGGATTTTCGAGTTGGCAGAAATCGCCAACACAAAAGCCACACTCCGGCTGGCCGAGTTGTACTTGTCGACGATTATGCGTTGGGCTCAAAGGAACCGTCGTGAAAGGCAGATCCTAATCGTCTTGGAAGAGGCCCACACAATCGTCCCTGAGGTGTTTGGGGCGGGCTTTGATGCAAATACGCAGTTTGTAGTTAGCCGCATCGGGCAAATTGCTTTGCAAGGTCGAAAATATGGCGTTGGGCTTATGGTGATCAGCCAGCGCACTGCACTAGTCAGCAAGACTATTCTGTCACAGTGCAATACATTTTTGACCCACAGCTTGATCGACCAAACGAGCCTCAACTTCCTCGAGAGCGTTTATAGCGCCCAGCATACACGGCTTATTCCAAACCTTGGGCGGTTCGAGTTTTTGGCCTTTGGAAAGGCGATAAAGGCAGAAAGACCGATTGTCCTCAAACGAGAATTCGATCCGGCTTTGCAGGAGGCAAGTTTAGCAATCCAATCCAACTCTCGCCAAAGTGAGGAACCTGAGCCTGCAGCAGAGGAAGCTCTGTCAGTCGGCCCTCGAATTACCCAGTTCTGAAGTTCGTTTAACAAACCACCCAATATCAGGTGATTTGTTGTCTTCATTGTTGTTGTTTCCAAATTGGGGCTGGGAAATCAACAATTACAATGTCTTTTGCTGAGGCGTTTTATGCGTTTCAAGTACTGAGATAGGGTTTGTCCGCTGAGCGGTCGATCCTTGCAAACCTGACGAATGACCCCTCCGAGCCCACTACGGAAGTCTTCGAATTTCGCTGCGCACGCTCTCAGTATGAAAATCGCTGCAAGTGCGCGGCTAAGGACGCCGCTGTGCGGCGGTGAAACAGGCCATGCCCGTTCGGGGGGGGTCGAAAAGGCTGTCGGTTCAAATGTTAGAAACGGATGCCAAACAGGCCGCCATCGTCGACAGCATCAGTGATGCGCGTAGGTAGAACGTGATCATAGATGTTAAATCCACGCTGGAAGCCTTCCGAGGGGATCGCGTCGGAATTCATCGTGACGATGTATTGAAAGCCAAGATTTTCGGCCTTCTCTGCGCCGAGTTGTAGCGCTTTGGCGACCTGTCTTTCATCGACACCGTCGAAGAGGTGGCTGTCGTGGATCAGAAAGCCTGGTGACGTGCCACGCCGGGTGCACAGTTCGATGAGCATTAGATCAAAGCAGAAAATCTGCATATTGGTGATGCCCTTGCTGCGCTGACCGTCGATTTTGACTTCAAAACGTGGTCCCGCTGTCCCAGCGTCGATCGTTAGGCTGCCAGCTTGTTCGTAGAGAGATTGTGACAGCTCCTCGAACGCCAGAATGGCATCGTCCAGAACAGATTTACGTTCCCGGATGTCATCGCGCAACGCTTGGGCCAACCGGTTTCGGTCAGCGTCAAGTTCAGTTTTCGTGCTTTCCAGCGTTTCGGCTGTGTCCAGCCTTTGTCGCAAGGTTTCCACCTCAGCCTCTGCACGTCCCATCTCTTCGCGCAAAGCGGTGTATTGCTCAAGCGCGCCCCCCGATTGCAGAACGGTCATGATCTGCCGACGGCGTGTGTCGAGTTTCTCCTTCTCTTCTTCGCGCTTCTCGATGCGATTTTCGGCAGATGACAGCTCCGCTTTCAGATGCGAGGCCCGGTTTTGAAGAATAGTGCGATGAAAATTCTGCACTTCATCGAGGCGGCGTGTCAGCAACTCGGGCAGGACAACACCTGCCTCAGCATAGAGCTTTTCAAGATCCTCTGTGACGGGTGCTTCCTCTTCCAACAGGGATGCCTGAAGCTCTTTGATCAACTGGCGATCAACGAAATTCTCTTCTCCAAGCGCGTTGATGGATCTGGTTATGTCACTGGCTTCGGATTCCAGCTCACGGTACTCCGGGATAACCTGGAATGTGTCGATTTGAGTGCGGATTTGTTCCACGCGACGAGAAGCGACGACTACTTTCGTGCGCAAATCTGCCGCGCGACCGAAATGCGGTCCTAGCTCCCCGGACCGGGCGGCTTTTCCAAGCGACTTAACCAGTTTTTCTTTCTCTCGAAGCCCCTGAAAGTCTTGAGAGACGTGCCAGTCAAGGCCCAGGAGATAGGAAATGGCAACTTGTTGATCCCAGATTTGTTGCTTGCCGGCCTGTTGCGTCGGCGTCTGAAACGCGTCACTTGCCTGGCGCCGGGCAAAGTACGCAAAGAGGGACCTGAAAGTGGGTTGAAACTTGGTGTCGGAATCGGGCGGCGCTTCAAGCCCAAACCATTTGGCACCAAGGGTGTGACACCAATTGGTATTTGAAATCTCGAAGAGACCACGATCTTCTTTGAATTTTGGCGGGATTGGCCAATCCTCGACGGGGCCATTCAGGAAAATCTTACTGGGAGCAGAGCCGGAGCGCTCAGCGGTGATCTTATCGCCGCCAACATCCATCTGGATGTCAAAGCTTTCGTTGAGGAGCGCGTTAGAGCGAAAAATGCTGTCTGTTTTGGCGTTACCGCCGGTCAGGAAGTGGACGGTTTCGACAAAGCTGGACTTGCCAGCGCCGTTGCGAGTCTGAAGATCTGTTGCACCTTCGCTCTTATCGGCCAACAAGACGTTCAGTCCGGACGAAAATTCAAGCGATTTGAAGCTGTTAAGGCTGCTGCTCAGTCGTGTGATCATGACGCAGCCCGCACAATGATGCCGCGCCGGGCTTCCACCGCACCGATCATGAACAGAAAATCTAGCGCGAGAATGAACCAGGTGTATTCAACAGGTGCGTTGGGTGTTGCCGTTGAGCGGCGCTCACGGATTGCATCCCAAAGCCGGGAAACGGTCATCGGTTCGTTGAGCAAGCTGAGCAGTTCACCACCGACCCCGATGAGGGCCCGATCTGCGCGCACATGTTTGGTTGGCAGGATCATGAGCCAGTGACCTCGGTTTCGGGATCTTCGAAGATATCACAACTGTCGAAGAAGTATGCCATGACGGCCATAGCCGCCGCCTGGCGTTTTGGCTCGCCGCTAACGCCTGCGAATTTCTGCAGGTAAGAAAACATCTGATCGGCGTCCAGTTGCATGGCTTTCAGTTTAGCGTAATGATCGCGGAAGGCTTCAGCGATTTTTTCACCGATTTCCACGGGACCTGCCTTTTCGAAGTAGGTCTCGACAAGTCGCACTTTGCGTCGCCCAAGGCGCAGCAGATCGGCGGCTTCGACCGAGAGTTCATTTTTTTCCAGCTTTTTTGCGGATGGTGGTGCAGGCAGGGGCTCGGCCGGGTCCGGATCGCGGCGTTGCAAAACGTCGATCACCGGCTGCAAATCCGCAAGTTCAATGCCACTGGCAATTTGCTGATTGGGAACAGCACCATACATCAAAAGAGCGCGTGAATCGTCTAACATGACATGCCAGTCGAAAAGCTCACTTTCAGACCAAAGCTCAAAAGAGATACCAGGATTTTCGGCGCGGAGTATATCAAGATGGGATACGACAGCCGGCGGTTGACCTCCGGGGATGTTGTGAACGAACACCCATCGTTGCATGAAATCAGGCCACTTGATCTGCGCGCCTGCGAAATCGACGTTCACTTTCGCAATTGTCTTTTGATCGGTGGGCGTTTCGGGACCATAACACTGGAAAATCGTTCCAGTGCTGAGCTGGCGACCGTCACATTTCCAGTCGCCTTGTTTGCCGTAAGGACGCACAATCTCGAAATCGGCCCCGAGGGCATGGCTGCCGAGCCTGGCAACCCAATCCTGGAATTCGGTTCCTTTCTTTTCAAGGAACGCAATTTTGAAATGCTGTGCATAAAATGCGGTTGAAACGGGGTCCATAAGTGCTCGAACGTGTCAGGCCTTGGCGGCTCTTTTGATGTTGAATTGGGCACATCTGTGGTGTTTCAGCGATGCAACCCTACCTTATATTGTCTCTCATATGAGCTGATTTCACAAGGAAAATGAGGGGCGTTCAGGCGTGAAACAGACTCTGTCGCGTGCGAAAGGATGCTGCGTCAGCGAAGTCCCGAAAGTGAATGTCGGTTATGTCCGCGATGTGTGAGTCCACTCGGTCTTCAATATTGCAAGTGCAGCGAATGACCGCTAAGCGGGCTGCGTCCGCAGCATTCGAGACCATGGTTGAGTGACCGGTATGGGCCGAACACGATCGTGGTTTCCCGCTTGATCCCATCACCGGCAACAAGAAAGCTTCACTGCGGCCTTTTCTGCCAGCATTCTATTATTACAGTAAGATGGCATCGCTGATCATCGTCGTATTAGATTTTCCGCAAGTATGCCCAAGAGACATACCCCTTTAGTCTACGAGCACGCTCCAATGAAACGCGGCACCAACGTGTGCCACCGGTCTGCTCGCAACTGTGAACTCGTAGTGCGGTTCCATTTGGAAGACCAACGATCACATTGAACCCTGTTCCAGGTCCGCTGCGCATTTTTAGCATGTCACCGTCTTCGACTCCAAAAACCTCATAAGGTCCCAGTGACGCCGCCGCAGCCGGCTCAACGCCCATGACGACCCCTAGGAACAAAGCCGCTAAGGGTGAGAAGATTGCATTGCGCATCTTGATGTCCTGCTTGTTGCCTCAACTACAATCGTAGCAATTCGGGTCACCAGAAGGAACAACTCCCAGAAAGAAATGTACGTGATACCAAAGCCTAAACCCCTACATATCTTCCAAGTGGTGGGGAACTCTGGCCCAGTTGGGGGCATCTTTCGCAAAAACCTTTTTCGATGGGCTGAAGTTGTTTGGTTCATCCAGTGTCCCAGCTGCAATGCTCGTCAATCCGAAGGCTGTCACACCCCACAAGCCTGACCCGCAGGTACCGCAGAAATGCTTGATAACAGGTCGGCCTTCCTTTGAGGTCTTCTCAAAGGTCCGTGGTTTGCCCTTCAGTAGCTGTAGATTTTCTGACTTTATCATGTACCCGGCGTAGCCATCTGTACCGGTCATCGATAGGCAATCTCTGCAAAAACACATGAGTTGCAGTACCGCTTCACCGGTGATCCGGTAGCGCACTTCACCACAGAAGCACCCACCTTCCAATGATTGTGCCATGTTCGTTCATCCCTCTATGTCCACTGGGAAGAGTAGTGAACATCGTATGCGCCCTAATCTGAGGCGGCAACATTTCCACATTGCTTCTGGCTATCTCACGCGGAATTTCATCATCTGACTAAATGCGGCAGTTTCCGGCCGTGAAAAATTCTCTTCTGCGTGAGTACGGTCATTAAAGAGAGAAAACTGTGCGGATGTCCGCTCAGTAAATGTAGGTCCGTTCCATTGAGGATCAGAATCCATTCCGACAAATGGATCTTGCAAAGCCATTGGACAGACGTTCTGAATTGACCGACAATCGGATCATGGAGCTGACGGCAACCACACCTGTCCACCTGATCCATGTGGATCCAGACGCCAACATGGCGCGGTTCTATGGGATTGAACTGCAGCCGACGCTGTTTGGCGAAGTGTCCGTCCTTCGCACCTGGGGGCGTATAGGCACAAATGGGCAAGCCATGATGGTGACTTACGAAGGCGAAGGCCAGGCCACTGATGCACTCCAAAAACTCGAAAAGCAAAAGCGCCGCCGAGGGTATGTCCCGGTCGGTGAGTGATTTCGGATTGCAATCTGTTCCATAGCAAATCCCGAGCCTGTCGTCTCGTGACCGGGCTCTAGGTTACAGCCGGCATGCCGGCTTCCACCCAGAACACCCCAGCATGATCTCCCTGAGCCAATAGCCCCTGAACCGTCTCTTGCGAGCCGGGGCAGGGGCTATTGGCTCATGGTCGGCCCATGCCGTGATGATCTGCCCGTTCGGGTGACGATCCCTTTTGCGCTCCCGCAGGATCGAAGATCCTTTGGCCATTTTTGGTGGGTCAGGCGGGATTTGGACAAGCCAAACGCCGCCCGACGTCAGGGGGAAGGCGCGGCCTCCCCCCTCGGACAAGACAAATAGACAAGACCGTGTCCTCGCGCGTTGCGCTGCGGGCCGCACCACTCTTGTCGATTTGTCCTGTCTCGCCCCTCTCCGCGTTCGCCACGGGGCAGGTTTTTGAGACGACGCCCTTTCAGGGCTCGGCTCAAAACCAGCACCAAAGGGGACCAGCCCCGGAGGTCGCACCACAAAAGGAGAGACGGTTTTGATCTTTGAGACGACAAATGACATCGAGAATGACACGAGCCTTCAGGCGGCAGAGATCGCGGCCCAGAATGACCTGTTTCGGAAAGCCCTGATCGATCCGACTGCAGCGATTGAGATACACTCCAATGGCATTCACGGACAGGTGTTTGTCACGCCCGGCGTGTCGGGTGAAGGGATGGAGTTCCAGACCGCAGTTTTGAAGGCGGTCGCAACGGATGACCAGTTCGACGAGGGCAATGACCCTTATGGCGATCACACGTTCGGAACGGTGACAATCAGCGACCAAAAGCTGTTCTGGAAAATCGACCTCTACGACGCGGACTACACATACGGTTCCGACCGCCCGTTTGATCCCGCAGTGACCCGCCGTGTCCTGACCATCATGTGCCCCAGCGAATACTGATTTCTACCGCAGCTCGGAAAGGGGGTGATGAAAATAAGTCAGGAAACCTTGCAGCAACGACGGCGCGAAGCCGTTGAGCTGGTCAAGAAGGGAGGTCTCTCCGCCAAGATCGGCCTCGCCTTCTTGAAACAACACGTAGCCGCCTAAGCGGCCCCGCTCTACCCCGAAAGGGGTAGGGCACCCTTAACACGAAGCGAAACACTCAAACAAGGATTTGCCCCATGAGCAAAGTCGAAACATTCACCGCACCGGAAACCATTGAAACCATTACCCTGTCCGATCTCTACCTGTCTGATCTGAACCCACGACAGGAGGTTGGCGAGGAAGGTATCGCCCTGCTGGCCGACAGTCTGGTCATGTGCGGTCTGATCCAAAACCTGAGCGGTCTTCGGGATGCGGATGGCAAAGTTGCCATCGTTGCAGGTGGCCGCCGCCTGCGGGCTTTGAACATCGCCGTGACCGAGCGGGCCGATCTGGAACAGGTTCCCGTGAAGATCACCGATAATCCGTTTGTGGCGGAGCAATGGGCCAATGCGGAAAACACCGCCCGGGAAGAACTGGACCCGGTGGACGAGGTCCGCGCCTATGGCAAGATGGCCGAGAAATCCCTGTCTGTTGCCAAGATCAGCAATGCGTTTGGCGTGACCGAGGCGCATGTGCGCCGTCGCCTCGCACTGGCAGGTTTGCCCGCCGCCGTTCTGGACGCGCTCAAGGCTGGTGAGATCAGCATGGGTCTGGCGAAAGCCATGACCGTCAGCACCGAAGAAGATAAAATTCTGGAGGTTCTGGAACAGGCTAAAGAGTGTCGGTGGTTCAGTGAGCATGATGTCAAACAGGCCCTGACATCTGAGGCTGTCAGCAGCACCAACCGCAAGGCCGTGTTTGTGGGGCAGGAGGCTTATGTTGAAGCAGGCGGCACGGTCACCGCTGATCTCTTCGCTGATGAAACCCTGTTCAATCAAGGCGCGCTACTGGATCATCTGTTTGCTGAGAAACTGGCGGCAGAAGCAGCAAAGCTACGCGAAGCAGAAGGCTGGGACTGGGTGGACACCCATGAAGACAGCTACATTCCGTATGGGTTTTCGGGCATCGAAGGCATGCACCGTCTGGAGATGGTGAGCCGGGAGTTCACCAAAGAACAGGCCGAGCGGTATGACGAACTTGTCGAACTCTATGAGGCAGAGGCTCTGGACGCGGATGGTGAAAAGGAGCTGGTCGCGCTCGAGGACTATGCAGCACCCTTCTATTCCGACGATCAGCGCAAGCTGTCCGGTGTGTTTGTCTATGTCGGCAACAACGGCGAGATCAAAACATCCTCAGCCTATGTCGCGGATGAACATGTGCAGGCCGCCATTGAGGTCGGCGTTCTGGCCCCGGTCAAAGAGACAAAGACCAAGGAGGCACCAAAACCGGCCTATTCGCAGAAGTTCATTGATGACATGGTGGCCATCCGTCTGGCGGCAATTCAAACGGCTTTGCTGGACAAACCTGATTATGTGCTGAGCCTGTTTGCCTTCTCCGCAACCCCGGCCTCCGGTCTGACCAGCAACCTGTTTGGGTTTGGCTATGGTGGCGCCGAGCGGAACACGCCGGAAATCGATGATCAGTTCATCCTCGACCCGCGTCTTGGCGGGGAGCGGGATGAGGCGGCAGAGGCAGCCTATGACCAGTTTCAGGAGATGTCCGCAAAAGGCAGCGTGGAGGCGTTCAAAGCGTTTCGCGAGCTGGGCAAGAAGACCCGCAACGGTGAGATCACGAGTTTTCTGGCCCGGCGGTTCCTGACCCAACGCCCGGAGTTCATGGCGGAGATCGAGGCTGAGATTGGTGCTGACATGCGCACGATCTGGACCCCGTCCGCTGAGAACTGCTTCAAACGCTTGAAAGGCTGGCAGCTGGATGATCTCTACAAGGACCTGCTGGACCTGCATGTGGACACCGACGCCTTCAAAGCCTTCGCGAAATCCAAGAAGGGCGCGAAGAACGACGCGCTGCACAAGCTGTTCAACGACAACGCGCATCAGGCCGCATTGGCTGTGACCGAGGCACAGAAAGCCCGGATCGATGCTTGGGTGCCGGATTGCTTCTGACCCCAACAGGGCAGGGTGCGTTGCGCCCTGCCTATCAATCTCTGGCTGTGTCAGCCTCAATGATGAAAACTCAAAGTGGCATTGCGCAAACACCCCGTCGCGCATAGCTATCAGAGGTCGGTCACCCGGCTCATTTTCTAAAGCGATCACTTGATCAGAACGGATTTGGTAAGACCCATGGATACCTCATCGAACAAGCTCGAGAAAGCCGCCCGCCGCGTTTGGAAATCCGCGCAGATGTTTGTCGGGTTTCATACGGATCAGAAAGGCAAGCCGCGCGAACAGCCTAAGCTCTGGCCGCCCAAAAACGGGAGCGCGTCAATCCATGGTGACCCCAGCGCACAGGAAGCGATTGTTGTGGTGAAAGCCGCTGATCCGGAAGCCGCACAGGATGTGCAGATTAAGCTGCATCCAAACCGCATTGTTGTGCGCCGGGACGCGGATATGTGGTGGCAAGGCGTGGCGGTGGATGAGCATTCCGTGACGGTCCGCATGGCCGACAACACGATCATTGAAATCCGCCATGACGGATCGGTGAAGCGCCGCTCGGCGGAAGATGAAACCCATGTCGAAGCCGATGGCAGCATCTTCAAGTTCACCGAATTTGCCGAGGCGCATATGACAGGTGACGGGGTGGAAATGACCCGCCGTACCGAGGATCGCATTGCCACAATCACGGCCGACGGTGTTGTCGATCGCGCGCGCAAGCGTTAGCCTGTCTTCAATACCTCGAGACTTCCCTTTGGTTAAACTTGCGGCCCGCTTCGGTGGGCCTCTTTCTTGCGGGAAAGACTGTCAGCAGAGGCTTGCCGAAGTCGCCTCTATTCCCTCCACATGCCGTTCCAAATCCATGTTGACTGTTCTCGCCGACCTAGCCAATGTCGCGCGTTCGTATTGATGCGTCTGCCCCAGCGCACATGTGTTGGAGCCGGTGCAAACCATCAAGGAAACACAAGCAACATGACCGATGACTGGAACGACTATGCCGATGGTTGGGACGACAATGACGACGTCAGACGCTACGCGAGTCGCGCTTTCACCACGCTGGACGAGCACTTGGATATTCGCGGGAAGTACTGGCGATCAAAGCGCGTGCTCGACTTTGGATGTGGCACCGGATTGCTGGCGGAAAAAATTGCGCCTTTTGTGGAGGAAGTTGTCGCAGTTGATACCTCGGAGAATATGATTGCCGTCCTGCAGGAAAAGCAGCTGCACAATGTTAGAGCAGTTCATGGAGATATTCTGGCTGGAGATGTTTCGGGGCTCGAGAACGGGTTTTCAGATTTCGATTTGATCTGCGCGTCTTCCGTGTGCGCCTTTCTCCCAGACTACAGTGGCGCTGTGGCGGTGCTGGCGGGTTTGCTCAACAAGGGGGGACATTTCGTTCAGTGGGATTGGCATGCGTCAGATGATGACGGATTTGGGTTGACGCCGAATCAAATGAAGGCCGCGCTGGAGGCGGCAACGCTTGGTTCAATTCGGGTCGAACAGATATTTGAGTTCAAATCTGAGGAGCAGGTCATGCCTGTTCTGATAGGAGCAGGGGTTCGAAATACGGAATGATCTTGTGTTTGGATGCGTGAACAAGCATTGCGTCCAATTAGCCAGCCATTGTTGTAAATCCGGGTGCGCTCAAGATTTTCGGATGAACAAGTATCCCTTTTGGGAAAGCTCCGTACTCCAGTTTGATTGGTGAGACTGGATTACGTCTTTGAACCCTTTGATGTTGGATGCCTCGTCAGCGATCAGAAGCCAGCCGCCATCTTCGACATGATTGAGCAACCGTTCCAATACGGTCTTCTGCAATGCCTCGGAGAGCATATGTAAGGTTCGGTCTATCAAAACCACATCAAATTTGCCTTTTGGCACGTATGCGGTGACGTCAGCCACAGTGCCCTCCACCACAAGTTTTTCTGATTTGGCCGCGCTGATCAGTTGCTGGATGCCGTTTGGAGAAATATCCACGCCAACGACATGGTGACCAAGCCGGGCGATGAACAGCGCGTCTCTGCCTTGACCGCAGCCAATGTCGAGAACACGCGCGCCGGTTTGATCAAACTGATCAAAAAAGTCGACGAATACCTGTGTGGGTTCGCCAAGTGCGTTTGGTTGTTCACCATAGAGTTTGTCGTAATTGTAAGCCATGAATCGGCGGATAGTAGATTTGGCCGCTGAATGCTAAGTGAAATATTTCGTGATCGTTGGCTGTTCCTTTCGACCGCGTCGAAAGCCTAGGTTCGGGCGGTTCTTCTTGGGCTGTGAGGCTCAAACTCAAGTGTTTGCTGCCGTCTTTTGCCCAACCCGCCCCGCTAAATTGAGTCCGTCTGTTAACCTGATCCACGCAAGCGCGGATCAGGGCCGGACCGTCCTGTCTTTGGCCTCCGCCCGTTGAAAAGCGCGACTTTTGCCACCGGTGATCGTCCGTCTTTTGCCACGAAGGTCATACCGATCCGCAAAGGCCACCCGCACTCCAAATTGAGCACTGCGCCCGTGTCGGACCGAGGCGATGTTGCCGCCATAAACCACATCGCATTGTTCAGATGGTCCGCGCGCAGCGATCCCAGAAAGTCTTGCCTATTCACTTGGCCCGACAGGTTCAACCTCGTTGCTGGAGATGATCCTCGGCTGCCGTGTTTCTGAAGGGATGAACATAAGCGGGTAGTCGGGGAAGACGCGCGGTGCCCGGACCGGGCACCGCGCTTCAACAAGGAATTTCCCCTGCGCCTGCGGCGCATTCCGCGCGGACCAAATTCCCTGCTGACGTCCCCTTGATGCCCGCTTTTCCCATGTTCATCGAAACACGCCATAGCGAGGATCAAACAATGGCAACTCAAACTCTGAAACTGAACGTCAAGACCGGTGAAAAAGAAGGCAAGACTTTCTGGGATCGGTGCGGGGTTCTCTTCGTCAACACCGATGAGACAGGCAACATCACCTCGATCCAGGTCAAGCACAGCATGTTCCCCGGCGTTGAGATGGTGGCCTTCCCGAAGCGCACCGATGACGAGCCCGTCACCGAATGACGAGAGGGCAGGGCGGCGCAAGCCGCCCTTTCTTCTGCTCCGGCCAGAGGCCGGAGCACATATGCGCCATGCGTGGCGCGCGGTCCAAAGACCGGGCAGGGACTCTGCCCTGCCTTAACGCGGCAGTTCGCACCCCTGCTACACCCGCCGCGCGAGCGGCGGGAAACAGAGCGCGCTGAGGCGCGCGAATAATGCCATACTGACCTTGAACGTGCCGGTATGTGACGGGCGCCGTTCGGGCAGCCCATGCGGTGCATGATTGCCCTGCGCCAGTCCACCGGCACCCACGCCTGCTGGCTGGAAAAGGGGCGGGACCCTTTTCCCGGCGTGGAGATTGCCTCCAAGAGCAAAACTGTTCCGAGGGCAATTTTAGAAAATGCGGATTTCTAAAATCACCCCCGGTTTCCTCTTGGAGAGTATGACAGGATAAGGTAGTTGTGTTACAAACTGAAAATACAACCAGAGGTATGCATTGAGCAAGCCCGCCGATACCACTGTCTTTTCCGTACGCTTGCCAGTGGATGCGCTGGAGCGTTTGGAGGCAGCTGTAAGTGTGCTGGGAGCCAAGAGCCGCAATCAGATCATCCAGCGTCTGATCTATCGGTTGATCGGTTATCTCGATCCCGACCCTGCTGTTGTGGATCTCTGGCAGAAGCACTTGCGGCAGGTTCAGGGTGGATACACCAACCTCAATCAGCTTGCGAAATCGGCCAAGCGCGGCACGGTCATCTGGACGGATGACGACCGCCGCGACGTCGAAAATCTCCATCGTGCGATCATCCAGCACCGGCAAGACTTGAAGGCGATGATCACTGCCGCCCGCCGAAGCCGAGAGCCTGAATCCGCCATTCGCCGGATCTTGCGCGACGACGATTGGACACCAGAAAAATGAACGCCGCAGCCCGTGATCTGACAGCCGGAGACTTCCTGGAACTTGCCTTCCGTGAGGCTCAGAAGGGTGTCGATCGTTCCAAGCGGATCAATCAGCAGCTGCAGATCGCAAAGCGCATGAAGTTCATGGTTTCGCGGTCCTCATCCATCAAGGCGCGGCTTGGTGCCGTGGTTGGAAAGCCCGAGGCGGTTGTGAAACACGTCCGCAAAGGTGGAGTAAAAAACGCGCATGAGCTGCGCCGCCAGATCAACTATCTGACCGTCCGGGCAGAGGGTGTGTTGGACATCCGAGACAATGGCGTGACCCCGCTCGATGCGGATCAGGTCAGTGATTTGATCGAGACTTGGGCCGAGGATTTCAATGGGAAAACCAACTACGGTTACACCCGTCACATGATCGTTTCTTTTCCCGAAGGCACCTATCCGGATGCCGCTCATGAGGCCGGTTTAGAGTTCGCAGATCGGCTATTTGGCAGCGGTGATTTTGGCGATACCTGGGACTACCTGACAGTGTTCCATAACGACACTGACAACCCCCATGTCCACATCGTTGTGAACAACCGAGGCGTCGAGCATGGGCAATGGTTGGCTATGGGTATGAGCAGCGAAATGAACATCGACGTCCAGCGCTCTATCCAGGTCGAGGTTGCAGAGGAATACGGTATTGAGCTGACCGCGACGACCCGCCTTGAGCGCGGTTTGCGGCAGGAAGTTGAGACCGATACGTGGAAAGTTCAGGCCGGAATGTCGGTTGTTGAAAGCACCCCGGAAGTCGAAGTTACGGCCCGCGACATGGCCGGTGATGTGATGACCCTATCCATCGCAAGAATGTCGGATCTGTTTGATGAGCGCGCCAACGCCGTCAAAGACCGGATCGAAGAGTTTGCCATCCAACTCGTTGAAAGTGAGGAACCTATGGTATCGAGAATGGAACATCTACTAGATCAGGCCCATCATTTTGATGACTATGGCGAGCCTGGAGACCCGTCTTATGTGTCGCCCGAAGTCATGAGCAATTTGCGGCGACACATCGAATTAGGCGGTTCTGAGGAAACGATTACACCCGAGCTGAAGGCGCAGGTTGTTGCCCATATCAGCGACGTTCGGGACAACGAACAGAGCCATCCGTATCTGTCTGCCCTTGCTGATATTGTCGATGACAAAGAGTTCCAGGCGTCCGCAGATTATGCCCCGGCAGCACGCCGCTACGAGGTCTATATGCAGGACACCTTGGGCGAGGGGGCCTATGAGGACTTCCAGTCTCAGGCCAAAGAATTGCTGCAATCCATCGACAAGATGGAAGGGCTGGCCCGTGAGGTTGACGACCCTCATCTGCGTGTCGCAATGGATATTCAGATTGGTGAGCTGAAGGGCGACGTTGCGGATCTGCGCACCAACGATCCGGACCTTCAAGCCTTCATCCTCGAGGACCGCCGCTATTCAACGATGATGGGAATGGGCACCGCCGAAATGGATGTCTTGGATTATCCAAAGGCCGAACAGTGGGCGGCGATCCGCAAGGAAGTCACCGACACGGCCAGCAGCTACGGCCTTGATGGCGAGGCGTTCGTTGCCCGCTTTGGCGACCATCACAACGTCACTTTGGGCACTACAATGGGATGGCGCAGCGACGACATTTCAACCGCCGCAGCCCACTTCCAGGCTCAAGGATTGTCGGACAGCCACGACCGCGCGGAGGCCGTTGTTGACGAGCTGCACCAGCTTGCTTCTTCCAGGATCATCGCAATCTCAGAAGAACTCTCAGAGGTTCACGCCCACGCAACGCACCCGCTCTTGCAAGGGCGCGGCGACGATGACGGACACAGCTTATAAGGTTTTCACCCGGTCTGCCTAATGAGCGCGCCAACGCCCCAGGCAGATCCAACACAGAGTTTTCCATCAACTCGCAAAGGAAAAACTATGGTTTCGCGTACAGACTATCTTTTGAACGAAGTCAAACACTTCGCACCCTATTCCAAATTTGATCAATCCGCCCCGCGCGAGGATCGCGTTTCAGAGCAGATCGACATCATCATGAAAGAGCAGCAGGCGATGGGCTATGATCGTGCAGCCATCGCTTCAAAGAGCTTCGACATCGAGGACCAGGCCAACCGCCGTGTTGACGAACATACGGCGCAACAAGATTTGGTCGAAGAACTGAAAATCGAATTGGAGGCTGCGGAGCGATCGGGGGAGCCGGTTGATCTGAACGATATGCAGGCTTTGGTTTCTCAGCACATGAACGATGCTCAGGAATACGACCTGTATCATCCCTACTATT
>NZ_JBQFYW010000034.1:0-24256 GCF_056541825.1 Ruegeria sp. AF8 | reverse complement strand
GGCGATGATTTCGCGAGGAAAGCGAAAGCCCTTCAGGCGAGGCATGTTGGTCGGAATCTTCATCCCAAGCGGATAGCGCGGGAAAGATTGTCAGGCAACTTGGCGATACCGTCCCAATGGCATTTGAGATGCATCCTCGTCCGCCAAGAGGCGGAACGTCTGCCGAAAACTCAGCGTTTCATTCGGTGCGAGGTTGCGTGCCGGGGAGTGCCACTCCGCCTCGCAATAGGCGTAATCGCCCGAATTAAAGACCTCAAACGGATAGTCGTGTGCAAATTGATCGCCCTGTTGAGGTTCTGGTACCGAGCACATCAGCAAGGGGGTATCACGGCCGCACCGTATCAGTGTACGACCGTTGGGGTTCGGTAGCCCGACCTTGAATTCCTGCTGTCTGTCGCAATCCACGACAATGCCATTGCCGTGCGTAGCTATCATCCCTTCGGCAGAGCCAAAAACAGGATAAAATGCAGGGTCTTCCAATTCGACACCGATCTTGGTGGGGGTGTTAAGCATCATGACTGACCAAATGCCGGTCAGGCGCGAGGAGGTCCCATGGTTGGCCACGATGTGTTCGATATCCCAGCTCTCCTCGGAGGTCAGTGTGATGCGGCGCGACACCGACAAGTGCGAGGTCGGGCATATTGCGCTGGTCATGTCGATACGAGTGCTGCTTCTTAAAGTGATCTGGTAAGAGCCGCTGTCCAACGCGGGAAACGGAGCGCCGTTTATCCATGATGTATCCGGGGCGATCCAAGTCTTCTCGCCGCCCCAGAGCGGAAAACCAAATTGTGCAGAGCGTGTGGGCAGATCAGCAAGCCGTGTGTCATCGACATCCAAACCGTCGAGATCTGCGTTTTGAAATAAGAGGGAGCAACCTTGGAAGTTTACATCCCATAAGCGGCCCCCGATGCCGGGCAGGAGTGTCAGCCGCAGATCGCTTTGCTGCAGGTGAAGAACGCTCCATCTGTCCGACATATACCCCCTCCTATCGGTTTCCCGGCGCGACAGAATGCACCGGGACAATCGCTTAGGTGTGCTTGAACTGGACGACGTTTTCGGCAGTAATCGGCATTACCCCGGTTTCAACGCGCTCTGGTAAAGGATTGATGCCTGCCGCCTTCCAATCGGGCAAGACCTTCAGCGCGTCAGTGTTCTGCCAATGCATCATGTGGAAGGCGAGAAAGATCTCCAGATAGGATTTCTGAGCCACAGCGCCGTGAATTGTGCCATCTTCGATATAGGGAAGCATATCATCATTTCGGTCCATCGCGACGATCTTGATGTCCTTGCGTCCCGCCTCATTGACGGCAATTGCAGCGCCTTTTCCGCTGTCGCCGTCCGTGCCGCCAATGCCAACAATATCCGGGTTCGCCTGAATGGCCTGAAGGTAGGCTGTCGGCGCATAGGACGGGTCGGCCTTGTCGTTGACTACGTCGACCACTTCGATATCCGGGTATTTCTCGGCAAAGATCTGTTTGTACCCCTCGACCCGCTCCAATGTGGAGGGGGCTGGGAAAGTGCCGAGGATAACCTTGCCCTTACCGCCAATCGCTTGCGCAAGCATTTCGCCGCCGACACGTCCTGCCTGAACGCCGTTGATACCAAGGAATGTGGACCGGGGACTGTTGGGAATATCGCCAATACAACATGTGACCGGAATGCCCGCCTCGACCGCACGTTCGACGCCGGGGGCCAGAGTGGCTGGATCACCGGGGAAGATAAGGATGCCTGCGGGACGTCTTGCGATCAGTTCATCCAATTGGCGTGCTTGTGCGGCCGTGTCGAAATCCAACGGGCCGGTGAATGTGGCCTTGATGCCCATCAATTCTTCAAGGTCTTCCATCGCATTGCGATAGTCCACCCAGAAAGGCACCTGCGTGACGATGGACAGGAAAACATACTCCTTGCCGGCCGCTTGCGCCATGGCTTCTTTGGACAGCATGGGCAGTCCGAACGCTGCGGCCAATCCAGCGGTGGTGCCCGCTGTCAGCAGCCCGCGCCGTTTCACATTCAATTCAGTCATCGTAGTCTCCCTGTTTTGGAACTTTGGTTGTTGTTGAGTTTTGGAAGGCTTCGGGCTTAGCCCCGTTTGCTTCGGATCAGCATGTCCAAGGCAACCGCTGTAACGAGTACACCGCCGATGACGATCATCTGCCAGTAGATCGATACGGCCAGCATCGTCATAGTGTTGTTGATCAGCGCAACGAAAACGACGCCGAGGAAAGCACCAAGAATAGTACCTTCGCCGCCGCGCAGGGATGCGCCACCGATGACAGCCGCCGCCAGAACCTGAAGTTCGATACCGTTGCCTGCCGTGGGCGTACCGCTCATCAGGCGGGAGGCCAGCAATACACCCGCCAAAGCAGCCAGAATACCGGTCAGTGCGTACAGAATGATACGCACGCGGGTGACATGGATGCCTGACAACATCGCGGCCTTTTCATTGGCGCCGATGAAATAGACCTGACGGAAAAAGCGTGTATGGCGGACGGCCAGGTCAAACAGGACGACGAGCAGAATGGTGAACAAGACGATTACCGGAAAGCCGCCTATGTCGGCTTTGCCGATCCAGGCAAATGATGCAGGGAGGCTTGAGACAGAAAAACCTTCGGTCAGGACAAGAGCGATCCCTCGCGCTATCGACATCGTGCCGAGGGTCGCGATTAGCGGATTGATCCCGAGGCCGGTCACCAGCAAACCGTTCACTACACCGACAATTCCACCCAGCACTAATCCGCATACCACAGCGAGCGGAATTGGCATGCCAGTCAAAAGCAGCATGGCTACGACGGTAGAAGACAAGGCCATAACCGACCCGACGGAAAGATCGAACCCGCCGGATGCAAGTAGGATCGCCATACCGATCACGATGATCGCGGTGGGGGCCATGCCCACGGCCACGGCTCGAAAGTTCGAGAAGCTGAGGAAGTAGGGATTAACGTTGGACATCACGATGATGATGGCGGCGATCAGAACGATCAGCGTCAGTTCACGAATATCGACAAAAGCTTGCAAAACACGGCGCAGCAGCGGACGCTTCATGGGCAAGTTGGCTTGAGCGGTCATGGTCACGTCGCGACTCCTGATTGATTTGTTTGGGGTGCGTCCACAATTGGAACGGAATTTCCGGCGGCCATTTGAAGAAGAGTGGTTTCGTTTGCCTCAGCGGCAGCGATGTCTCCCATGAGGCGACCGTCGTGGACGACAAGGATGCGGGTTGAGAGAGAGACAAGTTCGGGAAAATCGGATGACACGACTAGGATGGCCATGCCTTCGGCTGCACGACGTAAAAGTTCCGTGTGGATTTGGAATTTGGCTCCGACGTCGACCCCTTTTGTGGGCTCCTCAATGATCAGAAGAGCTGGCGCGCGTTTGAGCCACTTGGCCAACATAATCTTTTGCTGATTGCCCCCTGACAGATCGCCAACAAGTTCGTTAATCCCGCTGGTTTTGACACTGAACGCGTTAATGGCTGCTTGGCTGGATGCTTTGATCGAGCCTGAACGCATGAACCCAGCAGACGCATGATCGGAAAGACTGGCCGCGATCAGGTTGTCGCTGAGTGATTGTTCCAGAAAGAGGCCTTCAGTCTTGCGTTCCTCGGGAACAAACCCGACCCCAGCACGCATCGCCTGCCGCAAGGACGCAAAGTTAACAGGCTTGTCGTGAAGTCTGATCTCCCCGGTCGCGCCATGCATCAGCCCGACAATCGATCGAACAATCTCGCTGCGGCGAGCGCCCATCAACCCTGCCATGCCTACAATCTCTCCGGCTTTAATGGAGAAAGAAATGTCTTCGAATTCACCTGGATGGGTTAGGTCTTGGACATGCAAAACCTCTTCGCCGTTAACCTTACCTGTCCGCGTGACATCACCGGGGTGAGCGCCGCCGATCATCTCGGCAACGACTTGTTCCTGAGAGGTTTCCGAAACCGGCAAAGTGCTGATGTGGCGCCCGTCTCGTAAAACGGTAATGCGATCCGAGATCTGGAAAATCTCGGCCATATGGTGGCTGACATAGACGATGCCAATCCCTTTTTTTGTCAGGGACTTTAGGACTTCGAATAGTGCGTCTACTTCGTCGGGTGCCAATGCCGATGTCGGTTCATCCAGCAAAAGGACGCGGGAATTCAGCGACAGCGCCTTGGCGATTTCAACGATCTGGCGGGAGCTAATTGGCAAGTTTTCCACGGGTGTTGAGACGTCGATATCCAGACCGAACTCTGCCAGCAACGCCTCCGCTCGACGGCGCAGTTCAGGCCAGTCTACTACGCCAAACCGAGTGGGCACGCGTCCCGCGTAGATGTTTTCCGCAACAGAGAGCGCGCCAGCGAGGCTGAGTTCTTGAAAAACACAGCCGATGCCCAGGTATTGCGCATGCGACGGGCTTTCGACCCGTTGTTCCTTGCCGTCATACAGGATACGCCCGGCTGACGGCTGGTGAAGCCCATAAAGCAGGCCGAGACAGGTGGATTTTCCGGCGCCGTTTTCACCACAAAGCGCGTGCACTTCGCCGGGCCTTAATTCAAAGTCGACACCGTCCAAGACAATGTTCGTCCCGAAGCTTTTGCCAACCCGATCCAGTTGGATCAGTGGCTGTGACCTGAGTGAGTCGGGTTTCATTGCTGGCGTCATACAAGTCTCCTCCCGCCTTTTGATTGGCATCTGATATCTCAGATGTCAACTGAAAAAGAAAAGACCGTGAGGTGCCCAAAAGAAAGGGGCGCCGCCGTTCTGGCCCGCCCCCGTAACAACGAAGCTACGTTTTTGCTAGGATGCGGCCGCTCCTTCGAGGACGATAGCGGCGCTTTTGTAGGCTTGTCTGGTGCGATCAATATGAGCTGTGAGCAGGGATTTGATTTCGGCCATGTCGCCTTCGCGAACGGAAATAGCAATTTTCGCATGCTCTTCAAAGGAAAGGTCGGTGTGCTGCGGTAGCTTAGCTAAATGGGTCCGCAATGCTGCAATCTTACCAACATAGCGTGTATAACTTGCAGTCAGGTAATCGTTCCCGGCATGTTCGAAAATCAACTGATGAAACGTGGTATCCAGTGAAAGGTAGCCCTTTTCATTGCCTCGCCTGCGTTCCTTTTCCATGTCCCTCACTACACGCTGCATGTCATCGGCAAGGCCTTCCGGGTTCCGCGACAACGCAAGTTCAAAGGCGGCAGTTTCGATTGCCTGTCTGAAGTCACAGATCTGAGTCACTTCCGGCTCAGACAGCGAAAACACGCGTGCGCCTTTTTGAGGTTCGATGCTGACCAACCCTTCGTCACGCAATTGAGCGAGTGCTTCGCGGACTGGTGATTTCGATACGCCCAACTCTTCGGAGATTTTTCGCTCCGACAAAACCTGACCCATTTTCAGGGAGCCATCGATAATACTATTCCGCAAATGTTCCAGTGCGAGTTCACGCAAAGACTTGGGTCTCTCAAGCGCCATCTGAGGATATCTCCAAAAAAAGGTGTTGCCAGATGCAAGATATCTGATACACCAGATTAGGCAAGCTGGTATATCAGATATCAGAATGTGCTAAGGAGATCAAAAAGTGCGCGCAGAATTGGTCGTCGATTGTAGGAACCAGCACGGGGAAGGGGTTTTCTGGAATCCCGCCGATGGTCTTGTCTGGTGGACCGACATTGAGGGCTGTGCGCTTTGGTCATTTGATCCTGCAACATTAAAAACCACATCTCATGAGATGCCGGAGCGCGTGTGTTGCTTTGCACCGCGTGCATCTGGCGGGCTGATCGTTGCTTATGCGGACCGAGTTGTCTTGTTCGATTCGCCCCAAGGCGAGGAAACCCTCGTGACGCGATTCGAGCCGAACAACCCGGAGACACGGCTGAACGACGGGCGAACCGATCGCCAGGGGCGATTGATCGTTGGAGGCATGAACGAAGTTTCTGGTAAGGCCGATTCGTCAGTCATCTGCGTCGATATGGATTTGAGTGTACAGACGATCATCGAAGGAGTGTCTTGCGCCAATTCGACTTGTTTTACGTCCGACGGTACCACGATGTTCTTTGCTGATACCCCGGATCGGGAAGTCGTCGCATTTGATTACGACACCGGCAGTGGAACCGTTTCGAACCGTCGGCAGCACGTTTCTTTCAAAAATGAGCCCGGCTTGCCCGATGGGTCCTGCGTCGATGCCGAAGGCGGTGTCTGGAACGCCGAATGGGAAGGCCATCGCGTTGTTCGCGTCGCACCCGACGGCACGATAGATCGCGTGATCGAGGTGCCGGTCTGGAAGCCTACCTGTTGTGCTTTCGGTGGCCCTGATCTCGACACGCTGTTCATCACGACCTCAAGGCTGATGAGTGACGAAGCAGCTTTAACAAAAGAACCGGAATCCGGCGGCCTCTTTGCTGTGAAACCCGGCGCTCGTGGCGTGATCGACGCGCCATTCAACGGATAACCAACGAAATTCTGGAGGAGAAGACTATGTTGAAAACGCTTATGACCACAACGCTTGCTGCGGGGTTCGCCACGCTGGCAACGGTCGCTTTGGCGGAAAATTATCCAGTACCTGTTCCACTTGAGGACGGGGCACAAGCGCCGATCGACGCGATTGAACCCAAGAACGAAACGTTCCGGATCGCGTATATGCCGCCGGCGACTGAGTTCAACTACTACATCGCTATCGGTGAAGGCATCAAAGCGGTTGCTGCTGAGGTCGGAGTCGAAGTCTTCATGCTTGCGCCCCAGTCCGGTGCGGACATCAACGGCCAAATGGGTATGATCCAGGATGTGCTGACGCAGGATGTGGATGCGATCATCTTTGGTACACACGACGAATTTGCTGCTGCACCACTGCTGAAGCAGGCCGTCGACAAGGGCATGGCAGTTCTGATGATCAATTCGGACATCCCGAACTTCCCGACACCAATTCATGGCGTGGTCGGGTACTCTCAGCGCAATGGCACACATGCCATCGCCGACTGGGCCATTGAGACTTATGGTGATCAACCGCTGAAGGTCGGCATTATCGAAGGGCAGCCTGGCTATCACTCGACTGAACGTGTGGGCGGCTTCCTCGACGGTATCGAGGGCAACGAAAACTTCGACGTTGTGGTGTCTATTGACGGTAAATGGAACGTTGAGGGCGGCAACACTGCTGGTATGGACATCCTGCAGTCGAACCCCGATCTCGACATGATCTTCGCGGCGAACGACTACATGATCATTGGGGCATCCTTTGCTGCGAAAGCACTCGGCCGCAATGACATCGTTCTTTTGGGCAACGATGGCGACACGTCTGGCCTTGAAGAAATCGCGGCTGGTAACATCACGGCAACCGTCAACACCTCACCATTCCTGATGGGTAAGGCGGCCATGCACGCTACCATTGATGCGCTCAACGGGTCCTATCCCGGCGGCTGGATCGAAACGCCCACATCGATTGAAGACAAAGACGGCGCGATCAGCGTGCTGCAAGAGCCAGAAAAGCTCTTCCCGCAGCCGTCCAAAGAGTACTGAGCTTTCTCCCCGCTTCCCGGTGGCGCGTGCGCGTGCTGCCGGGTCGCAAACCAACCGAATTTCACTTTTGTTGAGGCAATCGCAATGACACCCGCAACGCCACTTTGGGAGTTTGTCGATATCACCAAGGCCTATCCTGGGGTTTTGGCGAATGACAAGGTCTGCATCCGGCTTATGCCCGGTTCCATTCATGGGCTGCTGGGTGAAAATGGCTGTGGCAAGTCGACTATGATCAAGACTCTGTCCGGCGTGCAGCAACCCGATAGCGGTCAAATCCTGCACAATGGCAAGCCGGTCACGATCAGCGACCCGCAGGCGGCACGTGAATTGGGTGTCGCAACAGTTTTTCAGGAATTCTCTATCGTGCCCACCTTGTCGGTTGGCGAGAACATCTTCCTTGGCAATATGCCTCGGTCCCGCTTTGGTGTGATCGACTGGACCAAGGTCCACAACGAAGCCGCTCGCGTTCTGGCGGAAATGGATGTCGATGTTTCTCCCGAGACCATCACCGGCTCGCTATCGGTAGGCGAGCAACAACTGGTCGAGATCGCGAAAGCCGTCGCGATGGACGCCCGCATGATCATTCTGGATGAGCCGACAGCGGCATTGGGTGAAGATGAAATTGAGCGCCTGCACCAGCTACTACGCAATATGCGTGAGCGCGGCACCGCTATTCTCTATGTGTCGCACAGGCTGGATGAGGTTGAACGGATCGTTGATGAAGTGACGATCCTGCGCAATGGCTGTGTTGTGCGTGCAAGTGGCGAGACCAAGATCAACGTCTCTGAGATTGTCAGCGCAATGGTCGGTGAGGACATTGGTGAGCATTATCCGAAGGAGCAGAACGCGACCAAGGATATTGTGCTAGAGGCGGCGGGTCTGGCCACCCATTCGGGCGTGAAATATGTATCGTTTTCGTTGCACCGGGGTGAAGTTCTGGGCTTGGGTGGTGTATTGGGCAGTGGCCGCACAGAGATTGCCCGCGCCCTATTCGGGACAGATGAGCTAACCGCCGGGCAGATATCACTGAACGGCAAACCGGTTCGCTTTCGCCGGGAAATTGATGCGATCCGTGCGGGTTTGGCTCTAGTTCCAGAGAACCGAAAGTTTGACGGGTTGTTCTTCAATTTCCGCGCAAGCGGGAACGTCACCGCAGCGTCCCTCGGCGGGCTAAGCCGGTTCGGTGTCTTGAATCTCAAGGCGGAAGAGCAAGCCACCCATGACCTGATCCGCGATCTGGAAATCTCGACCCAGGCCGAGGAAAAGACGGTCAACTTCTTGTCTGGTGGAAATCAGCAGAAGATCGTGATTGCACGCTGGCTGTTTTCAGCCTCGGACATCCTGATCCTTGATGAGCCGACCCAGGGGATCGATATCGGCGCCAAGATCGCTGTTTACAAGCTGATTAACAGGCTTACTCGGGCGGGAAAATCGATCATTCTGATCAGTTCAGACCATGATGAGTTGCTTGCGATGAGCGATCGGATTGCCGTCGTGCAGCACGGAACGATAGTTCGCACGGTCGATGCATCCGACCTTACTCATGACGACCTTGTGCGCGCGTCCGCCGACACTCCTCAATCCAAGCCTAAGGAGGCTTTCGCATGAAGCGGATTTTTGACACCCAGTTGATCGGACCATTTGCAGCAATGGTGATCGTCGCACTGATCGTGGCACTTACGACCGAACGCTTCCTGAACCCGGGTAACCTTTCAAACCTGTCCCTACAGGTAAGCATCGTGGCCTTGATCGCAATTGGCTCTACCATCGTGATCTTCGCTGCGGGCATCGATCTGAGTTCCGGGTCTATGGTGGCTTTGCTGACCATGATCCTTGCGCAAATGTTGAAATTCATCGGCATTCCACTGGTTCTGGCATTGCCACTCATTCTCCTCATGGGCGGATTGCTTGGCCTATTCATTGGGCTGATAACAGCCTATGGGCGTATCCCATCTTTCATCACAACATTGGCGGCGTTGATTGCCTTCAGGGGCCTTGCCCTGACCTTCAACAATGGATCGCCGATTTTTTCGCTGGATCCAGCGTTAGAGCCAATCTTTTACGGAAAGCTGTTCGGTGTTCCGATGCCTTTTTTCTATCTCGTGTTCTTCTACGTCCTTGCCGCGTTCACTATGAACTTCACGAAACTCGGCCGTGAGATCTATGCCGTGGGTGGTAACCCAGCCGCTGCCGTTCTGACAGGTATCAACGTACGTAAAGTTCAGACGACGACATTTGTCATCGCGGGTTTCATGACTGCGGTTGGTGCGATCCTGATGTCAGCGCGCCTCAACTCTGGTTCGCCCAACTATGGCCAGACGCTGGAACTTCAGGCCATTGCCGCCGCTGTTGTCGGCGGAGCCAGCCTTGCAGGCGGCCGCGGCAACATCCTCGCCACGCTGATGGGGGCGATGACAATCGTTATCGTCCAGAATGGTTTGAACCTAAACGCTGCGCCATCTTCGGTTCAGAATATCGTGCTGGGCCTGATCATTCTGTTGGCCGTCGGCATAGACATGTGGCGCGCGGAGATTTCGGCCTTGATGGGTCGAATGTTCGGCCGCCCTTCATCGCAGCAGTCATCTAACGTTAAGAAGGAGGCCTGAGATGGATCTGGGGCTCAAAAATAAACTGGTCCTGGTGACTGGTTCAGGTTCCGGCATCGGCAAAGCCACTGCCCGGGTCTACTTGGAAGAGGGCGCGCGGGTCATCGTGCATGGCCTGACCGCGGCGGAAGTGTCCGACTGCGTCGACGACCTGTCATCTCTGGGCGACGTCGAAGGCATTGCGGCCGACCTAACCAAGACATCTGATGCGGAAACTCTGGCGGAGTTTGCCCGCGCGCGTGGTGCGGTGGATGTTCTTGTGAATAATGTCGGCATCTTTTCGGTTAAGCCGTTCGAGGATCTCACGGATGACGACTGGATGCACTATTTCAACATCAATGTCCTGTCTGCCGTTCGGATGAGCCGAATTTTCCTGCCAGACATGCTTGGCCGGGATAAGGGATCTATCATCAACATGGCCAGCGAAGCGGCAGTGAAACCACTACCTCAGATGGTGCATTATTCTGTCACTAAAACTGCCATGTTAGGTCTGACACGTGGCATGGCAGAATTGACAAAGGGTACAAAAGTCCGGGTTAACTCGATCTTGCCTGGTCCGACCTGGACAGAAGGTGTCGAGGCCTATTTTGACGGCCTCGCCGATCAGAAGGGTGAGCCGCTCGACACCATCGTCGACAATTACTTTAAATCAGATGAGCCCACATCGCTCATACAGCGCTTTGTCCAACCAGACGAAGTCGCCCGCATGATCGTCACGATCTCAGCAAGCACAGCCTCCAATGGTTCTGCGCACCGGATCGA
Source organism: Ruegeria sp. AF8 (assembly GCF_056541825.1). Taxonomy (NCBI): domain Bacteria; kingdom Pseudomonadati; phylum Pseudomonadota; class Alphaproteobacteria; order Rhodobacterales; family Roseobacteraceae; genus Ruegeria; species Ruegeria sp. AF8. Next base: position 13,410 of record NZ_JBQFYW010000034.1, on the reverse strand, counting down.
AGGCGGCATCGTTCGCAACATTCTTTAACTTCTAACTGGAGGAGCCCTACATGGCCGCTCTCACTTTCTCTCACATCGGCATCACAGTTCCCGACCTGGAAAAAGCCGTGGAGTTCTATTCCAAGGCATTCGGCCTTTACGTGCTGATGGAACCAACTGAAATCCTGCATGACGAAAGTGCCATCGGTCAGATGTGCGACGATGTATTTGGGGAAGGCTGGGGAAGCTTCCGCATCGCGCATTTGTCGATGGGCGACGGTGTCGGCATCGAATTGTTTGAGTTCCCGAAGACCGTCGAAGAAGAACGCCCGTTTGAATATTGGCGGCGTGGCTTGTTTCATTTCTGCGTACAGGACGAGGATCTGGAAGGCCGCATCAAGGTTATCGAAGACCTGGGCGGGCGCCAGCGCATGAACCAAGTGCGCAAGTATTACCCAGGTGAAAAGCCTTATCGCATGGTCTATATGGAAGACCCGTTTGGCAACATCTTCGAGCTCTACAGCCACTCGTACGAATTGACCTATTCGGCGGGTGCTTATGACTGATCGCGCCGACTTTCCCCCCAGAACGGACAAACCCAAGGTCGTGATAACCGATTACGACTTTGGTGATGTTGCCGTTGAGACGGAAATCCTGGAAGCCGCAGGAGCCGAGGTGATCGCGCTTCAGGCCAAGCGCCAGGAAGACCTGTTTGATGTCGCGCCGCATTGCGCAGCGATGATGAACCAATATGCCCGGATCGGGAAAGAAACGATCACGCGGATGCGAAACTGCGAGGTCATTGCGCGTTATGGCGTAGGCGTAGATATCGTGGATGTCGGCACGGCAACGGAAAAAGGCATCCTCGTCACCAATGTGCAAAACTATTGCACCGAAGAAGTCGCCGATCACGCGATTGCGCTTTGGTTGACCCTAGCGCGCAAGTTGCCCGACTACGATCGGGCCACTCATGCAGGGGTCTGGCAGTGGCAAAGCGGGCAGCCGGTCTACCGGTTGCGCGGGCGGACGATGGGTGTCGTCTCGCTGGGAAAAATAGGGCAAGCCATCGTAGCGCGGGCGCAATCTTTCGGAGTTACGGTCATCGCCTACGATCCGTATTTGCCAAGAGAAGTCGCGGCAAAGATTGGGGTCGAGCTGGTGAGCAAGCCTGAATTGCTGGCAAGGTCCGACTATATCCTGATGCAGGCGCCGATGACGCCGAACACGCATCACTTTTTGTCGGATGCCGAATTCTCGGTCATGAAACCCGGTGCGATACTCGTGAACACTGGACGCGGACCAACGGTCGACAACAAAGCCCTGTTCCGGGCGCTGACCGAAGGCCATCTGGCTGCTGCAGGGCTCGACGACCCCGAAGAAGAGCCAGCCAAGCGCGCCAACTGGACGCCTGATGACAACCCGTTGTTCACACTGCCCAACGTCCTCGTAACACCACATGCCGCCTACTATTCCGAGGAATCAATACACGCAGCGCGGGTTACCGCGGCTACGCAAGTGGCCAAGGTCCTGACAGGACAAAAACCCGACTACACAGTCAATGCCGACGCATTGGCCGTATCTACCGCATAACAGGAGACAAGAATGCCAGACGTCAGCACAGACCTTAGGGTTTTCAATGATTTTGAAAGAAACCCGGAACTTCTCAAAAAATTCGACAAGGTGTTGGAGGCGTACTCTGCTGCTGCCATTTTTGCGGATGTGCAGTACCGAACAGGCGTGATGGACAGCGCCATCAAGCCTGCTTTCCGCGCCAAGGTGACAGGCCAGGCCGTGACGGTTCAGCTTTCAAAAGGCGATCTGGTCGACCCATTGCGAGCGCTTGAAATGGGACAACCCGGGGACGTGATCGTCGTGGACGCGGGTGGTGATCGTCAAACGTCAGTCTGCGGCGGTCTAATGGGCGGCCTGGCCAAGAACCGTGGCATACGCGGTATGATCGTTGATGGCACGGGACGCGATACAGATGAGCTGGAAGACATCAACTGGCCAATCTGGACGCGTGCGATCACGCCGCGTGGAACGCACACGATGTTTTCAGAACGTAAAGAAGAACTTTCGATAAATGTGCCAATCGCCTGTGGGGGCGTCGTGGTAAACCCCGGAGATTTCATTGTAGCTGATCTTATGGGCGTCGTCGTGGTTCCACAGGAAATTGCCGAAGAAACCGTGCGCCTTGCTCAAGAGCAAGCTGACCGTGAGGAGGAAACCCGTAAATGGGTGGCCCAAGGCAAAACCGTTGAGGATCTGCTGAATGAATTCGGTCGCATCTGAGCCAGCGCTGATCGGCGTAGATTGGGGCACTTCATCGTTCCGTGCATTTCTCATTGGTGCGGAGGGCGAGGTGATCGATGGGGTCTCGTCGCCTGAAGGTATCATGCAGGTTGCGGGGCAAACCTTTGACGCGGTCCTTGATCGTCTCATCGGCCCTTGGGTCGCCAAGGCTAACCTGCCGATCCTGGCATCTGGCATGATCACCAGCCGCAATGGCTGGGTAGAAACGCAATATGCCGAAATACCTCTGGGTGCTGGCGGTCTTGCGCGAGCGTTGGTCCCGCACGAAGCGGCCAACGGAGCGCGTATTCATTTTGTGACTGGTGCTTCGACAGAACATGCCGGAGGACCCGACGTAATGCGCGGCGAGGAGACCCAGATCATCGGGGCATCTTCGCTAGGCTTGAGTGAAGGTATGTTCGTGATGCCGGGAACGCACAGCAAATGGGTTCAGGTTGCGGATGGGAAGATCGTGGATTTCTCGACTTACATGACAGGTGAAATCTTTTCGGCGCTGAAAGAACACACGATCCTTGGCACTTTGATGAAGGAGGACTCCTTCAGCGAAGACGCATTCGTGATGGGCGTAAAGGCGGGCCTCAGTGGTGAAGCGAACTTGCTGCACAGCCTGTTTCATGTTCGTACGCTTCCTCTCATGGGCAAAATCCCGAAGGTTGCTACGGCCGACTACTTGTCGGGCTTGTTGATCGGGACGGAGGTTGCTGCCGCGACCGGCGAATTACAAGATGTCGGCACGATCACTGTTGTTGGACGTAGCGATTTGTCCGTCCGCTACGAAATAGCACTTCGAACTGCTGGTTTCGACAGCCGTCGCGCGCCAGATGATATCGTTGCGAAAGGGCATTTTCTGATTGCTCGCGCTGCGGGGTTGGTCGGATGATTGACCTCACCGCAGCTCTTGCTGAGAATCCGCTGATTGCGATTTTGCGGGGGCTGGCACCAGAAAATGCGCGCCCGGTGTCTGACGTACTCTTCGATGCCGGATTTCGGATAATCGAAGTGCCGCTCAACTCACCGGACCCGCTGGAATCGATTACGCAGATCGTCGCGAAACATGGTGCTCAAGCCATAGTCGGCGCTGGTACAGTGTTGACTACGGATCAGGTCGCGGCAGTCGGAGATGCGGGTGGGCGGATCATCGTGTCACCCAATATGAACCCGGACGTCGGGCGCGCAGCTGTCGCGCGGGGGCTGCACTGGTGCCCGGGCGTTATGACCCCGTCCGAGGCCTTTGCGGCATTGGATATCGGAGCCTCGGTCCTCAAATTCTTTCCGGCGGAAATGGTGCCGCCTGCTGCCATAGCGGCCATGCGCGCGGTATTGCCCGCAGAAGCAGTCGTCGCTGCGGTAGGGGGCATAACGCCGGATACGATAGCCACGTATCATGCCGCGGGTGCGGATGGATACGGGCTTGGTTCCGCGCTGTTCAAACCGAGCTATTCATTGGATGATATCGGCAGGCGCGCGCGCGCCTTCACCAGTGTATTGGAGGAACTTGGATGAAACAGGCCCTGGTCACGGGCGGCACGCGAGGAATCGGTGCGGGTGTTGTGCGGTCGTTGGCCGAGGCAGGCTGGTCCGTGATTGCCGCATCCGCCTCCCAATCCGAATTGGATGCGTTCGGACCCCAGGACGGGATCAAGGTGCAGATTCTGGATGTCACCGATCAGGCGTCGATCAATGCAGTGTTTAGTGATCTCACACGTCTCGATGCATTGGTGAACTGCGCAGGTATTCTTTTGCGTGGCGAAGAGTACGACATCGACGTGTTTGCCAGGGTGCTTGATGTGAATCTGACTGGTACGATGCGCTGCTGCCTTGCCGCCCATCCTTTATTAGCGGAAACAGGTGGGGCCATCGTCAATACGGCCTCCATGCTCAGTACCTTTGGTGGGCCTCTGGTGCCGGCCTATTCAGCTTCAAAAGGCGGTGTGGCACAATTGACCAAGGCGCTGGCAGGTCGCTGGGCCGAAAACGGCATCCGGGTCAATGCCATCGCGCCGGGGTGGATCGAGACAGAGATGACCCAAGGCCTTCGGGAAGACCCGGAGCGAACGGCGGGGATCATGGCGCGCACGCCGATGAAACGTTGGGGAAAACCCGAAGAGGTCGGCGCACTTGTGCAATGGCTTCTGAGTGAAAACGCCAGCTTTGTGACCGGATCGATCTATCCGGTTGATGGCGGCTATCTTGCGATGTGAGGAAAATCAATGAATGACGACGACACCGCCCGAATGCCTTATCAATTGCCGTTCCCCAAGGATGCGCAAGAAGAGATAGTGATTCCGAATGCCATGAGCGAAGATGACAAGCTTTGGGTTCCGCAGGCGGAAAACGTCTGGTTCCGACCGCTCTGCCTGAACCGATCGCAGGGTTATTGGATGAACCTTCTAAAAGTGCGCAGAGCCGGTGTGTTGTCGCGCCACCGTCATCCGCAACCTGTCCACGGCTTCGTCCTCAAAGGGCGTTGGCATTATCTGGAACATGATTGGGTGGCTGAAGAAGGGGGTTATGTTTACGAACCGCCGGGTGAGACTCATACATTGGTCGTCCCGGACGATGTCGAAGAAATGGTCACGTATTTCCAGGTCAACGGCGTGATGTGCTATGTTGATCCATGGGGTGAGGTCACTGGGTATGAAGATGTCTTCACCAAGATTGATCTATGCCGCAAACACTTCACGGAAGTCGGACTTGGAGAAGATTACGTTGACCAGTTTATCCGGTGACGCACCGCATTTCGCGCTCGTGGCCCATGACGCGCGAAAGGACGAAATAGTTGAATGGGTGGGGCTTCAACAGTCCCGCCTTTCTCGAGTGCAAATCTTTTCGACAGGGACAACCGGCAGCCGCATCAAAGAAGCCTATCCAGAACTGGATGTGACCAGCTTGAAAAGTGGACCGCTCGGAGGCGACCAACAGATCGGTGCCATGATCTGTGAAGAGAGAGTTGATGCACTAATTTTCTTTGTCGATCCTCTCTCACCTATGCCACACGATGTCGACGTTAAGGCTCTGACCCGTCTCGCAACGGTTTATGATCTGCCAATGGCTTGTTCGCGCTCAACTGCAGATCTGATCGTCAAGGGGCTGATTGACGGGGATGACAAAACGCCTGCCTGATAAGCCGCACGCCGTAATTGCGGATCAGCTAGTCCTCAGAAGGTGCTCTGCCAGACTGCCGAGGTTTTCGCTGCCAAGCTGGCTCATGTTGGCCTCAATGTCAGCTTTCAGGATGTGAACGAGATGGTCGATCCCTCGTGCTCCGAACGCTGCAACGGCATATTGAAAGGCGCGTCCGACCATGACGAAATCTGCACCTTTCGCCAGGGCACGCATGATGTCCAATCCCCAGGCAACGCCAGAGTCGTAGATCAGTGGCACATTTGTTCCGACCGCCTCGCGGATGTTCGGGAGTTGGTCAATCACGGCGGGTCCGGCTTCGAATTGACGCCCGGAGTGGTTTGAGACCCAGATGCAATCCACGCCCTCCGCCACCATTTTTTGCGCGTCCTCCGGCCGCAGGACACCCTTGACGATCAGGTGACCCTCCCATTCCTGCCGCAGCTCGCGCAGGTAGTCCCAATCTGGAATCCCACGGATCAGAGCGCCTGCATGTGTAAAGCTTTCTCGCCCGCGCGTGGGGACGTAATCGTCAAAGAACCGCATACGTGGCATGATGCCCTCGCGCAGATGCGCAAGGCACCAGGAGGGTCGTGACGCCATTTCTGTCAGCGTGCGCAGGTCAGCTTTTGGAGGCACGGTCAGGTTGGCGCGGCGTTGTCGTTCGCGCCGGCTCTCTTCTGGAACGTCCACTGTGATGATCAGCGTATGAAATCCCGCTGCCTTAATCCTCGGCAGCATCGCGCGGCGCAATTCTGCAGATTTCACAGGGTAGTGCTGAAACCACCCGTTTTTGCCAATGTAAGGTGCCACATCTTCCGGTGAAGCAACCGCAACGCTGGACAACGAAAACGGAATGTTGTGAGCAACTGCTGCCTTTGCAAGCATCCGCTCTGCTCCCGCCCACATTAGGCCGGACATGCCTACCGGTGCTATCCCGAATGGAAGATCGTAAGTTTGACCCATCAGCGTGGCTTGAAGGTTGGCTTTTGTTCGACCACACAGAACGCGCGGCATGAATCTGATGGCATCAAGTGCGTCACGGTTTATCTTCAACGCCAGTTCTCGTCCGGTTGCGCTATCGAGGTATTCGAAGGCAAACTTCGGAATGCGCTTTTGTGCGCTTTTCCGAAGGTCTTCTATCGACGGGTGGGATAGGTCCAGATCCATCTGGGTCCTCTGGTGTTGTTGCCTAACGTTAGAAGGGCTTCAGCCGGTCACCAAAGAGACGGCAAGGCCAAGGAAATTGCGGGCACATAGGTGATGAACATCAACAAGATCAGCATGCCGGCAAAGAATGGCAGGATCGCCCGGCTGAGGCTTTCGATGGAAACCTTCGAAATACTGCTGGCCACGAACAGGTTTACTCCCAAAGGTGGCGTGCAGAATCCGATGGCCAGATTGACCGTGAGAATGACGCCAAAGACGATGGGATCGACGCCCAGTGCTGTTGCAACCGGCAGCAGGATCGGTGTCATAATGATGATCGACGAAATTGTCTCCATGAACATGCCGATCACCAGCAAAAGCAGATTGATCAACAACAAAATGATGATGGGATTGTCGGACAGGCTGGTGATCGTTGTGGCGAGTTCCGTCGGGATCCGCGCAAGCGTGATCAGCCTGCCAAAGGCGGTTGCCATGATCACCAGTATCAGAATGGTCCCGCTGGTCTTTGCACTGCCCGCCAAAACCTCTGGCAGGTCCTTGAGGGTGATGTCTCCATAGACGAAGATGCCGATGAAAGCGGCATAAACCACGGCCACGGCACCGGCTTCGGTTGGGGTGAAGATGCCGCTGTAGATGCCCCCAAGGATAATCACGGGTACGAGAAGCGCCCAGATGGAAGACCGGAAGCTCTGCCAGACGCCCGGGCCTGAGAACGTGGTTGTCGATTGCTGAACAACAGCGTCCTTTCGCAGCAGGATGCGGGCGACCAACATGAACATGAGGGCAAAAAGGACGCCAGGAACAACACCTGCGAGGAACAGCTTGCCGATCGAAACCTCGGCAGTAACGCCATAGATGATGAAGGGAATACTTGGCGGGATCATAACGCCGATCATCCCCGAGGATGCTGTCAATGCGCCGCTGAACTTGCGCGTATAGCTGACCTTTTCCATCTCGGGGATCATGTTCGATCCGATGGCGGCTACGGTTGCAGGAGACGAGCCGGATATCGCGGCAAAGAACACGCAGGCGAGCACGTTCACATAAGCCAGCCCACCCCGGATATGACCGATCAGTGCATTGGCGAACCCAACCAGACGGCGCGACATCCCACCGTGCTGCATCAAGTCACCCGCGAGGATGAACAAGGGAACAGCGATTAGCGGAAACGAGTCTGCGCCTGTTACCACCGAGCGCGCCAAAAGCACCATCGGCGGCGTGCCATCCACGAAGACCATTACGATCATTGTCGCAAGACCCAGACAGATGCCAATTGGCACGCTGAAGAGCAAAAGGGCAAAGAGCGTCAAGAAAAGCGTTGTTGCAAGCATTCGGGGTTCCTCACGCTTTGGTCCCTGCGATCAGACGCAGGGTTCGAATCAGATGTTGAGTGACGCGGATCGCGGACAGGCCTGCACCAACCGGCGCTGAGGCATACAGGATCGGGATCGGAAGCCCCAGAACAACTGAGGTCTGGCTGGCTACAAAGGGCTGCCGGATCAGCTTGATGCATTCAATTGTCAGAACGATCAGAAACCCAAGGACCAGAAGCGCGATCACAAAATCTGCATAAAGCCTCGTCCGCTCACTCAGGATATCACGCAGGATCGTGATGCGAACATGATCGCCTGTGTGGAAGGCATAGCTGACACCAAGCCAGACGAACCAGACAAACAGCCAAAGTGTTAGCTCTTCGCCCCATGAAAGAGAGGCATTCATGATGTAGCGCATGAACACATTGCCAAAGATCAACACGACAATCGCGGCCAGGAGCGCGCTGGCTAAGACCTTTTCGGCATTCATATCGATCCATTTGATAACCGACATCGTTCACCTCCCTTGAACGAAAGGGCGCCCGAACCTGCATGGCACGGGTGCCCGGATTGGCTGAGTATACCGCGGGTCAGCTTCCGCTTGCTGCGGATACCGCCGCGACCCAAGCGTCGTAGGCTTCGGCGCCAACTTCATCGCGATATTGCAGGCGAACGCTTTCGGTTTTGTCGGCGAAAGCCTGTCTCTGCTCTGCAGTCAGTTCGAGAACCTCGACCCCAGCGGCGCGGATCTGTTCCAGCTGCTCCGCATCTTCGCTGGCGACCAGCTCGGCCTGATAATCACGTGCGGCGGCCATCGAGTCCCGGATCAGTTGCTGATGCTCTGCAGGCAGCGAGTCAAAGAACGGCTTGGAGATGACCGGCATGTAGACCGCAAAGACATGGCCCGTGGTGGAAAGGTATTTCTGCACCTCGTAGAAACGCTGTGAGGTAATGATCGCCAGCGGGTTTTCCTGCCCGTCGATCACGCCTTGCTGGAGGGCAGAGTAAACCTCGCCGAAGTTCATCGGCGTCGGGTTGGCGCCGAGTGTCTCGAATGTTGCCACATGCGCCGGAACCTTCATCGTGCGCAGCTTGACGCCTTCGAGGTCTTCAGGTGTTTCAACCGGACGGACATTGTTGGTCACGTTGCGCACACCCAATTCAAGCCAACCAAGACCGACCAGCCCCTGATTTTCGACCCGTCCGAGCATTCCATCACCGGCCGCACCATCAAGAACATTAAAGGCGATGTCTTTGGAGGCATACATGTAGGGAAGCTCGATCACTGCAAAAGCCGGATCCCAACCTGCGAAGAACGAAGACGGGGGAATGGCCATTTCAAGAACGCCGGTTTGAACACCTTCAATCATCTCGCGGTCCGGGCCCATCTGCGAGGATGGGAAGATCTGGACATCGATCTCGCCGTTCGAGCCGGTCTCAACCAGTTCTTCGAACTTCAAGAGTGCACGATGCATGTGGAATGCTTCAGCGGCACCGTGCCCAACTTTGATGACCGTTTCGGCGGAAGCTGCAAAGGCAAGCCCGGCCGACATGACGGCGGCAAACGCGAATGTGGATTTGTTGAACAAGGTATCCTCCCATGGATTTAGTTATTTTCGATCTACCATCTGAGATATCAGATATAATATAGAAATCAAGCGTACATGTGCTATTGTGTTAAAGAGACGAAATAGGACGAAGTGAAAATGACCGAGATTTCGCAGATTAAGCGCCCGGATTCGTTGAGTAAAACTGCTGAAGAACACATCCGAAAAGGCATTATCAATGGCACGTTTCAATTGGGTGAATCGTTGCCGGAAGTGAAGCTGTCAAATGCCATGGGCATCAGCAAAACTCCGATTCGCGAAGCGCTATCGGCTTTGAATCTTCAGGGGCTCGTTCAGATCTTTCCTCATCGAGGAGCCTTCGTATTCTCTCTTTCTCAAGGGGACGTGGTGCAACTTTGCCAGTATAGGTTCATCCTTGAATCTGCAGCTTTGGAGCAGGCGCTTGATAAAAACTGCACCGTTCTGATTGATGAGCTTGCTGAATTTGTTTCGAAGATGTCTGAAGCTCAGGAGGCTGATGCATTCGAGCAGTACTTGGAACTTGACGCAGAGTTTCACGACGCCTTTTTCAGATACTGCGGCAACAGCTATCTGCAGGATGGTTATCAAAAAGTCAGCGATATCGTCCAAACTATGCGGACGCATCTGTCCAAGCGTTCCGATCGAACGACGAAGTCACTTAGGGAACATCAAGCGATCACAGAGCTTCTAAGCCAGGGTAAGGTCAAAGCAGCAAAAAACACCCTCAAACGGCAAATCACTCGTGGTGAGCGTTCATATTCCGATTTGGTCGGTGTCAATCAAACATAGATGTCTTAGCTACAGAACCCTGAGTTCATCAAAAGCGCATTGGACAGCAATTGGAGATGTCTCAGAAAAGGTCAACTCAGACCCGGAATCTGTCCATTTCGTCAATTCGCTGAATTGGTCGCCTAACCCGCTGGAACAGCGGGGTCACCTCGACCAGCTAAAATTCGCAACAGAACCCTTCGATTTCATCTAGCCTCGCAGATGTAGAGTTAAACGACTTGAAGCGGAGCAAAGGTCGTATGCGCCCAGAGAACTGTCAGTTGACGCCCGACAGTCCGGGAAGTTCTTTGCCTTCCAGCCATTCCAGGAAAGCACCGCCAGCAGTTGAGCAAAACGTGAACCGATCGATCACATCGCATTGCCTAAGCAAGGCCAGAGTGTCTCCTCCTCCCGCGACCACGCGGGCACCGGTTTCGAAGCAGGTTTCGGCCGCAGTCATAGCGACAGCACGAGACGCCGCGTCAAACGGTGATAGCTCGAATGCACCCAAAGGCCCGTTCCAGATAACGGTTTTGGCGCCACGGACGATATCTTGAACCTCTTGCGTACTACTTGGACCAAAATCGAGGATCATTTCGTCGTCGGGTATCGCGTCAACCAGACGATGGCGCGGATTTTCGGTTGCCGAGAACTCGGAATGTGTTGCGACATCGCAAGGCAGATATAGGCGGCACCCCTGTTTCTCAGCTTGCATTATCATGCTCGATGCAACCGACACATAGTCGGGCTCAAAAAGTGAATTACCAACGTCGTGACCCTTGGCCGCAAGAAAGGTGTTTGCCATTCCACCACCCACGATCAGATGATCTACCCTTTGCATAAGGTTTGTAAGAACGGCGATTTTCGTCGATACCTTGGCTCCGCCAACAATAGCCGCAATCGGGCCCTTCGCCTGTTTCAGAGATGCCGACAAATTCTCAAGCTCATAGGCAAGTGATGGTCCAATGCAGCTTGGCAAATGAGCGTTAATTCCATTGACGCTCGCATCGGCTCTATGCACAACGGAAAAGGCATCGATGCAGAATAGATCGCCGAGCTCGGAAAGTGCTTCAGCAAGCACCGCATCACCCGTTTGTTCACCTGAAAAGAATCTTGTGTTATCGACGATCAGCACCTCGGCATCGATCTGATCTCGGGTCAGCTCAGGCAAGGGCAGTTTGCCCTGATGGTCCAGAAACTGACAGTCGCGCCCGATTTTCGCTTGGACCTGTCCAAACAGAGAAGCAAAAGAGAAATTCGGATCCGCAGTTCCCTTCGGGCGGCCAAGATGCGAGAGAATGACGGCTTGACCGCCGTTGTCTACAACGTGATTGATAGTCGGCACACTACGTTCGAGGCGGGTCATGTCGGTAATTCTGCCGTTATCCAGCGGCAGGTTTAGATCCAGTCGCAGCAGGACCCGCTTTCCCGACAATTCCGATGAGGTGAGATCGGTGATGTTCATCTATTTCTCCTCTATTCCGCGGCCTCGGTGGCACCACTCTTTGCCACCAGAAGCGAATGTCCCGTCATTTCCGAAGGCGGCTCCAGTCCCATGAGCCCCAGAACTGTTACAGCTACGTCGCCCAGGCGGCCCCCTGGCCTCAAGCTCAGATGGTCGGGGGCATTGATCAGGCAAATCGGAACGGGATTGGTCGTGTGCGATGTGTGTGGCTGGCCCGTCACCGGGTCCGTCATCATTTCGCAGTTTCCATGATCAGCAAGGACAAGAAAACGCACCTGATCCGCGCCATTTGAGGCCAAGATGAGACCAAGGCAGTGGTCGACGGTTTCACAGGCCTTTATGGCGGCGTCCAGATCGCCTGTATGACCAACCATGTCGGGGTTCGCAAAGTTTGCAACAATCAGATCGTATTCGGCGGTTTCAATTGCTTTCCTGATTTTATGCGCAATTTCCACCGCCGACATTTCTGGTTTCAGGTCGTAGGTTGCGACGTCAGGGCTTGGCACAAGGATCCTGTCCTCGTTCGGAAAAGGCTCCTCCCGCCCGCCGTTCAGAAAGTATGTGACATGCGGGTATTTTTCGGTCTCCGCGATCCGAAGTTGCTTTCGGCCAGCCTTGGCAACCCACTCTCCCAGGGTGTTGCGGATTTCGAGTTCGGGGAAAATCGTATCCATATAACAGTCATGGCGATCCGAGTATTTGACTAGACCGGACAATGCCCCAAAGCGCGGACGATCGGACACGTTGAATTCGGCGAATTCGGGATCACCAAGCGCCGCCAGAATTTGCCGGGCGCGATCAGCGCGAAAGTTGAGACACAGGAAGCCGTCGCCATCTTCGATCCCGCCAAATGCACCGACGCGTACGGGCGGAAAGAATTCATCTGTGAGGCCATCAGAGTAGAAATAATCAATCGCCGCTTCGGGATCGGAAAAGACGGGACCGTTTCCAAGAAGAACTTCAAGTGCCGTCTTTGTTCGACCCCAGTTGTTGTTCCGGTCCATTGCGAAATAGCGGCCCCCGATGGTGGCAAATTGCGCACCGGACCTCAGCTCTGAGCGCAGCATCCCGAGGTAGTTCAATGCAGACTTCGGCGCGACATCCCGACCGTCGGTCACCAGATGAAGCAACACGTCGATACCGTTGCTGGCGACCACGGAAGCAACAGCCGAAATGTGTTTTTGATCGCCATGGACGCCTCCGTCGGACAGCACCCCAAAAAGATGGGCCTTGCCGCCGCTTTCTTTCAGTTTGCCGACAAAATTCTTGATACCGTCAAGGGTGCCGCAATTGCCATCGTCAAACACCCGGTTGATACGCGGGAGGTCCATCTCGACAACCCTGCCAGCCCCGATGTTCGTGTGCCCCACCTCAGAGTTTCCCATCTGGCCGGCGGGCAAGCCGACGTCTTCACCATGTGTCAACACGGAGGAGTTTGAACTCTCTTCAAGGATGCCGTCTATTATTGGTGTATGCGCACGTTTGACAGCATTGGAAGGAAGTGCCTGGCCAATTCCCCAACCGTCCAAAATGATCACAGCAGTTGTGTTATTTTGAGTTAACGAGAGTTTTTGGAGAGTCATCAAGAATTTCCCTATCCCAGTTCGATCAGCAGGTCTTTTGCGTCGATCTGTCCGCCGGGCTGGATGTGGACGGCCTTGACCGTGGCGTCGCGTTCGGCATGGATGCC
>NZ_JBQFYW010000033.1:0-25147 GCF_056541825.1 Ruegeria sp. AF8 | reverse complement strand
GGCGATGATTTCGCGAGGAAAGCGAAAGCCCTTCAGGCGAGGCATGTTGGTCGGAATCTTCATCCCAAGCGGATAGCGCGGGAAAGATTGTTAGGCAACTTGGCGATACCTCTTTGGGACCTATACCCGGGGCGGTTCATTTTTCCCGCATGACAGCCGTTAGCCAATCGCAAAATACCCTGACTTCCCCTTTCAGCATTGATTTTCCACGGCAGACAATGAAATGGGACAGTCGGACTGGAAGACGATATTCAAATGGGGCGATCAGTATGCCTCGATCCAGGTAATGCTGGGCAAAGCGTTCCAGAACCATGGCAGTGCCCAAGCCGGCGATCACCGATTGCAGCGCTATAAGGGATGAATCCACCTTGAACAGGTGGCCTGTCATCTGAAGCTTCAGGTCGTGCAGGTCGGACAATTGTGACCAGTCGGCCTCGGATCCCATAATCTGTATCGTGGGACCAGCGGCAAGCGCCTGAATAGTCAGCGGCTGCGGGAAAGACGCGACAAAGTCTGGATGGCAGACGGGAATGGCGGTCTCGTGCCCAAGGTGTTGCATTGCACCATCGTCCCAGTCTCCCGTGCCGTAGCGTATATCGATGTCAGAAGGATCGTCGTCGAAACGGTCTGCCCATACGAACGACGTCAACTGCACCGGGATGTCAGGGTACAGCGCGTGAAACTCGGAAATGCGCGGCGCCAGGACCAGTCCGGCGAAAGAGATGGAAGCGCGCACTCTTATGGCGGGCATTCGCTCCTTTCTGAATAAACCGCTGGTCACGGATTGCATATCCGCAAAGGATCGACGGATCGGCTGGGCATAGGCCTTTCCTGCATCTGTGAGTGTGACACCTCTGGGCAGCCGGACGAACAATTTGGTATCCAGTTGCTTTTCAAGCAGGCGGATCTGCTGGCTTACGGCGGCGGGCGTTAGGCCAAGCTCTTCGGCGGCGGCTGTAAAACTGCTGTGGCGTGCCGAGACTTCAAAGGTACGGAGCCAGGTGACATGGGGGAGTTTGGTCATGGCTATCCTACAATTGAAACTTAGCCTCAGTTCAAAATAGCATTGTTTGATTTTTAGCTAAACCCCTGACAAAAGCGTCGGCGATCTTAGCGCTGACGCATTTACTCGGGATCCGCGCCAATGCCTGACTCTGACTTCGATTTCATCCTAGTGGGCGCCGGATCGGCGGGCTGCGTTCTTGCGGACCGTCTGTCGGCCGGAGGGCGCCATAAGGTTCTGCTGATCGAAGCCGGCGGCAGCGACCGCCGTTTCTGGATCAAGGTGCCGCTGGGTTACGGCAAGACCTTTAATGACCCGCGCGTGAATTGGCGCTACACCGCCGAGGCCGATCCGGGGCTGAACGCACGCAGCGCCTACTGGCCTCGAGGCCGGGTTGTGGGCGGGTCGAGCTCGATCAACGCCATGGCTTATCTGCGCGGTCTGCCGCACGATTTCGACGATTGGGAACAGGCAGGCGCAGTGGGCTGGAACAGCGAAAGCGTAAGACAAATCTATGGGGCGCTCGAAACGCTGAGCACCCCGGCGGGCACCGCCGGCAGTGGGCCGCTTTGGGTCAGCGATGTCAGTGCGCGGATGCATCCGTTTTCCCTGCACTTCCTGAAAGCGGCAGGAGAGATGGGCTGGCAGGTGGCGCGGAACCTGAACGGTACGGAGACCGAAGGGCTGATGCAGCTGCGCTCGACCGTGCGCGATGGCCGTCGCTGGTCGTCGGCGGATGCGTTCCTGCGGCCAGCACTGAAACGCGGCAATCTGAAACTGATCACGGGCGCGCTGGTAGAGCAGGTGATGCTTGAGGCGGGCCGGGCCACGGGCGTTCGCTACCGTATCGGCGGAAAATCCGCTGTCGCGCGGACCGGGGGCGAGGTGATCATCGCGGCAGGGGCGGTCAACTCTCCACAGCTCCTTCAGCTTTCCGGCATCGGACCGGCGGACCTGCTAAAGCACCACGGAATCGAGGTGAAACACGATCTGACGCAAGTCGGCCGGGGGCTTCAGGATCATCTGGGGATCTCTTACTTTTACCGCGCAAACCGGCCGACACTGAACAACCGCCTGGGCAACCGGATCGGACAGATGATGGCCGGGGTGCAGTATCTTCTGACCCGGAAAGGTCCCCTCAGCGTGCCGGTCAACCAGGTCGGCGGTTTCGTGCGCTCGGACGGCAAGGCTGGGGCGGCCGATCTGCAAATCTACTGCAACCCGATGTCCTATGTCACGGATGCCGCCGGAAATGCTGGCGTCGATCCCGAGCCGGGATTTCTGCTTTGCGCCCAGCCCTGCCGACCGACCAGCCGGGGCGAAATTGCAATCACCTCTGCCGATCCCACCGCCGCTCCGGCAATCCGGCCGAATTCGCTGTCAACTGACGAAGATTGCGAAGTGGCAATCAAAGCCGGGCGGGTATTGCAGGGCCTGGCCCGGACCCTGGCGATCAGCGCTGTGACCGAAACGCGCCTGGCGCCAGATGTCGTCGGAATGAGCGACGAGCAGCTTCTGGAAGATTTCCGAGCGCGCGCCGGGACGATCTTTCACCCCAGCTGCACCTGCCGCATGGGCGAAACCGCACGCGACTCGGTTCTAGACGCCCGGCTGCGGGTGCATGGCATTGCCGGGCTGAGGGTCGCCGATGCCTCAGCATTTCCCAACATCACGTCGGGCAACATCAATGCGCCGGTGATGATGCTGGCGGCGCGTGCGGCAGAGCTCATTCTGGAAGATTCAAAGCTGCTGGGAGGCAGGTCATGAAACTCGACAAACTCGAAACCTTCGTGGTGGGCAATCCGCCGCCGCGCCATGGCGGGCGCTATTTCATCTTTCTTCGCCTGACCACGGAATGCGGTATCACCGGCGTCGGAGAAATCTATAACGCCACATTCGGGCCTGAGCTCTGCGCGGCGATGGCGCATGACGTCTTTGAACGGCAATTCGCCGGTCAGGAACCGCATCATATCGAGCGGCTGTGGCGCCGCACCTACGGCGCAGGTTTCACTATGCGGCCGGATGTGACCGTGATGGGCGTTCTCAGCGGCCTGGAAATGGCCTGCTGGGATATTATCGGCAAGGCCGCGGATCAGCCGGTCTACCAGCTTCTGGGTGGCAAAGTTCATGAGCGGCTGCGCAGCTATACTTATCTTTATCCGCCCGAAGGTGATGTCTATCCCGATGCGGGCGCGCCCAATGTCTACAACAATGCCGATCTGGCGGCCGAAGCTGCGGTCAAGGCGGTCAAGCAGGGATTCACCGCGGTCAAGTTCGACCCGGCGGGCCCTTACAGCATCTATGACGGCCACCAGCCGAGGCTGGCTGATCTCGATCTGTCCGAGAACTTCTGTAAACGCATCCGCGAGGCTGTCGGTACCAAGGCAGACCTTCTGTTCGGCACCCATGGACAGTTCACTGTCTCGGGTGCCAAACGTATGGCGCGGCGGCTTGAAGCCTATGACCCGCTCTGGTTCGAGGAACCGTTGCCCCCTGAAAACCCGGCTGACATGGCAGAAGTCGCCCGCTACACCTCGATTCCCGTGGCGGCGGGCGAGCGGCTGACGACCAAGCATGAATTCGCCCGGGTGCTCGAGGCCGGTGCGGCCTCAATCCTGCAGACGAATCTCGGTCGGGTCGGCGGCTTTCTGGAAGCCAAGAAGATCGCCTCGATGGCAGAGACACGTCAGGCACAGATCGCGCCGCATCTTTACTGCGGGCCGATCGTGGCGGCGGCGAATATCCAGATCGCCACCTGTAGTCCAAATTTCCTGGTCCTGGAATCCATCGGCCGTTTCGACGGGCCCTTCATGGGCTTGCTGAGCACTCCGATCACCTGGGAAGAAGGTTACGTCATCCCGCCCTCCGCCCCCGGCATCGGGGTCGAACTGAACGACGCCGCCATCGCGGCACATCCCTATCGCGATACAGAACTCCACCTCAACTTGGCGACCGAACCGGTTGTCCAGTGAACCGAAGGCGAAAGACATGAAAACCCTGAACAAATTCTACATTGACGGTGCCTGGGTCGATCCGGCCGGGACCACTTCCTTCGCAATTACCAACCCTGCGAACAACTCCCGGATCGGAGAGGTGATACTCGGCTCGGAGGAGGATGTCGACCGCGCCGTCGGCGCGGCAAAACGCGCGTTCGAAACCTATTCGAGAACCTCCAAGGACGAGCGCCTCGCCCTGTTGGAACGGCTGAGGGCGGTGTTCAACGATCGGTTGGAGGAGATGGCACAGGCGATCACCACAGAGATGGGCGCGCCGATCACGATGTCTCGGTCGGCACAAGCGAAATGCGGTGTCGACCATATCGATGCCTTCATCGCGGCTCTGAAAGCGCAGCCAGAACGCGAGATCCTGCCCAATACCGATCTGCTGATCCGCGAACCGATTGGGGCCTGCGGGCTGATCACGCCCTGGAACTGGCCGATCAACCAGATTGTGCAAAAAGTGGTGCCGGCACTGGCCACCGGGTCGACCTGTGTGCTGAAGCCTTCGGAATACACGCCGCTTTCCGCTGCCCTGTTCGCAGAGTTCGTGCACGAGGCAGGCTATCCGGCGGGCGTGTTCAATCTTGTCTTCGGAGACGGTCCCAATGTCGGATCGGCGCTGTCGCGTCATCCCGATATTGCGATGATGTCCTTCACCGGTTCCACCCGGGCTGGCATCCTGGTCGCCAAGGACGCAGCCGATACAGTCAAACGGGTCACGCTGGAACTGGGCGGCAAATCACCCAACCTGGTCTTCGCCGATGCGGATCTGGAGACCTGCGTGACCAACTCTGTCCGGGACTGCTTCCACAACACCGGCCAGTCCTG
This sequence comes from Ruegeria sp. AF8, assembly GCF_056541825.1. Lineage (NCBI taxonomy): Bacteria > Pseudomonadati > Pseudomonadota > Alphaproteobacteria > Rhodobacterales > Roseobacteraceae > Ruegeria > Ruegeria sp. AF8. The sequence goes on along the minus strand of NZ_JBQFYW010000033.1, from coordinate 20,317 downwards.
CAACGCCCCAACGCGCATGCTGGTGGAACGCATCTGCTATGACCGCGTACTCGAGATCGCGGCCCGCGCCGCCGCCGACCAGAAGGTTGGAGACCCGGCGGCGGAGGGCGACCATATCGGCCCGCTTTTCGATGAGCTGCAATATGACCGTGTTCAGGCGATGATCCGAGTTGGAACGGATGAAGGCGCCCGCCTACTGGCCGGAGGCCCCGGCAAGCCCGAGGGGCTTGAGGAGGGCTGGTACGTCCGGCCCACGATCTTTGCCGATGTGACCAACGAGATGCGCATCGCACGCGAGGAAATCTTCGGCCCGGTCCTGGTGATCATTCCCTTCGACACCGAAGAGGAGGCCATCGCCATCGCCAATGACAGCGAGTTCGGGCTGGCAGCCTATGTGCAGACCGGTGATTTGGCCCGCGCCGAGCGCGTAGCTGACTCCCTGCGCGCGGGAACCATCACCGTGAACGGGCAGGCATTGAGCTACGGCTCTCCCTTCGGCGGCTACAAGCAATCGGGCAACGGGCGCGAAGGCGGCATCTTCGGCCTGGAAGACTTTTGGGAAATCAAGGTGCGCGGGCCGATCCATGCCGGGTCGTGACAGCAAGATCGGCGGCGCACACGCCTAAAGTAACACCAACACTTACAAAAACCCCGAGAGGGGAGGGAACAACCGAAATGGCCACACTCGATTGGATTTGTTGCAAACTTTTGGCCATTGACGCTCGCGCCACCAACGGGTGAATGACCTTCGGAATTATCAAGTCGAAAGTCAGTTCATGATCTCTTTCAAAGGCGCACAATGTCCCATGGAAGTGATCCTGTTCGCGGTGTTTTTCTATGTCCGATACGGTGTTTCCTATCGAGATTTGGAAGAAATCATGCACCAGCGCGGCGTATCGGTCGATCACACCACTCTGAACCGATGGGTCACTGGGTATTCCGCGGCAATCGCAGAAGCAGCGCGTCGCCGGAAAGGGCCATGCGACCGCTCCTGGAGAATGGACGAGACTCTGAGTAATTGAGCGGCGGCTCTCCTGGCCGGTGCATGATGGCACCGGAACGGTTGTGTTGCAAATTTTTAGAACGATCAGAGTAAGCGTCTTACCAGGCACACTTATCCTGCGATCTCAGCGAACACCCGAAAACCAGAGGTGGCTGCGCTGGAGAATTGCTGTTTCCGGATCATGTTGGCGACTTCGATGCCATCCAGCGTAGCGGACGCGGATGCGAATGATTTGAACCCACACATATGTCGAACACGCCGTTTTATGAACCGATGATCCTGCTCGATCATGTTGTTCAAAAATTTGGACCTGATTGTCTGCACCTTGGCTTGGCAACCAAACCGCTTCAAAATCCTGTTCACTTCTCGAATGCCGGCTGCGTTGGCTCCGCTCTTATCGATGACGACTTTGTCTGGGATTCCGTTTGATGACAGCGCTTTGGCAAAGAACCTGGTTGCTGCGGGACCGTTTCTTCGCTCAGACAGCATAAAATCAAGGGTGTTCCCTGCTTTGTCGACGGCCCGATAGAGATACACCCACTTACCGCGCACACGGAGGTAGGTTTCGTCCATTCTCCAAGATTTCTGTGTTGGACGCTTTTTCGATTGCGCGCGCGCAGCGATCATCGGCGAATATTTTACAACCCATCTATTCAACGTGGCGTGATCGACGGAAACGCCCCGTTCAGCCATGATTTCCTCAAGGTCGCGATAGGAAACGGTGTAGCGCAAATAGAAATACACAGCGTACAAAACCACATCCTTCGGGAAGTGGCAGCCTTTCAAAGAAACCATTCTGAAACCTGCTCGCGATTGATTTGAAAGCAACAAGCACCAGGGCACGCGATTTCGTCAACCTCGGTCAAAATTCGCGACACAACCTCCGTTCGATGATCCAACCCGGTCGATCTACGATCCTGATCCGGTGCCCGAGGGACCCTGTTGCATAGATCAGAACTGGGGCAGATTGGCCCCAAACCCATCACTTCAGAAAACGCGCTCATGTTCTGCACGACCGAGAGATGTCATGCGGTTGAGTGCTTTTGATGCAATTCTTGCTTCAGCTATTTGAGTGGCAAGGTCACGCGCTTGCAGGCGATCGCCGATAACCGGATGTGTAGCAAACTTTTGGAACGGCCAGAGCCATCGACTTACTGGGCATACTTATCCTGCGATCTCGGCGAATAGTCGAAAGCCAGACGTCGTAGTGCTGGGAAATTGCCGCTTTCGGATCATGTTGGCGACCTCGATGCCGTCCAAGGTAGCCGAGGCGGATCTGAACGATTTGAACCCGCACAAGTGTCGGATGCGACGCTTGATGAACCGGTGATCCTGTTCGATCATGTTGTTCAAATACTTGGACCTGACTGTTTGGATTTTGGTTGGGCAGCCAAACCGACTAAGGATTTTGTTCACTTCTCGAATGCCAGCTGCATTTGCGCCACTTTTGTCGATGACGATTTTGTTTGGGATCCCGTTTGACGACATTGCTTTGGCAAAGAACCTGGTGGCTGCTGGACGATTTCGTCGCTCGGACAGCATGAAATCAAGGGTGTTTCCCGCTTTGTCGACTGCTCGATAAAGATACATCCAATTGCCGCGCACACGGAGATAGGTTTCGTCCATGCGCCAGGAACTCAGCGTTGGTCGCTTCTTCGATTGCGCGCTCGCGGCGATCATCGACGAATACTTAACAACCCACCTGTTGAGAGTAGCGTGGTCCACCTGTACGCCGCGTTCGGCCATGATCTCCTCCAGATCACGATACGACACGGTGTACCGCAAATAGAAATATACAGCATAAAGAACTGCATCCTTGGGAAAGTGGCAGCCTTTCAGAGAGATCATTGTTAAAACCTGTTCGAAAACTATTCGACGGGAACAGACTGCGAAACCTGAGTGCTCGTCAATCTCAGTTCAAAGTTTGCGACACAACCACAAAGCCGGAAAGACAGTTGTAGGTTCGGCTCCGCTAGGCGGAGTGTCGGTTTCTGCATCCGGATTTCGCAATCCTGCAGGTGAAACCCGATTCATTTGGTAAAATTCATCGTCAAAGGAGACCCTCGCGATGACTGAGCAAGCCACTGCCCTGCGCATTCGTTCCGGCGGCCGACATGTCCGCCGCGCCCTGCGCACCGCCCCCAAGTTTGACATGCTGCCAGGCCTGACCCGCAACATCCCGCTGTGCGAGGTGATGGACGGTGCCCAGGTCGAAAAGATCGACAATGCCTCGATGGGCATCCTGGAAAACGTCGGTGTCCAGTTCCGCGACCCCATCGCGCTGGGAGACTGGAAACGTGCGGGCGCCAAGGTCGTGGGCGAGCTGGTCTATCTGGACCGCGGGCTGGTGCGGGAGCTGATCAAGACAATCCCCAGCAATTTCACATATCACGCGCGCGACCCGAAAAAGAACGTGCGCCTGGGCGGCAAGCATTCGATCTTTGTGCCGATGACCGGCGCGCCGTTCCTGCGCGATCTGGAAGATGTGCGCCGCAACCCGATGCTGGAAGATCTGGCGATGTTCCACAAGCTGGCGCATATGATGCCTGCCCTGCATTCCTCGGCGCATCACATCGTGGAACCCTATGATCACCCGATCAGCCAGCGGCATCTGCGGATCACCTATTCGTCGATGAAATTCTCCGACAAGACGTTCATGGGCATGACCACCAGCCCCAAGAACGCCGAGGACGTGATGGACATGTGTGCGATCCTGTTCGGCGAAGAGTTTATCATGAACAACCCGGTCACCACCGGTAACTGCAACGGCAACTCGCCGCTGGTCTGGGATGAAACCATGCTGGGCGCCATGCGCGCCTTCGGTGCGCGCCGTCAGCCGGTACTCTGCTCGCCCTTCGTTCTGGGCGGCGCCAATACCCCGGCCTCCGTTGCAGCCTCTGTTGCGCAGTTGAATGCGGAGGCACTGTCGGCGCTGGCCTATACCCAGGTCTGCAACCCGGGCACCCCGGCAATCTACGGCCACTACCTGTCGACCGTCAGCATGAAATCCGGTGCGCCGATGGCAGGCACACCGGAAATCAGCCTGATGAACTTCATGATCGGCCAGATGGCGCGCTACTATGACGTGCCCTGGCGGACGTCCAACACCCTGGGCGGCGCCAAGACGTTTGACGCTCAGGCGGGGTATGAATCCGCGACCACCCTGTCGGCGGTCATGCATGCGGGCGCCAACTATATCTGGCACTCGGCAGGCTGGAACGAGGCCGGGATGCACTGCTCGGTCGCCAAGTTCATCGTCGATGCAGAGCAATGCGCGATGGCTTACCGGATGGCGGAAGGCCCGAAATGGCACGACTTCGACCAGGCGGTTGCTGCGATTCCCGATGTCGGCCCCGGCGGCCACTACCTGGGCCACCCGCACACTCAGGAGAACTTCCAGGAGGCGTTCTTCATGCCGGAGCTGTTCGACAACAACTCGATCGAGCAATGGCAGGCCGAAGGCAGCGTCGAGATCACCGAACGCGCCTTGAGGCGCGCCAAGAAGCTGCTGGCGGAGTACGAAGAGCCCAAGTTGGACGAGGCCAAAAACGAGGCACTGCTCGACTACATCGCCCGGCGCGAGCGCGAGATTCCCGCCGCGGACGAACTGAACCAGAGCAACTGATCCCTCCTCCCCGACTGGCCCGACCCGCGATAACGGGCGGGCCATTTTTCCAACAGGGCACAGAACATGAAAATCGCGGAAATCCATATCTATCAGCATGATCTGCCGGTGAAGAACGGCCCCTATACCATGGCCAATGCCGAGGTTTGGGCGCTGGACACGACGCTGGTGAAACTGGTGGCCGACAACGGCCAGACGGGCTGGGGCGAGACCTGCCCGGTGGGTCCGACCTACGCCGAATCCCACGCCGCCGGCGCCCGCGCGGCGCTGATTGCGATGGCGGAGGGGCTGATCGGGGCCGAGGTGGCACAGGTGACACTGCACCGGCGGATGGAGGGTCTGCTGAATGGCCACAACTACGCCAAGGCCGCCATCGACATTGCAGCGCATGACCTGTTGGGCAAGCATCTGGGCGTCAGCGTCTCAACCCTCTTGGGCGGTGCGGCAACGGACCGGGTGCCGTCCTATTACGCCACCGGCGTCGGCGCACCGGACGATATCGCCCGGCTGGCGGCGGAGAAACTGGCAGAGGGCTATCCCCGCCTGCAGGTCAAGGTTGGCGGGCGGCCGGTGGAACTGGACATCGAGACCATCCGCAAGGTCTGGGAGAAGATCGGCGGCTCCGGCATGCGGCTGGCGGTCGATGGCAACCGCGGCTGGGCCACGCGGGACGCGCTGCGCGTCAGCCGCGAATGCCCAGAGATCCCCTTTATCATGGAGCAGCCCTGCAACACGCTGGAAGATCTGCAGAAAATCCGTCCGCAGATCTCTCACGGGCTATATATGGATGAAAACAGCACCAGCCTGAACACCGTGATCACCGCCGCGGGCACCGGTCTGGTCGATGGGTTCGGCATGAAGGTCACCCGCATCGGCGGGCTGCAGCCGATGCGCGCCTTCCGCGACATCTGCGAGGCCCGCAACCTGCCGCATACCTGCGATGACAGCTGGGGCGGCGATATCATTGCCGCCGCCTGCACCCACATCGGCGCCACGGTGAAACCGGGGCTGCTGGAAGGCGTCTGGCTGGCCGCCCCCTATATCGAGGGCAACTACGACACTGAGAATGGTATCCGCATCGAGGGCGGCCATATCATGGTGCCGAAGGGGCCGGGCCTGGGCATCACCCCGGACGAGAGCCTGTTCGGCGCGCCGGCGGCCTCTTTCTGAGTGGAGACTGACATGGGCTTTCAGGGAAAATGCGCGCTGGTCACGGGGGCTGCGGGCGGCATCGGCGCTGCCATTGTCCAGCGCCTGCGCGCGGCGGGTGCCAGGGTGGCCGTTGCCGACCGCGACACCGGCGCAATCGAAGCTGAAGCACATCTGCCGGGCGATCTGCTGGACGTGGAATATGCCAACGCGCTGCCGCAGGCCGTGCATCTGGCGCTTGGGCGTTTGGACATCGTCATCAATAACGCCGGCGTCATCACCCGCGGCCCGGTGACAGAAACCTCGGATGCCGACTGGGCGTTGTCGATGGGGGTGAATGTGGAGGCGCCGTTCCGCATCTGCCGCGCCGCGATCCCGATCCTGGCGCGCAATGGCGGCGGTGCTATCGTCAACACGTCGTCCTGCTGGGGCGGCAAAAACCCGGGGCCGAACCATGCGCTTTACTGCATGACCAAGGCGGCGGTCGCCTCGCTGACCCAATGCATGGGGATGGATCACGCCCATCAGGGAATCCGCATCAACGCGGTCTGCCCGAATGAGGTGAACACGCCGATGCTGCGCACAGGGTTCGAGAAACGCGGCTTTGACCCGGATACCGCTGTGGCGGAGCTGGGCAAGACAGTGCCGCTGGGCCGGATTGCCGAGCCGGAGGATATCGCCGATGTGGTGCTGTTCCTGGCGTCTGACGCGTCCCGCTACATGTGCGGCGCACTGGTGGAGGTCAACGGCGGGAAGCCGGTGTCATGATGCGGTTTCAGAATAAGATTGCGCTGGTCACCGGCGGGCGCAGCGGCATCGGGCAGGCGATTGCGCGGCGGCTGCGCGACGAGGGCGCGCGGGTGTTCACCGCGCAGCGCGGCGCGGATGCGGAGTTCGAGGCGATCCCGGCGGATTTCACCGACCCGGACAGCCCCGCGCAGGCGGTGGCTGAGGTCGTGGACACGGCAGGGGGCCTTGATGTGTTGGTCAACAACGCCGCCATGATGCAGGAGGCGAGGGTGGAGGACATGAGCCTCGCCGATTGGCAGCGCAATCTGAGCGTGAACCTGACCGCACCCTTCCTAATGATCCAGGCCGCCATGCCGCATTTGCGCAAATCCCGCGGAAGCATCGTCAACACCGGCTCTATCGAGGGGCTGGGCAGCAATCCGGGCCATGCGGCCTATTGCGCTTCCAAGGCGGGGCTGCATGGCCTCACCCGCGCAGTGGCCGTGGACCATGGGCACGAAGGCATCCGCTGCAACGCGGTGGCGCCGGGCTGGATCGACACCGAACTGAACCTGGATTTCATCGAAGGGATGCCGGACCCGGACGCCTTCCGCCGCGACATCGGGCGCATCCACCCGGTTGCCCGCACAGGCAAGCCAGAAGAAGTAGCCGCGCTGGTGGCCTTTCTGGCGTCAGCTGACGCGGGGTTTATCACCGGTCAGGTCTATACCGTCGATGGCGGCCGGATGGCTAAGCTGAGCCTGCCCTGAAATGTGAGCGCGCCGGATTTCGAAGACGCCCTCTGTTCACCTTTGTAAAATACTCAGGGGGAGGCCGCGGGCCGGGGGCAGAGCCGCCTCCGGCCTCTATTCCTTCCCGGACCGCCATTCCTTCCACATCAGGTAGGTATTGGCCCCGAGCGCGGCAAAGGGTTCCGGCGGTAGTTTGGGTGGCATCGGCTGGGCTAGGAAGTGGTCGGCAATGTCCGATCCTCCCTGAATCAGAAGCTCTGCAATGCCCATCCCCTGCAGGGTGCCGCGAGCGATGCCGAGGCCGTTCTGGCAGCAGGCGGAATAGACGCCTTTGTCCAGCTCTCCGAAGGCTGCCGAGCCGTCGCGGCTGAGGCAGAGCATACCGGCCCAGCGGTGTTCCATCCGGACGCCCTCCAGTTGCGGGAAGCGCTCCTTGAACTTGCGGTCATGCACCCAGCCCGCGTTGCGCAGGCGCATTTGGCTGGTCTCGATGGCCGGGTGGAAGCTGGAGCAGGTGCGGACCAGAATCCGGTCGCCGTAAGAGCCGGAAATCCGCCGCACGGAGGTACCCATCGGGTTGGCTGGCGTGACCGACCAGCGGGATGCGCCGCCCAGCTGATTGTTCTGCTCCTGTGTCAGCCGCTCGGTCATCGAGGCGTAGAGGCAGATGTGCATCAGGCGGCGCCGGTAGAAGCCGAAGCTTTCCAGATGGCCGTTGTTAGCCAGGATCACGCTGCCGGTGTTGATGCGGCCCTTAGGGGTGCTGACAGCCCAGCCGTTGCCCTGTTTCTCGAACCCAATGGCAGGGGTGTTTTCAAACACGCTGATCTGCTTAGCCAGATGCGCCGACAGGGCGCGGATGTAAGCGGCGGGTTGGATCATCACCGTGCCCGGCGCAAAAAGGCCCGAGGTGTAATGCGGGCTGCCGGTGCGCTCCTGCATTTCCTGCTGGCTCAGCAGCTGGTGCGGCTCACCCAGCCGCTGCAGATGTGCGGCGAAATCGCGGTTGTGCCGGTCGCCGGCCCTAGTGGCGGCGGCGTTGATCTTGCCCGCGGGGTCAAACGTCTCCTGCATCAGGGCGCAGTCCTTGGCCACTTCGGTGGCAAAGGCGATGGCTTTGCGGTTCATGGCAATTGCGGCCTTGTCGGCCTCCAGCGCAGATCCCGCGTAGTTGTCGGAGGCCAGATCATGCGGCAGGTCGATCATGAAGCCGGAATTGCGGCCTGCCGAGCTTTCGGCGAAGCGGCCAGCCTCCAGCAGCGCCACTTTCAGCGAGGAGTCCAACTGATGCAGGCGGCGGGCCGCAGACAAGCCCGCGAATCCGCCGCCGATGATGGTAACATCGGCGGTCAGGTCGTCGTTCAGTACCGGCAGAGGGGCTTGGGGCGGCAGGATGGCATTCCATCCCGCCGCACCAGTCTGCCGGGGCAGGCGTTTGGCATCGTAGCGGCTCAATCCACGGCCTCGTCTGCATCGTCGGCCAGGTCGATCCAGATGGTTTTCAGCTGGGTGTACTGGTCGTGGGCGTGGACAGAGTTGTCGCGGCCGCCAAAGCCCGACTGCTTGTAGCCCCCAAAGGGCGTGGAGATGTCGCCCTCGCCAAAGCTGTTCACCGTCACGGTGCCGGCACGCAGGGCGCGGGCGCCGCGGATGGCGCGTTTTGCGTTGGCAGTGAAGATGGACGCACAGAGCCCGTATTCGGTGTCATTGGCAACCTGGATTGCCTCTTCAAAGCCGGACACCTCAATCACTGACAGCACCGGGCCGAATATTTCCTCGCGTGCCAGAACCGCGTTGTTGTCCGCCACTTCGACCACGGTTGCCTCGACAAACCCGCCCTCGGCCTTGCCGCCGATCACCACGTTTTCGGCCTGTTCGAGGTAGGAGCACACCTTGGTGTAATGGCTTTCGCTGACCAACGCGCCCATGCGGGTCTCCGGATGCAGCGGATCGCCGATGTTCCACTGTTTGGCGTGATGGGCGATGCGTTTAAGCAGTTCTGCCTTGACGTTTTTATGCACGATCAGCCGCGAGGAAGCCGAGCAGTTCTCGCCCATGTTCCAGAAGGCGCCGGTGACAAGATGCTGGGCCACGCGGTCTAGGTTCTCGGCGTCGTCCATGACGATGGCCGGGTTCTTGCCGCCCATTTCCAGCACCACCTCCTTGGCGTTGCTCTCGGCGGAATAGGTCAGGAACTTCTTGCCGGTCACGGTGGAGCCGGTGAAGGAGACCATGTCGATGTCCATGTGGCGGCCGATCGGCTCGCCCACGTCGCCGCCGCCGCCGGGTACGACATTCAGGACACCGGCCGGAACGCCTGCCTCGGCCGCCAGTTCGGCCACGCGCAGCGCGGTCAGAGTGGTTTCCCTGGCGGGTTTCACCACCAGCGAGCAGCCTGCGGCCAGCGCCGGGCCGATCTTCCAGGCCAGCATCAAGAGCGGGAAGTTCCAGGGCAGTACCAGGCCAACCACGCCGATGGGCTCACGCACCACCATGGCGATGTGATCGTCCGAAGCGGGCGCGACCTGATCATAGATCTTGTCGATCGTCTCCGCGTGCCATTTCAGGCAGTGGATGGTTTCGGGCACATCAACGGTTTCGCAGTCGCAGATTGTCTTGCCGCTGTCGAGACTTTCCATCACCGCCAGCTCGCGGGCGTTGCGGGTCATCAGCTTGCACAGGCGGATCAACACGTCCTTGCGTTCGGACGGGTGCAGTTTCGACCAGCGGCCGTCATCAAAGGATTCGCGCGCCTTCTCCACGGCAAAATTGACGTCTTCGGTACCGCAGGCCGCAATGTCGGCCAGCTTTTCGCCGGTGGCTGGGTTCAGGGTCTCAAACGTCTTGCCCGAGACCGCAGGGCAGAACTTGCCGTCGATAAAAGCACCGGTGGGCAGATCCAGGCCGGCCGCGATGGATTTGTATTCGTCGTGAGTGAGCAGCGTCATGCCTTAGCCCTCTGCCTGAATGTCTGCGATTTTCTGTTTCAGCACGCGAACAACCTGCTCCAGCGCGCGTTTGTCGTCCTTGTTCAATCCGGTCAGCGGCGCCCTCATGGAACCTGCGTCAAAGCCGTTCATGGTGACGCCGTGCTTGATGGTCTGGATGAACTTGCCGCCCTGTTCCAGGACCCGCATAAGCGGCAGCATTGCCGACATGATCCGGCGGCCCTTAGTAAAGTTTCCTTCAACCACGCAGGCATTGTAGAGCGCCACATGCTCATGGGGCAGGAAGTTTGACCCGCCGCAGACCCAGAACGGCGCGCCCCAGGCAAAGAACTCCAGCGCCTGGTCGTCCATGCCGCAGCCCAGCTGGATATGCGGATAGTCGCGGGCCAGCAGGTGGACACGGTTGATATCGCCGGAGCTTTCCTTGATGCCGCAGAAATTGCGCGAGCGGCAGACCCGGTCTAGGAATTCCTCCCCCATCATTGTGCCGGTGCGGTGCGGGTAGTTATAGAGCATCACCGGCAGGTCGGCGGCTTTGTCGATGGCCAGCGCATTCAGCGCGTTCTCGCGGTCGGTCGGGACCGAATAGGCAGGGCTGGCCAAAAGGATGCTTTCGGCGCCCAGCTTGGAGGCGCCTTCGGCCAGCGCGATGGAATCTGGCGTGCGCATGGCGCCGGTGCCGACGACCAGCGGCAGTTTGCTGTGCTCGCGGGTAAAGCGCGCCAGTTCCAGGCGTTCTTCGACGGTTTGGGCATAGTTCTCGCCGGTGGAGCCGCCGGAGATCAGCCCGTGCACGCCGGCGTTTACCAGGTATTCGATCACTTCGGCCTGCGCGTCCCAATTGACGCTGCCGTCCTCGTAATAGGGCGTCACCACAGGGGTGTAGATCCCTTCAAACTTGAAAATAGGGGTCATCTGCGTCCTCATGCAGGGGTTTTACGCGCCACCGTCCCCAGCGGCAGGTCAAGCCCGGTGGGCATGACAAACAGCTCGATCTGGTCGCGCGACAGGTTCCAATGGTCGATGGCCAGCTGCCCCGCCGCTGTCTCGTCGCCGGCCTCGATGGCGGCGATGATGGCGTCGTGCTGGGCGCTGGCTTCTCCTAGGTTTTGCGCCATCTGGCGGTCCTGGGGGCGGTAGAAGGTCATGCCGATGCGGGCATGATCAATCAGCAGGCGCTGAAAGGACGGGGCGAGATAGATGTTATCGGCCATCTCGCCGGTGATCTCGTGAAAGCGGTTGTTGGCCATGGCCCGGTCGGCGCTTGAGCCCGTGCGCAGTGCTGCCTTGAAGGCCTCCTGCGCCTCTTTCAGCTCGGCAATCTGCGCCTCGGTGGCACTCTTGGCCGCCAGCTGCAGTACCGCGCCATACATCATCGGTGCTGCCAGGAAGAAGTCCCGCAATGTCATATGCGACATCTCGCTGACCCGCGCCCCACGGTTTTCCCGCAGATCGACATAGCCCTCGCCCGCTAATTGCCGCAGCACTTCGCGCAACGGCGTGCGCGACAACTCGAACTCTTCTGACAGCTTCGATTCGTCAAGATCGGCGCCCGGTCGCAAGGCAAGCGTCATGATGGCCGTTTTCAGGTGGCCATAAAGCTCTGCCTTTCTGCGTTTGGACGCGTCCTTCATTCCAGTCTCCATCGTTGCATTTGAACCTGTCCGGACAGGATGGACCGGCTGTTCAGCTTCGGCAACCACATTGCTCATTTTGTGTTATGGCAAAATACAATTTGTGTACAGAGAAAAAATATGCAGTATGCATGAAATGTTTTCAGAGGGGAGAAGCCGGTGACGACACATTCGGAAGAGGCCGTGATCGACTGCCGCAATCTGTGGAAGATTTTTGGCCGCCGCGCAGATGAGGCGATGAAAGCCGTTAAGGAACAGGGGCTTGGCAAGCTGGAAGTGCGCGATCGTTTTGACTGTGTCGTCGGGGTACAGGATGCGACTTTCACCGTCGGCCGCGGCGAGATTTTCTGTATCATGGGGCTGTCCGGATCCGGCAAATCGACCTTGATTCGCCATGTGAACCGGCTGATCGAACCGACCTCAGGCCAGCTGTTCATTGAAGGCCAGGACGTGAATCAGCTGTCCGCCAAGGATCTGCGCGAGGTGCGCGCTGAGAAGATCGGCATGGTGTTCCAGAACATGGCGCTGATGCCGCACCGCACCGTGCTGGAGAACGTCTTTTTCAGCCAGGAGGTGCGCGGCCACGATCCGCGGGAGCGCCGCGAAAACGCGATGCGCGCCATCGACGCGGTGGACCTCAACGGATGGGATCAGAAATACCCCGATGAGCTGTCGGGTGGGATGCAGCAGCGGGTCGGCCTGGCGCGCGCAATTGCAGCCGATCCCTCGATCCTCCTGATGGATGAACCCTTCTCGGCGCTCGACCCGCTGATCCGCCGCCAGCTGCAGGACAAGTTCATGTCGCTGTCGGCTGAGATGAAGAAGACCACCTTGTTCATCACCCACGACCTGGACGAGGCGATCCGGATCGGGGACCGCATCGCCATCATGAAGGACGGGGCGCTGGTGCAGGTTGGGACGCCGGAAGACATCGTTACCAATCCTGTGGACGACTATGTCGCGGATTTCGTCGCCGGCATCTCCAAGCTGGAGCTGATTTCCGCCGCCAAGATCATGACCCCAGTCGAGCAGTTCGAGCAGATGAACGGCCCGGCCAATACCGACAGCTGGCCCGAGGCACACCCCGACCACTCGCTGGACGATCTCGTGAACCTCTCCATCGCTACCCAGCACCCGGTGGTGGTCAAGGCCGACGGAAAAGCCATCGGCATCGTCACCAAAAACGCCTTGCTGCGCGGCATCCAGGGAGATGTTGAAGACGCAGCCAGCCTGAAGCACTAAGGAGCGGGGACCATGGCAGACAAAGAATTTAGCATCCTCGACCCGTTTTCTTCGGTCGATCTGGGGCTGGCCGATGCCGCTGATGGCGTGAAGCAATGGGCGATTACCAACCGCGCGCTTATCCAGCCGGTGAAGAAATTCTTCAACGAGATGATCGTCGGCATCGACACCGCGCTCAATGCGGTGCCGCCGCTGGTGATGCTGGTGATCCTGGTCCTGATTGCCTGGCAGGCCGCCGGCCGCCGGGTGGCGATCTTGGTCGGCATCAGCATGGTTGCGCTTGGCTTCCTGTCGCCGAATGCCTGGGGGCTGGCGATGACAACCCTCGCTATTGTGGTTTCCGCTGTGATCATGAGTTTTATTTTCGGTCTGCCTCTGGGAGTGCTGGCTGGCAAGAATGACCGGTTCGAGACCGTGATCCGCCCGGTGCTGGACACCATGCAGACGATCCCGGCCTTTGTATACTTGGTTCCCGTGGTGATGCTGATCGGCATCGGCAATGTCTCCGGCGTGATCGTAACCGTGATCTTTGCGCTGCCGCCGCTGATCCGCCTTACCAGCCTGGGCATCCGCGGGGTGAACCCCTCGGTGGTAGAGGCCGCGCGCGCGTTTGGCGCCAGCCCGCGCCAGATCCTGTTCAAGGTTGAGCTGCCGCTGGCCACGCCCACCATCCTGGCCGGGGTCAACCAGACCATCATGCTGTCGCTCTCGATGGTGGTGATCGCCTCGATGATCTCGGTCAAGGGGCTTGGCAACGAAGTGCTGCGCGCCATGGGCCGGCTTGATGCAGGCAAGGCGCTAGTTGGCGGCCTCGGCATCGTGATACTGGCCATCGTGCTAGACCGCATCACCCAGGGCATGGGCCAGTCGGGCCGTGAACGCGGCCACCGGCACTGGTGGCAGGGGGGGCCTGTCGGCGCAGTGCTGCGCCTGGCCGGCAAAAACTGACTTTCTCTTTCATCTGAACACCCAAGGGAGGACTCATACATGTTCAGAAAAACCGCACTGGCTGCGCTGGCAGCCTCGACCACGCTGGCCTGCACTGCGTTTGCTGCAGACAACCCCGGGGAAGGCGTCACCGTGCGCCCGGTGATCCAGCCGACCGTCGAAGAATTCTTCCAGGCCCGCATCGTGTTCCAGGCGCTCGAGGATCTTGGCTATGACGTAGCAGAGCCGGAAGAAGTGCTGGCTCAGACCATGCACCTGGCCCTGGGCACCGGCGACGCGGATTTCACCACCGCTTCCTGGAACAAGCTGCATGACAACTTCTTCCAGGAATCCGGCGGCGACGACGTGCTGGAGAAAGTCGGCCACCTGATTGATGGCGCCCTGCAGGGCTATCTAGTGAATAAGGCGGCTTATGACGCCGGTGTGCAGAACCTGGGCGACCTGAAGGATCCGGCCAAGGCGGCGATGTTTGATGCTGACGGCGACGGCAAGGCCGATCTGGCCGGCTGCGTGCCCGGCTGGGGCTGCGAACGCGTGATCGAGCATCAGTTGACCGAATTCGGTCTGCGCGACACCGTGAACCACAATCAGGGTGAGTATAACGCGATCATCGCCGACACCATCGCCCGTAACGCAGGCGGCGAAAACGTTCTCTATTACACCTGGACCCCCTATTGGGTCTCCGGTGCGCTTGTGCCGGGTGAAGACGTGGAGTTCCTGGCGGTCCCCTATTCCTCGCTGCCCGATGGTGCCACAGCTGAGACTACCTTCAACGGTAAGGACCTGGGCTTTGCGGTCGACAGCATCCGTATTGTCGCCACTGACGAGTTCCTGGCCGCCAACCCGGCGGCTGCAAAGCTGTTTGAAGTGGCCCAGATCAGCATCAACGACGTCTCCATCCAGAACAAGATGGTTGCAGACGGCGAGGACAGCTCGGACGACATCGACCGCCACGTCGCGGCTTGGATCGAAGAAAACCGCGCCAACTATGACAGCTGGCTGGACGCTGCCCGCGCTGCAGCCAAGTAATAGGGGATAGACCCGACTCATTGGACTGCGCGGGGCTCCCCTTCGCGCAGTCTTTTCTGAGGCCAACCATGACCAAGACACAGCATATTGCGTTCCTTCTGATCGAGGAATTCTCGCATCTCGCCTTCTCCTGCGCGGTGGAGCCTCTGCGCATCGCCAATCTGGTCAGCGGCAAGGATCTCTATGACTGGTCCTTCGGATCAGAGACCGGCGAGACCGCGGTCTGCTCAAACGGCTCGGTGACGCTGGTGCACTATGGTTTCGACGCGATCCCACGATGCGACCAGCTGTTTGCCCTGTCGGGCATCCATATGCGCAAGCATGTGACCAGGCCGCTGCTGGCGGCGCTTCGTCGGGAAAAGGCGCGCGGCACCCCCGTCGGCGCGCTATGCTCCGGCGCCTGGGTGCTGGCCGAGGCGGGGTTCCTGACCGGGATGCAGGCGGCGATCCATTGGGAATACCACGACAGTTTCATGGAAGCTTTTCCGGAAGTGAACCTAGTGCGCAGCGTGTTTGTGGCCGATGAAAAGTACATGACCGCCTCCGGCGGCACCGCCACCGCGGATCTGATGCTGCATCTGATCGAGCGGGCGCATGGCTATGACCTGGCGGTCGCGGTGGCGGATCAGATGGTCTATAACGCGGTACGCAATGCCACCGCCGAGCAGAAGGTGTCGCTGCAATCGCGCAACGGCATGCGAAACTCGCATCTGGCCCGCGCCATCCAGATCATGCACGACCACATCAGCGATCCCGTCTCACCTGCGCAGATTGCGGAGGATATCGGTATCTCTACCCGACAGCTGGAGCGGCTGTTCGGCAAATACCTCAACACCTCGCCCAAGAAATATTCAATGGAGATGCGGCTGGAACGCGCCCGCAACCTGTTGATCCAGACCGAGGCTTCGATCACGGAAGTGGCATTGGCCTGCGGTTTTGACAGCCCCGGCCATTTTTCGAGGGTCTACAAGGCGGCCTTCAACGTAAGTCCGATGCTGCAACGCAACCGGATTGTTTGAAACGACGGGATTGCCTTTCGTGGCATTGCCAACTTGTTTGCGCGCACTGAACTGGTTACCGCTCACGCATGAAGATACCGCCCAAAATGCCGCGCCTGAAGGGTTTTCGTTTTCCGCGCGAGGTAATCGCCTATGCCGTCTGGGTCTACCATCGCTTTGCGCTCAGCACCGCTGACGTTGAAGATCCGCTCGCGGAACGCGGTGTGACGGTCAGCCGGGAATCGATCCGGCAATGGGTCAAACGCTTTGGCGGCCATTTCGCGAATTGCATCAGGCAAGACCGGCCAGCCGCGGCCGACAAATGCATTTGGACGAAGTGGTCACACCGATCAACGGTCGGAAATGCTGGCTCTGGCGGGCCGTGGATACGAACGGAGATACTCTTGATATCCTCGTCCAACCACGGCGGAGTGCCAAGGCAGCCCGGCGCTTCCTGAAGCGGTTGATTTCGCAATTCGGCGAACCCCGTGTAGTGATCACGGATAAGTTGCGAAGCTATTTCAAGCCAATCCGCGAGTTTGCGCCGGGTGCGGTTCACCGAGCACACAAAGGGTTGAACAATCGGATCGAAGGATCACACAGACCCACTCGAAAGCGTGAAAAGCTCATGGGACGCTTCAAGTCGCCAAAGCAAGCGCAAAGGTTCCTTGCCGCTCACGACCAGATCAACACCGTCTTCCGACCCGACCGCTATCAACTCTCCACCGGGCTTTGTTGCAAACTTCTCCGATGTATGAAGACGGGTGGAAATTGCTGTGTTTAGGCAGCTAGCTTCGCAAACTGTTTGAATGGGCAGATTCCGACTCCAAACTGACACTTGCGGATCATCTGTGCGATTTCGATGCCATCCAGTGTTGCGGATGCAGAGGTGAACGATTTGAAACCGAGCATTGGTCGTATCCGGCGTTTGATGAAGCGGTGGTCCTGCTCAATCACGTTGTTTAGGAATTTCCGCCTGACCATCTTAATCGGGATTGGGCAGCCAAAACCTTTGAGCATTTTGTTGAATGCCTTGATGCCTGCTGTGTTCGCTCCGCTTTTTTCGATAACGATCGTGCGGGGTAATCCGTTCACTTCTAGCGCTCTGGCAAAGAATTTGGTCGCGGCTGCCTTGTTCCGGCGTTTTGACAGCATGAAATCAAGTGTCTTGCCGTGTTTATCGACCGCACGGTACAGGTAGACCCATTCCCCTTTGACCCGAACATATGTCTCATCCATTCGCCAGGATCGATCGCAGCTACGTTTCCGACGACGTGCTTGATCAGCGACCAGCGGTGAATACCTAACGATCCAGCGGTTTAAGATTGCATGATCGACGGATACGCCTCGCTCAGCCAGGATTTCTTCCAGATCACGGTACGACACTGAATAGCGCAGATAAAGGAACAGTGCGTGCAAGATCACATCTTTCGGAAAGTGTGCACCCTTAAATGAGATCGTCACGGTTGGCTCCTGTCAAAATACGGGACGCCACTAACACGAGGATCTCGTCTCAGACAGAGATGCCGAAAGTTTACGACAAAGCCTTCTGAAGTTTCAGTGACTATGCTCGTCGACGCAGTTTCCAGCGGCAATTCAAATGGAAAACCTTGGGCTCTTGATATCCATCCAGATGGCAAGCAAGCGGGTCAACAGGGCACCGACAAATGTGAATACGATACCAAAACGAAGATCGCCCGCATTCAAAAACTGAGCCTGCCACATCAAAAAGATCGACAGCACAAACCCCCAGAAAACAGCAATCTCCGGATAGAGTTCACCTTTCAGGAATGGAATTTCCGGATCCGACCGGGCAATGTCCCGCAAAATACCACCTCCGGCGGCGGTGATTGCGGCAAATGCCGGGCCCCAAAGCCACAATGGCGCCGATTGGGTAAGGAGCGCCACAACGACCCCGGTGACGGTAAAAGCAGCAAGTCCTATAGCGTCGCAAAATTGAACGATATGACCAACAATCCTGCCGCGATTTCGGATCTGCCCTTCGCTCAGCCGTCCAAACAAACGGTCCCGCAAACCTCGACCAGCCCTCAGCACAAAGAAACCGCCGACCACGAGCACCAGGATCAATATCGCGTAGATTGGGGACGACAATACCGCAAGTTCTCCGCGATTGGACAAGACGTCGCGCAAAACACCACCTCCGACCGCTGGTAGGGAAGCCAGTACCAACGCACCAAACACGTCGAAATTGTATCGAAACGCCAACAGCAAGCCTGAGATCGCGAAGGCGATCGTACCGATGATATCCACTGCCTTAAACCATGTGCTGTCAATGGACAGCCGCACCAGAACGGGAAGAGAATATTTGCTGTTCAAACGCTGAAAGGTGCCGTCCCTATGGATTTCTTCTATCGCCTCGTTGAATTGATCAACAACTTCCGGAGTGACACTGGCCTTGCTGAACATCAGATGCAGGTCTCCACGGGCCATCAACGGGTATTCGTACAGCAATGCACCTGTATCAAAAGTCTCGATATAGTGAGCCGCCAAAACCCGGTCACTCAGAAACCCGTCAATGTCTCCGTCCAGCACAGCATTCAGGAGGTCCTGTGTGCCCATTCGCGTGATGGCGCCTGCGTAGCCTGGGTTTGCTGTGAAGGCCTGAAATTCGGGGCTTTGGACGACTGCGCCGGGCCGCATGCCCAATCTAAACCTTGTATCGCGAAACCTTTCGATCAATGCGGGAATATCGCTGACACCCCTCAGGAGGTTACGATTCCGCCGCAGGGTCAGAACGGTCGTCTCGGATCGGTAAGGAACCGAAAAGTAGGCAAACTCCTCCCGCCCAGCGATCTTTGTCGCATGGGCGGCCACGTCAATACTGCCGGATTTCAAACCTTCTATAATGTCAGGCCAGAATTCTCGCTCGGCGATCACGAAATAGCCCGCACGTCTGGATATCTCGCGTACAAGTTCAACATCAAACCCTTCCCATCGGGTGATGCCCCGGCTGTTGGTCTGGTAGGAATAAGGCGGAACTTCGTCCCAACCGCCCGTCAGCGCGCGATCCCGGCTGTCCTGCGCCCCGCAAACGGTAGGGTAAACTAACTCCGCACACAGCACGAGGACAGCCAAAACCTGGTTCACTGCTTTAACAGCGCGCTGTTTCACCTTGGCGATTGATGATCCGGTTACTTTTAAAGTGCCAAAAATACCCTTTCCCCCTCACTTGAAAGACTTGAGTAATTAACGATCGCCCATACAACGGCATGCGCTGTAACCTGTCCTGTTGAAGGTAATAGGTACCATAGCTCCGCGGCGCCAATACTCCCAGTTTATCGCACCCGGAACTGGCCGACCGCACTCAATGCCAGCAACCGGAGCCGGTCAGCGTCGCTTCCCAGCTCACTTGGATGAAATGCGTTCGTACTCCTCGTTCAGAAACTCAGGAGCGACCATATCCGAAAAATCTACCTTCAGGCGCACGTTCGATCCGACACGGATGAGTTCTCGTGACCCGTGCCAGAAGCCGTGGAGCTAACAGATAAGCCCGTCGAGGGCGTTACGGTCGAACCGGTAGGTGTGCATCGGAACATAATCTTCTCCCGGTGCCATCATATGCTCAATATGACCGTCGAATTCTCCGGGATGCAGTTTCATTGCGCCCATGTCCTCAAACCCAGCGGCAAGTAACGCATGGATCGGTCCGCGGTTGCCGTCGACGACGTGGGCGATGTAGTCCTCCACGGTGCTGCGGTCTCGCAGAACAGCATGGCGATGGACGAGCATGAGCTTGATCATCAGGCCGACGACCCCGATCCCACGTGCCGCAGGATGGACCATGAGGCCGCCAAGTTCCTCCTCACGATGCTGACCATCGGCACCGGTCAGCGTGTCCTGGAGCATTCCGGTGCAGATAATCTGTTTGTCTTTACCGACAACCACATCGAAGAGGCGCCCGCTTCGGGCCGCCTCTTCGAAGATCCGGGACGAGCGCTCGAACAGCGTCCCTTCGTTCAGCGCTTCCACGAAAGTGTAGGGGATACGGTATTCCGACACTGGCGTCTGCCGAAACGTCAGACTGTCGGCTTCGTTGAATATGAAAGGTCTGCGAAACACCACGTCCTGGACCCCCGATACTGAACCATGGAAAATTGTACCATCAGTACGGGTGAAAATGAAATTTGCGGGGCGGTTTCACTGTGGGATCTGAAGGTGTAGACGCCCCCGCTGGCCTCGATGTGCCATTGTGGGTTTGCAAACAACCTGAATGGAGGCGTCTATGGGAGAGATTAGCAT
>NZ_JBQFYW010000032.1:0-25766 GCF_056541825.1 Ruegeria sp. AF8 | reverse complement strand
AGCGCACGTTGTTTATCATCGAATGGCTCCTCGATACCGACATGCAGCGCCGCGCTCAAATCGGTCTCAATAAGGGTGAGGCTCATCACGCCCTAAAGAACGCTCTGCGGATTGGTAGGCAAGGGGAAATCAGGGATCGCACGACCGAAGGCCAACACTTCCGCATCGCCGGTCTAAACCTACTCACAGCCATCATCATCTACTGGAATACCAAGCAACTTGGCTTCGCCGTCGCGCAAAGGAAAAGGGCCGGATTGGACACGCCAGAATACCTTCTCGCGCATATCTCACCCCTCGGATGGGCACACATTATCCTTACTGGGGAATACAGGTGGCGGAAAATGAAAGCGGAAAGCCTGTGAACGCATACAGCAACAACACCCCTCCACTCGTGCGTCGGGTGGTGAACTCGGGCAAAGAGCCCAATCCTGCCCTCAGCCTGCCACTTTCAAGCCACTCGGACTTTTTCGTTGATGCCACACTAATTCCCATATTTTCGATGTATAGACATCCAGGCATTTCACCTAAGGCGAGGCAAAATGCGTAACGGTGCTACAAAAACATTTCTGGCAATCGTGCTTCTTGTAGTTGTAGTGGTTGCGGTTCCTTTTTTGCACGACAGGTCATCAAGCGCGAGCGTGCTCAGAACCTGTTCCGCCGCTATCTCCGCCGACTGCTTGCTGGATGCCGGCGTTCATCTGCTAAATGAAAACTACCCAGAGCCAATAGACACTCGACCGCTCAACCAGCTTTCAGTAGTTGGGCGCATCGATGACGCGCAGCAGTTGTTTATGCAGCTTGCTCTTGATCGGGGTGAGACACCCCAGGCGGCAACTGAAATCGCATCAAAGTCTGTTTCAACGCATAGGTTAGTGGCAGCCTTGCAAAGTGGGCTCGACCTCGATGCTGCCCTTGTGCAGGCGCCTCATGCGAATGCAAGTGATCTTTGGTTGGCGAGCCTTGTTCTATTGGGAGACGACCCCTACGGTGTTCGCCCTATCCGACCCGATATCCCCCTTTCTCAGAAAAACGCACAACTTGTGGCAGCCATGGCATCGCGCATTGTGTCATGGTTTGAGGCGGGTTCTCCTAAAGCTCAGGCTTGGCAAATTGCGTACGCCGCTGAATTGAAAGCACGCCTCGAAGATCGAGGAGGTGTCGAGGAGGTTCTGCGCCTTGCCAAAGGGCGTGCCCGCTTTCCGAATTTCTCGCATGAGGTTTTTGAAGTTGTTGGCGCGGAAACCGTTCTGAAGTTAGTTTCGCCTTCACACGCGTCCTATCCACGTCTGCTTTTGATCGCAGCCGAGGCCGAACGTGATGACGAAAAAGCTCGTTCCTACTTGGCAGCAGCTTTTGATCTTCACGCGGAACGCAAACCATGGCCGGATTTTGACCTTATGGCGCGGGTAACTCTGCGTAGCGCCGAACTTGGACATCTGGTATTTGCTCAAAGCCTTGCCGACAGAATGGAGAAGCTTGCTGACAAGACAAATACGCCTTTTGAAGTTTTTGCCCATATCCACGCAGCGCGGGCTCTCTACTTCACCGGAGCGACAATCGACGAAGTGACCTACCGTCTTGGCATTGCTGAAAGCCTCTTCCCAAGTGAACCGTCGAAAATCATTGCTTATGGGCTGGTCAGCGGTTCAATGCCGTGGGAGCGCTCCGGTCTCGCCCGCGAAGCGCGCCGGGAAATCGCGTCTGTCAGCGCATATGTCGGGGATATTGATAAGGCAAAGCGCATGCTTTCTGGCATTGATGAACCCGGCGCTGCTTGGTTGTATTTGGATACTAAAAATTTCCCGATCCACGTTCTATCCGCTTTGATGGATCATGCAGAAGAAACTCTCCATCCACATGATTATGCCTATGTGGCTGGGCAATTTGCGAGACGCGCTTCGTTCAATGAACAATCCGCGCAGTACAATTCGTGGGCCCTGCAACGCGCACGCAAGATCGCTGCAACCGGTGAAACGGACGGCGAATACCGGTACTTAATCTATAATGCGCTTGCTTTCGTCGCGTTTAGCGCTGGTGAGGCGGACCTCGGGCAGTCTGTTCTAACGCGGATGGCGCAGTCCGCACTTGAAGAACGTAATGCGGTGCAGCTTGTTAACGCAGGCTATTCATATGTCGTATACAGGGCTGACCAACCGTGAAAGCCACATCAAAATCAATGTGCTTAGGAAAGCCGACGCCTCCGGTGGCCCTGTTGGCGCAGATGACTTATCTGTTGCGCTTCTTTCCTGGTCAGGCGTCGCGCGGCGAAGGGTCTGTGTCCGACAAATTCAAGGAATTGCTAAACGCCCTATTCTGCACTCAGCCTGAATCGACCCCTATATGAGCGTAGTTTGTCCGTGATGATCCGCTTGGGAATGAAACCAAGACGCTTGATCAGGCGGCGCAACAGCTGTTTTGCAGCCCGTTTGTCCCGCCTGGGTTGGAGTATTTCGTCCAGCACGACGCCATGCTGATCAACCGCCCGCCAAAGCCAGTACTTGCGACCTGAAATTCTCACGGCAACTTCATCCAGATGCCAGACACCACCTGGACGACCCTGTCTCCGCCGCAAGTTTTGAGCTATCGTCGGTCCGAATTTGATGACCCAACGCCGGACAGTTTCGTAAGACGCATCGATCCCGCGCTGCAACATCATCTCTTCAACTTCCCGCAGGCTCAGATTGAAGCGAAGGTACAGCCACACCGCGTGCGCGATGATCTGAGGAGGAAACCGGTGGCGCTTGTAGCTGATTAGCGATGACTTCATCGATGTCACCTACGTCCAATTACGGACATGAACAACCAAACGGCAAGTTAACGTGACATCACCGCTGCGGCCTTGGTGTAGACTTTTGGTTCAGTCAGAAACTTCGCAACAGATCTCCTAGTTTTGCCTTAGGTCTGTGGCCCAAGAGCTTTTCAATCTGCCATCTCAATGCTGGCAACTGTCATTCGCCGACGATGGCCCCTGACAATGTTTGCCTTTGTACCGCTTCGGATAAAAGGGCCAATTCACTCGGCCGGATCAGCCTGTTTACGTTCGTTTTTCTTGTTCAAGCACGGCTTTCAAAACGGCTCGGTCAGGCCGCTTCTCGTCAGGTGAGATTGAAACAGATGTTGGAGACGCCGCGACGCCTGTGGCTGCCTCTGCCTGGGGAACGCTATCCCTCACCCTGGTTCGCAAGATCGCAACCACACCTGACAGCAGCATGAGGCCCCAACACATCCATAGGATGGCCCTGTCGTTGCCGATTACCGACCCAATACCACCCGCAATTGGCCCAACCACGCTGCCAACGGTAAAGACGAACAACATCGTAACAGCAGTTGCTCCGACATAGACCGGGACCGTGCGGTCCATCGCATGGGCGATGAGCACCGAATAAAGCGGCATGATCAAACCGCCGAGAACAATGGACCCAATGATCATGACCCACTGCAAAATGGGCCCGTCATCCCCAGCCACTGTGAACCCATCGCCCTGGGACGCAATCGAAAGCACCATGATTGTAACTGCTGCGCACAACGACATAGCCGCAATGATATACCGCCTGTCCATCTGGTCAGAAGCTTTCCCAATCGGAAACTGGAACACGATCCGCCCCAGGTAAAAAGCGGCCACAACAAATGCGATCAAGTTCGCATCCAGTCCACCAACCGATGCTTGATATGGCAAAACATTCAATAGAAGGGCCAGCACAAAACCATTCACAAACACTCCGATGAACGCTGTCGGAGAGTCCTTGAAAGACGCCCTCAGCCTTAGGTTGGCTTGCTCGGGAACTTCGGGGGGCGACGTTCTTGTCGGTGCGAGAACAATTATGGCGACAGAGTATAAGGCGGACATCGCAACAAACGCTTCGGAAAGATCACCTGAAAACAGAATGATGAAAGCCTGGCTCGCAACCGAGGTAATACCCAGTACAATATAGTAAATTGATAGTACTCGACCTCTCGCGTTCGGAGGAGCCGTGTCGTTAATCCATGCGTCACCGATGGAATAAAGGGCAGCGGTTGCAAGTCCCGTAGCAAAACGGGCGAGCGTCAAGATCGTCGTGTTGTCCGCCCAAGACAATAGCAAAGCACAAAGGCTGCACAACGCAGCCGACGCGGCAAATGCCCTGATATGGCCAATGCGTGCAAGCGGTTGGAAGATAAAGAAGCACCCCAGCAAGAACCCCAGCGAATAGCTTGCAGCAATAAATGAAGCCGCCTCTTGGCTTCTGCCCGATTCCGCAATTCGTAGGGAAACAAGTGTACCCAGAGCAGCTGTAGAGAGATGGATCATGCCTACGGAGAAGAAGAGCGAGCGCAGCGACAAGACTGTGGTATTCATTCTAGTCTCCAATTGGGAGAATGAACAACGTCTGCGTTCACCCAGCTAGCGTCTCGAAGGTCGGCTTCGATTATGAGTTATCTGGTAAATCTTACAGAACACAGTTGTCATGCGATATACCCAAAACGCTTTCGGTTTGGACCTGTCACGGTTTGATGCCGCTCCTTTTGCTCACTTAAGCGACCTTTCTTTCGAAGGCCAAGGGGCTTTTCCAGCCCAAGGCTGAATGCCGTCGGCGTGGATTGTAGAAGCCGTTGACGTATTTGAAGATGGCCATTTCGGGGCCGTGTTGCACAGATCGCTTCCAAGTCGTAGCTGGTCGGTTGGTTTGATGACAGGATTGTTGGATGCCGTTCAAACACAACGCGTCACGGCGGGATAAGTTTGCGAAAGCAAAGTACCGGGTCACGAACTGGACAGATTACAACGAGGCTCTGCGCCAACGTGGTGACGTGACGGTCTGGTTCAGCGAGGATGCGGTATTCGGGTGGAGCGCGCGCCGCGCTGGAAAGCGCGGTGGCCAGCAGCGCTATTCAGACTTGGCGATTGAAACCTGCCTGGCTCTGCGTGTGGTGTTCGGGCTCGCGCTTCGGCAGACGCAGGGTTTCGTGCGCAGCTTGCTGCGGCTGATGCGGGTTGACGTCTCCGTGCCGGATTTCTCGACGCTTTGTCGCCGGGGGCAATCGTTGAAATTCACGTCGAGCCTGCGACCGACAAGCGACCCGATAACGCTGATTGTGGACAGCACAGGGCTGCGTGTCCAAGGCGGTCGCGACTGGATGCAAAAGAAGTATGGGTTGTCGAAGACCCGAAAAACCTGGCGCAAACTGCATATCGGCCTCGACCCGGAGAGCGGCGAGCTTGTGGCGTCCTGCCTGACGACTGAACAAGTCGGTGACCCCGGCGCTCTGACCGATCTCCTGGCCGATGTGGCCGGTCCGGTTCGCCTGTTCATCGGTGACGGTGCCTATGACGGCTCTCCAACCGCGGCAACGATCCGGGAGGCCTTCGGCCCGCAGGTCGAGTTGATCATACCGCCGCCAAAAAACGCTGTCGCTGGTGATTGCCTAAGCCGCAACGCCCATATCGAGATGATCGCCAAGAACGGTCGTATGGCCTGGCAAAAGGCGACCAGTTATGGCCAGAGGTCACTCGGTGAGGCCCAGATCGGGCGCTACAAGCAGGTGATCGGACCCGCCCTGCGGGGCCGGAAAATGGAGATCCAGACGACCGAAACCAAGATCGCCGTCAAAGCCCTGAACCGCATGACCCACCTCGGTCGCGCGGCCTATGAGCGTGTCGCATAGCGAACCGGGGAAAGGGGCAAATGTGGCCTCAGATCTATTCATGCAACACGATCCAGATTGGGCATTATTCACCGAATCCGGCAGGTAGATTGACCGTTTGTGAGACGTGGTCATCGCTGTGAAAGTCGCCTTTGGGGCTCTCCTGACACCTTCGCCGCGATCTGCGCCAAGGGCCAGTTTGGTATGGATCGACTTTTGCTGCTCGCCGCATGAACTCGTCAGACGCGGGACGAAGTGGGCGTTGCTGTTCCGGGTGTTTGCTGGCGCAGCACTCGCTCGCAGGTGCAGCACGATACTTGTTGCATCGCAGAGGAATTTCCGATTGTAGTCATTGACAGCCGGTCTGAGGAGTGAAACTCAAACCTCC
Source organism: Ruegeria sp. AF8 (assembly GCF_056541825.1). Lineage (NCBI taxonomy): Bacteria > Pseudomonadati > Pseudomonadota > Alphaproteobacteria > Rhodobacterales > Roseobacteraceae > Ruegeria > Ruegeria sp. AF8. The sequence continues at coordinate 19,756 of NZ_JBQFYW010000032.1, read as the reverse complement.
CTTTCGCTGCGACCGAGTAGGTGTGCGCTTGGGTATCTCTTCGACAGCATGGCGATCTTAGCTGCGAAGAGCCGCAACCTGCCTTGAGTACTTTGTTGAGTTTCTTCGATTGATGTTGCTGTCTGGAAAGAGAGCGAAAATCAACTGTTCCGCACCGGCCTCCTTGCTTGCACATTGCAGTCTTGGTTTGATGCCGATCGTTAAATTGTTAGCCATCAGGACCTGGCCGGGACTTGCATGGTACAGTGAGCCAGTTGAGCAGCTAGCGTTGCGAGTTGAGGAAACCTCAACTCAGGTATATATTATTTCAATTGCCGAATGCCGGCAATTGAAAGAATGTTACTCGGCAAGCCTGTGCTGTCGTAGGACTTGAGATCAGGTTCAAGAATATCTCAACTGTTCATACGCAGCCGGGAGGGAGAAGCCGCAGGGGATGATCTGCCAGTGTGTGGCTACGCGTCAGTGAGTGGATGTTCGACGCTTTCAAGTTCGGCTCCGCGTCAAACGCGCTTTCAGAAAATGTGGAGGAGAATGAAATGATCAAGTTTACCAAATATCTTGCTGCGGCTGGTATTGCGCTTCTGGCGAATTCCGCCGTGGTCTTTGCTGGTCCGATCGAGGACCGGATCGCTGCCGGCGAACCGATCCGGATTGGATTTGCGAACATACCGATCTGGGGATACCCGGACGAGAATGGGGAAGCCAAAGGCTTCGTCAATGAAATTGCCCTTGGTATCTTGGCGTCGATGGGCCATGACAACATTGAGACGACGGTGACCGACTGGGGCGGGCTGATCCCGGGCTTACAGGCCAACCGTTATGACCTGATTACAGGCGGTCTTTATATCCTCAACAGCCGCTGCAAGAACATAGAATTCTCCGAGCCGATCGCTCAGGCAGGCGATGCGTTCATCGTTCCCGCAGGCAACCCGAAGGGTATCCAGGACTATCAGGACATGCTTGCTTCTAACGCGATCCTGGCAACCGGCGCGGGCTACAACACCGTCGAGGCGGCTAAGAAAGAGGGCCTGACCGACGCGATGATCATGCAGGTTCCTGGCCCTTCCGAGATCCTGGCAGCGGTCAAAGCCGGTCGTGCCGATGCCGGTGGCATGACCTATTTCGAGGCCAATCACCTGGCTGAATCCGATGAAGCGGTGGACGTGACTGATCCCGGTGCATTGCCGGAATGGACACAGAATTGGGTAGGTATCGGCTTCCGTGAAGCAGATGCTGACTTCATGGCGAACTTCAACGCGGCAATCGCAACCTACATCGGCTCGGACGAGATGATGAAGGCTGTTGCGCCTTACGGCTACACCAATGGCAACCTTCCCGGCGATAAGACCGCGGAATGGGTCTGTGGCAATCGTTGATCTTATGAAGCAGCGGGGCAATTGACCCGCCGCTTTTGCGTCTTTTCTTTTGTGGGGGGGGGAACTGATGAGTCTGACAGAATTCATTATCCAGTACTGGCCACGCCTGCTGTCGGGGACCGGTGTTACCGTCATCCAGTTCTTCTGCGCCGCAGCTCTGGGTATTGCTGTTTCACTTACCATGGGCTTGATGAAGCTCTCGTCAAATTTTGTGCTGCGAAGCACGGCGATAACCTACATCGAGGTTTTTCGCGGCACGTCTCTGGTGGTTCAGCTCTACTGGATTTTCTTTGTGCTGCCCCTCTTTGGCATCACGATCGATAAATTCACAGCTGGTTATCTGGCGGTTGGCATGAATATTGGGGCCTACGGTGCCGAACTCGTGCGCGGTGGTATCCTTTCCGTCCCGAAAGGGCAGTGGGAGGCCGCCTTGGCCATCAACATGAGCCCCGCACAGCGTATGCGCCGGATAATACTGCCCCAGGCATTGGTCAATATGCTGCCACCCTGGGGGAACCTGATGATTGAACTGCTCAAGGGCACGGCGCTCGTGTCATTGATTTCAGTTGCCGATCTGATGTTTGAATCCCGACAGATCAACGCCTCGACCTTCCTGTCTGCTCAGGTCTTTGGGGCGGCTCTGATTATCTACTACATCCTGGCGCGTTTCCTCGTCACTCCATTCATGCGTTGGCTTGAGCGCTTTATGGCGCGCAAGCTTGGGAGGGCCTGATCCATGTTGGAATGGAAATGGAACTTTACCTGGGAAATCCTCCCGCGCCTGGTCGAGGCAACCGGGAACACGTTGATTGCAGCGGCGGCCGGTTATGCCATTGCGATCGTGTTGGGCATGGCGCTGGCGCTGGCGCAACGCACACCTTCCCGGGTGCTGACATTCGTGGTGCGCGAGTTCGTCGAGTTCATTCGCTCGACCCCGCTGATCCTGCAGATCTTCTTTGTCTTCTATGTCGGTCCGCAATTCGGCATCCGCCTGTCGCCGTGGATGTCGGGCATGATTGCCATTGGCCTGCACTATTCCGCGTATCTTTCGGAAGTGTATCGCGGAGGCATTGAAAGTGTGGCCAAGGGCCAATGGGAGGCGGCTATTGCGCTCAACATGACCACGGGGCAGAAATACCGCCGGGTCATCATCCCGCAGGCCATCCCGCCCGCGCTGGCCGGGATGGGCAACTATCTGGTCGGCATCTTCAAGGACACGCCGATGCTATCGGTGATCGGGGTTGCCGAGCTTATTCATACCGCCAATGCCATCGGGTCGGAAAACTACCGGTTCCTGGAGCCTTACACGATGGTTGGCATCATCTTTCTGGCAATCTCCCTGCCGGCGGCCGGAATGATCCGGCTGTTCGAAGGGTATGTGCGCCGCAAACTGGGACTGTAACGATGCTGGACAAGGCTGGCTTTCCGCTTGAGATGACAGGTGAAGACACTCCGATGGTGAGCTTTCGCAAGGTGCGCAAATCCTACGGGGCGCTGACCGTTCTGGACGACCTGGATCTGGATGTCGCCGCAGGTGAGATGGTGTCGATCATCGGCCCGTCCGGGTCGGGCAAGACCACCGTGCTGCGGATGCTGATGACGCTGGAGCGGATCAACGGCGGGGTGATCTATGTGGATGGCAAACCGCTGACCCATATGCCCAAGGGCGGACAGTTGGTGCCCGCCAACGAACGGTACCTGCGCAGCCGCCGCGCCGATATCGGCATGTGTTTCCAGCACTTCAACCTGTTCCCGCACATGACTGCGCTGGAAAACTGCATGGAGGGGCCGGTGCAGGTGCTGGGCCTCTCGAAGGCGGAGGCGCGCGACCGCTCAGAAGAGCTCTTGGAGATGGTTGGCATGATCTCCAAGAAGGATCAGCATCCTTCGCGCCTGTCCGGCGGCCAGCAGCAGCGGGTGGCAATTGCCCGGGCGCTGGCGATGCGGCCCAAGGTGATGCTGTTCGACGAGGTGACCTCCGCCCTGGACCCGGAGGTGATCGGCGAGGTGACCAATGTGATCCGGCAACTGGTTTCGGAGCACAATCTGACCATGCTGATGGTAACTCACCAGATGGGCTTTGCCCGCGACATTTCGGATCGGGTCTGCTTCTTCTACGGCGGCCAGATCGAAGAACAGGGCTCACCGGCCGAGCTGTTCGGCAATCCGCAACGGGAAAGGACACAACAATTCCTGTCCGCGGTCCGCGAAGCAGTCTAGCGATTGCTGCAATCCCCTGCGCAAATCGGGGTATCTCATACTGTTGTTTGGAAAACGGAGCACTTCCAATGTTCAAATCTGGTGACACTGTCACGTCCAAAGAGTGGAAACCGATACTGGATGCGGGTCGGCACCATCGTGCAAAACTGGGCTTTATCCTGATGTCGACGGACCCGTCGGCGGAAGGCGATTTCAAAGATATGGCACCTGAAGGGGTAGCGGTTTATGTTACCCGCCTGAAGACCGAAGACCACACCACCAATGAAACATTGGCGCGCCATATTGAACATATGGCTGATGCAGCCAGTCGGATTCAGCCCGAGGCCGAACCTGATGTGGTCAGCTACAGCTGCACGTCGGGCTCGATCGTGATCGGTGAAGACAGGGTTATGTCCGAAATCAAAAAGGGAGCGCCCTGGGCGCAACCCATGTGCCTTGTCCAGGGTGTTCTGGATGCCCTGAACGAGCTTGGTGCCAAGAAACTGGTGGTTGGCACGCCTTATCTGGACGAGATTAACACTGCCGAAGCCGAGTTCCTGCTCGAGCGTGGGTTTGAAGTGATGGATATTCAAGGCCTTAACATCGCTAGCGGATGGGAAATGGGGCTTGTCACCCCGGAATACTGGAAAGAGTTTGCGATCCAGATCGATCATCCCGACGCAGATGTAATCTTCCTAAGCTGCGGTGGAATCCGGTCCCTGGAGGCGGTGGAAGAGATTGAAAAAGCCACCGGCAAGCCTGTGATCACTTCGAACCAGGCCCAATTCTGGAGCTGCCTGCGCCGCGCTGGAATCAAGGATGAGCTTGAAGGGTTCGGGCAGATCTTCAAGCACCCGGGCAAATCGCTATTGCCCAAGAGCTGACCGGTACCACTCCCCCCGGGCCAGCAGGCAACGGGACATGCGCCACTTGCTTTTGTTTCCATGTAAGACATTGGCGAGCGGCGCATGTCCCGAATGCGCAGAGACGCGGTAACCTGATCATGATCAATCCGGAAATGGAAGCGTTTGCGGCTCAAGCCAAGACTATTGCTGTGTTGGTTTTAGACGGGTTTTCGTTTCTGAGCCTGGGTTCGATCGTCGAGCCCATCAATATCCTGTCTCAAGAATTCCCAAGGCTGTACGTAAGACTGCAGTTGGCCGGTTTGGAACAGCGTATTGTACGATCCGGCAGCGGTGGGCAGATCAGTTGTGACGAGGTGGCGGAAAACCTGTTCGCCAATTCCCACCATTCCCAGGCGCCGACCGCTATCATTCTGTGCAGTGGGCCGACGGTTTCGCCGGAGCAGGTACAGGGATTGCGAAGGTTTTTGCGCAAGGTCCGATTTTCGGGAGTTCAGGTCTACGGGGCCGGCAGTGTCGTCTGGTACATGGCCGAGGCAGGCCTGCTCAATAACGGAGAGGCGACGATCCACTGGAATTCGATGGCATCATTTTCCGAAGTCTTTCCGGATGTCGGCGTGAACAATGCGCTTTTTGTGAAAAGCTCATGGGGCGGGACATGCGCTGGTGAGCTGGCGACTCTGGATCTGGCCTTGGATATCGTCGGCCAGATGTCCGAAGATTCTGTCAGTACCGTTTGCAATCAGTTGCTGGTGTCTCATGCTCGTGAAGGGCAGTGCAGACAACCCGGATCGCAGGTTGAGCGACTGCAAAGCTTGCCGAAACCGATCAGGCGCGCGGTGGAATTGATGGTCGAGAACATCGAAAGCATCCTACCTGCGTCGGAAATTGCGCATCTATGCGGGATTTCGATCAGGCAGATGGAGCGCTTGTTCAACAAGTACTTGGGCACCTCTCCGATGCAGTACTACATGTCCCTCAGAGTTGAACGAGCACATGAGTTGCTATTGCAAACTAATCTTTCGATTCAGGAAGTCGCCTTAGCGACCGGTTTTACCAATTGTTCCAATTTGTCAAATAGATACAGGCAGGTTCACGGGTTGACACCAAGCAAAGTCCGGGCGCGACAACAAATACCCGTCCGGGGCCGATGATCCATGTTTGAAGCCGGATTTTCAGGAGGTCCAGGTCAGTCTGTGATCTCGTCCTCTTTGGGGATTTCCTCCAATATCCAGTCCCGGAAGGCTTTGGTGTTGGCATTCAACTGGTGTGGTAGAATTAGATAGTAGTGCCCATCCAGCCGTGTTTCCGGAAAAGGTTCGATTAGTAATTTTTTTTCGAACTCTTCTTTCAGGAAAACAGGCACGGACAGTTCGATACCTTTGCCACTGATCGCCGCATTGAGACGGATAGTTCCATCGTCAAGAAAGGCGGTACGCCCTGGTCGGAAATCGGGGGCGTTGAGCTGCTTTAACCAATCTCTCCAAAAATCCTGATTGGCTTCTCTTAGCAGAACTACATCCTTAAGGCTCTCAGGCAGATTATTGGCATTTGGGTCAACACCAATAGAGGGACTGCAGACCGGAGATAGGGCCGCCGGAAACATGCAAATGTAATTTGCACCGGGCGGAGGCTCTGAATACCATTCAATAGAAGCATCAACCGCGTCGTTGGAAAGATCGAGTTTCTCGGTAAGATACCGCATTCTCAAGGCAATATTGGGGTGCATTTCCCAAAACCGGTCAAGCCGAGGCGAGAGCCATTTCGAGGCAAAGAGCGGGCGTGCGGCAATGGTCAGGCTTTTGATCAGGCTTCGGTCTTGCAACAGGTAGACGGCTTCACGAATGCGCATGAAGCCATCCGTTAACCCTGGGTACAGCGTTGCGCCGGAATCGGTCAGAACCGCCTTGCCGTTGGAAAAGTCGATGAGAGACATCCCAAAACTTTCCTCAAGCTTTCGGATTTGGTGACTCACCGCTGAAGGGGTTACATACAACTCTCCGGCTGCCTTGGTCACGCTACCAAGTCTGGCTGTGGTTTCGAACGATCTCAGAGCATTCACTGAGGGAAGAGGTTTGCGATTTTTCTCACTGGTCATTTGAGTTTTTCTCCATCATTCATCAGATTAAGTCAATTGCTGAAAACCCGAACATACTACAACTTACGTCTACATTTATCGAAAATCGGTAAACGAATCAAAGCCGGCATCGAGAGGAAAACTCATAGCTGCGCTGGAAATTCATGTGACTCAAGACACCCAAAGTTGTGAATGTGAAACACGGATTGGGGAGGGTAGCGGGAGTGGACCCTATGACGAAATACTCAGGCCTCAAGGTTTTCGCCAAAGCGCTTGGCGGCAACAAAGGCTGGGAGCGTGCGTGGCGCGATCCGGATCCGCAGCCAAGTTATGATGTCATCATTATCGGTGGTGGCGGGCATGGGCTTGCGACGGCCTACTACCTGGCAAAAGAGCACGGCGTCAGACGGATCGCGGTGTTGGAAAAGGGTTGGCTGGGCGGTGGGAATGTTGGCCGCAACACGACCATCGTGCGCTCCAACTACATGGAAGACGGCAACACCCAATTCTACGAGCATTCCCTGAAGCTGTGGGAAGGTCTGAGCCAGGACCTGAACTACAATGTGATGTTCTCTCAGCGTGGCTACATGGGGCTGCTGCATTCCTACGGCCAGCTTGATGCCGGGCGTCAGCGGGCACATGCCATGAAGCTGAACGGGGTCGAGGCAAGTTTCCTCACGCGCGAAGAAGTGCATGAAAAAGCACCTTATCTCGATATGTCGATGAATGCGCGCTACCCGATCCTTGGGGGTGTCTACCAGCAGCGCGCCGGAACCGCGCGTCACGATGCCGTCGCCTGGGGGTTTGCCCGCGCCGCGGATCAGCAGGGTGTGGACATCATCCAGCAATGCGAGGTGCTCGGCTTTATCCGGACGGGCTCGCGGATCGTCGGCGTGGAAACCACGCGCGGCAACATCCGGGCACCCAAAATTGCGTCTGCAGTCGCCGGAAACTCGAGCGTTCTTGCCGAAATGGCCGGATTCAGGTTGCCGATTGAAAGCCACCTGTTGCAGGCGTTCGTGACCGAACCGATCAAGCCGTTGGTTGATTGTGTCATCGCATCGTTCGGCATGCTCTATTACATAAGCCAGTCGGACAAGGGCGGCCTTGTTCTCGGCGGTAGCCTGGACGGGTACAATTCCTATTCACAGCGCGGCAATCTTCCCAAGGTCGAGCATGTTCTGAGCATCGGCAAAGCCCTTATGCCCTGCCTGTCGCGCCTGCGCATTCTGCGTCACTGGGCCGGCATCATGGACATGACCATGGATGGCAGCCCGATCATCGACAAAACCCCGGTCGAAGGCCTCTATATGAGTGCCGGATGGTGCTATGGCGGCTTCAAGGCAACGCCCGGCGCGGGCTGGTGCCTGGCGCACACAATCGCAAGAGACGAACCTCACCCCCTGAGCGCAGGCTATACGATCGACCGCTTCCGCCGGGGCGTAACCATCAATGAAAGCGGCACCGGACCCTATCCGGGCCATCACTGAGAGAGGGTTCGGAACATGAGAATCGAGTGCCCTTGCTGCGGCTTGCGCGATCACCGTGAATTTGATTATAGCGGCGACGCCCTGAGGCAGCGCCCGGCGCATGATGACACCGACATGGATCGGTGGTCGGACTATGTGTTCTTCCGCGACAACCCTCGCGGGATGCACCGTGAATTCTGGCAGCACAGCTATGGCTGCCGCCAGTGGATTGTCGTCCAGAGGGACACGGTTACCCATGAAATCACATCGGTTCACCTGGCAGGCGATGCCAAGGGTATCCAGGCGGGGCGTGAGGAAACAGCCAATGACTAAAGGACCTGTTCGCCTTGAAAACTATGGTCGTGTCGACCGCAGCAAACCCATTTCTTTCAGCTTTGATGGCAAGCAGATGCACGGCTTTGCCGGCGACACACTAGCCTCTGCCCTGATTGCAAACGGGCGGCTGTTAGTGGCCAGAAGCTTCAAATACCACCGTCCCCGCGGGGTCTACGCACTGGGGGTGGATGAACCCAATGCCATGGTCACCCTGAACACCGGGGGCCGTTCTGATCCCAACACGCAAGCGACCGTGGTTGATCTGTTCGAAGGCCTGACCGCGCGCAGCCAGAATGCCTGGCCGTCGCTTGACATGGACTTCATGTCGATCAACGACAAGTTCTCCCGGTTCCTGAGTGCAGGGTTCTACTACAAGACCTTCATGGGTCCGACCCGGAAATCCTGGATGCTGTATGAACACTTCATTCGCAAAGCAGCCGGGATGGGTGAAGCAACCACCCTTGAAGATCCGGACCATTACGAAAAAGTACATGGATTTTGTGATGTCATGGTGGTTGGTGGCGGCCCTGCCGGTTTGTCGGCGGCTGTCGCCGCGGCAAAAACCGGGGCCCGGGTTACATTGGTTGAGCAATCGTCGACACTGGGCGGTGCATTGCTGAACACGTCGGCCGACGAGAACGCCGATGCGTGGATTGCCGAACAAATCGCCATTCTCGAAGCCGCAGATAATGTCCGCATTTTGACCAAATGTGCAGTGTTTGGCGCCTATGACCACGGCAGTTTCGGTTTGGTCGAGCGGGTCGAAGATCATGTCACCCCCTCGCAAAAACCTGTTCTGCGGCAGCGGATGTGGACCATGCGTGCCCGCCAGACCGTGTTGGCAACAGGTGCGATGGAACGTCCGATCGTGTTTGGCAACAACGACCTTCCCGGTGTGATGCTGGCCAATGCGGCGCGCGGTTACCTGAACCATTACGGCGTGCTTGCCGGGCGATCCGTTGTTGTCTTCACCAATAACGACAGCGCCTATCTGACCGCCCGCGACATGGCGCAGGCCGGTGCGAAAGTCATCCTGGTTGATGCACGCCCAAAGACCCCGGCGGCATTATATGCGCAGGCCGAAGCCAGCGGAGTAAGCATTCGATCAGGCCACGCGGTGGTCAAGGCGAACGGTCGAAAGCGCGTTGCCTCGGTCGAGATCGCGCCGTTTGATCTGCAAAGCGGAAAAATAAAGGGTGCCGTCAAGATCAGGGCTTGCGATTTGCTTTGTGTCTCGGGTGGATGGAACCCAACGCTGCATCTGTTGGGCCAGCGCAGCGGAAAACCGGCATTCGACGAGGCGTTGGCAAGCTTTGTTCCCGGTGAAACCATCGAAGAAGGTTTTCGCATTGCGGGTTCTGCCACTGGCGAAATGGCAACGTCGAACTGCATTCGAAGCGGTCACCAGAAGGGCGCCGAAGCCGCGCAAGCCTGCGGTTTTGACGCCGCATTCAACGCCTCCAACATCAGACCGCTTGATCTTTCGGATCGTTGGGAGGAACCGCTGCAACCGGTCTGGGAAGTTTGCGGCAAAGCAGGGGTTTCAGCGAAGAAAGCATTTGTCGATCTGCAGCATGACGTCGGTGTGTCTGATATCGCGCAGGCGCATCTCGAAGGCTATGTCTCGGTTGAACATCTCAAGCGCTACACCACGCAGGGGATGGCATCGGATCAGGGTAAAACCGGCAACGTCATTGCACTGGCGTTGATGGCAAAACTGCGTGGCCAGACAATCCCCGAAGTTGGTGTCACAACCTTCCGGCCACCCTTTACACCCGTTGCGGCAGGGGCGCTGGCCGGGCACGATACCGGGCATGTGATCGAGCCTCGACGCCACACGCCGCTGCGCCAATGGCATCTGGACAATGGTGGCGTGTTTATCGAAACCGGGATTTGGGACCGGGCGTGGTATTATCCAAAGTCAGGCGAAGACGTAGAGGCGGCCTATATCCGCGAGGCGCGCGATCTGCGCAAATCTGTCGGGCTGATCGACGTGTCCACCCTGGGCAAGATCGACGTGCAGGGGCCGGATGGCGCCGAGTTCCTGAACCGGGTCTATGTCAACGGTTGGAAGACCCTGCCTGTCGGAAAGGCGCGGTATGGTGTCATGCTGCGTGAAGACGGCATGGTGTTTGACGATGGCACCACCACAAGGCTGGCCGAGAACCATTATTTCATGACGGTGACAACCGCGGGCGCCGGTGCGGTCATGAGCTATCTGGAATTCCTGCTTCAGACCGACTGGACCGACCTCAAGGTCGAGGTCACGTCGGCCACCGATCAGTGGGCGGCCCTTGCCGTGACAGGCCCGAACGCCCGGGATCTGCTGGCAAGCCTAGACAGTGACATTGACTTTTCTGCCGAGGCCCTGCCCTTCATGGGGGCGGTTGAAGGCACGATTGGCGGCCTGCCTGTCCGGGTGATCCGCATCACCTTTACCGGTGAGCTAGGCTACGAAATCTATACGCCAGCCGGGCATGGTGAAGCCTTGCAGGAGATCATCTGGGGGGCCGGTCCGGCGCATGACATGCTTCTTGTCGGGATCGAGGCCTTTGGTGCCCTGCGGGTGGAAAAAGGCCATGTTGCCGGATCCGAGATCACCGGGCGGACAACACTGGACGATCTTGGATTGGGCAAAATGGGCAGTACCAAGAAACCCTATATCGGTCAGGTGCTGGCGCAGCGCGAGGGGTTGCTGACCCCGGATCGGCATCAGTTTGTTGGCCTGCGCCCGGTTGATCCAAAGGCCGTGATCAAAGGCGGATCAATGCTGCATGTCTCTGACGGTACGCCGAAGGGACACGGGCAGGGTTACATCACCGCCGTGGCCTTCAGCCCGCTTGTCGGTTCGGTGATCGGTCTTGGCCTGCTGAAAGGTGGACGATCCCTGATCGGAAAAACCGTCAATGTCGTGGATACGGTGGATGACACCATTATCCCCGTTCAAGTCACAACACCGCATTTCTACGATCCGGAAGGAGAAAAAGCCCGTGCCTGATACTCGTTCAGCTTTGGCGCCGGTGGCAACCGGAGCCGTAGAACTCGCAGCGGGTCTGACCTGCCAGGAAATGCCGATGGCAGATCTGGTCATGGCCTCGGCCTGGTCCGACACCGAAACCGAAATCTTTGCGTCGGTTGGGAAAACCCTCGAGGCGGAGATCCCGAAAGACACCAGAATCGCGGTAAAAACCGCGGCTACAACGGTGTTCCGCGTGGGGCCGCGCAGATTGATGATCGTCTCTGACGAGGGCGCGCTGTTTGCGCCGCTGCAAGGGGTGTTGGACAACGAAAAGGGCACCCTTAGCCAGCAGGACCAATCGCGCGTGCGAATTCGGCTGAGCGGGCCGGGTGCGGCGGCGTTGTTGTCGCGCGGGGCCCCGATCGACTTCGATGAAAGGTCTTTCCCCGCTGGGGCATTTGCCCAGACCGGAATTCATCACATGTGGGTGCTGATCCACCGGGTCGCGGAAGGGGAAGAGTTCGATCTTTACGTCCTGCGATCCTTTGCCCTGTCATTCTGGGAATGGCTTGTTGAAAGCGCCCATATCGCAACCCAGACGTCTCGGGGCGCGCATTCGCTGACCTGATGCGATCAGCCCAAACCAAAAGAATTGGAGAACAGCCATGTTCGTGAGAACCTTGGATGAAATTATCGGAACCGAGCGGGACGTCAACTGGGGCAATGGCCAAAGCCGCCGCCTGCTGATCGAATCCGACAACATGGGATTTGCGTTCCTTGACACGATCGTCAAGGCAGGCACCGATCTTGAGATCCAGTACAAGAACCACCTTGAATCGGTCTATTGCATCGAAGGCAAAGGATCGATCACCGATCTGGAAACCGGCACCGAATACGAGATCGCGCCGGGGGTGATGTACGTGCTCGACAACCACGATCGCCACCGCCTCTGCGCGACCGAAGAATTGCGCTTGATGTGTGTTTTCAACCCACCTCTGAAGGGTGACGAAAAGCACAACGTCGATACCCCCGGCACAAGCTACTGACACTAACTGCTGACCACAAAGGCAGACTACGAAAGGCGTCTCAGATGCAAAAGGAACTTCCCAAATCGGCAAAGGTCGTCATCGTTGGCGGCGGCATCGTCGGCAGCTCGGTGGCCTATCACCTGGCCAAGTCAGGATGGGACGATATCCTCCTTCTTGAGAGGGACAGGTTGACCTGCGGGTCCACCTGGCATGCTGCCGGTCTGGTCAGCGAAATGCAAGCCGTTCCCGCCATGACGGAGCTGGCCAAGTATGGCCTGAACCTGATGGAGCGCCTGGAGGCCGAGACCGGTCAGGCAACAGGTTTCAAGCGCAACGGGTCCATCGCGACGGCTCTGACCGAGGCGCGTATGGAAGAGCTGCGGCGCAAGCGCGATTCCGCCATTGGCCAAGGCATCGAAGCCCACGAACTCTCCCCGGAGCAACTAAGCAGCCTCTGGCCTATGCTGAATCTCGACAGCATGGTCGGGGCTGTTCATTTTCCGAATGATGGCCAGACCAACCCGATCGACACGACGATGGCGCTGGTCAAAGCCGCTCGGAGCCACGGGGCAGTCATTCGCGAAGGCGTCACGGTGCGGCAGGTTTCCATGTCAGGTGGCCGTGCCACCGGTGTCGAGACAGATCAGGGCTATGTCGCCGCGGAATATGTGGTCAATTGTACAGGGATCTGGGCGCACAGCTTTGCTGACAGCCACGGGCTGAAGCTGCCCATTCAGGCGAACCAGCACTTCTATGTTGTCACCGATCCGATCGAGGGGCTGGCCTCGGATCTTCCGGTGCTGCGCGTTTATGACGAAGGCGCCTATTACAAAGAAGATGCAGGCAAATTGCTGATCGGTTTCTCGGAACCCAATGCGATGGCCTGGAACCCCGAGGGCGGTATTCCGGAGGACTTTTCCTTTGACGAACTGCCCTTCCCGGACGGGCATCTCGACGATCTTCTGGAATATTTGATGGAACGTGTTCCTGCCATCCAGAATGTCGGCATGCGCACCTTCTTCAATGGCCCGGAAAGCTATACGCCGGATGGAAAATACGTGCTTGGCAGTCTGGCCGAGTGCCCGAACTATTTCGTGGCGGGCGGGTTCAACTCCACCGGTATTCAAAGTGGTCCCGGCGCGGGCAAGGCGCTGGCCGAGTGGATCATGCAGGGATCGGCCCCGATGGATCTGGCCGATGTGGATGTAAACCGGTTCAGCGATTTCCAGTCGAACCATTCCTATCTGGTAGAACGCGTGCCGGAAACGCTGACTTTGTTTTACCAGATGCACTGGCCCTACAAGCAGCGCACGATCGGACGCGATCTGCGGCGCTCGCCGTTCCACCATCACTGGATCGAAAAAGGTGCGGTCTTTGGGGAAGGCGCTGGCTGGGAACGCCCGATGTGGTTTGCCCCGGAAGGGGTGGAGCCCAAGTATGAATATGCCTTTGGCCGGGCGCCTTTCGTCGAGCATTGGGAACGTGAACACAAAGCGTTGCGCGAAGATCTGGGGCTGATCGACCTGTCTCCTTTCGCCAAATTCCAGGTGGAAGGCCCGGATGCGCTGAAATGTCTGCAATACATTTCGACCAATGAAATCGACGTTCCCGTAGGCAATGTGGTTTATACCCAATGGCTGAATGACAAAGCCGGGATCGAGGCCGATCTGACCATTGCACGCCTTGCCGAAAACCGCTTCCTGGTCATGACAGGCGCCGGTACAGCCCACCGCGATCTGCACTGGCTCAAGGCGCATATTCCGGATGGGGCCCTCCTGACGGTGACGGATATCACTGCGGCGGAAGCGGTTCTTGGCCTGATGGGGCCGCGGGCCCGCGATTTCCTGCAGAACTTTACCAAGACCGACCTGTCCAACGAGGCCTTTCCGTTCGGCACCTGGCAGGAGCTTGACATCGGCCGGGTGCGGGTGCGTGCGCAGCGGATCACCTATCAGGGCGAACTGGGCTGGGAAATCTATGTTTCCAGCGAGTTTGCCGGTGCGCTGCTCGAAGACCTTCTGTCCGGTGACAAGGGAACGCCGCCTGCGCTGGTTGGGTTCCATGCGGCGGAATCCCTGCGTGTCGAAAAAGCATTCCGTCACTGGGGCCATGACATGGCGGGCTTTGACACCCCGGTCGAGGCCGGTCTGATGTTTGCCAGCAAACTGGGCAAACCGGGCGGCTTCATCGGGCGCGACGCTTTGGCCAGGCATCGCGAGACCGGGGGCGACCGCCGGGTCATGCAGTTCCTTCTGGAGGACCCGGAGGCGTTTATCTACCACCACGAGCCGATTTACCGGGATGGTGAAGTTGTCGGTACCGTGACCACCGGCAGCTATGGTCATTCGCTGAGCGGGGCGGTGGCCCTTGGCATGGTCTCGATCCCCGAAGGCGGTTCCGCCAAGGACCTGACCAACGGTTCCTACGAGATCGCCGTGGCCGGCAAACGCATCGCCGCCAAGGCCAGCCTGCGCCCGATGTATGACCCCTCAAACGCAAGAGTCAAAGCGTGATCGCACAAGTCGCAGGAGGGCCACGTTGATGAACACCACCACAAGACCCGAGCCGCAGCGTGGCTTTGCAACGTCCGAGTTCGAGGCGCGCACGGCAAAAGCGCAAAGCCGGATGGCCAGCCGCGGGCTGGACGCGATGCTGCTGTCGACCGAGGCCGAGGTTCGCTACTACTCCGGCTTCCATACACCCTTCTGGCAAAGCCCGGCGCGTCCGTGGTTCCTGATCATTCCGCTTCAGGGCAAGCCGGTCGCGGTCATTCCGGGTATCGGTGCTGCCTGTATGGCGATCACCTGGATCGAAGACATCCGCACATGGCCTGCACCCCGGCCTGACGATGACGGTATATCGCTGCTGGCGGAGAGTTTGAACGAACTGGCGGGACCGACCGGCAAAATCGGCACGCCGATGGGGCATGAAACCCATGTGCGCATGCCGGCGGCTGATTTTGACAAGCTGCGCGCGCGTGTGGGCGCGGATCGTTTTGTGAACGCCACCAGCATTGTGCGGGCGCAGAGGATGGTGAAATCCGAGGCCGAAATCGAAAAGATCGCCCATGTCTGCGCGATCGCGTCCGATACGTTCGAGGCCTTTCCCGAATTTGTGCAGATGGGTATGACGGAGCGCGAGGCCTTTGCGCGGATGCGGATCGAGCTGTTGAAAAACGGCGCCGACGAAGTGCCTTACCTGGTCGGCAGTTCAGGTCCGGGCGGTTTTGCCGATGTGATCAAACAGCCGACCAACCGTGTCCTCGGCCCCGGAGACATGATGATGCTGGATACCGGCGCCATGTTTGACGGGTACTTCTGCGACTTTGACCGCAACTTTGCCTTTGGCCACGCCACCGACGACATGCGCCGGGCCTATGACGTGGTCTATGCCGCGACCGAGGCCGGGATTGCGGCCGCAGTGCCCGGTGCTACCTGCGTCGACCTGTTCAAGGCGATGTCCGGCGTCATGGCTGCCAACGGTGCCAGCGAAGGGGATGTAGGCCGTCTGGGCCACGGGCTTGGCATGCAATTGACGGAATGGCCTTCGCACACGTCCTACGACCAGACCGTTCTTGAGCCGGGGATGGCGATCACCATCGAGCCGGGCATGAGCTTCGGGAACGGGTTCAACATGTTGCATGAAGAAAACATCGTAGTCCGTGAAAACGGGGCTCAGTTGTTGTCCCGGCGAGCCCCGTCCAGCCTGCCGGTGATCGAATAAGGACCGCGGCCACGCGTGATGCGTAAGTCGAACTTGTCAATTGCGCACAGATTACACCCAGCGCACAAGGAGAGTGAAAACCATGTCCCAACCGCAATTTGCCGTTTTCCCGGCGACTGAACATCGCGAACGCATTGCCCGAGCCCGTCAGGCACTTGCGGCAGAAGGCTATGACGGCGCAATCTGCGTCGGCGCCGAATTGCTGAACTATCTTGGCGGCTTCGATTGCTGCTCGTATTTCAGTCCGCAGGCCCTGATCTTTGCCACCAAGGGCGACGCCGATCCGATCTTGCTTGTGCGCAACATTGATGTGGTCAATGCACGTGAAACATCCTGGTTGCCCGATGTCAGAAGCTACCAGCTCAACTTTGCCGATCCCCTTGAAGTCATCGCGGGTATCGCGAACGATCTTGGTATGGGGAATGGCCGCATTGCCGTTGACTTCGGCTCTTATGCCTGCAGCGCGCAGTATGGTTTCAAGCTGGTGAAGGCACTTGAGCCCGCCACGCTGGGTGATGCGACGGTGCTGTTCAGCACGCTGCAGTTCCAGAAAAGCGAAGCCGAGCTGGTTCATGTGCGTCAGGCCGGCAAATACGCCGATATCGGATGGAAAGCCGCGCAATCCGCATTGCGAGTCAGCATGACCGAGGGCGAGCTGGCCGCCGAGGTGGAATACGCCATGCGTTCCGCCGGAAGCGAGTTTTCCGCTCTTCCCACGCTTTGTGCCACCGGATCGCGTACGGCCGGGATGCACTCGACACCGATGAACAAGAAAATCGAAGCCGGCGACGTCGTGCATATGGAATTTGCCGGCGTCTCCAACCGGTACCACGCGGTGTCGATGTTCACATTTGCAGCCGGAGAACCCTCGCCGCTGGTTCGTGAACTCTACGAGCTTGGCAACGAAACACTAGAGGCCGCGCTGGCGCAGGTTGCCCCAGGCAAGCCGATTGCCGATATGGAAGCGGCCTCGATCGAGCCGCTGAAGCGGGCAGGTCGCGAAGATGCCTATATGGCCATGTTCGGCACCGGGCTCGGTGTCGGTTATCCGCCGATCTGGGTCGGCTCGCTGACCATCAACCGTTGGTCTGACAAGATCCTTGCGCCGGGCATGGTGTTCTACGCGCATTCCTGCCTGCAGTTTGTCGATGAACAGATCGGCATCACGCAAGGTGGCAGCTATCTTGTCACGGAAGATGGCTATGAGCCCATCTGCGGCCCCGGACATATTGATCTTTTTGTAGCATGATCGGCAACCGGCGCGTCGCTCGATGCGCCGGTCACACCTCTGACAAAGGAAACCCGAAATGACCCCCGGTCTGGAGAACCAAATCGTCGATCAAGCTGCATATGATCGCAATGTCGAAAAGCTACGCGAGGCGGAAGTGGTTCTGCCCAGGATCGCCGAACTGGCTGATCCGGCCAGCCATCTTTCCGAGAAGGCCCAGGCCATTGCCGAGGCTGATCCCGACGCACCGGATGTGCGCAACCTGTTCCGGGTGCATTGGCACAATGGCGCAGACCGTCAAAGCTTGGTCGACGTGCCGGAACATATCGTGCTGCCCGAGGCCCTGACCGGCGTGAAGGCCAAAATTGTGGTCGCTCTGGGCAACCGTTTTCCGATGATCAATACCCATAAGGTTCTGGCGGCCTATGGTTGTCTTATCCCGCGGCTGTTGTCAGGTGCCTTTGATGCCTCGCGCCACCGGGCGGTGTGGCCATCCACGGGCAATTATTGCCGTGGTGGTGTCGCCATTGCCACGCTGCTGGGCTGCCGGTCGGTGGCGGTTCTGCCCGAAGGCATGAGCCGGGAGCGGTTCGACTGGCTGAACCGCTGGCTGGCGGATCCGAACGACATCTACCGAACCCCCGGCACCGAAAGTAACGTCAAGGAAATCTATGACGCCTGTCACACGCTGGCCGGGAACCCGGAGAACCTGATCCTGAACCAGTTCGCGGAATACGGCAATTACATCATCCACCGTTCGGTCACGGGCCCGGCATTGCAGCGGATTTTCGAGCATGTGAACGCGGCCGGCAATCTGCGGCCACGCGGCTTTGTCGCCGCCACCGGGTCCGCCGGGACATTGGCGGCGGGTGATCATCTCAAACAGGCGCTTGGCACCGATACCGGCGCGATTGAGGCGCTTGAATGCCCCACCCTGCTTTACAATGGCTACGGTGAACACAACATTCAGGGCATTGGCGACAAACACGTACCCCTGATCCACAACGTCATGGGGTCCGATTTCGTGATCGGCGTTTCTGACAGGGACTGTGACGGGCTGAACCTTGTTTTCAACACCTCGGTTGGCCGCAAATACCTGTCCGACTACAAAGCTGTCGATCAAAAGACGATTGCGGGTCTTGCCAGTTTCGGCCTGTCCTCAATCGTCAATGTTCTGGGCGCGATCAAATACGCCAGATACATGGATCTGAGCGAGAGTGACGTGGTCCTGACCGTCGCGACCGATGGCGCCGACATGTACCAGACCGAGATGGATATCGCCGAAGAAAAATACTTTGGCGGGACCTTCAAGGATGTCACCGCGGCTGAGACCTTCGGGCGTCATGTATTGGGGGCCGGGATTGATCATGTGCAGGAACTTGACCGGTTTGACCGGGAACGCATCTTCAACCTTGGGTATTATACCTGGGTTGAGCAGCAGGGAATCTCGTTGCCTGACTTTGACCGGCGCCGTGATCAATCCTTCTGGGACGAGTTGCTGAAACTTGTGCCGGTTTGGGATGATATGATCATGCAATTCAACACAGCCTGACGCATTGCCAGGGAGGAAGTGATTGGCCCGTAAGGAATGCTGGCAAAGATTGCAGGATACCACTGCCCGTGCCTGTCAACTTTGGCCTCTCTTCCGGAGGGTGCAGATGCGAGGGAACTCAAATGGCTGAAACAGACCTTGTCGCGTTGCGCCATGCGTTTCACCGCGATCCGGAGCTTGGGTTCGAAGAACATAGAACCAAGGCAAAAGTCGCGGAATTTCTCCGCGACGCGGGTATCGAAGTCCATAAGGGCGTCGGCGTCATTGGTGTGCTGAGACGCGGCACCGGCAATCGCGCCATCGGCCTGCGCGCCGATATGGACGCGCTCCCGATCCACGAGACCAGCCGCCACGATCATGTATCGCAGAACAGCGGCGTAATGCATGCCTGCGGCCATGATGGTCACATGACGATGCTGTTGGGCGCCGCCAAGACGTTGGCTCTGGATGGTGGGTTCGATGGCACCGCCGTGTTCCTGTTTCAACCGAACGAAGAACATGGGCTCGGCGCAAAGGCTATGATCGAAGAGGGCGTGTTGGAGAGGTTCCCAATCGAAGAGGTTTATGCCGTCCACAACCTGCCCGGCGCACCTGTGGGTCAAGTTTCAACCCGATTGGGACAAATCTGCTCCAGCGAAAGCCTTTTCGAGATACTGATAGAAGGGCAAGGCGGCCACGCCTCCATGCCGCATGTAGGGCGCGACGCGATCACCATTGGCGCCGAGATCGTGTAAGCCCTGCAAACGATCGTATCACGCAAGCTTGCGCCAGGGGCGGGGGTTGTGGTGTCAGTTACCTGAGCCTCCCCAACTGAACTGGTCCACCGTTATGTTTAGGAAATGGTGGACCAAGAATGGTATCGCCAAGTTATTTTTGACCGATTGCGATGGGTCGGTTGAACGACCGTTAGGCTGCTAGTTCCGCGGTATATTCAGCCCAGAGACTA
>NZ_JBQFYW010000031.1:0-26923 GCF_056541825.1 Ruegeria sp. AF8 | reverse complement strand
GCGCATATCCTGCTCACAGGCGAATACAGGTGGAAAAATCGATGACGCCCAACCTTAGGGTGTCATTCTGCCCCCAGCCGGAGCAGACCCCGCCTAAAGTCCGGCGACAGACAGAAGGTCATGCGCCTGGCCACGACGGAGTTCATCCGCCGCTTCCTGATGCACGTCCTCCCCGACGGCTTCCACCGCATCCGGCACTACGGCCTGCTGGCTGGCGCGACACGCAAGGCCACCATCACCCGTATCCGCGACCTGCTCGGGCAGGAGCCGACCGAACTGGAAGCACATGAACCAGCCGAGCCGGCCCCGCTCACCCTGCGCGAGCCGTGCCCATGCTGCGGTGGCCCAATGCGCATCGTCGAGATCTTCCGCCGCGGCCAGAAACCGATGTCGCGCGCCCCACCACGGGAGCAGGCCGCATGACGAAACGCCCGTCACCGCAACAAACACCACTCCGGTTCTCACGCCCGTTCCGGACTGGCTCAGCCGTGCCTCACGCGGTGCCGCGACCGCAAACTGCCGATGAAACGCGCAACCCGAGACCGAATATCATCTCCTCGGCAGATCAGGACGCCCTTGGGGACGGTCGCCAGCCTTCGAACCGCTCACCACGCTACACCGTCTCTGGAAACCTCAGCCAACTTTCCCCATAGACAGCGCCTGGCCACCGCGGCTTCCACCTTGGGAGGATTTCCAACGCGCGCCGACGACGCGCAAACCGGCACCGTCGCACCACGGCCCGCATCGAAAATCCTTCACCAATTCGGACCTTGCGAATAAGGTTTTCCTGACATTCTTCTTCTGGTTCTGGACCGATTGCGCGCTGCAATCTAGGCTCCACTCTGTATGCATGCCAAGCATAGGAAATTGATCGGAGTCATAAGTGGAACGACGGCTGTCAGCAATCATGGTAACTGACGTGGTTGGCTTCAGCCGCCTGATGCGGGCCAATGAGATTGCCACGCTGCAGGCTTTGAAGAGTCACCTCGACGATGTAGTCGAAGGCCAAGTTACGGAGCATGCCGGGCGGGTCGTCAAAAGTACCGGCGATGGCTTCATTGCCGAGTTTCCGAGTGTCGTCAACGCAGCAACCTGTGGTGCCGAAATACAATCTCGTATGCGCACCCGCAATCTCGACATTCCCATCGATAGGCGGATCGAGTTCCGGATTGGCATCAATGTCGGAGACATCATTCATGATGGCGATGATGTCTTCGGCGATGGCGTGAATATTGCAGCCAGGATCGAATCTTTGGCGCGCCCAGGTGGAATAGCTGTGAGCGCGCCTACGCGTGCTCAGATCAGCAGGGATTCAGGGCTTCGCTTCGAGGATGGTGGGGAACATGTCTTAAAGAATATCGATCAACCTTTACGGGTGTTTCATCTAGCCAGCAGTGGCGCGCAGGAGATTCCAGCAGATGCACCGCTGCAACGCAACAAGTCAGTTGCGGTGCTGCCACTGATCAATCTGAGCGAAGACCGGGAACAGGATTACTTCGCCGACGGTGTCACCGAGGACCTGATCGTGGACTTGTCGAAGATTTCGGCATTGTTCGTGGTCGGGCGCAACGCAGTGTTTGCCTACAAGGGTAAATCGGGCAACTCCTCGCAGATAGCACGCGAACTGGGCGTACGATACCTGCTTGAAGGCAGTGTGAGACGCGCTGGCAAACGTGTGCGCGTTACGGCACAGCTAATCGACGGAACGACGGGCGGTCATGTCTGGGCTGACCGCTACGACCGCGACCTAGAAGACATTTTTGAGTTGCAGGACGAGATAACACGCACAATTGTTGACCAATTGCGCATTACGCTGAACGTATCCGAACAACGCGCTATCGCCGCGACTTCCACTCGCGATGTCGATGCATATAGCTACTACCTCAAGGGAAGACATTTCTACCATCTGCGGATGCACGACTACATGGCGCGAGCACGCGCGATGTTTGAGGAAGCTGTAAAGCTCGACCCCACATTTGCGCGGGCCTATGCGGGCATCGCGGACTGCGACTCCTGGTCAACAAGTTGGTTGGGCGCAGACATCGATCGCGACGCGATACTTGCCTCAGCTGAAAAGGCCATCAAACTTGAACCGAACCTAGCCGAAGCGCATGCTGCCAAGGGGCAGGCGCTGTTGGGAGCGGGGCAGGATAGCGCGGCCCGCGCTTCGCTGGAACATGCGCTTTCTGTCGATCCATTGTGTTATGAGGCACATTACTACTACGCGCGTTTCTGCTGGACGTCCGGAGACACCGAGCTAGCCAAACACCACTTCATCCGCGCGCTTGAAATCCGGCCAGATGATTACCGCTCGCCACTACTTCTTAACATGATCCTGACTAGGTTAGGTGAAAAGAAGACAGGGAGGGACTATGTCGATCTGGGCTTGCGCAGGGCAGAAATTGCTGCCGATCTGTATCCTGACAATCCTGACCCGCTTGAACTTGGCGCGTCGACACTCGCCCAGCGAGGCGAGTTTGACCGCGCGCGGGAATGGTTGGACCGCGCGTTGCGAATACGGGGCGGAAGTGACGGCGGTAGTTTCAACATAGCTTGTGTCTATTCGCTTTTGGGCGATACGGATCTGGCTCTGAATGTGCTCGAACGTACTGCCAAAGATGCAGGACCGGACGTGCTTCAATGGCTATCGGTCGATCCGGATCTTGATGCGATCCGCGACAATCCCCGCTTCAGGGAGTTGATGAAACAAGACTAGCCTACATGAGAAACTTACTCGTAACTGTGCTAACATTGCTGCTCTAGATGCATTCATATTGGACCTGTCGCGGGATTGTGCCGCTCCTTTGACCACGTATCGTGTCGCAAAGGAGAACACAGATGGCATCACGACCGACGGAGGAATTCCGCGCCGAAGCAGTGCGCGTAGCGTTGACCAGCGGGCTGCCGCGAAAACAGGTGGCTGCCGATTTCGGCGTCGGCTTTTCGACGCTGAACCGCTGGATACAGCAAGACCGTCGCAATCCAGAGAAATCTGCGATCCAATCCGATCTTGAACGCGAGATCGCCGATCAAAGAGTATCAGCGGTCGTTGCGGTGTTGTATGAACTGTTTTGTGACGATGTGGGTGATGCGTGAGAGGTTAGAATGGATACCCATGTTGGCGGCAAGACCCGTCACGAACGTAGATATCAAAAGACGAAACATGGCCAATCCTCTTACTTACAACGAGTTGCAAATACGCAAAGCGTCGAGAATTGCGGCGTGCATGTTGCGGCCTGCGACGGCGTCCCCAATACGCGCCAGATGAAACTGACCGTTCTGCTCAACATCCTTGAACGGCAGCGTGCCATGGATCAATGCATTGTGGTCGAGCTGCCCAAGGTTGCGCGAGCTTGGTTTGAGGCCATGATAGAGCGCGTCCATCGGGGTCAAGCCATGTTCAACGACCACGTGGTCGACAAGACGTATGGTGAGACCACCCGTCAAGACATGGCGCAGGCAAGCGCGGATCCGGTTTCCCTCTCGGGTAAGTGAGTGCAGCTCCTGAAGGCAGGTAAAGGTGACCCCACTGGCGGCCAGATCCAGCAAGGCGACGGCAGATGTCGTTGGGCCGAGATCATGCAGTAGCGCCCGGTCGGGGGTCACAAGCTCGACGGCGTGACCGGCACCCGCCAATGTATCGGCTGTGACCGCGGCGGGGTGATCGCCGACCTCGTCGAACAGAAGCACGTCGCCAGAGACACGCGCTTCTCCGGACAGCACGTCCCAACTGGAAAGTGCCAGATCGCCGCCGGGGATGGCCAGCGGCTCGGGCCAGCCGCCGGTGGCGATTATGACAACATCCGGGGCCTCGGCATGCACATCATCAGCTTCGGCATAGGTGTTCATCCGGAGATCGACCCCGAGGGTGGTCACTTCGGAAATCAGCCAATCGGCCACGCCCCAGATCTGTCTGCGCGTCTTGCCCTTGGCAGCCAGCACAAGCTGCCCACCCAACCGATCAGACGCCTCGAACAAAACTACATCGTGACTGCGCAGGGCACTGACCCGCGCGGCTTCCAGCCCACCGGGCCCGCCACCGACAACGACCACCTTCTTTCGTGCATTGCTGGCTGTAATGACATGGGGCAGCGTTTGTTCCCGCCCGGCGGCGGCATTGTGCCCGCATACGGCAGGCTTGCCTTGATTGACCCGATCCACGCAATAGCCGAGGCCAACACAGGGACGGATACGTTCCTCTTGCGCGCGCGCGAGTTTTGCCACCAGATAAGGATCGGCCATCTGGGCGCGTGTCATGCCAACCAGATCGACATGGCCACCGGACACTGCATGGCGGGCTGTCGCAATGTCGGCGATACCGCCTGCATGAAGGATCGGCAGGTCGACGGCGGCGCGAATACGCCCCGCCACAGTGATATGCGGGGCGGCAGGCAGACCCATGGGGGGCACCCACCCGGCAAGGCCAAGGTCATCATAGGGCGCTCCCGCAAGGATATTGAGCAGGTCAACATGGCCACTATCTTCCAACATCCGGGCGGCAGTGACACATTCTTCGGCACTCAGCCCGCCCTCGGTCAGTTCATCGCCGGTCACGCGCATGGACAGGATGAATTCGGGACCGACCTCTGCGCGCACGGCATCCAGCACCTGCAAGGTCAGGCGCATGCGGTTCTCCAACGGCCCACCATAATCATCGTCGCGCTGGTTCGTGAGTGGGGACAGAAACTGGCCCAAGAGGTGCGAGTGCGACAGAAGCTCGATCCCATCGAACCCGCCTTGCTGACAGCGTCGCGCCGCAGCGGCGAAGTCGTCGATCACCCGTTCGATATCCTCTTGTTCCATCATTTTGGGAAAGGCGCGGTGCGCGCGCTCGCGCACGCCGGATGGCGCCAGAACCGGCAGCCAATGCCCGTCATCCCACGCGGTCCGGCGCCCCATATGGGTGATCTGGCACATGACGGCGGCCCCGTGCGCGTGAACGCCATCCGTGAGTTTTTGAAACCACGGCACGATACTGTCATCGCCCGCATAGAGTTGACCGAACACCGAGGGGCTGTCGGGCGCGATATTGGTCGAGCCCCCGATCATGGTCAGGGCAACACCCCCCTTGGCCTTCTCTTCGTGATACAGCCTGTAACGGTCTCGTGGATGACCGTCTTCGACATAGTTCGGTGCGTGGGCGGTGCTGACGATACGGTTGCGCAGCGTCAGGTGCCTGAGCTGAAACGGTTCAAGTAGTGTGGCCATGATCACGTCCTTTATGATCACAACGACAGATTCAAATCAGCGCTGAGCCGGACCTGCTGGCCGGCTTCAGTGCCTGAAAACATGCGTTGTCGAAAACATGCTAGTTGGAAAGATCGGGTGAGAGTTCACTGCTTCCGACGCTGACGTGTAAAATGACGACCCGCCGGTAGAACACCAATGCGTCAACCGACGCATGCCACGCACTGCTCGACCAGGTTGCGATACCCGGCACCGAACAGCCTGAGATGCACCAGCGCCGGCCAAAGCTGATAGATTGGGCGGCGCTCGGCAAATCCCGGGTCCAAGTCACCGTAAGCCTGCCAGAAATCGTCAGCGGGAGTTCCAAAGAGTGAGAGCATGGCTAGATCGACCTCGGCATCCCCGTAATACGAGGAGGGATCGATCAGACCGGTAACCTGCCCGGCACGCGCCATGACATTTCCAACCCAGAGATCGCCGTGAATTAACGCCGCAGGCGGGTGTTCCGGTAGAAAATCGCCGACCCGTTTCGCCAATGCTTCGACCTGTCGCGCGAGATCAGCGGAGATTTCAGAGCAGGATGGTAGCAGTCGACGTTCGGCTCAAAACTCGGGCCAGGATTGGGTCGGGGCGTTGGGAATGTCCACTGTTCCGAATGAGTGGTCTTCGGGCCAGCCAAAATATGTACCCCTTGTTGCATGGAGTCGCCTTAGGTCCTGCCCAAGAGAGTTCCAGGCGTTTTCCGGGCCTTCATTCGGCCCAAGATCTTCGAGGATCAGAAGGTCGCTTGAAACAGCGACAACACAGGGTACCGGCGCTCCGGCAGACCTGATCGCTTTCAGCATCTGCGCTTCGGTTTTTGCCGCATGCCCGGGCTTTGCAATAAAACTGCGACCATCCGCAATCTGCAGGCGGAATACTGTGGAAAGGCTACCGCCATGCAGCGGCTCTGCATCGGAGATTGTAAGGCCAATCAACTCGGACGCCTTTTCAACAAGTGATCCCATGCTTGCTTTGTAAATGATCCCAAATAACTATGAAACACGGTCAGGCGAGCGCTGAGGACGCGTAGCTGAGCCCTGCGAAGCGACGACCAGCAATAAAGGGATGCGCTGTTGCGTCGTGTATGCGAGCCGAAGGACCGAAATATGTCCAAGTGAATCATCGCTGGTTCACTTTCGGTGATCTGACAGGCCGAGCTCTTTCCACATCCAGCTGAAATCATAATCTGCAACAGGAGAGCCGGTCTGGCGCGCGCTGCGGTTTTCGATTTTCTTCAGCCAGTCGATGACTTTCTTCCTGCCCGCCGTGCTGCGAACGGCCTGGCGCGGTGTCTTGCCATCCAGGGCCGGGATCGGCTGGTCAAGCATATCGCGGTAGTGGTGTTCGAGATGTTCGTGGGCAATCTGACGGGCAAGGGCAGGGGGGATGTCCTCTTCTTCTGCCACTCCGTCACCCGGGCTGTCATCCGCCATCATCTGTTCGACGGTCTGGATTGATGTCAGCGGTGACTTCACCAGATCTCCCAGGAGGTCCCGGACCAGGGCTTCGCCGCGTTCGGCGCGCGCTGCAGAATTCACGGAAAGAGTGAGTGTCTTGCCCTTCAGGTTCAGGGACCCAAGCACAGAGGCCCCTGACATCGACTTGTCCAACACGAGGCCGGTGCCGTGCTTGTTGCCGGACGGGATGTCGACGGCAAGCCAGGTCCAGTCATTCCGACCTGAGACCACGAGTTCTGCGGACTGGGACAGTCTTTGCGAGACCTGGCTTTGCGTCACCTTACTGGCGAGCGGGAAGCAAATCTCGTGAAAGAGCAGGTCATCGCCATCGCTGTTGCTGATTTGTGGTGGTTCCGGGTCCAGCAGGTTCGGCAGATGTGCGAAGAGCCAGGCATTGGTGAAGAGGGGTGCGGAACGGTGTAGCTGGTCCTGCGTCAGTCTCAGCGCATCGCCGGGGTTCAATTTCAACACGGAGCGGAGCCCATCCTCAAACAACGCGACAGTGTCCGGCTCGAAGGGAAGCAGCGCTCCCGAGATCACATAGTGATCGCCCTGCGCGACAACCCGGGCGGCGATGCGGTCCCACCGTTGCAGCATCTGCGTCGCGCTGTGTTCCTGGACGGTGACCGGCTCTGCGCCCGAAAGCAGGTCCTTCAGCACCATGGATCTGCCGGGGTCTATCTCGCTCACCTCGTAAAGACTGACCGGCGCGTCCCGCAATCCTTTGATATAGGCGCGGGTCTGCGCACTTTCCTTGGAACCGCTCCCTCTCAGATAGGCACCTGCAGCGTTTTCGGCGTCCGGTCCGAATGTCCTGCCCAGCAAGTCTTCAAGACCACCGCCCCACAGGACCATTGGCCAGTCACCGCCGAGAAGGTCGCCCAAATCCTCGAAATCGAGATCAAAGGCTTCGAGCGCTGGCAGAAAATGCTCGTCCAACACGTCCGCGAGCCGCTCGTGCCAAATCTCGTCACGGGTGATAAACCCGATGAGCCCGCCAAGATCGTTCCCCGTTGTCATCTTCAGCTTCTCCCTGGTCGCCGGACAGAGGCGATCTAGCGCAGATTGCAACCGCCAGCCAGATCACAAGCTTGTGCCGAACTGCGTTACATGGATGGTCACGCCACCGCGAAGGCTATTTCTTTGGCTCCCGCCCAAAAAGCTCTGTGAAAAGTTCTTTGGATCGGCGCAGGCCTTGATCGGTCAACACCACCGATTTTGCCTTTCCAACCGGATCCAGGATCAAGCCTTTACGGTGCAAGCGGTCAAGCGCGCCCCAGTCAAAGCCCTTCCACGCGCGGCGCTCGTCATGCAGCGTCAACCAGAGCAGCGCCAGAACGGCCTCATCCACCTTGTTCTCATCTATGTCCATACCCACAGCGGACGCGATAAGGGCTGGGGGCGTCAACCCTGATCCGGCGAATGGAGGGCATGGAAAGATCTTCAGCTCGCAATTGGTGCGACCAGATTGATAAGGCCGGGTGACACCCGTGCCGCCTTACATCACGGGTATGAATCGCTCCCAGAGAATAGATATCGCAATGTCATTGGACAGCTGGGTTGTGCCAAGCAATACTGGGAGCATGGAGCTGACAGACACCACACCTGTCCACCTGATCCATGTGGACCCGGACGTCAACATGGCACGGTTCTACGGAATAGAGCTGCAGCCGACGCTGTTCGGGGAAGTTTCCGTTCTTCGCACCTGGGGACGTATTGGCACGAACGGGCAAGCCATGATGGTGACGTATGATGACGAATCCAAGGCTGCTGACGCGCTCCATAAACTTGAAAGGCAAAAACGTCGCCGAGGCTATGTTCCGGTTGGAGCATAGGCGTTTGCTCCCAAGGTTGGACGATGCGATCTATTCAGTGCAATGGAAGGCAGCGGGGCAGGTAGGAAGGCACTGCATCGGAGGTTCTCCCAACCTGGCAATTCAACGCGACAGATGCCAAACCAGCGTGGTATTGTTCAGGGCTTGTTGCTATCGATCCAGCGGGACATCAGATTGCGATCCCGAAAACACTCGTCCGGAACAGGACTGCGCTTGATCCGCGCGATGCGCTCCGCGAAAGCCACCTGCTTGGAGCTTGGCCGTGTATCGCGTACGCGAGGTGCTGACCGCTGCGTGTCGATCCATTGGCTCATCGCACGTCGATCTTGCTGGATTTCCCATGGCAAAACGACGTTTTGTAGTTCCGCCAACTTGCGAGCATAGGCAAGTTGCTTGGCCGTTGCAGGCAGTGCTGTCTGTGTTTCTGAACTGGCAGATCCGGACATGTGTTCTTCCCCTTGTCAGCGTAGCTAAAGAATAGAACAAAAGGGGTTCAAAAGCAAGTATGTTGTGGATTATTGGAACTAACATACTAAATATAGTGTTTCAGCCGCCAGAGCGTGACATGTGTGCTTTTGTTTTCTGACAAGACCATGCCAACGGTGAATTGAGACCCGCGCGCGGCGCGCGGTTCACATTTATCAATTGACAGAGCAGGGGATCGACGCGCTGGCTCGCGCTGACCCCAACCCTGACATTACACCTACTGTGATTGCAGCCCGCTGATGGCGGTCTGCTGTGCTTGTTTTCCCGAGCGTCGCGGGGCCGAAAAGCTCTCGTATCTGATCCGGTCCAAGGGGAAGGCGCTAAGGGAGACCCGCGCCAGGGCGCGGCTCACATGTCTCTTTCCAATGCGCCTCAAGCAGAAATCGTGAAAATCCCGGTTCCTCCCACGCCGCGCGCGGGCCCCTCCCAAATTTCCCCGATTTCAGCCTGACCCCCAGTCCTCCGATCAGATCCGGATCTTTTCCATCGGCCCCCCTCCTTCGCCGGGAAAAACGCGGAGGGGCGAGGGTGGCTGATGTCAGTCCAGCAGGCCGTTTCCTTGGCCTGCTGTGTTCACAACAAACAGCAAGCGGCGAGGCCAAACGCAGATCGGCCACCGCGATACCACGAAAGAGAGGTCCACTATGGCTGCAATTGCAATACAGACCGAGGAAACAGGTCAGGTCGATTATGCCCTCATCGCGCAGCAGAATGACGCGTTCCGCAAGCGCCTGCCCGAAGGCGGGGAAGGGATCATCGTTCAGACAACCGCTATTGACAATATGGGTTCCAGCTTTGTCGCGGCCTGTCTGAACCAAATCGTCACCTATGACGCCTTCAACGAGGACAACGATCCTTACGGCACCCATGAGATGGGTTTCATGGAAATCATGGGCCACAAGGTCTGGTTCAAAATCGATCTGTACGACGAGACCTATCAGTACGGGACACCAGCACCCACCGATTTGAGCAAGACGCGCCGCGTCCTGACCATCCTTTTCCCCAGCGATTATTGAGTTCGGTCCCGGCCATGCGGTCGGGGCTGGACGCGCAACCGGCGCAGGAAAGGAGGTGAATACATGAACCCATACACCATTGAGCGTCAACGTCAGTTGGCTTGGAAGAACCTCAAGAAGGGCGGCCTCTCCACCAAGATCGCCCGCGCCTTCTTGAAGAAACACGCCGCCGCCTAAGCGGCCTCGCTCTACCCCGGAAGGGGTAGGGCACCCTTACCACGAAACTTCACTATGAGAAAAGGGTTACCCCTATGACTAAGCAAACCAATATCACTGCAACCGAGGCCCGTTTTCCGCTGGCATCGCTGACACTTTCCCCGATCAACCCGCGCCAGACCGTACCGGAGGTCGAGGTTATCGAACTGGCCGAGTCCATCTGGACCGTTGGCCTGATCCAGAGCATCGCCGGTCTGGCCGACGACAAGGGCGGCGCTGAAATCGTGGCCGGTGGACGTCGCCTGCGCGCGCTGCAATATCTGGCTGAACAGCACCACGACCTTGCCAGCATCCGCCCCGAACTGGCGAACCCGCTGGTAATGATCGCGCCGGATGTCGAAACGGCGCAAACATGGGCGACTGCGGAGAACATCACCCGCAAGAACCTGACCCCCGCCGAAGAAATCCGCGCCTATGGCAAGATGGATAAGGCAGGTGCGCCCGCCGCTGGCATCGCCCGTGCCTTTGCCGTGACCGAGGGACATGTTTACAAGCGCTTGAAACTGGCGGGCCTGCCGGAACAGGTGATCGACGCACTTGCTGCCACGGAAATCAACCTCGGCGAAGCTGCTGCGTTTACGATCTGCGACGATGCCGACCTGATTTTGCAAGTGCTGGAACAGGCCCGGAAAGGCCACCTGTCGGAATACCAGATCAAGAACATGCTGAAACCGGATGCAGTCAGCGCGTCGGATCGACGGGCAAAATATGTGGGTCTGGATGCCTACAAGGAGGCCGGTGGCCGCGTATCCGGTGACCTCTTTGCCGATAAGACCTTGCTGGATGATGAGGCAATCCTTGACCAATGCTTCGCCGATAAGCTGGCAGTGGCCGCGCGCACGATCCGTCAGGAACAGGGTTGGAAATGGGCTGAGGTTGTCGATGCGACCTATTTTGGCGGCTACGATATCGACCAGATGAAATGCGCCCGCATCTATGCCGAGCAAGGCGAACTGACCGAGGAACAGACCGAGCGCTATGACGAACTGGCCGAGCTTGCAGAGGCAGAAGTGCTGGACGAGGCAGGCGAAGCCGAGTTGCAGGCGCTGCAAACCATTTTGGACGGAGCCTATTCAGACGTTCAAAAGGACTGCGCCGGGATCATCCTGCATGTCAGCAATTCTGGCGCGTTGAGTGTTGTCGAAGGGCTGGTAAAGCCTGAGGACAAAGAGGCGGCGGTTGCTGCCGGAGTTCTGGCCGCATCGAAGCACAAGACGTCCGACACCCCCGAGACGTCCAGTAAACCACGCATGTCTCAGGCGCTGGTTGATGATCTGGCCCGCGTGGTGACAGGTGCGCGCCAACACGCAGCGGTTAACGATCCTGATCTGATCTTTGCCCTGCTGGCCTTTCAGGTTTCAGGCGGCACGAAATACGACAATCCCATCGGTCTGAACGCAAGTGACGTGCCGAACTGGCCGACCACCGAGGCCAGCGGCTATGCATTGGATGAGCGCCTGACGACACCGACCGAATGGGACGGTGATGCCTTTGACCGCGATCTGGCGAAGGAGTTCCGCAAGTTCCGCAAGAAGGGTGACGACCACGTTCAGACTGAGTTGATCCGGCATCTGGCAGCGCTGCTGAGCGGTGGCGACAAGACGCTGAAAGCCCTCATCGACAAAGAGGTCAAGACCGACATTCGCGCGGTCTGGACGCCGACTTTCGACAACTTCTTTAGCCGCATCGCAGGGCCTTACCTCAACGACATCTGGAAAACCGTGCTGGGTCTCAAAGAGGGCAACTATCAACTGAACAACTTTGAAAGCCTCAAGGTGGGCGAAAAGCGCAAGAAGCTGGACGCGCTGTTCAATGATCCTGACACCCGCGAGGCGATGAAGCTGAGCAAGGCGGTTGAGAAGCAGATCGCCTTGTGGTTGCCCGAGGGCATGGTCTGAGACCCGCAGGCGGGGCGCAAGCGCCCTGCCACATCGATGATGTTTCTGCAGGCGGTAACGGGTTGAAAGCGAACACGAAAAACAGCCGATGGAGGCGGGCTTTAGTCAGCTTTGGCTTGTATGGAACGGCAACAAGATATATATTATTGATACATACCAAATGGAGGTAGCAATGCCAGATACTGCGGTTGCAAAAGTGTTCATGACCGGTCGGTCTCAGGCGGTTCGGTTGCCGAAAGAATTCCGGTTCAAGACTGATGAAGTGCGGATCAGGGCCGAAGGCTCAAAGGTCATTCTCGAACCCATCGAAAGTGATTGGGAGTGGTTGGACGAGCTGCACAAGCTGGGTCCGCTTGATGAGGATGCCGCGCGGGCTGCCGAGGAAGATGTGCCACCGCAGGATCGCCCCGAACTGGATGTGTTCAGGTGAAATTCCTGCTCGACACCAACGCCGTCACTGGGATCATCGCGGCCAATAGCAGTCTGATTGACCGATTGTCTGAGCATGTGCCTAGTGATTTCGGTGTTCCCTCTGTCGTCATGTATGAACTCTATTGGGGCGCATACAAAAGCGCGAAGGTTGCTGAGAATGTGGCGCGTGTGGATGCGCTTCGGTTCGAGGTGCTTGACCTGTCAGCTGCCGATGCGAAAGCCGCTGGCCTGATCCGCGCTGATCTGTACAGGAAAGGCACACCCATTGGGGGATATGACCTTCTGATCGCAGGGCAGGCGGTTTCGCGGTCCCTGACGCTCATCACCAACAATGTCAAAGAGTTTCGCCGGGTTGAAAATCTGATCTATGAGGACTGGCAATCATGACCAAAGTCAGCACGCCAACCGCCGCAGAGAGCGCAATCCGCCGTGTGTGGAAATCTGCGCAGATGTATATCGCGTTCCACAAGGATCAGAAAAAGCGCAAACGCGAGGAGCCGAAACTTTGGCCTCCGAAGAACGGTAGCGCGTCACTGCATGATGATATCGCGGAGCAGGAGGCCATTGTTGTCGTCAAAGCCGCTGATGCTGAAGACACCCAGGATGTGCAGATCAAACTGCATCCCAGCCGGATCGTTGTGCGTCGTGATGCCGACAAATGGTGGCAGGGTGTTGCGATGGACGATCATTCCGTGACTGTCCGTATGGCTGATAACACGATCATTGAAATCCGGCATGACGGGTCGATAAAACGCCGGTCCGCCGAAGATGAAACCCATGTTGAAGCGGATGGCAGCATTTTCAAATGGACACCGCACGCAGAGGCGATGATGACCGGCGACGGGATCGAAATGTCCCGGCGTACCGACGACCGCATTGCGGCTATCACGCATGACGGCGTTGTCGATCGGGCCCGCAAGCGCTAATCTGGCATCAATACCTCCAGATTTTCCTTCGGTTAGACTGGTGGTCTGCTTCGGCGGGCCATTCTTTTGTCCTTGTGCTGGCGCCGATGTTCCTCTGGTGTCGCTTGGCACCAGGGGCCGTTGCCCCATGTGCCGGCCCGACTGGTCGCTTCCGTAATGGGGCGTTCAATTTCAAGGAAAAAAAGTCAAGTAAAAGCACGGCGCTAGCTAAATGCTACGCGTTGTTTTTCATTACTCAAATGCTTTCCCGTTGCGAAGGTAAGGAAATATAGCGATTGGCCATTGGCTGCTTCAGAAAACTTCCATCGCCGGGTAAATGCTTCCGTCCGTAGTCAACACCTATGTTGGGCCGCCACTTGATACGTAGTTCTATCAGATTCCAAGTACCCATCTTCGCTGCAGGCTTGACCTTTGTCAGCATTGCGACCAGTTCGGTATCATTGGGTCCACGTCCCGGCGAGGGACCTCCTTGGCAAACTGGTGCGCCAGTCGCCTAATCGCCTTGCGTGTGATTTACTTTCTTACGGTTACTTATGAATGGGCTGACATAGCGGCATCACGAGTGAATTCAAACGCCGTTCCATGCTTCCACATATTGTGCAGGACCACACAAATGCGACGTGCAAGCGCAACTGTTGCCCGTTTCTTGCCCCGCCGTGTGGCCAGCCGCAGCGCCCATGTGGCAAGCCAATTTGGTCGCGCATTCTTAATCATCACTGTAGCGGCTTGATACAGCGCAGCCCTAAGCGATGTATCGCCAGTTTTTGTAATACGTCCAACAATATCAATTTCGCCGGACTGGTTGCGCTTGGGAGTTAGGCCCGCCCAGGGTCCAACGTCTTTTGACGATCTGAACCTGCTCGGATCATCGATAGCCGATTTGACTGTAAGAGCGACGACAGCACCGACACCGGGCATGGTCATCATTAGTTCACAGACGGGGTCACGTTTGGCTATCGCAATCAGTAGCTTGTCCACTTCTGCATATTGCTCTTTCAGAGCAGCACGGGCACGCAATGTTGTTTCCGTTGCCATCTCCAATGCAAGGTTTCCGTTTGCCAGCTCGCGAATACGGGCATCGTAATCCCCTTTGGAGACCTTGCCGACCTTCAAGCCAAAGTTGCGTAAGACACCACGGATCGAAAGCTCAAGATTCAGAATTCCTTTTTGCAGTGACTTTCGGGCGGTCAACAAAACGCGCATCTCCTGCGACGACACCGATTTGCAATGCACAGGCCTGTACCATCCCGTTTGCAACAACCGAGCAATACCCTCCGCATCACGTTGATCCGTTTTGACCGGCATAGCCTTCAGCACGCTTTTGACCTGTCGCGTTTCCATCAGAACCGTGTCCATGCCAGCCTCTGTCAGGTGCTTGTAAAGCCACTGAGATAACGGACCGGCTTCCAATCCAACGCACAGGATTATCCCTTCAATTTCTTTCAGCGCCCTGATCAACGCGTCAGGTTCACTTGCAGTCGATGTCGCAACGGTGATTTTGCCCTGCTCCGTCACTGCGCAGATCGCGGTGCTTGCCAGAGACGTCCAATCCGATAAACATATTCATGTCGTTGGCCTTCCAATCTCAGGATTTGGGGCGCGCGTTATTGCCTGACCCCGTAGACACGCTATTGCGTATCAAGGGCAACGACACCTCTCATCACCGACATGTTCAATTCTCGACAGTAGTAAGATGCTCAATGCCCCATTACCGTATCTTCGCTTTGACGGCCGGCACAGCGGCCGGCGCATCCCCGAACCTTGGCGCCAGGACACAAACGGCCCTCCGCCTCCGCTAACAAGGAAGGGCGACTTGCGCCACCACGGGCTGTATCAATCTCCTCCAAGTCAATCCGGCTCAGGAAGGCCACCAGCTCGCGGCTCAGAGCATGCACGTGTGATGGATCGACTTGGTTTCGCCGCCATCAGACGTGGATCGGTGTTCCAGCCTTTCGCTCGCATCGGTTCCAGTAATTCGTGCCGTTTCACTGGTCTGACAGTCTTCACTCCGTTGCCAATGAAGATTCTCGCTCCCCGTGTTTCTTCAAGATGAACATATGCGAGCAGTCGGGTTTGGCGCTGCTGATCTGGCAACAGATCACCAGCTTCAACGGCTATTTTCCGCAGCCGGGCAAGCCCGGCTTTGCATCGCGAAGCAAAATAGCCGCTGACATCCCCTTCGTGCCCGCAAAAGCCATGTTCATCGAAACACTCAAAAGCGAGGATCTAACAATGGCAACTCAAACTCTGAAACTGAACGTCAAAGCCGGTGAAAAAGATGGCACGAACTACTGGGACCGGTGCGGGGTTCTCTTTGTAAACACCGACGACGCGACCGGCGAAATCAAGTCGATCACCGTCAAACACAGCATGTTTCCCGGCGTTGAAATGGTGGCCTTCCCGAAGCGGAGCGACGAGGACGGCGTAACCGAATAACCGAGGGGCAGGGCGGCGCAAGTCGCCCTTTCCCGTGCTCCGGCTTCTGGCTGTCATCAAGATCATCTGGAGGTGATCTTGATGCTATAACCGAAGAGCAGTGCTGGGACATGCTTAGCGACGTATCAATTGTAACGCTTGATAGCCTGATCGCGTCGGGCAATCTTGAGCAGGTTTTCCCAAGTAACTGAGTGGCCGAGAGTCAGCATAGAGATCAGGGCAAATCCCGCGCCTTCAGCGCGTGACCGCGTGCTAGGCTCCAGCCGGCCTTACCGGCTTACGCCCCGAACCGGACATGCCCATTCTCCCTGCGGCCCGAGTGCTGTGAAATCTGTCTCATCCGAGCCAGCTTTCACGGCGGCCGCAAGTCGCCTGGTCACGCCCGTTTCGGCCCTTCGGGTGATGCCCGTTCGCTTCGCCTTTTGCGAAGACCACGCTCGATAGACATCGAGCAAAGCGCAGACCGACAAGCGGTCTGCTTTGCTTCTTTTCCCGAGCGTCGCGGGGCCGAAAAGCTCTCGTATCTGATCCGGTCCAGGGGGAAGGCGCAAAGAGAGATCCGCACCATGGGCGCGGCTCACATATCTCTTTCCCATGCGCCTCAAGCAGAAAAACGGCTTTCACGCGCAAAGCACGCAAACCTTCCGTTTTTCAGCCTGACCCCCAGTCCTCCGATCAGATCCGGATCTTTTTCATCGGCCCCCCTCCTTCGCCGGGAAAAACGCGGAGGGGCGAGGGTGGCTGATGTCAGTCCAGCAGGCCGTTTCCTTGGCCTGCTGTGTTCACAACAAACAGCTAGCGGACAGGTCGGGCCACATCGGCCACCGCCTCACCACAGAGGAATATTCCTGATGACTTACAATCGTTACATGCGAGGCATGTCATGCGGCGGACTGGTGACAGGGGAGGCGCTGACCAACGACCAACTGCGCCAAGCTGTCCCGTCAATTTTTGCAACCGAGGGTCACGAAAGCCGCTCTGACCGCTTTGTTCCGGTGCCGACTGTGAACGTTCTGGACGGGCTGCGGAAAGAGGGGTTTGACCCGTTCTATGCCCAGCAGGCGAACACCCGTGTTCCGGGCAAGGCTGCGTTTACAAAGCACATGCTGCGGCTTCGTCACCGCTCGATCACCAACAGCGATGGCGAGTCCTTCGAAATAGTTCTGGTCAACGCCAATGACGGGACCAGCAGCTATCAGATGATCCCCGGCTATTTTAGGTTTGTCTGCGCGAATGGCCTGATGGTGGGCGATACCTTTAACGAGGTAAAGGTGCGGCACTCGGGGAATGCGGTGTCCGAAGTCGTCGAAGGCGCGTTTACCGTTCTGGACGATGCCGAAGAAATCACGGAGCAGGTGCAAGATTTCAAGGCCATCACCGTGAACGACGCGGAACGGAAGATTTTGGCCGAAGCCGCACACTAGCTGCGCTTTCCTGAAGCGGCCAAAGAAGATGGAAAACCCGCGCCGATTGATGCGACACGGTTGCTCAGCACGCGTCGCAACGCTGACCGCTCGGCTGATCTGTGGACCGCGTTCAACGTGGTTCAGGAAAATGTCATCCGAGGCGGGATTTGCGGTCGTGTCCGGACAGCCGATGGGCGGACGCGCCGTCAGCGGATCCGCGCTGTTGCCGGGATCAATCAGAACAAAGCGCTGAACCGCGCGCTTTGGACGCTGACCGAGAAAATGGCCAAATTGAAAGGGGGTGGCGCATGAGCGCCCCCT
This sequence comes from Ruegeria sp. AF8, assembly GCF_056541825.1. Lineage (NCBI taxonomy): Bacteria > Pseudomonadati > Pseudomonadota > Alphaproteobacteria > Rhodobacterales > Roseobacteraceae > Ruegeria > Ruegeria sp. AF8. Next base: position 9,265 of record NZ_JBQFYW010000031.1, on the reverse strand, counting down.
TTACCGTCCATTGCTCGAACTGCGGCGGGCAGAACGTCAGGCGCGACGCCCATGCAGAATGGAACGCAAAGCTACAGCAATGGGAGCTTTGCGCCGTCTATGATGCATGGGACTGCGACGATTGCGGCCATTCGGTTTCAGTCTATGAGCAGGCTGTTCATGACCCGTCCGCAATCAAGGCATCAGCATGATTCCGGCTGTCACCGATTTTGTGCGGATCATCAACGAGCTTGACCGATCCAAGCACCGGGATGAGGTTTTCCGTGATTTCTGCGAACTGTCCTATTGTGCTTTAGCAAAGCGCGTCTGCCCTGATGAGGCCCAAAGAGACGCGCTTGAGACGCAGTATATGGAGGTGGTCGGGCGCTACCGCAACAAAGACGACATCCGCCGCATGCCGGAACTGCTGGCCATCATGGCGTGCACGATCGGCAATGGCGGGTGTGACTTTCTGGGCATGGTCGCGGGTGAGCTTGGCGTACTGGACGCCAAGCTGGGCCAGTTTTTCACGCCCTATGAAGTGTCGCGTATGATGGCAGAAATGACCTTGACTGATGCCAAAGCGATCATCGAGGCGGAAGGGTTCATAACGATTGACGAACCCGCCGCCGGGGCGGGCGGCATGTTGCTGGCCGTGGCCGATACCATCGAGGGTATGGGGTTTGAATTGGAAACAAGTGTTTGGTTCCGCGCAACCGAGTTGTCACGCGCGACCTATCACATGGCCTATCTGCAACTCACTGCGCGCGGGCTAGCGGGGCAGGTCATTCACGGCAACAGCATCAGCTTGGAAGCCTACACGGGCGCATACACCGCCGCTGCGCCTGCATTCTTTGCGGCCAATGGCGATCCGTTTGCAAAGCAACGCGCAGAACGGGAAGCGCAGGCCAAAGCTGATGCAGAAAGAGCCGCACACGACGAAGCGGCCCGCAAGGAGCGCATCAAAACGCTGGGTGATGGCCCCGCGATCCAAGGCGACCAGCTCAGTCTCTTTTGAGGCTGGGCTATTTCTCTTGGTATGTCCCCTCCGTTGGCGGGGCCGAGGGTTATCCAGTCCGGTCAATTTCAACCTTGGGCGAAATTGACCTGACCGAAGCAGGCTGTAAGCAGAGACCGCAAATATCTCAGCGTCAGCCTGTGGATAACCCGCGGCCGGCGATGCCCTGACTGCCAGCGCTAGTTTGGAGTTTTGCACAGACGGAACAAACGGGGATCAATACACTTATTTGTCCTGTACCGTTGTTCGGATCATCTTGGCAATTGCTTTGTCATTTTCCAACATTACTTGCCGGAACAGGCTTCCGACATTGACGCTTGCGCGCAGAGATTTTGGAATACCAACCAGAATTTCCTCCAAGGGCGTTCAACTTCACCACCTTCAGGAGCCGAAATCTGGAACCGGATCGGTGTACGCACGTTACTCTTGATTTCACCAGTGGCTTTTTTGCGCTTGGTCATTGTGCATCCCCGTTCAGGTTGTTTCGGATCATGTCTGCAATAAGTGCATCGTTGTCTTGCAGAACCTCTTTGAAGAAGGCCCCAAGGTTGAAGTTCTTCCGGAAGGGGGCAGGTATGTTGCTGCGGACTTCTTCAAGTGCAGCCGCAATCTCGCTGCCGTCTGAGGTTGATATCTGAACCCTGATCGGTTGCCCTGCCACGCTAGGCCCTTCGGATCTCGCAGACGCATCTTGCTTTGGCCTGCCCGTGGCTGGTTTAGACATTTTGGGTTTTTCGGTTGGTGCCTGATCTGCGACCGGTTCGGTTTTCGCCGGTTTGGCGGGTTCCGGTTTAAGTTCAGCCGAGGGTTCATCCTGCCCTTGCTTTTTAAACTCTGTCACGGTTGGCGCGATTTCGGATTCGGACCCCTCAAACAGGCTCTCAATGCTCTTAGGCCGCGACATGATGCACCTCGCTTTCCTTCAGAGCGTTTAGAACATAGTCAGCATTGCTCAGCGCCTTTTTGCAGCGATCCGCCATGCGCCGTGCATTCGACCTGGCCGTCTGGGTTTCCGCCTGTTCCATGGCTTCCTCAGCAAAACCCATCAACCGCCCGATCGTTGTCCCCGCCCTTAGCGCGTCATCCATCGCGGCGGAATCGGCAATGCCACCAATGCAGGTAAACTGCTTTGCCAGAGCTTGTTTGCCCTTCTGAATACCCGCTGACTGCGCGACAGATTGCCGGGTAAACATGATGCGGAATTTTTCTTTCGGGTCTGCCGAGCTGCCGATTTGCTGCAACGCCGCTTCGCAGGATCTGTACGTGACCGTGATTGGATTGTATTCCGCCGACGATCCATCAGACGGGCACAGCACCATATCGGCGACAGCCATCGCCATCGCGGCCGTCATGCTGGGTTCGCCTTTGGTGTCGATCAGCAGGTAGTCAAAGCCCCCTGCCTTTTCCGCCTCAAGAATGTGGGCATAAGCGAGTTTCGCATTCTCTGCATCTTCCTTGGCAAACTGCCCGGCCTCGATCAGAAGTTCATCTGCGGGGATCGGCTCCAGCCCGTTATTCGGATTCAACCATTCCGATAGTGTGCCTTGTGAATCCAGATCGAGGATACGAACACGTTTGCCCTGATGGTGCAAAGCAGAGGCGAAGGCGACGAGCATGGAAGATTTCCCCGCCCCGCCCTTGGAGTTTACGGCTGCATAGATTTTCAATTTGGTCTCCGGGTCTGCGCCCGAAAGCCACGCCGCAGAGCGGCGTGCCACAACCGGGCTCGCGATTTCAAGTTATCGCGCGATCCCGCACCCGCGCTGAAATCTACGCTATTGTTTTTCTAAGCAATACTCAACCGTCAGCCACCCAGAAAGCCAAATAGCAAATGGATACAGATAGATACCACAAGCCCTATGGCAACTTCCATCATGCCTGGCACCATCTGGCTAAAGACTGGCACCGAGTGCCAAACGGCGTTTGGCAGCGACCAAACGGCGGCAGCATTAGGTCATCGGCCACGAACCTACCGCCATGCGGCAACTGGCGTTCGGCAGGCGGCAAACGGTTGCACCTCGTGCAACAGATCGTCTACATCCTACGCTTCCTTTGCGGGATATTAGTGAATGTAGTACCGACATTCATTAGGACTTGCAGTCGGCTTACAGGTCAACTTACAATTGAAATACGATATGCGCGGCCTGCGGGGGCCTCGCCCGATTTCTGATCGAGGAGAGCCGCCCCGATGCCGTCTGGTATACCCAAATCACTTGTAAAATCCATGCGCTTTGACGAGGACGAATGGGCGTTCCTTGAACGGCGCAGGAAGGCCATGCGGCTGCGCAGCGTCACCGGCCTGGTGCGTATGTGCCTGCGTGTGGCCTTCGGGATTCCGACCAAAGAAGAATACCGGACGCTGCAGTTCAAAGAACACCTGGCTCAGCTGATCGGCATGGCCAACAACCTTAACCAGATGACCAAGGCTGCGAACGCAGGGAAGTTCCGGCTCAACAAGCGAACCGAAGATCAGATCGAGGCCATGAAGGTCGAGATCCGCGAGTTGCGTCAGTTGTTCGTGGCTTACTCGGATGCGGCCCGTGCACGGTCTTTTACCCGCGCTCTTGAGATTGAGCGGCTGGCGGAAATCCAACGCGCGCATCGTGTGTCACCCAACGCAAAGAGTGACGGATGACCAGCTTGACCACCGCATATGATCCGGCCTGGGACGCGCTCTTTGGAGAGTTTCAGTTGATCCCGGATCTGAAGCCGCGGCCTGGTCAGAACCTTACGTGGTCGCATCGGCGGCCGGCACAACGAGCGAGCGCATCCAGTGGGGCAGCTGGCATGATCGCCAATGCACTTCTGACCAATCAGGCGGTAGTCAAGGTTGTCCGCGGTGGGAGCGTCACGGCATCTGGGCGTCTGGGTGGCCAGCTGTCTTACATCACCCGCAAGGGCACCGTCGAAATGGAACGCGGCGATAGCGGCGAACTGACGCATGGGATGGATGGCCTGCGCGACGTGCAGGACGACTGGGCGAAGGATTGGGCCCAGATGGATGCGCGTGTCACCAGCTACACCTACCATGTGATCCTGTCCTACCCCAAGGACACGGACCGGGAGGCCGCCAAGCAGGCTGCGCGCAGTTTTGGCGAGCGGTTGACGAACGGCGAGTATGGCGACCGCTACAAATATGTGATGGCCCATCACGACGACACCGGACACCCACATACGCATCTGGTGATCAGCCGGGCAGGGGTCTTGGGTAAGACTCTTCAGCTGAGCCGGTACGGGATCACCCCCCAAGATCTACGCGATCTGCAGGTTGAGACCGCGCGGGACGTTGGCATTGTCCTGACCGCGACCAGCCGGTTCAGCCGCAACCTGCGCCCCGAGCGCGAAAGCAGCGCGCAGGTTCATGCGCGGCGCGACGGCCGAACGCTGCGCGAGCGATCATCCCCAGAGCAGCGCAGCGGTTTTCCATTCTTTGGGATCGGCCGGGAGCAGCCAATTGCACCGGACCAGCTGCGGGTCCTGAACGACCAACGCAATTCCGAATACGCCGCCCTTGGCGAAACACTCCGGTCGCATCAGACCGGGGTCGCGCAGGGCATTTTCACAACACAATACCCAGGGCGGGCCGAGACCCTGGGCGCGTTTTCAACGGCTGTTCTCGGCGCAGCCAAAATCCTGTTGCGGGGCGGGGTTCTCAACAATGAGGAAATCGACATGAACGCTCAAGTTGCCAACCAGATGGACCCGACCCACGCGTCAGGAATAGACGGCGAGATGAAGGCCATTGGAACCGATGTCCGTGAGTTTATCACAGGCATGGACGCCAAGGCCGAGGCTATGGAGAATGAAGAAAAGCGCATCCAGACCGAGGCTGCGATTTCTCGTGTCCTGCGGGATTATGAACCGCTGATGGACGAAGAGACCAAGACGTTCTTTGGCAAGCGCCTGGAGCGGGACGATGAGGTCGAGGTGGGTCGCGATGACGTTGATCCGACACGTCAGCGCCGGGCTGCAGAACAGGATGCAGCAGATCCAACACGCACCCAGCCCATCGGACAGGAGCGGGCAGGCTCAAGTGGTCGGGAGCGGGCCGATGCAAACGATCCGCGCAGCGCGGCAACCAATGCGGTGTTGAAAGACGCCGACAGGCAAGTGGCCGAGCGGTTCGAAACGATGGGCATCAATGGCGATCTGGTCTTGTCGCGCATCCGCAACGGCGCTGACGTGGACAGGCAGACCCGCGAGAACTGGTTTGAACGCGATGTTAAGACCTTGGCGAATTCGCATTCGCTCAGCGAGAACCAGGCGCGGATCGACATGAAGGCCGCGTATAAGGATGCTGTAGAGATCTACCGCGATGCCCGTGGCGAGGTCCGTGACATCAACCGCGCCTTTGCCGAGGGCAGGGGAGAAGACTTCCTGCAGGAGAAGATCAAGACCGGCGTTCAGGATGAAATCCAGACCATGAAGGGGCAGGGCTTTGACCGGGCCGCCATTGGAGGCCGTCTGCTTGAAATCGAGGATCGCGTACAGGAGCGAGTGACAGGCCGCGCACCGGATCGCGCTGAAGGCAAAGCGCGCCCGGGCCCGGAACGTTCAAGCCAAGCAACAGATGCTCGCGCCACCGGATCAGCGCCGCGGCGTCCTGATCTGGACGCGGGCGTGCGCGGTCAAATCGTCAAGGCTGGGTCTGCGCTATTCAAAGAAGACGAGAAAGACAGCCTGTCGCCTTATGTCGATCTTAAGGTGGAGGGCCGGGACAAGCCGTTCCGGGTCTGGGGCGTCGATCTGACCGACATGATGCAGCGCGAAAGCCTCAACATTGGTGACACCGCCACGCTTGCCCATGACGGCTACAAGAGGGCTACGGTAAGCAAGATCGATCCAGAGTCTGGCGAAACGAAGACCATCGAGGCAAACCGCCGCGCCTGGAAAGCAACCGACATCGAGCGCGCGCCGCGTGAGGAACAACGCGGGCTTGAACCACTTCAAGTGTCTGCACGTATCAAAAGGGAAGTGTCCCCTGAACGGCCCGAAGAAAAAGGCCAGCAGGATCGTACTGTCCGAAAAGAGGTCTCCGTTGAAACCGGTGTCACGGGTGTCATCGTGGATGCCAAAGAGGCTCTGGTGCGCCCCGATGATCCAAACAGCAAATCGTTCTATGTGGATATGAAGGTCGAGGGCAAAGACGAGCCGGAACGGATCTGGGGCACCGCTCTGCAAGACCAGATGGCACGGAACAACATCTCAATCGGTGACACCGCCACCTTCGTCAAAGCGGGCAAAGAAGAAGTCACCCGGTCACGCCGGAACCCCGAGACCGACGAACCGGAGCGCGTCAATGTCACCCGCACGGCTTGGGATGTGAAAAACATCGACCGCCAGATTGATCGTGATCCTGTAGTGCAAGAGCAGCGGCGTCGGGAACGGAAAGAACGCGCCAAGGGCGACCGGGGTATCAGCAGATGAGCCGCCATCTGGAAAGTACGTTGAATCGGGTGTTCGGAGGGCAATTGCTCTCCGATCCCCTCCTATCTGAAATTGTCCTGAATCCGGACGGTCGGGTCTGGATAGAGCGCAGCGGTGAGCCCGCCATGCGCCAGCTGGACCAGCGCATGGGTGAAGATGATGCGGAGGCGCTTGCACATGATTTGGCTGGCGGTAATCCCATTTCCAGCAAAACACCGCTGGCCGGGACGCAGTTTGAAATCGACGGATCACTGTGGCGGGCGCAGGTTGCAGTCAAACCCGCCGTGGAAGATGGTGTTGCCTTTGCCTTGCGTCGAGCCGTGGCAAAGCAACTGTCACTCGATGATCTGATGGCGGGCCTGCCGGACCTGAATGCCAACATGGACGATCTGAAATCCGGTACTGACCCTGCGGATTCGGCTGTCTTCGAGGCATACGAGAACAAGGGTTTTGGCGATTTTCTGCGCGCGGCTGTCAAGGCCAAATGGAACATCCTTCTATCGGGCGGGACATCATCCGGCAAAACGACCTGGTTGCGCGCCTGTCTTGGCGAAGTGGACCACTCGGAGCGGATCATGACCATTGAGGATGTGCTGGAGATCCGGCCCAGCCAGCCCAATGCGGTGTCATTGGTGGTCAACAAGAACGCATCAAGCAGCGATCTATTGAAAGCTTGTCTGCGATTCCGACCGGAGCGGATCATCATGGGTGAGCTGCGCGGTGCCGAAGCCTATGATTTCCTGTCCGCTATCAACTCGGGCCATCCGGGCGGGATTTCCACCCTGCACGCAGCATCACCGGAATCCGCGCTTTCTCGTTTGGCGTTGATGGTCATGCAGGCAGATACCGGCCTGACCTATTCCGAGATCCTTGAATATTGCCGCTCGATGATCGATGTGATTGTGCAGTTTCGGAAAGCCGGGGATCAGCGGCGACCGGTTGCTGTCAGGGTGCTCAGGGAGAAAGCGGGATAGGTTTTTGAACGCCCGATGGGGAAGCGGCCGAAGGAGGTTTTTTCGGTCTTGCAGATCGCTCGTAAGGCTTAGCCGATGTTCAAGCAAACTGCGGAGAATGGCTGCAAAGAGCCGAGGGTGTGTGAAAACCCGATATGAGGTATCCTTTTCGGCAAAGACCGGAGGCAGGCATGTCGGGCTACATCGAGGGGACGGACCGGGGGCAGATGACGCTGTTTCCGGATCGGCTGGAGGATTGGATCGGTGAGGATAACCCGGTCCGTGTTATCGACCTTTTCGTGGATGAGATCGATCTTGCGGAGATTGGCTTTGGCCGAACGGCTCCGGCAGCGACCGGTCGACCCGGCTATCACCCGTCGGTTCTTCTGAAACTCTTCATATACGGCTATTTGAACCGGGTCCCGTCCAGCCGGGCTTTGGAGAGAGAGGCCGGGCGCAATGTCGAGGTGATGTGGCTGACGGGTCGGCTGGCCCCCGACCACAAGACGATTGCCGATTTCCGGCGGGTCAATAGTTCTGCGATCCGCAAGACCTGCGCCCAGTTCGTCGAGCTCTGCCGGCGGATTGGAGTGCTGAAGGGCGACTGCGTTGCCATCGATGGCTCCAAATTCAAGGCCGTGAACAATCGCGACAAGAACTTCACTAAGGGCAAGATCGCCAGCCGGATTGCCCATCTTGAGGCCAGCATCGAACGCTACCTTGAAGAGATGGTGCGGATTGACCGCCAGGACGAGGGAGAGGCCCGGGCCGAGAAGATCGCCAACCTTGCGCAACGCTATGGCCGCATCCGGCAGGAGATCCAGCGTCTGAAGAAGATTGAGCGGGCGTTGAAGAAGGCGCCGGACAGCCAAATCTCTCTGACCGATCCGGATGCTCGCGCCATGGCGACAAGCGCCAAGGGGAGTGGTTTTGTGGGCTACAACGCCCAGGCCGCGGTGGATGCAGAAACCCATCTGATCGTCACGCATGATGTGATCAATGCAGGGCACGACCGCAAACAGCTGTCACCGATGGCCAAGGGGGCGAAGGCTGCGCTCGGACGCGACGAGATGAGTGTGGTGGCCGATAAGGGCTATTTCAGTGGCCGCGAGATCTTGGCTTGTTACGAGGATGGCATCACCACGACCCTTCCCCGGCCCGAAACCTCAGGCAACCGGAGCAAGGGCATGTATGTGAAGGCCGACTTTGCCTATGACGCAGATGCGGATGTCTACCGGTGCCCGGCAGGCAAGACGCTGACATACCGGTACACCACCGAGGAAGGCGGCCTGGTGGTGCGGCGTTACTGGACCAAGGTCTGCCAGACCTGCCAGATCAAAGCGCGCTGCACCACCGGGAAAGAGCGCCGGATCACCCGATGGGAGCATGAGCATCTGGTCGACGATATGCGGGACCGAATGAGCCGCGATCCTGCCTTGATGGCACTCCGCCGCTCGACCGTCGAGCACCCGTTCGGCACGATCAAGGCCTGGATGGGGGCGACGCACTTCCGGATGCGGCGGTTGACGCACGTCCGCACTGAAATGGCATTCCATGTCCTCGCCTATAATATCAAGCGGATGATCGACCTGGTCGGGGTACGTGGACTTCTGGCAGCCATTCCGGCCTAATATGGGCCGTTCGGATCAAAACGCACCGCGGCAACCGCCGCGAGAGCTCAGATTCCGCCCTCTCCGGCGCAAAGGGCGCCACAGGCGGGCAGAAACCGGAAACATCAACAGGAGCCAACGGAGCACCCTCAGCGCAGAGACACCAAGCGGGTTTTCACACACCCTCAGCCCAATCCAACGAATGCTGCGCTGCATTCGAACGGCAGCAGTTGGCGATCAACCGGACTTCCAGTCGGCTTGCGCCACGTGTATTCGTG
>NZ_JBQFYW010000030.1:0-28596 GCF_056541825.1 Ruegeria sp. AF8 | reverse complement strand
TTCAAAGGCCGCGCAACAGGCCGAACACATGTCAGTACCCGAACCAATGCAATTGCCGGCCAAATTACCTCTTGCGTTTTGGGCGTCTACAAATGTTGCGAGGTTTCTGATCTAACAGAGAATTCACGCCGAACCTGCGGCTTAAGCAGCCAGTTCCGCAAATTGACGAAACGGACAGACTCCGGGCGTGAGTTGGCCTTTGCGTAGCATGTTAGCCACTTCGATTATATCCAGTGTAGCCGCAACTGTTGCGAAGGCTTTGAACCCCAGTATTGGCCGAATGCGCCGTTTGATGAAACCGTGGTCCTCCTCGACGATATTGTTTAAGTATTTTCCGCCTCACCATCTCGATGGGGATCGGGCAGCCAAATCCCTTTAGCATCTTGTTGATCGCCTTGTTACCAGCTGTGTTGCACCGCTTTTTTGATCCCGATTTTATCTGGGATTCAACTTGAAGACTGCGCTTTGGCAAAGAACCTGGCTGCTGCTGGACGGTTCCTGCGCTCGGACAGCATGAAATCAAGGGTGTTCCCTGCTTTGTCAACGGCCCGATAGAGGTACACCCGTTTGCCGCGAACGCGAATGTATGTCTCTTCCATGCGCCAGGAACTCAGCGTTGGGCGTTTCTTCGATTGCGCTCGCGTAGCGACCATCGGCGCATATTTGACAACCCATCTGTTGAGAGTGGCATGGTCGATCCGCACACCGCGTTCGGCCATGATCTCTTCCAAATCCCGAAACGACACTGTGTGCCGCAAATAGAAGTACACAGCGTACAAAACTGCATCCTTGGGGAAATGGCAGCCTTTCAAAAGAGATCATGCTGAAACCTGTTCGAAAACTATTCGATGAGAACAAACGTCAGATCCCGCATACCCGCCAATTGGGCACCAAAGTTTCCAACACATCCTCGCTGATTAAGTTGGCAATGCCGTTAGGTGGGCGCTCTGACAAGATCTCAGAAAATATGCTAGTCTTAGATGAATGCATTATTCCTCGGGTTGCATCCATCGCGCCCTGGTCCTGACTTTGAACGAACCTATAGCCATGGAACTCGCTATTGCAATTGGCCTGATCGTCCTGAAGGTCGCCATCCTGATCGCGGCTTTGTTGCTGTTACCGTTGCCGTTGGTCTGGCTTGAACGCAAAATCGCCGGGCACATTCAGCAGCGAATGGGCCCGATGCGCGTTGGCTGGCATGGAATGTTGCAGCCTTTGGCCGACGGTATCAAGTTGTTGACCAAAGAGGATCATATCCCTGCTGATGCTGATCGGCTGATATTCAAACTCGCCCCGGTTCTGGCGATGCTTCCGCCGTTCGTCGTGTTTGTCGCGATACCCTTTGGCGAGAGCGTTTCGGTATTGGGGCACGAAATCACCCTGTATGTCTCGGACATGAACGTGGCCCTTCTTTTCGTTTTCGCGGTGATCGGGATCGAGGTCTACGGGGTCATTTTCGGAGGCTGGGCATCTAACAGCAAATACTCTGTTCTGGGTGGGCTCAGGACCTGCGCCCAAATGATCAGCTATGAAATCCCGATGGGATTTGCCGTCATTGGGGTGGTGATGCTGGCGCAATCCATGAGCCTTCTCGATATTGTACGTGCGCAGGCCGATATGTGGAACGTGGTGTATCAGCCGGTGGGATTCTTCGTCTTCTTCGTCGCCGGTTTGGCCGAGGCTCAGCGCATTCCCTTTGATCTGGCCGAGGCCGAAGGCGACCTGGGTGCGGGATTTCACACCGAATACAGCGGCATCCGGTTCATCTTCTTCATGGTCAGCGAGTATGTGGTGATGGTACTGGTCTCGGTCCTGACAGTGATCTTGTTCTTTGGCGGCTGGAACGGTGTGTTGATCCCCTTACCGCCGATCCTTTGGTTCATTCTGAAGGTGGCCTTTTTCATCTATGTCTTCATGTGGTTCCGCTTCACTTTCCCGCGATACCGCTACGATCAGTTGATGGAGATCGGGTGGAAAGTCTTGCTTCCGCTATCACTCGCGAACATAATGATAACTGGGGTTGTTTTCCTATGAGGGCAACCATGACAGACACTGCAAACAAACGCCAAGGCTGGATCGGGTGGGCCTTCTTCGCCGACCTTGGCGACGCGCTCGCTCTGACGTTCAGCTACATGCTGTCGCGACCGGTAACCGAGCAATATCCTGACAAGGAAAAATGGCTCCCCTATTCACGCTATCGCGGCCACCATTTCCTCAAGCGTAACGAAGAAGGTGAAATTAACTGCGTCGCCTGTGAACTTTGCGCCAAGATCTGCCCCTGCGACTGCATCACCGTGGTTCCCTACGAGGACGAAAACGGTGCGCGCCACCCCAAAGTATTCGACATCGACACCGCACGGTGCCTGTTTTGCGGGCTTTGCGAGGACGCATGTCCGGCGGACGCCATCGCGTTGGGACAAGAGTACGAATTTTCCAGCTACGACTCCGCCCATCTGGTGGTGGACCGGGATACGCTCCTGACGAAGCCCGGCAAGGCCGATACCGGTGGCGGCGTGGTAAACGCACGTCTGGAAACCAAAGACGGCGTACGCGTAGAGACCGCGCAGGACACGGGATACAATTGGTGGCGGAACATTCGCCGCAGATAACGGTCCGCAATACCAGTTGCAGATACACGGAAACGCGCATGTGGCAACAGGCGGGAACTCCGCCAAGGAGGTATGAATGTTCGTTTCTGACATTTTGCGGCTGAAAGGCTCCGAGGTGATTTCGGTGAGCCCGGAAACGACGATGGTCGAGGTTCTTCGGCTCTTCCATGAAAAGCAGATCGGCCTGGCCGTCGTGGGTACGGCGCCCACACGCGTTTTGGGCACGGTTTCAGAACGCGATTTCTGCAACGCGGCGGCGCAACGTGGCGCCATGGTCGTCAATTTACCGGTGTCGGAAATCATGCGCAGCGACATCTTCACTTGTTCCAAGGATGACTTGCTGCCTAAGGTTTCGGCAACAATGATTCAAAAGCGGACACGGCACGTTCTGGTGATGGACGGCGAAACGCTTGCTGGGGTGATCAGCATCGGTGACGTGGTCAAGGCGCGCTTGGACGAAGCGCTGAGGACACAAAAGGAACTGCATGAATATATCGCAGGAACCGGGTATCACTGATCCACAACATTTCGCACGAGGTTCAGCCGTCGGCCTTTCGGACCTCAACGCGACAAGGAAATTCGCCTTTCTTCATCAGGCTGTTGAGCCGCAAGCTCCGATAACTTTCCGGGGCAAATACCAGCCCTTCGGGAAACCGCGGGTTGATCTTCAGGCGTGCAGTAAGGTGCCCTGAAGCTGATGTCACAACCACTATTTGCTTACCTGCAAGCCCTCGCTCTTCGGCATCCTTGGCACTCATCTCCACGTAAGGCTCATCCGCCACCGTGGCGAGTGTGGCAGAATATTCAGAGAATTCTCCCCCGTAAAACAATCCGTTGCCCGTAATCAGTGCGAGCCCTTCCCCGGTTGCCATTTTGGCCGGTTCTGGCACATTGAGCGATCCCTTCAAGGGCCGTTGCGACACAGACGTAAAAGCTCCATCCGGTCCTATCTGGTCAATCGAAAGGCCGAAATATGCGGGGTATGTCCTAGCGATTTCGTCAAAAATCCCCACTTGATCCGGGTGCTCAAGACCGGCATCGCCAAGTGCCGCAAACCATTCGAATATCTCGATATTGCTCCGCGCTGCGAATACCGGAGTACGGAATTTGCGGACCACCTGAACCCGTCCTTCATTGTTGGTGAATGTTCCTGACTCTTCACCATGTGCCGCCGAAGGCAGCACCACATCGGCCAGCTCGGCAATCTCCGTCTGGACCCAATCCTGCACGATCAGAAGATCCACTTTCTTGAGTGCGTCTACAACACGGGCGCGATCCGGGTAGGAGTGGACAGGATCGGCGCCCGCAATATAAAGCGTGCCGACCTGACCCTCGGCGCACAGATCGAGCACCTCACCGACCGTTACTAGCGTTTGCCCTTTCATTCCCACAGCCATGTCCAGTGCGCCCAACTGGTTCGGACGATCAAAAAGCCCCTGCAAGGCAACGGTATTTCCAAGTGCCTGCAAGCGATGCAAAAGACAATGAAGCATGGAAAACACTGCTTCGGCCTCCGGGGATCTGAACAGGTCCGTACCGATCAGAACCGTTACCCCGGGGGCAGCGGACAGAGCAGCGATCAAAACGCCCAATCCAACCTCTGACTGCTCATTTATTGCATGTGCACCGCCCGCTTCAATTTCAGAAACGATCAGTTCGGAGGGCCTCTCGCTCTGGTCGAGTAGACCTTCGAGCAACTCTGACAAAACGAAGGCCTCTGTTCCCGGGAGCATCCGCAACGCGGCGCGTGCATCAGCGTCGAGCCGCGAAGGGCGCGCCGAAAGTAGAAACAGCTGTGTCTCACCACCTCGCACCGCGCCACGCAAAATGTACTCACTGACCGGATTTTCTTCGGTCACGTTGCTACCGATCACCAGCGTGCAACCATTCTTGATGACCTCTTCGAAGGGCACGCGCGTATAGAAGTCGCGCAGCAGCGAACCAAGCCCATCGGGAAAATCGAACCGCGAAGATACCGCGACCAAATCGCTGTCAAAAGTCCCCTGCACCAAACGCCCGAACTGAAACAGCGCCTCATTTGTCAATCGGGGAGAGGCAATTCCGGCCGCCCTGCCCCTGGCCCGCGACAGTCGCGCGCGCAAATACTCGCCCGCGTCGTCCCAAGATACCGGAGTCAAAGCGTCGTCCTGCCGGACCATCGGGCGCTTGATCCGGTCTGGGCTGGCAAAGACGTCCATCCCGAACCGCCCGCGCACGCACAGGGTTTCCAGGTTCAGGCCCCTGTCCCATTGCGATCGCACCCGCATGAATTCACCGTCCCGCGTGCCCACCGTCAAATGGCAACCGGTCCCGCAATGGGCACAAATCGTATCGGTCTCAACCAGGTCCCAAGGTCGCGATTTGTAGCGGTAAGGAAAGCTCATCAGTGCCCCGACCGGGCAGACCTCGATGCAGTTGCCGCATTGATCGCAACTGGCAAGGCTGCCTTCGAACCCGGTCACTGCGGTGTCCATGCCTTTTTCGACAGTTCCCAAAGCCACCGCGCCGACCACCTCTTCGCATATGCGCACGCATCGTTGACACTGGATGCAGCGGTTGACGTTCATGATGACAACCGGGCTGAGTTGGATGTCTTTGGAATGGAACACCCGCTTGGGATCGCGGAACATGCTTTCCCGAGGGCCGTATTCCATCACCATATCCTGTAACTCGCATTCCCCACCCTTGTCGCAGATCGGGCAGTCGAGCGGGTGGTTGGCCAGCAGCATGTCGAGCATAACAGACCGTGTTTCGGCGACCTGCTCAGTTGTCGTCCGCACCACCATCCTGTCCATGACCGCGGTGGCGCAGGCGGGCTGTAGCTTGCCCTGTCCTTCGATCTCGACCAGGCACATCCGGCATGAGGCCAGGACGGGCAACCGCTTCTGGAAGCAGAAGGTGGGGATGTCGATGCCCAATCCTTCCGCAGCGCTCAGGATTGTGGTTCCCGGTTGGACTTGCACCTCATGCCCGTCGATGGTGACGGTCAGGGTGGTGATATCGCTAGTATCGCTCAATGAAACGGGCACCTCCCTTCCTCGATGTGGGTGACATACTCGTCCCGGAAATGCTCCAGCGACGCGCGCAGCCCCATCGCCGCGCCATCACCAAGAGCGCAAAATGTGTTGCCGAAAATACCGCTGCACAGCCCCTCCAACTGGTCCAGATCGTTCGGTGCGCCTTCGCCCGCTTCGATCCGGTGCAGAACCTTGACCACCCAGTCCAGCCCTTCGCGGCAGGGCGTACATTTCCCGCAGCTTTCGTGGTGAAAAAACTCGATGATACGCGTCGCAACTTTGACGATGCAGGTGTTGTCATCAATCGCGATGACCCCCGCCGAACCCAGCATGGAACCGACAGCGGCCAGTGAGTCAAAATCCATACCCACATCCAGCCCGCTTTCCGGGATCAGCGGCGCCGAAACGCCTCCGGGAATAACCGCTTTGATCCGGCGGCCTTCAGGCGGTCCACCCCCATGTTCTTCGATCAGCTCACGCAACGGGATGCCCATTGGAAGCTCGTAGAGACCAGGTTTGCATAGATGCCCGGACAGACAATACAGCTTGGGCCCCGGGCTTTTCTCCGGCCCAATTCCACAAAACCAAGATGCGCCGCGTTCGATGATGGACGGCACGCAAGCCAGCGTCTCGACATTGTTGATGACCGTAGGACTATCGTACAATCCTGCCACTGCCGGGAAGGGCGGCTTCAATTTTGGCTGCGCGCGGCGTCCTTGAAGCGATTCCAGCATCGCGGTTTCTTCACCGCAAATATAGGCACCGGCCCCTTCGTGAATATGAACGTCGAAACTGAAGTCTGAGCCCATTACGTGGCGTCCGATATACCCCTTATCCTGCGCCTCTGAGATTGCCGCCTGCAAGGTCCGGATCGCTTTCACATATTCGCCGCGGATATAGACATAAGCCGTCTCGGCCCCGATCGCATAGGCGCAGATGGACATCCCCTCGATCAGCAGATGCGGATCTTCCTCCATGATGATCCGATCCTTGAAGGTGCCCGGCTCGCCCTCATCCGCATTGCAGCAGAGGTATATCGGCTTCTCCCCGCCTTTCGGAACAAAGCTCCATTTTAAACCGGTTGGAAAACCCGCCCCGCCGCGCCCGCGTAGGCCCGAGTTTTTGACAACGTCGATGATCTCGTCCGGCGTGTATTCCTTCAACACCCTGGCAAGCGCGCGATACCCGCCGGTGGTCTCGTAGACGCTCAACCGCTGGCTGTCGGGGATGCCGACATTCCTGAGAAGGACAGCCTCAGTCATCACCGGCCTCCTCGGAGTTCCGCAATGCCGCAAGCAAGTCGTCGATCCGCATCGCATCAAGATTGCCGTGATAGTCGTCGCCGACCTGCATCACCGGCGCCATTTCGCATGCACCCAGGCATTCCACTGTGGACAGAGTGAACAATCCGTCCTCGGTAGTGCTACCCTTCGCGATGCCCAGCACCCGCTCCATATGCGCCTGCAACGCCTCTGCCCCGCGCAACATACAGGACAGGTTGTTGCAAAGCTGAAGGTGGAACCGGCCCACCTGTTCGGTGCGATAGAGCGTGTAGAAGGTGGCCAGTTCATAGACCCAGATCCGCTCCACGCCGAGGATGTCGGCAACCTCTTCCAGCACCTCGCCGGTCAGAACGCCGCGCTCTTTCTGCGCGATATATAGCGCCGGCATGATGGCCGAGCGCTGGTCGGGATACCGCGCCGCCACGACCTCAATCCGCATACGCATGTCCATGGGCGCGTTCACTTGTCGACCTCCGCCATCACCGGATCCAAACTGCCCAGCACCGCGATCATGTCTGCAAGGTAATGGGCGTTTTTCGTGCCATAGAGCGCCTGGAGATTAACAAAGGACGGTGCTCGAACCTTCATTCGGAACGGTTTGGGGCTGCCATCGCTGACGATATAGAACCCTAGTTCGCCCTTCGGAGCTTCGATTGCCGAATAGACCTCGCCCGCGGGCACTTTGAAGCCATAGGCCGAAAGGTCGAAATGCTGGATCAGCGCCTCCATCGAGCTATGCACGCGGTCCTTGTCGACCGGGAAGGCCACCGTGGGAATATCCGCAAGAAAACGGCCTTCAGGCATCTTGGCCAGGCATTGCTCGATGATCCTGACGCTTTCGCGCATCTCTTCGACCCGGCAACGCCACCGGGCATAGCAATCGCCTTCCTCATGGGTAATCACATCGAATTCGACCTGATCGTAAATTTCATAGGGTTCATCCCGGCGAATGTCCCAATCCACGCCCGAGGCCCTCAAATTCGGACCGCTGAGCCCAAGGTCGATGGCATCGTCGGGTTCAATCACACCGATACCTCTGGTGCGCTTCACGAACATCCGGTTGTTCTCGACCAACCGTTCGTAGTCGCGGATGCGATTGGGGAAGATGTCGCAGAACTCTCTGATCTTGCCTGCGAATTCCACGGGCAGGTCTTCGCGCACGCCGCCTACCCGACAATATGAGGTATGCATCCGCGCGCCGGTGACCATCTCCATCAGGTCCATGATCATTTCCCGTTCGCGCATCGCATAAAGCAGTGCAGTCATCGCGCCGAGATCCATAGGCAATGCGCCGGTGATCAGCAGATGTCCCGACAGTCGCGCAAGCTCGGCCATGATCACCCGGATGTATTGCGCGCGAATGGGCGCCTTGATGCCCAAGAGCTTTTCAACCGCCAGCGCGAAGGCCAGATTGTTCGAAGGCGGGCAGACATAATCCAGCCGGTCGGTCAGCGGAAAGATTTGAGTATAAGTGAAGTTCTCGGACAGCTTTTCCGTACCACGATGCAGATAGCCGATATGCGGGTCGACCCGTTCGACATATTCACCGTCCATTTCCAGCACCAGACGCAGAACCCCGTGCGTGCTGGGATGCTGCGGCCCGAGGTTCAACAGCACCTCCTTGGTACCCGGCAACCCGCACGGAGGCGGCCTGAGTTCTGTGGCCTCGGTCATGATTTTCCTCCGGTGCCGCCGGGGATGTCTTTGGTTTCAAGATCCGGTCGCGTTGGCGGCGTCCCCTCGGCACCAAAGGGGTTCAACTCATCCCTGTAGCCCCTGAGCGGAAAATCCTTGCGCTGCGGGAATCCTTCGAACCCCTCCCACATGTAGATGCGTCGCAAATCCGGATGGCCATCAAAGGTGATGCCATACATGTCCCACGCTTCGCGTTCGTGCCAGTTGGCAGTGCGCCAGATGCCAGCCACACTGTCGATATGCGGTGGGTCCTCCAACCGGCATTTGAGACGGATGCGCCATTTCTCGGACAGAGAATACAGATGATAGACGACCTCGAACCTGGGCGTGTCCGGCAGGTAATCGACTCCGCATATGTCCGAGAGAAAATTGAAACCCAATTCGTCTTTCAGGAATCTGCAGAGATCTACGATGATTTCAGGCGAAACGGTGAAAACGTGGATTCCATGCGCCACACCGGTGTAACAAACCGCATCGTCGAACTGCGTTTCGACCCGGGAAACGAATGGGTCTGCCGGGATGGTCATGGCCCCACGGCCCGGCCCAGCGGCGTATCCGCAAGCGCCTCGGATTTCTTGATTTTCTCCTGCAGCAGAAGGAAGCCATGCATCAGCGCCTCGGGGCGAGGCGGGCAACCGGGTACATGCACGTCCACCGGCACGAAGGTCTCGGATCCCTGTACGACCGCATAGGTGTTATAAACCCCGCCGGATATTGCGCAGGTGCCCATGGCGATGACCCAGCGCGGCTCGGGCATCTGGTCATAAAGGCGGCGGATCACCGGGGCGAATTTCCGTGTCACCGTGCCAGCAATGATCATCACGTCGGATTGGCGCGGTGACGGCCGGAACACCACTCCGAACCGGTCCAGGTCATAGCGCGCGCATCCGGCCGAGATCATCTCGATCGCACAGCAGGCGATGCCGAAGGTCTCGGGCCAGAGGGCCGATTTGCGACTCCAGCGGACGATCTGGTCGGTTGTGGTGAACAGCACGCTGTCACGGATTACGTTTCCCATTCCAACGCTCCTTTCAACCAGGCGTAAGCAAACCCAACCAGCAGCAGGACGATGAAAACGAACATTTCGATATAACCGACGATGCCGATCTCTTTCAGCACGACGGCCCAAGGGAACAGAAACATCGCCTCGACATCGAAAACGACGAACAGGATCGCGATCAGGAAGAACTGTGCCTTGAACTGACCCGCAGCCGCCTCTCCCGCAGGGTCCATGCCGCATTCGTAGGGCATGTTTTTGGCCGGGTAGGGGTTGGATGGACGCAACAGTGCCGAGACAAAAAGCGTGGCTGTCGCCACGAGGATTACCCCGGCGACCATGATGAGAACAGGCAGAAATTCAAGTCCAGTCATATCGCAAAACCCAGTGCTTCGGACCTTGCGCTCGTGATACCCGCCTACCGATCAAGGGCTTACCAGCCCCTGGGAAAGTTCGATACCTTTCCTTGTACCTGAAATGATAAACGCGGGCGCTTGTTTTTCAAAATAAAAAACATGTGCGTGCATATCAGTAGGCGGTATCGACCGAGGCGAACGTCGACGTGTTCAGTCGTCGTTCATCCGCCGGGGATCGACAGCTGCGCCAATTCCAGGAACCGCGCGGGCAGCAGACCTATCACGATAGTCCCCATGGCGGCAATCGCCAGCGCAAGTTTCAGGCCGGGCGTAAATGCTAGCTCAAACTCCCCAGCCGGGTTGCGCATGTAGATCACCATGACGATACGAATGTAGAAATAGGCCGCGATCACGCTCAGAAGCACTGCAATGACAGAAATCGCTACGTGCCCCCCTTCAATCAACGCAACCAGCACATAAAATTTCGCGAAAAACCCTGCAGTGGGCGGGATACCAGCCAAGGCGAACAGAAACAACAGCATCGACAGGGCAAGCGCCGGGTGAGACCTGGACAGGCCCGAAAAGTCATCTATGGCTTCGCCACGGCTGACCTCGGAACGCATCGCAATTACCGCTGCAAAAATACCGATATTCATGAAGGTATAAATCAACAGGTACAGCATCACGCTTGCCGCACCATCCGGACCGCCCGCCACGATGCCCAACAGCGCAAAGCCGGAATGAGCGATGCTGGAATAGGCCAGCAAGCGCTTGATATTGTCCTGCACCAATGCCACGAAACTACCTAGCGCCATTGTGAAAACCGCAATCACGGCAACCACTATCCAGACCTCCGTCGACGCCAGTAGCGGGTTCAGGACAACCCGCAGGATTACCGCGAACCCGGCGGCCTTGGGTCCGACGGACATGAAGGCGGTAATCGGGGTCGGCGCGCCCTCGTAGACGTCGGGAACCCACATATGAAACGGTACGGCGCCGACTTTGAATACCAATCCGGCAACGATGAACACAACCGCCAGCAACAGACCGGGGTCGCGCTGACTCCCGGTTACGGCGACGGTGATACCGTCGAGTTCCGTGGTGCCGGTCAAGCCGTAGATCAACGACACCCCGTACAAAAACACGCCCGTCGAAACCGCACCTAAAATCACGTATTTCAGCGCCGCTTCGTTCGAACGCACCTCGCGCCGTAATAGCCCCGTCAAAACATAGGTGCAAAGCGCCATCAGCTCGAGTCCGACATAGATTGACAAAAGATCGGTGGCCGAGGCCATGATCATCATGCCGGACAGCGAAAACAACAGCAGCACATTGTATTCTCCGCGCTGGACCCGTTCGATCTCGACATATCGGCGCGACAGCAAAAGGGTCAGCACGATGGCTATGTAGAAGATGGCCTTGAAAAAAGCAGCAAAGCGATCGGACGCGAACATGCCGGAATAGACCACCAAGTTCTGATCCGCCAATACCCAGGTCAGTGCGCCGGCGACAAGAACCACGGCTATCGCGGCCAGATCCAGAAAATACCCACGCTCGGGCCGGACGAACAGGCTCAGGAGCAACAGAACACAAGCTCCGGTGATCACCACGATCTCAGGCAAGCTGGCCAGAACCGACTGAAGGAGTTGTGCCTGATTCACTCCGCACCCTCCTGTTCATGAACCTGTGTCAGCAAGTGATCGGCCGAAATCTGGATGATGTTTAGGAATGGTTTTGGATAGAGGCCAATCCAGATCACCAGAACGGCAAGAGGCAGGATCGAGGCAAGCTCACGCCGGTCGAGATCCCAGAAATCGAACCGCTCGCTAACCCTCGCGGCACCCAGAGCCACACGCCGGAACATGCTCAGCAGATACGCGGCTGCCAGAACCGCGCCAAGGATCGAAATACCGGCAAGCAAAGGATTTGCGGCAAAGGCGCCCGACAGAATGAGCAACTCGCCAACAAATGAATTCAACCCAGGCAGCGCCATTGAGGACAGCGTGAAAATCCCGAGGAAAATAGAGCAGAACGGCGCGACTTTCATCAGCCCGCCATAATCGGCGATGCTGCGGCTATGCGTGCGTTCGTACATCAACCCGACAAACAGAAACAGCGCCCCGGTGGTTATGCCGTGGTTGAACATCTGCAGAATTCCGCCTGCCACCCCCCGGCTGTTCAGGGCAAAAATACCGAGCGTGACAAAACCCATATGGGATATGCTGGAATAGGCCACCAGTTTTTTCAGATCATCCTGCGCCAGCGCAAGCAAACCGCCATAGACAATCGCGACGGCAGAAAGGACTAGCATTAAAGTAGAAAAGTGAACCGAAGCCTCGGGCAGCATTGGCAATGAGAAACGCAGAAACCCGTAGGTGCCCATCTTCAACAGAACGCCCGCCAGAATGATACTGCCTGCGGTCGGCGCCTCGACATGGGCATCGGGCAGCCAGGTGTGCAGCGGTACCATCGGCACCTTCACGGCGAAGGCAATGAGGAATGCAAAGAATAGCCAGGCTTGTGTCACGAAACCCAAATCCGCGTCCATCAGGGCGAGAATGTCAAAGGTTCTGCCGCCCTGAAAATACAGGACGATGATTCCGATCAGAAACAGCACGCTGCCCGCCAGTGTGTAGAGAAAGAACTTGAACGCCGCATACACGCGCCGTTCTCCACCCCATATGCCGATGATCGCGTACATCGGCACTAGCATCGCTTCCCAGAACACGTAGAACAGGAACAGATCGAGCGCCGAAAAGACGCCCAGCATCAGTGTCTGCATCGCAAGCAGACTGACCATGAAGGCTTTGATCATCGTCTCAATGGCGTTCCACGATGCAAGTACGCAGATCCAGCCGAGAAGCGCGGTGAGAAAAACAAACAGAACCGATATGCCGTCAACCGCGACCGCGTATTTGATCCCCAGCGCAGGTATCCAGTTCCGTTGTTCGGCAAACTGCATCTCGTGCGTGGAGGTGTCGAAGCCCAGCAACAGCAGCAGGCAGAGACCAAAATCGGCAAGCGTCACTGCAAGCGCAGTCCATCTTATCTTCTGTGCGTCCCGCATGCACAGAACAGCCACAGCCCCCGCCGCCGGCAGGAAGATGATGAGGCTGAGCAGCGGTAACACCATGCCACCCCCTAAAGCCACACAACGGCGAAAATGGTGATGGCGGCGATCACGCCCGCGATCATTCCAACCGCGTAATGGGTGACAATTCCGGTCTGGACCCGGCGCAGTCTTTCACCGCCGCGCAGCACCCTGCGGGCGACGCCGTTCACTATCGCGTCGATCCCGCCCAGATCGGCTCGAAGCCCTGCCTGCGCCGAGCGATGCATGAAGGGCAGCAACGATTTTTCCGACACCGAGCTTACCGCCTGCTCATAGCGCGCGAACGGCTTTTGGGCGAACCGCATGAACGCGCGCGCGCTTTTGCGATAGAACCAGTCGGTGTCGATGCTGATCGTATCCTCGGGGTCCAGCACCTTCAGGAACAGTACGAAACCAAGCGCCGTGAACATCAGGATACCGAGGCTTTCGGTCACGTGCGCCCAAGTATAAGGGTGATAGTCGACCTCATATGGCAATAGCGCATATAGGGGCGCGGGAAAGACGCCGATGCCGATGCACAGCACCGCAGCGATGCTCATGGCGATCAACATGTTGCGCGGCGGCTCCGGCGGACGCAGGCCGCAATCGCGCCCGAAGAACATGTAATAGGGCAGTTTCAGACCGGTGTGCAAGAACGTCCCCGACGACGCCAGCGTCAAAAGCAGCATCACCGCTGCTCGGTGATCGTGCCCGGCGGCAGCTACTACCATCGATTTTGTGACGAAGCCTGAAAAGAACGGGAAAGCCGAGATCGCAAAGGCCCCGATCATGTAGAGCGTCACAGTCAGCGGCATGGTCCGATAGAGCCCGCCAAGTTCAGTCAGTTTGCGCCGCCCGGTGACATAGATCACCGCGCCGGCCCCCATGAACAGCAGTGCCTTGTACAGTATGTGGGCAAAGGCATGGCTGGTCGCGCCATTCAACGCCATCTCGGTTCCGATTCCGATCCCGGCCACCATGTAACCCACCTGACTGACGATGTGATAGGCCAGCAGGCGGCGGCAATCGTTTTCCATCACCGCATAGATCACCCCATAGATCGCCATGGCGGTGCCAAACCAGATCAGCAGTTCGGTCCCCGGAAAACCACGGGCCAGAACATAGACGGCAGTCTTGGTGGTGAAGGCACTCAAAAACACCGCGCCGGTGACGGTGGCCTCGGGATAGGCATCCGTCAGCCAGGCATTCAATGGCGGCACGGCGGCGTTCAGGGTAAAGCCGATCAGGATCAGATAGGCGGCGGCGCCCAACGGCCCCTCGACAGGGCCAAACAAAACCGATCCGGTCGCGGCCCCATGCAGGATCACCCCGCCCAACAGCGCGATACCCCCGGTGAGGTGCACCATCAGATAGCGGAACCCGGCCTGAACCGCCTTTTCACCGCCTGCCGCAAAGACTAGATAGGCCGAGGCAAAGGCCATGCCTTCCCAGAACACGAAAAGTGTCAGGTAATCGCCGGCAAACACAACCCCAAGCGCGCTACCGATGTAGAGGAAGGCCGCGACATGCTGGCCGGGTCGCGACAGATGCAGGGCATAGATCATGCCAATCAGCGCCATGATGGTGAAGACGCTGGCAAAGACCAGGCTCAGCTTATCGGCCCGTGCAACCAACAGCTCCTGCCCCAGAAACCGGATCGCGCCATACAAGCCAGGTTGCGCCATTGCAACTACGGCAATGGCAAGCACCGGGATCAGCAGCAGCCACAGCTTGCGGAGCGTGCCGTTCAGAAACGGGATTACCGAGGCACCGGCAAAGAACAGAACCGTTGGGTGCAGGAACTCAGTCATAGTAGTCTTCAGACCGCATGAGCCCGCCCTGATGACCGAGAAACTTGGAAACAAATATGATCGCCACGCAGGAAGCGAACCCATAAACGGCCGACCAGCCCGGCAACCGTTCCCACAGGTATTCAACATGTTCCCGGGGAACCAGAAAGTCTGCTGCAACGATCAGGGCCAGCACCAGATAGAACAGGCGGAGGCGGAGATTGGCATATTTCGTGTCCCCAAAGAAACCGACGATACGCGCGATCATCTGACCACCTCCGCTGCCAATGTAATGAAATAGCCGGGGAAAATTCCCATCAGCAGTGACAATATCCCTGTTGCGACCAGCGGCACCGCGACCAATGGAATTTCACGGGCGCGGCTTTCCCCATCCGTTTCCTTGCCAAAGAAGGCGATATAGCTGACCGGCAGGAAATAGGCCGCATTCAGGATCGAGCTGACCAACAGCACGACCAGAAAGACGAGTTGGCCCCCTTCGACCGAGCCCCATGCCAGATACCATTTGGATACAAATCCTCCGGCAGGTGGCACGCCGATCATGCCAAGCGATCCGACGAAGAATGCGGCCATGGTCCAGGGCAATTGTCGCCCGATGCCTCCCATCTCACTGATCTTCCGTTTGCCGGTGGCGCAATAGATTGATCCCGCACAAAAGAACAAAGTGATTTTCGAAAAGGCATGCGCGGCGATATGGATGATGCCTCCGACCATCGCCACCGGCGAAAACAGAACCGCCCCGAGGATGATGTAGGACAGCTGGCTGACCGTGGAATACGCCAGCCGCGCCTTCAGATCGTCACGAGTCAGCGCGTAAATCGAGGCCGTCAGTATGGTGAAAGAGGCCAAGTAGGCGGTGGCGATCGCGAGTCCCAGCGCCTCCATCAGTCCGGCGCCGAAAACATCGAACACCACGCGCAGCACGCAGAAGACGCCCATTTTCACCACCGCAACGGCGTGCAGAAGCGCGCTGACCGGGGTTGGGGCCACCATCGCGGCTGGCAGCCAGGCATGTAGCGGCATCAACGCCGCTTTTGCGAACCCGAATAGGTAGCAGAAATAGACAACTGTCAGCAGGACCGGCGCGGCCTCCACCCCGGCCAGCAATCCGCCCGGCACGAAATCGAGCGTGCCCGCCAGATGGTAGGTCAGCGCAATGGCCGCCAGCAGCGCACTTTTCGAGGCCCCCATCAGGTAGACGAGGTATTTTCGGCTGCCGTCCCAGGCCTCATCGTCCTCGTGATGATAGACCAGCGGATAGGTCACGAGGCTCAGCACTTCGTAAAATATCACCAGCGTAAACAGATTGGCCGCAAACGCCCCGCCAACAGCGGCGGCGAGACTGGCGGCAAAGCAAATGTAGAATCTGGTCTGTGCGTGCTCACCAAGGCTGCGCAGGTACCCGATGGTATAGACCGACGCGAAAATCCACAGCAGCGAGGATATGGTTGCAAATACCATCCCCAGCGCATCCACCCGGAATGCAAAATCGACCCCCGGCAGAACGCTGAACAGAACGAGTTCATAGGTTCTGCCTGACAAAACCCTGGGCGCCATCGACGCAACCACTGCAAACAGAACCACGGACGCGACGGGGGACACGAGGTCTCGTGGCGCAACGCGATCACGCAGATATAGAATCAACCCCGATGCCAGACCGGCAACGGCGATGGCCAGAAGCGGCCTTATGGAAACAACCACCTCCACACCTACCCTCGCATGATCGTGATTTCATCGACCTTCAACGTGGCCTTGTTCCGCACCAATGCAACAAGGATACCAAGAGCAATGGCTACTTCCGCTGCCGTGATCGCGATGATGAAGATCGCAAAAATGCGGCCGCGGAAATCGTCATGGAAATGGGCGAAGGCGATGAAGTTGATGTTGACCGAGTTCAGCAGCAGTTCCAGCGACATCAGAACCACCAGGATGTTGCGCCGTACCAAAACCCCGGCTGTACCGATTACGAACAGGACAACACCCAGAACGATGTACCAGGACAGCGGCACCATCAGCGCGACTCCTTCTGCGCCAACACGATGGCACCGACCAGAGCCACAAGCAGGATGACCGAGGCGACTTCGAAGGGCAGCAGATAATCGGCAAACAGGGTCGTCCCCAACTCGCGGATTTCGCCGCCGGTTGTGGTGCCCGCGACGGTTTCCGGGAACCGCTTGCCCATCAGGACCAGAACCAGCATCTCAAGTCCCAGCAGCGCTACCAGCCCAAACGCGGCGAAGTTGCTTCCCGGCAGGAACCGCCGCAGCGTCGCGTCACGGATATCCAGCATCATGGTCACGAACAGGAACAGAACCATGATTGCGCCGACATAGACAAATATCTGGATGACCGCCAAAAGCGGCGCCTGAAGCAGTACGAAAATTGCCGAGACATTGACGAAACAAGCCATCAGCGCCACCGCACTGTGGATCGGATTGCGCGCGAGCACCACTCCCAGGGCCGCCGCCACAGCCCCAACTGCGAATATCAGAAAAAAACCCTGTTCCATCGACGTCGACTCCCGACGTACGTTTTCAATCCGGTCCAAAACCGCCGGAATTCGGATCGTGGTAATGTTCAGTGTGCCCGTGAATTGTGCCTCAAATGACCTGTTTTAACAAGGTTTTCTCGGTGTTAGGCGATCCGAACAGAAAACAGCCCGCCATTTCACACTCATGAAACAAACAACTGAACTTGCCTTTCGCGGTACCGTTCCGCCAGATCGCGCTTTTCTCTGGGCGCCCGGAATCACACATCATAAATGCCACCGATCACTGGAATTTCCGGGAATTGTGGCGCTCAGACCAGACCCATTGAAATAGCGGATTTCGGATTGATCCCAAGATCAGAAAATCCAGCGACACTCTCACCAACAACATTATCCTGCTGCATAAGCGCGACCTGAGCGGGCGTAATGGGCGGTTTGGGCAAGACTGCCATCACCCCAGCAAGAGTCCACCAAAACCGGTAGGGCACGGGCACCAGAAGCCGCTTTTTGCCACCGCGCCGCGCCAGTCGTTGCAGTATTTCCCTATAGGTAAACACGTCTGGCCCGCCCAGTTCGTACACACGAGCGCGAGCATCGGCAAAACCCGAAACACGGGCCACCGCCCTGGCAACATCGCGCACATAGACCGGTTGCATGCGAACGCTGCCATCGCCGAACAGTGGCAGGATCGGCATGCGCCGAACGATCGAATCAAGCTCGCCAAAAAACGCGCCGCTGCGGCTGAACATGGCGCTTGGACGCAATATCGTGGCTGCAGGAAAGGCGCGGCACACCTCATCCTCTCCTTGCGCACGGGCACGAACATAGGTCGATGGAGAGTTTTGATCGACCCCGATCCCGGAGAGATGGACCAAATAACTTGCTCCAACCGACATTGCCGCCTTGGCCACCGTGCATGCGCCGGCAACATGCACATCCCAGAAGGTTTCCGTACGGGTTTCGGCATACATGCCGGTGCAATTGACGACTACTTGCATGCCCTGAAAGGCGCTCCGTAACGTGTCTGAGTCTCTTAGGTCACCTTGCACCACACGGATATCACTATCGCGATCACCGCCAGGCCGAACGAACTTTTTCGGAAAGCGCGTCGCGACGGTGACCGCGAACCCCTGTCCCTGCAATTCCTGAATAACACGACGTCCAAGAAAACCGCTGCCACCGAGGACGGCTACCGTTTCCTTAACTTTCGACGTGTTCACGTCAGCCTCCGTGGTTGTGCCCAGAAGTTCGCTCCCATCCACGATCTTATTGCCAATCTGTTCAGCCTGCCCAGACACGAAATGCCAGCGATCGATACACCCAGATAGGTTTCCTCCATTCTCCAGGAATTCGGTGTTGGGCATTTCTTCGATTGCGCTCTTGACCCAGCCCCCTAAACCGGGCCGTTTGGTTGTAGAATCCGTTCCTGTTTCTTTCTGTTGATTAGGTTGCGGTCAAAGCCTGGTGAGCGGAGCCATTGCGTAGCTCAAGCGAAGCAGGCCGGTTGGCACGGTTGAGATTGGCGTAAACGGCTGGAACCAGCCCGCCAAGAGAAGTGTGCGGTCGTTGTGTGTTGTAGTCGATCCTCCAGTTTTCGATGATCTTTCGCGCTTCGGCGAGATTGCCGAAGATATGCTCATTCAAACATTCGTCCCTCAGTCCGCCGTTGAATGACTCGACAAAAGCATTCTGCATGGGCTTCCCCGGCGCGATATAGTGCCAGTTAACACCGGTATCCTGACACCATTTCAGAACGGCATGAGAAGTCATTTCCGTCCCGTTGTCGCTGACGATCATATCCGGTTGGCCGCGCCTGCGGATCAGTTCACCCAAATTCGCGGGCCATGCGGGCCCCAGACAGAGAACGATCCACGACAGTTGCCAGTGCCTCTCGCGAGCAATCATCCACAATACACAACACCCGGAACCGCTGACCATCTTCGAAGGCGCCAGAAACGAAGTCCAACGACCATCGTTGATTGGCCCGATCCGGGACGAGAATGGGCCTGCGCGTATCCAAGGCGCGCTGGCGTGACCGTCTGCGACGTACCGCCGGCCCTTCCTCAGGATAAAGACGGAACAGCTTCTTGTGGTTCACTTCAAAGCCCTCTCTGGCCAACAGGATACCCAAACGCCGATAGCCGAACTGACGACGTTCATTCGCCAGTTCGCGTAACCGCTTGCGGAGGACTTCATCCCCCGATCCTGTTTCTGGTATTGAAAGACAGACCTATGCAGGTCGGCCAGTTCACACGCCCGACGCTCGGACAGGCCATGCCGCTGCATCACCTCCGACACGCCCGTCGTTTCACATCAGGCGTCAGTAGTTTTTTGTCGCGAGATCCTTGAGCGCAGCGTTATCCAGCATAGCATCCGCCAACATCCGTTTCAGACGGTTGTTCTCGTCTTCCAGCGCACGCAACTTCTTTGCATCCGACACGTTCATGCCGCCGAACCTCGCCTTGCATTTGTAGAACGTGGCATCGCTGATCCCGTACTTTCGGCACAGCTCTCATGCTATAACGCCCGCCTCGTATTCCTTAATCATTCCTATGATCTGCTCGTAAGAAAATCTGCGTTTCATAGTCCATCCTTTGCTTAGGCGGATTACTAACACTTCAACGGCCTGATTTCAGGGGCTGGGTCACCAGGATAGCCGACACCTGCCGAGCACGCCTATGAGATGGGCACATCGGAATTACATCGAACCAGCATCATGTTGGGAGCCGTCGCGCTGACCACGAACCGAAGCATGTACTCGAAGGGTCTCAGTCGAAAGCCACGACAGAAGATTGGACGGAAACGAACAGAGTTGAGGAGACCGCACCGGTGGATCAATTGTTTTGCGCAAAACTACTTGACTGGGGAGACCCCGCTACCGAAGGCCTAACCCTAGATGCTCCGCCGTGTTTGCTTACCAAAAGCAATGGTGAGGATTGCTTTCGTATATAGTCTCCAATTCCCGCTCATCCTGCCGTCAGCTAAATGACTGCAAACGGACGCGTATTGGGGAACCGGCAATTGCTCTGGTGTGGAACCGAGCTCAGGGCAAAACGTTTGCTTTCATGGCGTTTATTTCCTCAGCCAGTTTCAGGCTAAAGCTTCGAGTTATCAGGGACGTCGGGCGATGTGCGGGGGTGAGAATTGATACGCTACTGCTTATTCTGGGGCTAAAGCGGCGAAATACGATACCACCGGTACCGTGCAGGGGATCGTTGCAGCTGAAAGCTGTAATCAAATCGCAAATCAAATAGCACAGGCCCGCTTTGACAAACTGCAATCCAGGCAAGAATGTTCGCAGTTCGAACCTACGCTCAAAACTCTTGCCAGTGTTCTTGAAGGCCGCAGTGGTCTGAAGGAAAGTCGGATGCTCTGAGAAGAGCGTTGCCAGATTGGCACCATCCAGATCTTCTGTTGAAACTAGGGATTTTGCCGCCAGCGGATCCGAAGAAGGCATGGCACAAAGACATTCCAGATCGAAATCCTGCTGACGAATTGATTTTCGCGGCTCGGGCGTTTCGGTAAAACCGAGGTCGTATTGCTGCGAGGCGATCAGTTCCTCGATGACTTTGGACGAGCGCATCATCAATGACGCCTTGATAGCGGGCTTGTCTTGCAAAAACTGACCGAGAACGCTCGGCATGAAGAACCCTGATGCGGCGGGGTGACAGGCGACGCGCAGACGGCCACGCTTCAGGTTCGATATTTCCTGCAGAGTGTTGGTGGACTGCGTAAGCCGCGACAGAACCGCTTCGGCCTCTTCAAGAAAATAATGCGCTTCGGGCGTCGGTGTCAGTCGGCCATGCTCGCGTTCGAACAGCCGAAATCCGATCTCATTCTCCAGGCCCGCAATCATCGCGCTGATCGACGGTTGCGTGCGTCCGAGCGTGCGCCCGGCTTCGGAAATGGACCCAGTGCGGAGCACTTCGCGAAATGTCGTGAGTTGACGGATTGTCAGGTTCATGTAGCGCATCCCATTGCAGGCCATAGAGGCAAACTATGGATATAACGTAATTTCCAATTTGCTTCTATGGAAGAGGGGAAAGTAGATATTGCGACGACGGACAATCACGTCGCGAGGGGGGAAATGGAGCGTTTCGTAAAATACCTGCTGACCAGCATCATTTGCATCGTGGCCTTGGGCCAGTTTGTTCAGGTCATAACCCGCTATGTGCTGCAAATACCGGTGATGGGGCTTGAGGAAACCATGGCCTACCCGGCGCTGTGGCTCTACGTCCTTGGGGCGGTAAATGCCTCGCGGGAAAACACTCATATCCGCGCAAATGTGCTTGAGATCTTCCTGAAGACGCCGCGCCAGCACGTCATTCTGGCGATCATCGGCGAAGTGATCAGCCTGATTGTCGGACTATGGCTGCTGAGTTGGTCGTGGGAGTTCACCCGCTATTCTTGGCGCGTCTGGAAAGAGAGCCCGACGCTCTACATTCCCACGTTTTATGCCGAAGTCGCCCTGACCATCGGTCTGGCGTTGATGATGATCTACACAGCGATCCATCTGGCCCGCCACATTCTTGGATACGATACTGACGAGGAGATTCACCTTGGTTGAAGTCGCCCTGCTTGCCGTCGCGGTCCTGGTGATCCTGCTGACCCTAGGGGTGCCGTTGCCCTATTGCTTCGGCGGTGCGCTGATGGTGATGTATTTCATCGGCGGTGCCACAATGAAGGGCAATATGCTCTGGGGATTCCAGCAGCTTGGAAACCCGATCTTGCTGGCCATTCCGCTGTTTGTCCTGGCCGGATCCATCATGAGCGAAAGCGGTATCGCCGCCTCATTGCTGCGCTTTGTCAGTGCCTTTATCGGCCATGTGCGGGGCGGTCTGGGTGTCGTGGCGGCGGTCAGCTGTGCGGTGATCGGGGCGATCTCGGGATCCGGCCTGACCGGCATCGCGGCGATCGGACCACTGTTGATCCCGGAAATGGAAAAGCGCGGCTATCCCCGCGAATACGCGACCGCGCTGATTGCCAATTCCTCGATCCTTGGTTTGCTGATCCCACCCTCGGTCACCATGATCATCTACGGCTGGGTCACCGACACCTCGATCCTCGCCTGTTTCCTCGCGACGCTTGGGCCGGGTCTGTTCATCATGTTCAATTTTTCGGTGGTGAACCTATGGATGTCGCGCAAGTTCAACCTGATACTGGATGAAAAACCCACGTTCAGCGAACTCAGCAGCGAAGTTGTGAAACGCGGCGTTCACGCCTTCCCCGCACTGTTGATGCCGGTAATCATCCTGGGCGGCATCTATGGCGGCATCATGACCCCGACCGAAGCTGCCGCGGTAGCTGTCATCTATGCTCTGCCGGTCGGCTTTCTGATCTACAAAGGGCTCAGGTGGGAGAACTTCCTGATGGCCGGCAAGGAGTCCGCAACCGCTGTCGGCGCGATCCTGCTGATGATCCTGTTTTCGATGATCCTGAGCCAGATGTATGTGATGGAAGGCATCCCGCAGGCACTGGTCGCCTCGATATTCGAGATCACCGACAACAAGGTTCTGCTGCTTATCCTGATCAACATTATGCTGTTTCTGGTCGGCATGGTCGTGAACGACGTGACCGCAATCATCCTGATAGCGCCGCTTCTCTTGCCGCTGATGAATGCCATTGGTGTCAGCCCGGTGCAGTTCGCCGCGATCATGGGGGTCAACACCGCAATGGGGGGCGTGACGCCGCCCTATGCCTCGATCCTCTATCTCGGGGCGCGGATCGGCAATGTGAAGGTCACCAAGGTGATCCCGCCCGCGATGATCCTGATCGTGACCGGTTATGTGCCCGTGGTGTTCCTGACATCGCTCTGGCCGGACCTGTCGCTCTTCCTGCCCAGACTCTTCGGCTACTGATCCTGAACTAACCAAACCCAAACGGAGGAAACCCAATGAAACGCATGATGATAACCGCCGCAACCGGTGCGCTGATGGCGCTGTCGACCACCGCGATGGCGGCTGACCTGAAGATGAGCCATGTGCGCCCGCAAGGTACGACGATCGACGTCGAGTTGAACGCTTTCGCCGACGCCGTGAACGAAGCAACCGGCGGTGACGTCAACGTCAAAATTTATGCCGCCTCAGCGTTGGGCGACTATACAACAGTGCAGGAACGTATCTCGGTCGGCGCGGTCGACATGGCGACCCAGCCGGCCGCCGCAGCAGCAGACCGCAAGATGCAGATCAGCTCGTTCCCCTATCTCGCCGGAAACTGGAATCAGGCCCGCGAGATCTACGGCCCCGGTGGCGTGGTGCGCGAAACCATGGATGGGCTTTACGCCAAGCAGGACATCACCATGCTGGCCGCCTATCCGGTTTACTTTGGTGGCATCGCGCTCAACACCGACGCAGTGTCGCCGGGCGATCCGTCGGTCGATAACGGCATCAAGGTGCGGGTACCCGGCATCAAGAGCTTTCAGCTGACCGGCGACGCATTGGGCTACATCCCCGCGCCCATCCCGTTTTCCGAAGCCTTCACCGCGGTGCAGACCGGCGTTGTTGACGGTGTGATCGGCTCGGGCGCCGAAGGCTACTATGCCTCGTTCCGCGACGTGACAAAAACATACATCCCGGCCAATACCCATTTCGAGGTCTGGTACATGATCATCTCGAATGAATCCCTTGCCGGTCTGGACGCCGAGGATCAGGATGCGCTGAAGGCGGCTGCGGCAGAATTTGAAGCGACCCGCTGGACCGTTGCGGAAGCCGACCAGAAGGCCAACGAACAGAAACTGGCTGATCTGGGGGCGACCATCGTCTCGCTAAGTGACGCGGAACTGGCCGCGATGGCGGCCAAGGTTCAGGCGGAAGTCTGGCCGGTCGTGCTCGAAGACGTGGGCGTGGAATGGGGTCAGGCGATCCTTGACAAGGTCTCCGAATAAGCGGCCGCTCGTCTGATACAAACCGGGGCGGCACCTTTTCAGGTCGCCCCGGGCTCTACTCAAACCTACATTCAGAAACTGAGATCATGGAATCCGACTTTGCAATCATAGGCGGTGGTGTAGTCGGCCTGTCTGTTGCATGGGGCCTTTTGAAACGCGGCAAGCGTGTTCTGGTCCTCGATGGGGGCGACGGCAGCTTTCGCGCCAGTCGGGGGAATTTCGGGCTTGTCTGGGTCCAGTCCAAGGGCATCAAACAACCACGCTATGCCACGTGGAGCCAGCAATCCGCCGCAGCATGGGCCGGGTTTGCCGATGAGCTTGCCGACGCAACCGGATATGACATGTCGCTTGAGCAAGCGGGCGGCTACGACCTGCATTTCTCGGAAGAAACGCTGGCGAAAACAGTCGCGCAATACGAGGAACTGAAGGCGAAGCTAGACGGCAATTACCCATATGAAGTTCTGGATCGGATAGCACTCCTGGCGGAGGAGCCGGAGATAGGTCCAAAAGTCGTCGGTGCGATCCTTCACCATCAGGACGGACATGTGAATCCATTGAAGTTGCTGCGGTCTCTCGCCGACGACGTCCGGCGCCTTGGTGGACGGGTGCTGAGCAACAAAACTGTCACAGACGTAGGGAAATCGGATGTTTTCACTGTCACCTGCGCAGATGGAAGCCAGGTGCAGGCCGACAAGGTGATCCTTTCCGCCGGTTTGGGCGCGATGGAACTCGGGCCCAGACTGGGTTTCAAAGCCCCGATCCGGCCACAACGCGGTCAAGTGTTAATCACCGAGAAGCTTCCGAAACTCATCAACCGCCCTTCGCTGATCGCACGCCAGGTCGATGAAGGTGGCGTCCAGATAGGTGCCACCAACGAAGAGGTGGGCCTGAATGATGGCGTCACCCAGCCTGGCCTCTCCGGTCTCGCCTCCGAGGCGGTCGCAGCCTACCCGGTGCTCGCCAAGGCGCAGCTCGTGCGCTGTTGGGGAGCACTGCGGATTCTGTCGCCCGACGGCCTGCCAATCTATCAGGAAAGTCCGGAGATGTCCGGCGCCTTTCTTGTCACTTGCCACAGCGGCATCAGCCTTGCGGCGGCCCACGCTCGTTTCTTGCCGGAATGGCTGGAGGGCACCGACGCCGCCCCGGATCTGGAGGTGTTCAGTGAAGACCGCTTCGTCATTTCTTGAGTTGGAGGATGGGCGCCCGCTGGTTCCTGTATGGTTTGAGGGCCGGGAACTGCATTTGCCCGGAGGTTCAAATCTCGCAGCCGCGATGCTGGCCGCCGGGGTGGAAACGTTCAGGTACACTCCGGTTTCGGGCGCTCCGCGCGCGCCATTCTGCATGATGGGCGCCTGTTTCGACTGCCTCGTCGAGATTGACGGTGTGACCCGTCAAGCCTGCATGCTCGAAGTCACGGACGGGATGCGCTTGTCGATGCCACACAAAGGAAGGGACGTGACCGATGCGGAAAACTGATCTTGTCATCATCGGGGCCGGCCCCGCCGGGATGGCCGCTGCTGCCACCGCTGCAAAGGCTGGCCTACATGTAATCCTGTTGGACGAGCAACCCCGTCCTGGTGGGCAGATCTACCGCGATGTGGATCGGGTCGCACCGGTCAGGGGCGAAATGCTTGGCAAGGACTATACAGACGGACTGCCTCTCACCGCCGGGCTGGATCACGACAACATCACCCATATCGGCGGAGCGGTGGTCTGGTCAATCGAAGAGGGAATTCGGGTTCTCTACACCGCTGACGGTCGGGGGGGCGCAATCGAAGCAAAACGCATCCTCATCGCCACAGGAGCCCTGGAACGCCCAATGCCCCTGCCGGGCTGGACCCTGCCTGGCGTGATGACGGCGGGGGCGGCGCAGATTCTGTTGAAGCAATCCGGCGTCCTGTCAAAAAACGCGGTTCTGGTCGGATCAGGGCCGCTGCTTTACCTGATCGCCGCGCAAATGATACGGGCGGGCACACCGCCGCTGGCACTGGTAGAAACGCAGTCAAGGGAGGATTTTCTGCGGGCTCTTCCGCATCTGGGCGGAGCCCTTCGCGGCTGGCGATACCTGCTCAAAGGGTTGGCGATGCTATCGGAAATCCGCCGCGCTGGGGTGCGCCGCTTCACCTCCGCGACGAGTATTTCGATTGAAGGAGAAACTGCCGCCGTAGGCATCCGCTTTACTGCCGGCGGAAAGACCCGACAGGTTGCCTGTGACACAGTGCTCCTGCATCACGGTGTTGTTCCTAACACACAGGCGGCCCGCTCTATCGACATGGCGCATCATTGGAACGCACGGCAGCACTGTTTTGTGCCCAACCTCGATGACTGGGGCGGGACAAATGTCGAAACGGTCCATATTGCTGGCGATGGGGCTGGCATCGGTGGCGCGAAAGTAGCCGCATTGGCAGGCCGCCTTGCAGCATTGAAAATAGCCGCCGATCTGGGTGCGATTTCCACGGTCGAGAGGGACAGCGTTGCCAAACCAATCAAACGCCATATCGCGCAGGAGCTTGCGGTGCGCCCATTCCTTGACATTGCCTTTCCACCGGCAATCGAAGCCGTTAGGCCCGTCGACGCGACTATCATCTGCCGCTGCGAGGAGATCACTGCCGGAGACATTCGACGCCATGCCGGAATCGGCTGCGCGGGTCCGAACCAGGCCAAGGCATTCAGCCGCGCTGGAATGGGACCATGCCAAGGGCGGTATTGCGGACTGACTGTGAGTAGCCTGCTTGCTGAAGCGAACAGCACTACGATGGATGAAACCGGATACTATCGGATCAGGCCACCGTTGAAACCCGTGACTCTTGGCGAACTGGCAGCGATGAACGGTTCGGTGAACAGCACGACCCACTAAGAAAGAAGCCCCCATGATTGAACGTATCAACACCAGTCAACGCATGAGCAAGATCGTCAAGCACAACGGCGTCGCCTTTCTCTGTGGGCAGGTCGGCGAAGGTGCCACTGTGGCCGAGCAAACCCGCGACTGCCTGTCTCGCGTCGATGCGCTTCTGGACCAAGCGGGTTCGTCGCGGGAACAGATGTTGCAAGCGACAATCTGGCTGTCCGACATGGCCGATTTTGGCGAGATGAACGACGTTTGGGATAGTTGGGTTCCGGTCGGGTACGCCCCGGCTCGCGCGTGCGGCGAGGCAAAGCTTGCTAGATCGGATTTGAAAGTCGAGATCATCATCACGACCGCGTGTAGTACATGATGGCAAGCGAACCGCTGGTCTGAAAGCCAGGCTTTACGCGGGCCAGCCCGATGATATTCAGAGCCAGTCCGCTACATTGTCCAACCCGATTAGGGAGTCCAAATTTTGGCGCGCGCGGATCACGGGCATCTGGTCACCGTCCGCAAGAACTTCGTGCGCATGGGGGCGAGAGTTATAGGTTCCGGCTTGAACTGCCCCATACGCTCCTGCCGTCAGGGCGGCGAGCAGGTCGCCTTCTCTCACGCCTGCCATATTCCGGCCCGATCCGAAATAATCCCCGGTCTCACATACCGGTCCGACCACATCGGCCACAAACGGAAGGGCGTCGCGGTCGGGTTTCAAAACAGGCACGATTTCGTGGCGGGCCTCATAAAGGGTGGGCCGGATCAGGTCGTTCATTCCGCCGTCGACGATGACGAAATTCTTGCCGTCACCTTCTTTGACAAATTGAACTTCGCTGACCAGAGCCCCGATATTTCCGGCGATAAGGCGGCCCGGCTCGGTGATGACCGCGCAGCCAAGCAGCGTGATGTGTCGTGTCACTGTTTCCGCATACGCATTCAGGTCGGCGTCTGCCTGCCCCATGCCATAGCTGATCCCGACCCCGACGCCGATGTCGATATGGTGCAACTCGTGTCCTGCTTCGCGCAGGGCTTGGACAAGACTGGCCAAGCGCGCGAATGCCTCGTCAAAGGCGGCCATGTCGGTGATCTGGCTACCGATATGCATGTCCACCCCGCGCACCTCAAGAGCAGTCAGATTGCGGGCGACGCCATAGATGCCCAGAGCGTAAACACACGGGATGCCGAACTTGTTTTCAGATTTTCCGGTCGAGATCTTGGCATGGGTGCGCGCATCGGCGTCCGGATTGACCCTGAGCGAGATCGGTGCGACCTTTTCCATCTCGGACGCCACTGGAGTAGCCCCTGAAAGTGGTCCACCAACTGGGATAGCATTGTCCCGCAATTTGGAGGATCATCGGTTCTTTAAACGGCGCGTCCGGCACATGTGTGGGTTCAAGTCGTTCAGATCAGCTTCAGCCACACTTGATGGCATCGAGGTGACTAGGGTCAGGACCCATTGATTTCCGCTTGGCTGCGTGATTCACGGTTCGAAAATCGAGCGGTGACCATGTCTGATCTTTTCTGGCTGAC
>NZ_JBQFYW010000029.1:0-32412 GCF_056541825.1 Ruegeria sp. AF8 | reverse complement strand
TGTATGCCGATGTGAACCGGATGTTCGGCGATATCGTCAAGGTGACGCCGTCGTCGAAAGTGGTCGGCGACATGGCGCTGATGATGGTCAGCCAGGGCCTGACCCGCGCTCAGGTCGAGGACCCGAAAACCGATGTGGCTTTCCCCGATTCCGTCATCGACATGATGCGGGGCAATCTGGGCCAGC
Organism: Ruegeria sp. AF8; assembly: GCF_056541825.1. NCBI lineage: Bacteria > Pseudomonadati > Pseudomonadota > Alphaproteobacteria > Rhodobacterales > Roseobacteraceae > Ruegeria > Ruegeria sp. AF8. The sequence goes on along the minus strand of NZ_JBQFYW010000029.1, from coordinate 32,226 downwards.
CTCCGGGCGGGTTCCCGGACACGATCATCAGGAAGGTTCTCAAGGACGAGGTGCCAAACACCCAGCGCCCTGGCAAGAACGTCGAATCCGTCGATCTGGAAGCGACCCGCGCCGAGCTGTCCAAACAGCTTGAGGGCAAGGAGGTCGATGATGAGGACCTGAACGGATACCTGATGTATCCCAAGGTTTTCCTGGATTACATGGGCCGCCACCGGACCTATGGCCCGGTCCGCACCCTGCCCACGCGCACCTTCTTCTATGGCATGGAGCCGGGTGAAGAGATCACCGCCGAAATCGATCCCGGCAAGACGCTGGAAATCCGCTGTCAGGCCATTGGTGAGACGGATGAGAACGGCGAGGTCAAGGTCTTCTTTGAACTCAACGGCCAGCCGCGCGTCATCCGGGTGCCGAACCGTCTGGTGAAATCCTCCACCGCGCAGCGCCCCAAGGCCGAGGCAGGCAACGCCAATCACGTCGGCGCACCGATGCCCGGTGTCGTGGCGACCATCGCCGTCTCAGCCGGTCAGGAAGTCAAGGAAGGCGACATGCTGCTGACCATCGAGGCGATGAAGATGGAAACCGGCATCCATGCCGAACGCGACGCCACGGTCAAGGCCGTCCACATCCAGCCCGGCGGACAGATCGACGCAAAAGACCTGCTGATCGAACTGGAGTAAGAAACGGGCGGCCCTCAACGGCCGCCCGGCACACTCGAACCGCCGCCGCTGTCACGCGGCGGCGGTTTCATTTCAGTCCAGCAGCAGGCCGTTCAGCTCTTTCCTGGCTTCCCTGGACAGATCGTCACCACCGGGCAGGCCCGACAGTGTTTCCTCGGAATGCGCCTTGGCCTCTTTCACCTCATGGCGTGCCTCGATGACATCTTCCTTGGCGTCATAGGCGGCATCCTTGGCGTAATCGACATTGTCCTCGGCCTTGCCAACCGCATCCTGGGCATCCTGAACGGCGGCGTCATAGGCCTCTTGCGAGTCGAACTGTTCGTCGATTTCCTCCTGCGACAGGGACTCCAGATCGTTCAGGTGATCTTCGGCATCCGCCAGATCGCTGCGGGCGTTATCGAGATCCATCAGCGCGTCACGAAAATCTTCCTTGCTTTCGATGAAATCGCGTTTGGCGTCACGCAGATCGAACAGCGAGTCGCGATAGACCGATATCCGCCCCACCATGCTGTTAGGGCTGGCATTCGCAAATGCCTGCGGGCTGGCATGGGCCGCGTTCAGCCCCTTGAGCTCGGACGCGATCTTGCCGTGCTTGTTGGGATGGTCGTATTCATGGTCATAGCTGTACTTGTCATGATAGCCATACTTGTCGTGATAGCCGTACTTGTCGCGATAGCCGTACTTGTCGCGATAACCATAGCTGTCCGGGTAATCGTATTTGCCGACGTAATCGAAACGGTCATATTGGCTGAAATAGTCGTGCCGGCGTTCGCGGTCGTATTTGTCGTGATGATCATACGAGTCGTCATCGTAGTGATCATAATCGTCATCATCGTCATACCGGTCGTGGTAGCTGTATTTGCTCCGGTATTCGTACTCGTGATGCTTGCGCGAGTAATAGCCGTGCTTGTTGGTGTAATCGTAGGTTTCAGGATACTCGTATCTGTTCAGGTGATCGTATTTTTCGTATCGGGCCTGATATTCCGTCGCCAGGGCGGTTGTCGCCAGAGACGCTTTTGCGACGCTGCGTGCCGCATAGTTTTTCGAACTCTTGCGCGACCCGCTGTACGATTTGGTCTTTGACCGCCCGCGCGCCTTCGTTCCGCCGAAGAGATCCGACATCGCCTGGGCAAAACCACCTTTCCGGCTGCCCTTGCCGCCACTCTTTCCACGGGCTTTTGACCTGGAGCCGTTGAAACCGGCAAACACGTCCCTTTTACCTTTGGAACCTCCTTTTCCAAAGCCGCTCTTGCCTGCGGTTTTGGAGCGGTCGCCGCGGGCGCTTTTGTCCTTGCCGCCTATGCCGTGGGCGCCCTTGCCTTTGCCACTGCTGTCATGACCGCCCTTGCCGTGGCCGCCCTTTCCGGCACCGTGGCCACCTTTGTCGCTACCTTTGCCACCGCCTTTACCGCCTCCTTTGCCGCCGCCATCGCCACCTCCCTTGCCGTTCTTGGCCATGGCAATATCGGGAATGGCAATACCGGCTGCAAATCCCAAGGCTCCCGCCAACATCAGCGACGTAGCCGTGACGCGCAACGCATAACCGAGTTTCATAATCCTTCCCCCACAAGTACATAGACCCCGATCCCGCCAGCGCACCTGTCCAAAATTGACCGTGAAAGGGTGCAAAGCGCTCGAAACCTGACTGGTTTCGAGCATACCTCAGTTTCGGTTTGAGACCAAACTTGCACGGATGAAGGGATGGCCTGCGCGTGGTTGCGACCGGCCGTCTGCCCCGGCCCCCACGCCCGGATGCGCGCGAGGCAAAAAAGGAAACGGGCGGCCAAAGCCGCCCGGTCCAAGTTTCCATCAATCACCAGTGGTGACGAAGCGGCTTTGCAATCAATCGGTTAGCATCCCGTTCAATTCCGCAATCGCCTCGTCCGACAGATCCTCGCCACCGGGAAGACCGGCCAGAGTTTCCTCGGAAACTTCCTGTGCCTCGCTCACCGCGTCCTCGGCATCCGCAACATCGGTTTCCGCGTCCCCTATGGCGGTTTCGGCATCTGTAACACCGGTTTCCGCGTCGCTCACCGCGCTTTGCGCATCGGCCACCGCATCGTTATAGGCGTCCTCCGATTCGAACTGTGCTTCCTTCTCTTCCTGCGAGAGGCTTTCGAGATCGGCCAGATCCTGCTGCGCATCGGCCAAAGCGTTTTCGGCGTCTGTCAGACCGTTCACCGCATCGCTCAAAGCGGTATTGGCTTCGGCCAACGCATCTTCGGCTTCGGCGACATCGGCCAGCGTATCACGATAACCCGCCAGACGCCCCACCATGCTGTTGGGCGACGCATTGGCAAAAGCCTGGGCGCTGGCATGTGCCGCGTTCAAACCCTTGAGTTCAGAGGTGATCTTGCCATGCGAATTGGGCGCCACTTCCGACTTGGCCGCTTTGGCGACGCTTTTCGTAGAACGGCTTTTGGCCTGCGTGCTGGATTTCGTCTTGGATTTGCCGCCAAACAGACCCGAAATCGAGTCGGCCAATCCCTTGCCGATGCCATTCCCATTGCCTTTACCTTTGCCGCCACCCAGCCCGGCAAAACCACTTTTGCCGTGGCCCTTGGTTCCGCCAAAGCCACCCTTGTTGTCACCAGACCCACCTTTCCCGGCTTGCCCACCTCCATGGTCGCCGCCCTTGCCGCCACCATTGCCGCCACCGTTACCACCGCCATTGCCGCCGCCGTTACCACCGCCATTGCCGCCACCGTTACCACCTTTGGCATAGGCCGCATCTGGCGCAACTACCGCCGCGGCAAATCCAACCGCTCCGGCGAGCATGAATGTGGTGGCTGCGACGCGAACCACTGACTTGAGCTTCATTAACCAGTCTCCTCTGATCTCCTGTGCCCGGTAGGTATGTCCGCTCCGCGAAAAAGCTTTACTGGCCACACGCTGAAATGCTTCGGGTAAAACAAGTAACGAGAAAATGTGGCAAAAGCGCGCCAAACATCCGCCATATTTTCGCCCCGGCGGAATCCCGCTTGAGGGGAAAAATCCACTCTCGTTGATTTCTAACTTTGATTCATGAAATGTAATTTATTTCAATCGTTTAAGACTGATTGCCGCGCTTCCAATCTCTCTGGAAGGGTTTGGCCCCCGGACCCTGTGATGGGCAAGCCAGGGGCAGTGTGCCGACAAAGGTCGGCCGCTTCTGAATGCAACATTTGGCACGAACGCAAAGAAACTAGCGATGCCACAGAAATCTCATCCAGAAGACACATGGTCTGCCGACAGAGCAGGATTTGGAGCGTTTCGGAGCGGTCTTCCGGAAGTTGCGGGAAACCTGTCATCTTTACTGGAGATCGAGCCACAGGGCCGTTGCATATCGGCCATTTTCGGCTTTTAACGCCCATTTCATAGTAGTAATAGGAATGCGTGGCCCGGTAGCTCAACTGGATAGAGCACCAATAACCACCTAAATTCCACCAATTCCTGCAATCTGTTGATTAATAAAGATAAGTTTTTGGTGTGCTCACCAAGTGAATACCAAGTTGACTTATTTGATGGCATTGTCCAATAACAGTTAAACTGCGCCCACGTAATTCAACTGGATAGAATATCCGACTTCTAATCGGGCTGTTGGGGGTTCGAGTCCTCCCGTGGGCGCCACTTAACTATTTCTCCGTTCTTAAGGTTGTATGTGTACGCAGTTTCGTAAGTGGGTAAAAAGCTGGACGGCGAACGCCAGTTTACTTGCTGTTGTGTTCCGGATTGCATTTTGAACACTGAGTCGATTTTTCAACGGTATGTCTCAAACAGCTTGCGCAAATGACTAAAGAACTGACCTTGCTGAACTCGGTAAGAACGCGCAGTTTGTTGAAACCAAATTTGGTCTTCCTCTAACACCTTAAAGTGCAACTGACCGGTATATGGTGACCGTTGTCGCCCATTGTTCGCCTTAGGTCTTAGCGGATCAAAATACACTTGCGGCGATGGCGCTGACTGATCTCTTTTATCCTGTCGATCTTTAAGTCGGACTTCTAAAGCGTCAAGTATTTGATCTAGCTGTTCATTTGAAAATTGCTCGCCACCCGCCATTGTTTGATCTCACCTTGCCTCTACCGTTTCTCCAACATTGGGTCTTGTATGGTAAAAAGTAGAAAATTCATAGTATACTTCGTGGACGAAACACACATCTTGCGCGATTTCTCGCTACTATGGAGCAATCGCGCATAAACACCTTCTTGACGGCGTTTGCTGAAGTGCTGCGACGCGAGAGACGATCTAGGCAATTGACCCAGCAAGAGCTCGCCAGAAAGGCCAGTAAAAGTGTGCGATACATATCAATGCTGGAAACAAGTCGACATCAGCCAACTCTAGAATCGCTGAAGCTCCTTAGTGACGCGCTCGACCTAAGCGTCAGCTGTCTGCTTAAGAAGGTGGAAGATGAAGCGGCAAAAAAGTGAGCGATGTCGGGAATGGGCACTGCAAGTCCAAACTCAAAGTGGTTTTGACGTCTGCCTGGGCGGTCAACGATCAAAGTCATCATGAATTTCTAGATGCTTTGCGCCAGCGCATCCAATTTGAATGGGCCCACTCAATCACCGTCTTCTCATTGGATATGACCTAGTTCCCTTCCCGCAGCTCGTTTCCGGCGTTGCCGTTTTCCCGAGTTGCCAACTCGGCGATTTTTCGAACCAGATACCAAACGCTGCTTCGGCGCGTGTGACTCTTGATCCAGCCGGCCACATCCTTGGCCGGGATATCGAGATGCGGTGCTTCGTCTTCGAATACTCTGACCTTGTAGTCAGAGATGTCTGCCAGCTCGGACATGTTTCCTGTACAATCACCATCAACTCCATTCGAACCTCGACGCGCTCACCTCGCGGAAGTAGGCGAATATGGTCATCACTAGTCGCCCCGCTTTAGAAATAGGCCCATCGCATTTACGCCGGTGACGAAGGCGAGCCGCCCACTATGTAGAGCGCTAGACTGCCAACGTCACGGCCCATGATCCGGTGAAAGAGAGGGTGACTTTGATTGGGCAAACAGAAATGGTCGTCGTCACCAAAATGGACCAGTGCAACTGCGTTTAGGACTCCCATGCACACAACGTGGCCCCGCCATTTTGCCAGCAAGCACCGTCGCGGTACAGCGTACCCAGATTATGGTTGGCTTTGCTTTCGCGATCACTCCACATCGCAGTCCCGATGCCAGCATCATCAAGATAGAAGTACACGAATGCTAGCCCGTCGTCTTCGTCTGCGACAAAGAAGTCACCGCCGCCCATTGGATCGAAGATGCAGGGACCTTGCATCTCGATGACGCCGTCAATTTCCAGGTAGCAGATTTCTGCGCTGGCGACCGTGCTTGTAAGAAGAAAGGTAACTGCGGAAGCAATGGTGTTTTTCAAATCTAATGTCCCTAAAAATGCTCGTTTCTCCCGCTAGCTGTACTCAGAATCTGACCAAATTTTGGCTGCTGGTACGCAATAACCATCCCCACTCAAGATCTCTGTGGTAGAATGAGCGAATGGAGCCTGATCAGATCATTTCAATTGTCGCCGTCGGCATCAGTGTATTTGGTTTAGCAGCATGTTGGCTGGCATGGCAAAGTCTGCCCGAAGAGCCGAAAGCGGCGACAGACGAAGAGATTGAAAAAGTATTTTTAGATAAGATCAAGACCCGAGCAATTTTTGTTGATGACATCGAATATCAGAAAAGGATTCGGAAGGAATTCTCCGATAAAGACGAATGACTTTTTCATCTTCTTTGTGATGGAGGATCCTCAAGCCATCCAAACCTTGGGGAGCACGCTCGTTTTCATTGTTCCAATCTTATTCCTGAGACCGTGGAACCGACGAATGCTAATCGCATCCAACGTTTTCAAGGCCTTTTCCGTGACGCCGCAAATACGAACTATGTGGGCATCAGGATCGGTCGATTCTTCACTAAGGGAAGTCACGGAAGCTCGTATCAAATTTGCAGCCCCGTAACATGCCGAGAAAAATAGTTAATTATCTCAATTGACTGCGCATCATTTTACATGACGCTTCAGTTTCCATCTTGACGCAGGCGCAGGAATTGGACCAGCCTTAGCGCATGTCAAACGCACGCATCATCTGCCACCGAATATCGACCTGAGGTCGATAGCCCACGCGAAACCCGTGGGAGGCAGCATTGGTATGCGGGCGGGGCTTATACCCCTGTGATAGCTCCAGATTAGAGTGCACGAGTCGGTTCGATTCCGACGCCTCCTACCATTTTCAAAGGAGGAATTTCTTGTGCGGGAAAGTAAGACTCAGCATGAATTAAGTTGGCTTCCTAGAAGCGTTGCCCTCTATCAAGACACCCTGGAATTCAAACAGCACCTGCGCGCAGCGGGACCAAGTCTCTGGTGGTCCAAGTTCCGAGACTTGGTTGCGGACGCAATCTGTGAATACAGGGTCAAGTTGCCCCTGCGTCACCGTCAAGAAACGGGAGGCAGGTATGTCAGTGATTGATTGGGATGACATCCATAACAGCGTCGTCAGCGAGCTTGGAAAGGAGTTCCAGGGCTGGATCCGGATCGTCGAAGAAGCGCTTGAGCGCGTCAAGAAGCGCGCGATTGAGCAAAAAAAGCCTGCCCCAGAGGTTCATCAGATCAAGCAAAAATTTGGCGAGCTGCGTATCTACTACAGCCGCGAGAACACCGACGGCTACCAGGATTCGGACATTGTGGCCGCGATCACTGAGGCAAATCGTTGTTGCCAGTGGTGCGGAAACAGCTGTCGAACGCAGATCATCGATGCCTGGATCGTCAACATGTGCTGCTGGTGCATGCACCGCATGGCGGACAACACCGGCAAGTCGAAGCCCAAGTTCAACACCCAACACCTGCCGGACGATCCACTCCGGTGTCAGAGCTGTGGCTATGTCGGGCAGATTGCCTGGAAGGCAACCGGTCATCGGTGTCCGTGTTGCGTCTCCAAAGGACTGTAGAAATGGTGCTCAAGAAACGGAAATGGGAAGACGCTGAAGTCAGACGGCTCTCGGGGTTCGACTGGGAGTTCCAGGACGTTGTGCGCCGCGTTGTCGAAGTTGTTGGAGACAAGCGTGAATGGGACGAACTCAAGGCGCGCATTATCGATCACCAGTCCGCCCTAGACGCGTTTAAGGTGATCAAATGCCGAGGTGCTGAAGCAGTATGCTATGCCGACACGGACGATCCAGATTGGCGCCAAACCGAAATCGACAAGCTGAAATCAGACGATCCGATCCCGACATCTTTCGCGGCATATGCAATCAACCAGATGCCCAGCATGGATGTCTGGCACCAGGTCGCTGGATTACTTGTCAAAAACTACCAGACGAAGTTGGCAGAGGATCGTGAGTCTGGAGAAGATCCCGATAAGCTCGACGCGGGTTACCTCATCGGCCAAAGCGACTTTGACTACCTGCCGCGCAATCTCAAAAACGAAATGCCAAAACACATCCGGGAGTTGGTTGAATGGAGTGGCCAGTTCGCGCGCCTCAAAGTTCCGGATCACCTTGAGAAAGTTCGCTTGCTGACAACAAATTTCCCACACTGCAAGCGGGCCGTCGACGGTATTGTTCACGACATCGAATTGAATTGGGGCATGGGATCAGATGTCATCCGGTTCCGACCGACGCTTTTGGTTGGTTCTCCTGGTATCGGCAAAACCAAGTTTTCGAGGGAGCTTTGCAAGACACTTGGGCTATACGCCCAGTCTGCCAATGTGGGCGGTATTTCGGAAAATCATCTGTTCGGTTTGTCCGCGGGGTGGCATAGCGCTCATCCGGGCATTGTAACCCAGGCTGTCGCTTCGGCACGCGTTTTAAACCCTGTCATTATCCTGGACGAGATTGACAAGACCCATTCCGGCAGAAACGGGGATATCCAGGGTGAACTCCTGGGGCTGTTGGAGCCCGAAGAAGCCAGGCGTTACCGGGAAAAATACCTGACCACCGAAGTCGATGCATCACATGTGAACTGGATCTTCACCGCAAACGTGCTGAACAAGATCTCGGCGCCGCTGCGGAGCCGTTGCAAGGTCTATGAGATCCCGCAACCGACGCAGGAGCAGGTGCCTGCCATCATCAACAGTCTCGTCGGTGGATATGCGGCGGACCACGGTCTCAGGCGGGAGTTCTTCTCGCTTGATATCGGCGAGGTCGAAGCACTGGCTGACACGTACAAGGTGCATAAATCCATCCGCATTCTGGGGCGTCTGGTACACGGATACCTCCATGAGAAATCGATAGAACTGCCGTCTGCATGATCCGCGCGGCGAGGAAGCAATTCAAAGTGCTCTCCCGGCAAAACCGAACGAGAGCACATCAGAATAATAAGGATAAACCTATGACGTCATCAAAGCCCGATACGGTAACCAAACCTCTCCAGTTCATGGTCTCGGAGGAAATATTCGAGCATTTTGGCGCACTGGCCGTCCAGTTTGCAGGCCATGGGAAAGGAGCCAAAACCGCTCTCTTTCTCGAACTAATCGCCTTCTATGAACGCACCCCGACGAGCGAAACGGCAAAAGTGGCTGAACTCGAAGGCGAGCTTCGTGAAGCCAGGGTGCAAGAGGAAGAACTGGCGGCGGAACTGGAACGAATGGTCCGTCGGCAAAATGCGTTACTGGATCTGCTCGCAGAGCAAAGTGTGTGAGGAATACCGGGCTATCGTCGTGTATTGAATGAAAGTCTACAGAGCGCATCAAATCTTACGCTGCACTCTCCAAGATCTATGCCCACTTTTCAGCCCGAAGCGAACCTTCAAAATCCGACTTTGCAATTCTCGTGTTGCGGACAATCCGGGCCTTCGCAGCCCTTACTCCGATGTTTGCTTTCAGAATCTGGCTCAAAGTGGCGGGGTCATCGTGGCCCCAAGAACTGCCTGTGGACACAATCTTACTCGACGGTAGTGGTGCGGCCCGTGGCGACACGAGGGAACTGCTATATCGAATTGGTTGCCCAAAGTGGACGGCGCAACGGATTTGCACACTCATCGAGCAGAACTAGGCGTTTCAAGCAACTTCGCGACACGCTTCCAGCACATATTGCCGTACTGCGGCAACAGCTGGCGTTGAGAGCCGGGCGGCCCGGCATAGTAGCGACAGCTTCACCTGATCGGTTTTCCAATTTGGTAATAGTTCGATCAGCTCACCTTTGTCCAACTCAGCCCTAACCGTCAAAGTCGGCAGTAAAGCAACCCCGCTTCCGAGCTTTGCTGCTGCATGGGCCAGTTCCATCGTATTCGTTCGTAGCTGAACTTCTGGCGAAATGGTCCGGAAACGCCCACGTTGATCTTTGAACGTCCATTCGGGGTTTTCATGTTGCCGTAGAACGCATGGGACCTTCTCCAAATCCGTTGGATGTTCAATTGAGGGCATTTGCTCCAAAAACTGTGGGCTTGCACAAACAACCCTATCAGCCATACGCAGCACAGATGCGACGTGTTTTCCCTTTCCGGGAACGCCAGTTCGGAACGACAGGTCGATATCTTCAGCTGAAAAGTCGGTGCGTGCATCATCTGCAAAAAGTTCAATTTCAATATCCGGATAACGCGCGAGGAGACCTGAAAGCATCGGCATAAGCACTGTGCACAGCAAAGTATTGGGTCCTGAGATCGCGACCCGCCCTGATATTTTGTCGGTATGCATCAAGCCAAGCTGTGCTTCCGCCTCAGCGGCGGCATCTACGGGATCTACACATACTTCAAAGATTCTTCGTCCGGCAGCTGTGGGTGAGACTGAGCGCCCGGATCGGTCTAGGAGTTCCAGACCTAATTCAGCTTCAAAAAGTGATAGTTTCTGACTGATTGCAGACTTGGTCGTTTTCAACTCTATGGCCGCAGCACTGATTGATCCAGCACGGATGGTTGCAACAAGTGCGCGTGCGCAAGAATAGAATCTATCGTTCATTTTTACGAACCTCTGTTCAAGTATACATCGTTTTTCCGAACATAAGACCTGTCTATATTCCCATGCATCCAATGATCAAGTGAAGCCATAGGAAACGGCCAGCCATGGGTAGTACAAATCAGAACTCCGAAGGTTCCGTGACAAACCGATTGAACTGGCTTCGGGCCGGCGTATTGGGTTCCAACGACGGGATCATTTCAACTGCCGGTCTTGTCGTAGGTGTCGCAGCCGCTACAACCAACCTCGGAGAGATTGCCACGGCAGGCGTGGCTGGGCTCATCGCGGGCGCCGTTTCCATGGCGCTTGGGGAGTATGTTTCAGTCAGCACTCAGCGCGATAGTGAGCACTCGCTGATTTCCATCAAGAGACGAGCACTCACTGAAGATCCTGGCGAACAAAAGCTGGGGCTCATCAAAATTCTTCAGCAGCGCGGGTTGAGCGAACGCACATCGACCGCAGTCGCCGTGGAGTTGAATGAGAGTGATGAGCTTCGGGCCCTGTTGAGTCTGGAGTATGGGATTGATCAGGAAGAAGTGGCAAACCCTTGGGTTGCTGCTGGGTCTTCCGCAGTTGCCTTTTCAGCTGGTGCGCTGCTTCCCCTTATCGCAATCCTTCTACCGCCTGAAACATGGCGTATACCGGTGACTTTTGTTGCGGTTTTGATCGGGTTGATGCTGACGGGTGCATTGAGCGCGTACTTGGGTAAGTCAAGCATGAGAACCGCAATCGTGCGCCTGGTGGTCGGCGGTGCGCTGGCGATGGCCGCGACCTTTGGGATCGGACAACTGCTCGGGACGACCGTGAGTTGATTTCGAACGCTACGAGTTAGCCATTCCCGTGAAACCACCAGCCCCAACCAGGAAAACCGGAGCGCTTTGATGCACGCCAAGACAGAAACCCTCCCGCAAAATAACAATGAAAACACTGGCATACCCACCACTCTGGCAGTCACGTCCCATGTACCCCTTGACCGGCAAGACGAGTACGAAAGGTTGGTTGCAGAGTTGCATGACCTCCTCAAATCACATGGCAGCCTTCTGTCTGCCGACACAGTGCGCCACCTTCTTCCCCATCAGGTCGAATACACAATCCTTCTAAGATTTAAGGGGACTCCGACCAGCTCACATTGGAAGGAAGATCCGAAGATTGCGAGGAAATTGGCGCAAATTGATGGTCTCACCGGGGGCGCGGCCAGCATATCAGAAGCAGCCGGAATAGGGATTTGGGTGAATCACAAGCCAGGCAAGCCGCCGTCTCTGGCACCCTATTGGAAGCGAGTGATCCTAAGCGTTTGTGTTGTCTACCCAACCCTGATGCTCGTGCTCGCCATTGGGCCATTTCTGTTTGGTTGGCTCCCGGCGACGCTCCAAACATTGGCGTCGGTTACCTTGCTGTCCGCTTCACTCACCTGGCCGTTGATGCCTTGGGCAAGCAGGTTTGCACAACCCTGGCTGGCTCGATAGCAAGGAGCGAGTAATGTTAAACTACGATATGCCTGGCTATCACGTTGCAACGCGAGAGTGCTTGCCACCTGATATCCAGAAGACTCTATTGGAGAGCAGCAGGTCGGAATGGGAAAACCATCCCCGCTTTCGCGGAACGGCCAGCATGTTGTTGGGCAATCATCGCAAATTGCTAAATGGATCAAGCCAACTTGTTACGGCCATCCAGCAGTTAATGGACGTTCCTGCAAGCGACATCACCAGTGCCGCTGCGTGCAATGGGCTAATTCAGTTCACAGACGGGCTTGTTGCCTTTGCCCACCATCATCACGAGATTGAGGATCACGTATATTTTCCTCAAATCGTGCAGGTCTATCCAACGCTTCAACGCGGATTGGAACTGCTTGATGGCGACCACAAGGTTCTCGACTTGGCCCTCGATGAGACCCAGAACGCGCTTTCAACCTTGAAAGGTGCTGATGTCGTCAACCGTGACACCCTGTCAGGGCTACTTGACGGAGCGGGGTCGCTCAAGAAAATCCTGGACCGCCATATCTGGGACGAGGAAGAGATAGTCACGCCCGTGTTTCTTCGACATGGTTAGGCGTGGCATCCTGAACACCGGCCGCACGGGCGCGTCTGTTCTTGTACGATGGGCTCGCTGTGTTGGGCCTGCTTGGGCTTCCTTGTTGGCTTTCCTGGCCTGGGTCTGTGGCGCCCAGGCACAGAGCAAATCTGTCACCGAGTTTCAGTTCCATTTCGGTGACGGTTACAAGCTGGGTAGTAACTCAAGCCTCGCCAGCGGGTTCGCTGAAACCACAAAACGGCTAGGTGTGACCGTTGATCACGTCACTGTAGGACAAGTTGGCGATATCTATTTCTTTATCAATGCATTTCATGACATGGAGCCGGGTTCCGGCAAAAGAAATGACTATTACGGTGAGTTCTACGCCAATCTAAGTGGGCGTAACTTTGGTTTGTCGTTCGGAGAAAATGCGGCGGTACGCGACTTGTCTTTTGGTCTTGGACTAAACCGTGGATCTGTGACCACTGCTATTCTTGCGGGTCCCAGATTGAGTTTTAATGCCAAAGGTTTCCGCGTGCTGACTCTGGCCGCATTTGCATACGACAGGGTGAGGGACTCTCTGGGTCGCGAATTGGACACGACTTATCAGATCACGTTAGCCTGGGACGCCCCCTTTGAAATCGGCGGGCAAAGATTCTCCACAAAGGGATTTGTAGATTTTATCGGACCACAAGGAGCTGGGGTAATTCGGCAGATCAACTTTTCTCCCGAACTGCGATGGGATGTCGGCCATGCCATGGGTGGCCCACCGGATACGCATACGCTTGGACTGAAGTACACATTCTACAAGAACAAGTTCGGAATTGATGGCGTGGAGGAAAACTCCCTTTCCTTGTTCTACGCGATCAAATTCTGAGTTTCCTGACCCCTAGTTGAAGGGCTGGATTGTCAACGGGCAGGCCTGCCATCTGGCCAGCCCCGGATCCTGGGCCGCCATTCCTGGTTTGGTTCCAACGTAAACGCCATCAATACCAGTTACCGTTCACAATTACGAACGAATGTTCTAACAGATTGTATTTTTTTGAACGCTCCGCGCCCCTATCTTTTACTCAACAAAATGATCAAGGGGCCTACCATGCCTACGGACATTCTCTACCACCCCGCCAATACACGTGAGTTCAAGGACTTTGGGTTTATGCAAGCCCATCTTTCGTTCAAGCCTCATCTCGATGCAACTCGTCACAGCTTTGGACCGTTGATCACGATTGACGATGGAACACTTGCCCCTGCGGCCAAGGGGTTTGGCCTTCATCCGCACAAAGATGTCGAAGTTGTCACCTTCATGGTTGATGGGGAAGTTCAGCATATCGATCCGGCAGAACCTGAACATACCGGGATCCTTGCCGCCAAAGGCATCCAGGTCATCACCGCTGGAACTGGTATCATTCACAATGAGATCAATAATTCCGACAACGATCCCATGCGTGCCTTGCAAATCTGGTTTCGGCCCAGGGCCAAAAACCTGGCTCCCGCATACTCGAAAAAGGCGCTGAGTTCAGCAAGCCACGCGGATCAGTTTGAACTGGTTCTGGCTCCGGATGGTGCAAACCAAGCGCTCGTGGCCCAACAGGATGCATGGTTGAGCTATGGGTCCTTCACACGTGAGCAGAGTGTCACATATCGGCCCAAAACAACCGGCAACGGCGTTTATGTTTTTGTGATCAACGGTTCAGCAAACGGCGCAGATCAGAAGCTTGGAAAAGGCGATGGGCTGGCACTGCGCAACGTCAACTCTGTTGAAATCTCAATCGACGACAAAGCCGAATTATTGGTGTTCGACTTTGCTGCATCCACATTCAGCTAAGGACCGGATCATGAAACTCTATTCCGCCCCCGGCACATGCGCGACCGCCAGTCACATCACTTTGGAGTGGATCGGTCAGCCCTACGAGGTCGAACATCTCGATTATGCTGCGATGAAAACTCCAGATTATCTGAAGCTCAACCCTTCAGGTGTCGTACCAACGCTTGTTACCGAAGGACGGGCTTTGTCCGAGGCCAGTGCGGTTCTGATGTACCTTGTCGACCACTTCCCCAATGCTGGCATTGGGCCCGCCACCGGATCCGCAGAGCGCATAGAGCTGAACCAGTGGTTGCTGTTTCTATCAGCCACATTACACCCGTATCTCTGGCCCTACTTTTCGCCCGACCGCTTTACGACTGCCGAGCAAGGTCACGCCCAGGTGGTCGAAGCTGCTCAGCTTTTGGTCGACAAAGCGCTCACCCGCATCGATCAACATTTGTGTGGAAAAAGTTGGATGGTTGGAGAAGAAAAATCCGTCGCGGATGCGCTTCTTTACCCAATGGCAAATTGGACCTACGCCTTCCCGAAATCCACTGCTGAATACCGTAATATCGACCGGATAATCCGAAGGCTGGCATCAGACCACGCGGTCCTGAGTGTCCATCGCAGTCAAGGCACGCGACCAAAAGTGTCGATCCGCCAATAAACACCACCTGCCCTCGCTCACCCACCCCCTCTCAAGAAAGGAACAAACTATGACTGAGAAAGCCACGTCGCAAAATGCGGCCATGATCCTGATCGACCATCAAGTTGGCACAATGAACTGGGCCCGTTCCGTCGATATTGATCTCATCAAAGCAAACACCCGCGCCCTGGCGCGAACAGCAGTTGGCCTGGGTATGCCCATCGTCTTCACCTCAAGTATGGAAGACCAAATGCAAGGGCCTCTGATGCCCGATCTGGAAGAAATTGCTCCGGAAGCATTTGCAGCGCGCATAAAGCGCCCCGGCGTCGTAAACTGCTGGGATGATCCGGCCTTTGCCAATGCTTGCCGCAACACTGGGCGTAAGCACTTCCTGATGGCTGGTATTACGACTGATGTCTGCCTGGCGCCTCCGGCCATCAGCGCAAAATCCGAAGGCTTCGATGTCACAGCGATTGTGGACGCCTCCGGTTCGCCCACTGCGCTGACTGATGAAATGGCGTTCCGCCGGATGGAACGCGCCGGAGTCGAATTGACCACGACCAGCGCCATCATGTCTGAACTCGCGGTGAATTGGGCCAGCGAAGACGGACAGACGATCATCCAAATATTGGGCGAAGAAATTCTCAGCAAAGGTTGACAAAAAACCAAGCGAGCCAAGCTAAAATACAGCTCGGCGACTTCTGGTTGCCGGGCTTGCTGAATTGAACGCAGGCGGATACTTGGGCACCAAAACCTTTGATTATTCTTATGTCGCAAACTCTGGGACAATATGGGCTTTAATTTTGGCACATTCTTGGTCGCCGTGAAGACCAGACATTTATGAAAAGTGCAGCATCGGTGACTATTGGGCTCGTAGTCGACCTCCGCTACCTCCCGTGTCTACGACTGAAGGCAGCCCAAAGCGGGCACTCGAACGGTGCTACATCAGACGGTGCTGGAACCTAGTATCAGGTTTCACATCAATGAGGCGCTCAAGACCTACGTCCCGCAACAGATGGCTAGGCAATTCATCCATGCAGCAATACTTCCGTTTCCGGCGCAGTAAGTGTCTGAAGAGTCGGTAAGCGTTCGTGATATGCAGCCGCCAACCCCTTGGCGGCGACAACATCAGTGCGGAGTTTGAAAAGTTCATCGCACCGCTCCTTCCAAAGACTGAACGCCTTGATTTGCTCCTTGTGACAGATACCCCGATGATTGAGCTTGGGACGACGCATTGGCACACGCTTCGATTTGGTTTGCAATACGACTTGCGCTTATGCCTGCTGCGTGGAAAAATCCCTGAAACAACAATCCGTACCCAGTGAACCAAAGACCGGGATTTTGAGGATCTTCCTGACCCATTGGATGTAGTGGATAACCCTTGTTGTCCAACGCACCCATGTGCCCGAAGAGTTCATCCAGATCTGCTCCATATCCAGTGGCGCAGATCACCACGTCGGGGTGGAGCTTTCGACCGCTGGCCAGTTCAACGGCGTGGGGCGAAAAGCCGACGGTTTCGCTGACGGCCGTAAACTGACCAGATTTCAGCGCAGAAACGAATCCATCATCCAGAGCGAAGGTAACTCCGTCTTTCAGCATCCGGGAACCACCGCCCATGACATGGCGGCGCAGGCCATAGCGGCGCAAGTTTCCAAAGAAGGCACGCTGCATGATCGAAAAGATCGGATCGAGTGACCATTTGGGGAATAGCGTGAACAGGTTGGCCAGCCGCTGTAACGAAAAGCCGAAGACGCGCGATGGCAGGATCGATGGCCCATGCCTGACCGATACCCAGACCTGGGCCGGATTGCTGCGCGACAAATGATTCAACACATCTGTGCCTGAGTTGCCGGCCCCGATGACAAGGACTTTCTTCCCGTCGTATTCACTGGGGTCACCAAAGTCGGCGGCGTGAACGATTTGACCGCCAAACTCCTCCATGCCCGGCCAAACGGGCATATCAGGCACTTTCTCCCGCCCCGTTGCGACAATCAGGTGGGCGCTGAAATAGGTGCCCCTGTTGGTTTCGATCTGCCAGATGTCGTCTTCACGGCGGATTGACAGGACACGGGTCTCGAAATGGATATCGGAAGCAAACTGACGCGCATACTCGCTCAGGTAGTCGACAACAGCATCTCGGGGCAAAAAGGTGTCCGCTTTACGAGGTGCGTGATGTCCGGGGAGGCTGGCGAAATGGCGATGAATGTTCAGTCGCAACTTCGGATGCCGTGCGCGCCACGGGTCGGCCACCCTGTCGGACGCTTCCAGAATGGTGAACGGGATATTCCGGGCGCGCAGCTCAAAGGCCGCAGCCAGCCCGGAAAGACCGGCTCCGATAATGATGGCGGTTGTTGAATGAGGAACTTTCATTTGAGAACTCCAAAAACAGTGCGCTTAACGGCGCGCGAAAAAGTATGCGTTGAGTTGATCATGAGGCAGGTGATGGGTCTTGACCTGACCGAAGCCTGCATTGGCGAGATATTCCTGTGCTGTCTCAATGCCCCACATTGCACCGAGGCCTGGCCCGCCTTGTCCAATCGACACTGGGGTACAGTGCATCAGCGACAGGGAGTAAAGCAGGGGCGCAAACGGATTTTGGATATTGGTTTCCAGGTTCCGGGACCCGCCTATATCTTGCATCAGGAACAATCCGTCCTCGGCGAGCGAGCGGTAGACAAGGTCCAATAGTCCCTGCGGGTCTTTCTGGTCGTGGACCGCATCAAACGCTGTGATCAGATCGAAACTTCCCAGAGAATTGATTTTGGAAAGGTCCTGCGCACGAAACGTTAGGTTCTTCAGACCCATGCGTGCCGCTGAGACTTGCGTTTCAGTAAAGGCGTCCTCACATAGATCGATCCCGACAAAGCGGCTTGCGGGGAAGGCCTGTGCCAGTTCCATCATCGCGCGGCCCGCACCGCAACCTACATCCAGAACATCGATGCCGCGCTCAAGACGTTCGATCAGGCCAGGTTCCACAGGAAGGATGTGCTCGATCAGGGCTGATACCACCAGCTGGGCGCTGTCTTCTGCCATCACTTCGTGAAATCGGCAGTAGTCATGGTAATGGGTGCCCGCACCATCTCGAAACCGCGCGACCATATCTTCCTCGACCGAAGCCATGACACCAATGAACTGGCAGGTTACAGCCATGTTGTCGGGTTTTGCCGCATGGGTAAGCAACGCCGCGTGTTCAGGGGGAAGAGTGTAGGTTCCAGCTCCGGGGGCGTATTCGACCACGCCCGATGTCACCATCACGGCCAACCATTCGCGTACGTAGCGCTCGGCCAAGCCAGCCTTCTCGGCCAGAGTTGAGGAGGTGGCGTTAGGTAAATCGGCGAGCGCGTCAAATAGATGGGTACGGTGACCAATCGACGTCATCAGCGCGAGCGCGGCACTATTTAATGTGCCGACCATCTGCTCACCAAAGCGCTCTGCCTTGGCCTCATCAAAAGTGACTGCTGCTTGTTCGTTCATGTGATTTCTCCGGTACTATTAGGGTTCATCTCGTCTGTTTCTGCGTCGGTATTGCCGCAAGCTTGCGAGTCGTGATATGCCTGCAAATGACCAAATCGGTGAATATCGGACATATCGATGCCAGCATTCAAAGCTCCCTGCCGTACAGTGGTTGTGACTTTGCCCTGCGTCGGAACCTCGACGGCTTACAGTATTCTCGATGCGCTCGCTTCGGTCGGCCGGGATTGGGAAATGCTGCATGGGGCCCGTCCCAAGGCGAAGGTTTTTGACGCCCAGATGTTGTCGGTAGATGGAGCACCCTATGTCGACATCAACGGACGACGTATCACGCCGGACGGATCACTGGCCGAATTTGGTCAGCCTGACTTGGTAATCGTTCCTGACCTGCATCTTGCGC
The DNA here is from genome assembly GCF_056541825.1 of Ruegeria sp. AF8. Taxonomy (NCBI): domain Bacteria; kingdom Pseudomonadati; phylum Pseudomonadota; class Alphaproteobacteria; order Rhodobacterales; family Roseobacteraceae; genus Ruegeria; species Ruegeria sp. AF8. Next base: position 13,356 of record NZ_JBQFYW010000029.1, on the reverse strand, counting down.
CTGACGCACCGTTGCCAGATGAATTCGCGGTTGTGGTCCCGTGGCTTATCAAGGCGCATGCTGACGGCGCGATCATAACTTCTGTTTGTTCTGGTGCGCTCTTACTCGCGGCGGCAGGATTGCTGGATGGGCTTGATGCCACCAGCCATTGGAGTTTCTGTGATGTCATTGCCCGGAAATTCCCGGATGTCCGCGTGCGCCGTGAACGGATTCTGATACCTGCGGGTGACGGGCACCGGATCGTGACGGCAGGCGGAGCGTCTGCGTGGGGTGATCTGGTTCTGTATCTGGTCGGCCGAGTTGCTGGCCAGGATGAGGCCCGACGCCTCGCCAAGATTTATCTGCTCCAGCCTCACACTGAAGGACAGTTGCACTACGCTTCTTTGACTGCGGGAGCACAGCACGAGGATGCTCTGGTTGCAGATGCTCAGGTTTGGGCCGCGGATAACTATGCCCTGCCAACCCCGGTTACCGCCATGGCCGCCCGAAGCGGTTTGACGGAGCGTAGTCTGTTGCGGCGGTTTCGCAAAGCCACGGGGCAGACGCCAGTCGAGTACATTCAGACTCTCAGGGTCGAGGAAGCCAAGCAAATGCTTGAGACGACCGATTTGCCCATCGACGAAATAGCTGCTGAAGTTGGATATACCGAGCCATCAAGCTTCCGAAATGCCTTTCGAAGATATGTGGGTATGCCGGCTTCAGCATACCGCAAGAAACGCTTGCCATCCCATCAGTGATCAAGGGCAACCCAAACCGGACCTTCAAAATCGTGCTTTGCAAACTCCGAGTTGCGGGATGGAGCCGACTTTTGCTCACGCCGCTTTTGCTGACGCAGAAACCCCTCGCAGGCGCGACACGCCATTTGTTGCATCGCAGAGGATTTCTCGTTTGCGGTCATTCATCGGCGCAAAATTCGGCCTAATCCAAATCTCTCTTTCGCCGCAGCTTTGGTCGACACACGAGGAGCGGGACAAAACAGGCTTTCGCTGCATTTGCCCTAATGACAGCGAACCGAGCATTCCGATTGCAATGAAAAACCGGGAAGACACAAAACCGACGTTCGCTGGGTGGTGAAAAAGGCCTGCTAAGGGTTCCAACCGACACGTGGCTTCGTCTACAGACGGGCTTTGCATGTTGCGATTAAGCTAACGCAGCGGCATTTCCCGGAGATACGCCTATTTTTTGGGCAGACATTGACTGCAATGGTTGGGCGGCGGGCTCATTCCTTTACATTACGATACACATTCGCCGTAGCTCGACTCATGCAGGATAAACTCTCAATCACTGTCGTGGAATCCGATCGTGAACGGGCGATTCTGATTGTCGATAGCCTGTGTGAGGCCGGTGATTACGACATCCATGTCATATCCGATCCGACCGGCATTGCGCGGCAAATAAAGATGCGCGAGCCGGATATAGTGCTGATCGATGTCGCCAATCCATCCCGCGACATGCTGGAGGAGCTTGCTCTTGCATCGGGTCCGCGGGATCGGCCAGTCGCGATGTTTGTAGACCGCTCGGAAGTGGGGCTTTCCACTGCTGCGGTCGAGGCCGGTTTGTCGGCCTATGTGGTGGACGGGCTTCAGCCTCAGCGTATCAAACCGGTGCTGGAAGCGGCGATCGCCCGGTTTCGCATGTTCCAACGGATGCGAAAGGAACTGGCGGAAACTAAACGCGCGCTGGAAGAGCGCAAGGTCATCGATCGGGCCAAAGGGCTGATCATGAAGGCCCGTAATGTCAGCGAGGATGAGGCTTATGCCATCCTGCGCAAGGCGGCGATGGATCAGGGCAAACGCTTGGCCGATGTGGCCGAGGCGCTAGTAACAGCTGCGGGGTTATTGTCATGAGGGTGACGTCGCTGAATGTGGGCTTCATGCCGCTGGTGGATGCCGCCCCCTTGATCATGGCGCAGGAATTGGGGTTTGCTGGTGAAGAGGGGCTGTCTCTGGAACTTGAACGTGCACCCTCCTGGTCGACCCTGCGCGACATGCTGAGTTTCGGGCAGCTGGATGCCGCCCACATGCTTTCTCCAGTGCCGGTGGCCGCGGCACTGAGGCTGGGCGGCAACGGCGTGGCGCTTGCGGCAGTTTTGGTTTTGTCGGTGAACGGCAACGTAATCGGCGTCAACCAAGAACTGACAGAGCGTCTGAAGAGCGCGGGGCACGACTTTGCATTTAGCGACGCCCGTGCTGCCGGACAGGCGCTGATCACGGCAATGGACGGGGAGTTGCGCCTTGGCGTGCCTTTCTCGTTTTCAATGCATGCCGAGCTGGTGCTCTACTGGCTTTCGGCGCTGGGGCTGACCGCCCCGGACAGGGTCAAGATCCGTACGGTACCGCCACCGCTGATGGCTGATGCGCTGAAATCCGGTGAGATCGACGCTTTCTGCGTCGGTGAACCTTGGGGGTCGCGGGCAGTTGAGTTGGGGGTTGGCAGCTTGCTGTTGCCCGGCAAGGCGATCTGGGCTTTCGCTCCGGAAAAGGTGCTGGCCACCCGCCAGAATTGGGCCAACGGCAACGAAGACCTGTGTCACCGGCTGATCCGTTCGGTCTGGCGCGCGTCGCGTTGGCTGGCCGATCCGCTATCAAGGACGCTGACGGCCGAGGTATTGGCCCGTCCGCATTATCTGGATGTTCCTGCAGAGCTGATCGACCACGCACTGACCGGGCAGATGGTGATTGGAGGGGCCGGCGAGATCCGTGAAGCGCCCAGGTTCGTTGAATTTCATGCCGGCGCAGCAAATTTTCCGTGGCGCAGCCAGGCCGAATGGATCGGTCGGCAATTGGCCAGCCGAAACGGGCTCGACCTCGATGTTGCGGGCCAAATTGCAAGTACAGTGTTTCGCAGCGATCTCTACCGGGCCGCGCTTGGTCCGACAGCAGCGGATTTGCCTGGTGCCTCATCGAAAGTTGAAGGCAGCCTGCGCCATGATTCCGCGGTGGCCTCTACCAGGGGGCAACTGATTCTGCCGCCTGATGCGTTCTTCGACGGGCTTATTTTTGAACCAATTGCACATTAAAGCCCAATTTTTGTGCGAACACGCCCAATTACTCGCTGCAATGCGGCAATGACAATGCTGCACTTGCGAATAAAGTGGAGGCGGGCCGGACCGTTCTGTAGGCTTCAACTACAGGCAGGCAACGGAGCCTGCCCCCGAGACACTCCCTAAGACAGGGATTTTCTGAGCAAAGCCGCTCGACCTCTTCGCCGTTTTTTACCGGCGAGGTGCGTCAGCGGCTTTTGTTGTTTTCCGCGCCCCTGAGGGCTCCGGATCGAAAGGGAAAGACCATGAAGACACTCCTCCTCAGCCTCGTGGCTTCGACGGCGCTGACCGCCCCGGCCTTCGCCAAAATGCTGGATCTGGAAAAGGATGAATTGACCTTCGGGTTCATCAAACTGACCGACATGGCGCCGCTGGCAATTGCCTATGAAAAGGGGTTTTTCGATGACGAGGGCCTGTTCGTCACGCTTGAAGCCCAGGCCAACTGGAAAGTGCTGCTGGATGGCGTGATCGACGGCACGCTGGATGGGGCGCATATGTTGGCCGGGCAACCGCTGGCGGCGACCATCGGCTATGGCACCGAAGCACATATCGTCACGCCTTTCTCCATGGACCTGAACGGCAACGGCATCACCGTTTCGAACGAAGTTTGGGAGATGATGAAACCGAACCTGCCCGTCGATGCGAAAGGTAAGATCTTACACCCGATTTCCGCGGAATACCTCAAGCCAGTGATCGAGGATTTCAACGCCAATGGCAAATCCTTCAACATGGGTATGGTATTTCCGGTTTCGACCCACAATTACGAACTTCGCTACTGGCTGGCTGCCGGTGGGATCAACCCCGGATATTACAGCCCGGACAATGTGACTGGTCAGATCGGGGCCGAGGCGCTGCTGTCGGTGACCCCACCGCCTCAGATGCCCGCCACGCTCGAAGCGGGCACAATCTCGGGCTATTGCGTGGGCGAGCCGTGGAACCAGCAGGCAGTGTTCAAGGGTATTGGCGTGCCGGTGATCACGGATTACGAGCTGTGGAAGAACAACCCCGAGAAGGTCTTCGGCATCACCGCAGAGTTCGCTGACCAGTATCCAAACACCACACTGGCCGTAACCAAGGCGCTGATCCGAGCCGCGCAGTGGCTGGATGAAAACGAAAACGCCAACCGCCCCGAGGCGGTCGAGATTCTCAGCCGCCCCGACTATGTCGGTGCCGATTACGAGGTAATCGCCAACTCGATGACCGGCACATTCGAATACGAAAAAGGCGACAAGCGCGACGTACCCGATTTCAATGTCTTCTTCCGCTACAACGCGACCTATCCCTACTATTCGGACGCCGTCTGGTATCTGACCCAGATGCGCCGCTGGGGGCAGATCGCCGAGGCCAAGCCGGACAGCTGGTATGACGATGTCGCCAAGTCGGTCTACAAACCAGAGATCTATCTGGAAGCCGCCAAGCTGCTGGTCGAAGAGGGCCTTGTGAGCGAAGCCGACTTCCCCTGGGGAAGCAACGGTTACAAGACACCGACCCCGGCCGAAGATGTCATCGACGGCATCACCTATGACGGCAAGGCGCCAAACGCCTATCTTGAGAGCCTGCCAATCGGCCTAAAGGGCACGCAGACTGTGACCGGAAACGGTGTGCAGGGCTGACTTTTCCCTATCCATCGACAGGACGGCTGGCGGTGAATTTTCTCCAAGCAGCAATTACCGCCCTCGTCCCAAATGCCAAGGAAAATGACTATGACTGCCATCGACCCCAGCAGCCTGAGCCTGGACGCTGACCGTGAAGCGCGCCGCGCCCGGCTTTTCACCCGGATCAACAAGGCCGACTCCTGGTTCCAGGTTCTGGGCCTGGCCTGGATCACCCCGATACTTCGGGCCGCCGCCGGCGACAACCCAAGAGCGCAGGTCAGGGAAATCTGGCGCCTACTTGTGGTGCCGCTGCTGGCGATCACCGCGTTCCTGGTTTTGTGGGGAACCCTGGCGCCCAAGGTACAAACCTCACTTGGCGCCATCCCCGGCCCGGCGCAGGTCTGGCAGGAAGCGGTCAACCTGCATGAGGACGCCCGCGCCAAGGCTGCAAAGGAAGCTGCACACTACGAGCGGGTTGCGAAGCGCAACGAACGGCTTATCGCACAGGGTAAGGCCGACAAGGTCAAGGACATCCCCTTTACCGGTGCACCGGCGTATTACGACCAGATCTGGACCTCGATAAAAACGGTCTTCTTCGGCTTTCTTCTGGCCTCGCTGGTGGCGATCCCGCTGGGGATCATGGCGGGCCTGTCGCCAGTCGCCAATGCCGCGATCAACCCGCTGGTACAGATCTTCAAACCTGTGTCGCCACTGGCCTGGCTACCGATAGTGACCATGGTTGTTTCGGCGCTCTACACCACCAGTGACGGGCTGTTTGCGAAATCCTTCCTGGTTTCGGCGATCACGGTGACGCTCTGCTCGCTATGGCCAACGCTGATCAATACCGCGTTGGGTGTGGCCTCGATCGACAAGGATCTTGTGAGCGTCTCCAAGGTCCTGAAGATGTCCACCTACAACAAGATAACCAAGCTGGTGCTACCGTCGGCGTTACCGCTGATTTTCACCGGCCTGCGCCTCAGTCTGGGTGTCGGTTGGATGGTGCTGATCGCCGCCGAGATGCTGGCACAGAACCCGGGGCTGGGCAAATTCGTCTGGGATGAATTCCAGAACGGCTCCTCGCAATCGCTGGCCAAGATCATCGTCGCGGTGCTGACCATCGGATTAATCGGCTTCTTGCTGGATCGCGTGATGTACGCACTCCAGTCGCTCTTTACATTCTCGAACAATCGGTGAGCGCGATGAGCATTCTGAAGTTCAACAATGTCAGAAAAGGTTTTGGCGAGGGCACGGCCCACACCGAGGTGCTGAAGAACATCTCGCTTGATGTCGCCGATGGCGAGTTCCTGGCAATCCTCGGATTTTCCGGAACCGGGAAGTCGACGCTGATGAACCTGATTGCGGGGCTGGAGATGCCTGACACCGGGTCCGTCAGTTTCAAAGGTAAGCCGATCACCGGTCCGGGGCCCGAGAGGGGGCTGGTCTTCCAATCCTATTCGCTGATGCCCTGGCTGACGGTGCTGGGCAACGTGATGCTGGCCATCGACTCGGTGTTCCCCAAGCTTTCCAAGGCTGAAAAGGAAAACAAGGCCGCTCACTACATCAACATGGTCGGACTTGGCCACGCCACTTCGCGCCGCCCGGCGGAATTGTCGGGTGGGATGCGTCAACGGGTGTCAGTGGCGCGCGCGCTGGCGATGGAACCCGAAATGCTGCTGCTGGACGAGCCGCTTTCGGCGCTTGACGCGCTGACCCGGGCAAACCTCGCGGATGAAATCCTGGATATCTGGGAGCAGGACAAGAAAACCTGCATCCTGATCACCAATGATGTGGACGAGGCGATCCTTCTGGCCGACCGGATCGTGCCGCTGAATCCCGACGGCACCTTGGGCGCACCAGTCACCGTCGCCATTCCCCGCCCGCGCGACCGGTCGGCGATGAATCACGATGCAACCTTCAAGGCGTTGCGGGCCGAAGTCACGTCTTACCTGATGGACGTCGGGATCGAGCGCAAAGTCGAAAGCTCGCGCATCCTCCCGGACGTGACCCCGATCCACGGTGTGCCTAAGGCAGTGCAGAAAGCTCAGGAAGGTCTGATCGACGAGCGGTTTCTCGACTTCTCGCAACTACACAAGATCTATCCAACCCCCAAGGGTCCGCTAACCGTGGTCGAGGATTTCAACCTCAAGATCAATCGCGGAGAATTCATTTCTCTGATCGGCCATTCGGGCTGCGGCAAGTCCACGGCGCTGACCATGGCCGCCGGTTTGAACCCGATCTCCAAAGGCGCGATCAAGCTCGATGGCCGGCATGTCGAAGGCGCCGATCCCGAACGCGCTGTGGTTTTCCAGTCGCCGAACCTGTTCCCCTGGCTCACTGCTAAGGAAAACGTGGCAATCGGGGTCGACAAGGTCTATCCGCGCGCTTCGGTCGCGGAGCGTCAGGCTGTTGTGGAATACTACCTCGAACGTGTCGGGTTAGCCGAAGCAATGGATCGGCCCGCCCATGCCATGTCGAACGGGATGCGTCAGCGTGTCGGCATTGCCCGCGCATTTGCGTTGTCTCCAAAACTCCTGCTTCTCGATGAACCCTTCGGCATGCTCGACAGCTTGACCCGATGGGAGCTGCAGGAGGTACTGATGGAGGTTTGGTCGCGCACCAAGGTGACCGCAATTTGTGTCACCCACGACGTGGACGAGGCGATCCTTCTGGCCGACCGCGTGGTGATGATGACCAACGGTCCACGGGCCACCATCGGCAAGATCACCGATGTCGATCTGCCGCGCCCGCGTACCCGCAAGGCGTTGCTGGAACACCCCGATTATTACGCTTACCGGCAGGAAGTGCTCGATTTCCTCGAGGAATACGAACACGGAGCAAAACCCAAGCCCCAGGCCGAACAGTCGACCGAAAAGGCCGCCAAGGCCATTGCTGCGGAGTAATGACGATGAAACAGAAACTTGTGATCATCGGCGCCGGTATGGCCTCGGGCCGGGTGCTGGAGCACCTGACCGTCACCGCCCCCGATGCCTATGACATCACCCTTTTCAACGCCGAGCCGCGCGGCAATTACAACCGCATCATGCTGTCGCCGGTGCTGTCGGGGGAAAAGTCCTATGAAGAGATCGTCACCCATGATGACAATTGGTACTCGGATCGCAACATAACCTGCCGTTTCGGCGAGCACGTGGTGGGTATCGATCCCGAGATGAAGGTGGTCGAGGCGCAGAACGGGCATGTACCCTATGACAAGCTGGTTATCGCCACCGGATCCGCGCCTTTCATCATACCGGTACCGGGGCACGATATGCCCAATGTTATCAGTTATCGGGATCTGGATGACACCAATGCGATGATCGAATCCTCCGCCGAGGGCGGCAAGGCGGTGGTCATCGGCGGCGGGCTTCTGGGGCTGGAGGCGGCGGCTGGCCTGAAGGAGCGCGGCATGGACGTGACGGTGCTGCACTTGATGGGCCACCTCATGGAACGGCAACTCGACGAATCCGCTGGGTTCCTATTGCGCAAGGACCTCGAAGCGCGCGGTATCACGGTGATGACACAGGCCGCAACCAAAGCGATCCTTGGTGAGGAACGGGCCGAAGCCGTTCTGCTTGAAAGCGGCGAGGTGCTGGGCGCCGATCTTGTGGTGATGGCGGTGGGCATCCGGCCCGAGACGCGGCTCGCCACCGATGCCGGGCTCGATGTCGCCCGTGGCATCGAGGTGAACGCCCAGATGCAGACCAGCGACCCGGATATCCTGGCGGTAGGCGAATGCGTCGAGTTCGACGGCCACCTTTTCGGGCTGGTCGCGCCACTTTACGATCAGGCCAAGGTGGTCGCGCAGACCCTGCTGGACGTGCCGGAGGTCTTTGTCGTCAAGGAACTGGCGACCAAGCTGAAGGTCACCGGATGCGATCTGTTCTCTGCAGGGGACTTCGCCGAGGGCGAGGGACGCGAGGATATCGTGTTCCGCGATCCGGCCCGGGGTGTCTACAAGCGCCTCGTGCTGGAAAACGACCGGCTGATCGGCGCGGTGATGTATGGCGACACCACCGACTGCAACTGGTTCTTTGGGCTGATTAAGGACGGCACCGATGTCGAAGAAATGCGCGACACGCTTATCTTCGGCCCGGCCTATCAGGGAGGGGGCTCCGTGGACCCTCTCTCAGCCGTTGCAGCTTTGCCGCCTGAAGCGGAGATTTGTGGCTGCAACGGCGTTTGCAAAGGAACCATTGTCGAGGCGATCAGCGGTGGCGCGACCGATTTGGCGGCAATCCGGGCCAAAACCAAGGCCAGCGCCTCCTGCGGGACGTGCACAGGGCTGGTGGAACAATTGTTTCAGGTCACGCTGGGCGAAGAATTCCAGATGCCCACCGTGCAGCCGATCTGCGGATGCACCGATCTCAGCCACGAGGACGTGCGCCGCCTGATCAAGTCGAAAGAACTGAAATCGCAAGCTGCAGTCTGGCAGGAACTGGGGTGGACCACGCCCAACGGATGCCATGTCTGCCGCCCGGCGATTAATTTCTATCTGTTGGCCGACTGGCCGCTCGAATACCAAGACGATCCGCAAAGTCGCTTCGTCAACGAGCGTAAGCACGCCAATATCCAGAGGGACGGCACATTCAGTGTCGTGCCCCGGATGTGGGGCGGGATTACCAACACGACCGAATTGCGCGCCATCGCCGATGCCGCCGACAAATATGCTGTGCCAACAGTCAAGATCACGGGCGGCCAGCGGATCGACCTTCTGGGTGTCCGGGGCGAGGATCTGCCCCATATCTGGGCCGATCTGAACCGAGCGGGGCTGGTGTCCGGCCATGCTTATTCCAAGGGTTTGCGGACGGTAAAAACTTGTGTCGGCACTGATCATTGCCGGTTTGGAACCCAGGACTCCACTGGTCTGGGGATCAAGTTGGAGCGGGCGCTCTGGGGTAGCTGGACACCACACAAAGTCAAGCTCGCGGTTTCGGGCTGCCCGCGCAACTGCGCCGAGGCGACCTGCAAGGATGTAGGTGTGATCTGCGTCGACAGCGGCTACCAGGTGGGTGTCGCGGGCGCGGCCGGCATGGATGTAAAAGAGACCGAACGACTGGCCGATGTCGCAACCGAGGAGGAGGCGATCGAGATGATTATCGCCTTCATCCAGCTTTATCGTGAAAACGCGAAATACCTTGACCGCGCCTATAAATGGGTCGCCAAGGTGGGGCTCGACTGGGTGCGCGAACGCGTCGTCGACGACCCGGAAAAGCGCGCTGCTCTGGTCGAACGTTTCGAGCTGTCGCAATCAATCTATCGCAAGGACCCCTGGGCAGAAGAGGCCGAAAAGGCGCAGACCTATGGGCCCCTTGCTGATCTCACCCTGGAGGCTGCCGAATGAACTGGATCGACATCGCATCAATCGACGACATCCCCCTGAGGGGTACCCGCATCGTCAAGACCCCGGTTGGTTGTATCGCGCTTTTTCGCACGGCCGAAGCAGAGATCTTTGCCGCGTCCGACAGTTGTCCCCACAAGGGCGGACCGCTGAGCGAAGGCATCGTCCACGGCCAGAGTGTGACATGCCCGCTGCACAATTGGATATTCGATCTGAACACAGGCGAGGCGCAGGGGGCTGATGAAGGCCGGATCGAGACCTATCCGGTGCAGATTGAGGCTGGCCGGGTGCTGCTGGACGGTACGCTCCTCGGAAAAAGGAGTGCCGCCTGATGGACGGAAGTGCGCTGCCCGAGATCCGTTCGACCTGCCCCTATTGCGGCGTTGGATGCGGTGTGCTGCTGCGCGGGAACGGACAGGGGGGACTCGAAGTGCGTGGCGATCCCGACCACCCGGCGAATTTCGGGCGCCTCTGTTCCAAAGGGTCGGCGCTCGGCGAGACCCTCGGAGCCGAGGGTCGTCTTCTCGCCCCGCAGATTGCCGGTCGGGAAGCAGGCTGGGACGAAGCGCTCGATCTGGTTGCAGGCCGGTTTCACCAGGCCATTTCGGAGCACGGGCCAGACAGTGTGGCATTCTATGTTTCGGGGCAGTTGCTGACCGAGGATTATTACGTTGCCAATAAGCTGATGAAGGGCTTCATCGGCTCGGCCAATATCGACACCAACTCCCGGCTTTGCATGGCCTCATCCGTTGCCGGACACAAGCGGGCCTTTGGCGCCGACACCGTTCCGAGCACTTATGAGGACCTGGAAGATGCGGATCTGGTGGTGCTGGTCGGTTCCAACCTCGCTTGGTGTCATCCGGTGCTGTATCAGCGCCTGCTGGCGGCACGAAAGGCCCGCGGCACCAAAATCGTCGTGATCGATCCACGCCGGACCGCCAGCTGCGACGGAGCCGATCTGCATCTCGCGCTTGATCCCGGCAGCGATGTCGCTTTGTTCAACCTGCTTCTGAGTTCCATCGAAGAGCAAGCGGCGCTCGATCTGGAATTCCTCGGGAATGTCACCGGCGCCCGCGCCGCTCTGGACGCCGCCAGCAATGCGCGCGTCGAAGAAACCGGGCTGGATCCGGCTCAGTTGCGCGCCTTCTGCAACTTGTGGATCCGCACCGAAAAGGTGGTGACGATCTACAGTCAGGGGGTAAATCAATCGACCTCGGGCAGCGACAAGGTCAATGCGATCCTGAACTGTCATCTGGCAACCGGGCGGATCGGAAAGCCCGGCTGTAGTCCATTTTCTGTGACCGGCCAGCCGAACGCAATGGGGGGGCGCGAGGTGGGCGGGCTTGCCAACATGCTGGCGTGCCATCTGGACCTGGAAAATGCCGAACACCGGGCCGCGGTGCGGGAGTTCTGGTCCGCGCCCACGATTCCGGACGCGCCGGGGCTGAAGGCGGTCGACATGTTCCGTGCGGTGGCCGAAGGCCGGATCAAGGCGCTCTGGATCATCCACACCAATCCGGCGGTCACCATGCCGGAGGCCGATTCCGTACGCGCGGCCATAGATGCGTGCGACTTCACCGTGGTCAGCGACGTCACTGCCGAAACCGACACCGCCCGGCTGGCCGATGTCCTCTTGCCCGCCGCAGCTTGGGCCGAGAAAAGCGGCACTGTCACCAATTCGGACCGCACGATCAGCCGGCAGCGCGCCGTGCTGCCAGCACCCGGAGAGGCCCGGCCCGATTGGCAGATCCTGGCGGAGGTCGGGCGCCGTATGGGATGGGAAAAGGAGTTCTCCTACGAAACGGCCGCCGAGATCTTCCGAGAATACGCCACGCTTTCGGGCATCGCCGGGCGTTTCGGACGTGATTTCGACATCTCCGGGCTGAGCGATCTGGACAACGAGGCCTATGACGCGCTGACCCCGACGCGCTGGCCGAAAACGACAACGCGAGAAGGTGGCCGTTTCTTTGCCAATGGTCGTTTCTTTCATAACGACGGAAAGGCAAGAATGCTCCCGGTCCGCTGGAAGCCACCAGTCGTCGCAACCGACCTGTGCCATTGGTTCCGGCTCAATACCGGGCGCAACCGCGATCAATGGCATACGATGACGCGCACCGCCCGGTCGCCGCGATTGTCAGCGCATCTGGCCGAGCCTTATGTCGACATCCATCCGACGGATGCCAGAGAGCTCGGCATTGGCGCGGCGGATCTTGTCCGGCTGCGCAATTCGCATGGCACCGCGATCCTGCGGGCGCGGATCACCGAAGCCGTGCAACTGGGCCAACTGTTCACGCCGATGCACTGGAGCGCGGCAACCGCACCAACCGCGCGAATTAACGCCCTGGTCGCCGCAGAAACCGACCCCATCTCAGGCCAACCTGAGAGCAAGGCAAGCGTGGTATCGCTGGAGCGGTTCCCGGCGGCTTGGTACGGCTTTGCGGTCTCGGACAGTGCATTGGTTCCGGATGCCGACTATTGGGCGCTTGCCCGAACTCATGCCGGGTATCGTGCCGAACTGGCCGGCCTGTCGGCTGTCGGCGACTGGGAAGCCGCTGCGCGTGCCATGTTCCGCCTGCCTGAGGCACGCCTGCAAATGCTCAGAGACACAGGCCGCGGCCTCACTCGGCTGGCTCTGCACGAAAACGGTAGGTTGCGTGCCGCTCTTTTCATCGCGGCTGAACCCGTCGCAGTGATGCGCGACTACCTTGCAACGCTTCCTGGCACCAAGGCTCCGGAGGCGCTGACCGGGGTCGCCCCAGCGGACCGGCCCGATCCCGGTCCGATTCTATGTTCGTGTTTCAATGTCGGAGAAAACACTATCCTTCAAGCTATCGAGACCGACGGATTGAGGAGCGTGGATCAAATTGGTTCGGCGCTGGAGGCGGGCACAAACTGTGGCTCCTGCCGTCCCGAGATCGCCACCCTGATATCCCGAACTCAAACTCACGAAGCCGCAGAGTAGGCGTGCAATCGGGTCGCTACCCGGTGTGTCTGCCCTGCTGAACCCTCCACCACAGCAATTAAGGCGGAGTAAGCTTCTGGTTTGGGTCACCCCTGTTTGCGGCAATGTCGACATCGCACGCCTCATGACCGTTCAGAATTAGCGCAGCATTGGTCAAGTTGGGCTCACTACCCGGTTTCGCCGCTCCTGGTGCCAACGACAGTTGCTGATACGCGAACGGCAACGCGCCGGTTCAAGCGGTGAAAAGCCAAGGGTTTGGCGGATTCGGCGAACAGCTGCTCTTGTGCCACCTTGGTCGAGCTGCGTGCTGCGCCGGCATTCGGCGGTTGTGAGCCCGAATCGCGCGATGCTGCGACTCAACTCAACAGAACCGACGCTCCATTAGCAGACGTTCGCAAAATTCGGGTGACCGCACGGTTTC
>NZ_JBQFYW010000028.1:0-39526 GCF_056541825.1 Ruegeria sp. AF8 | reverse complement strand
GCGCATATCCTGCTCACAGGCGAATACAGGTGGAAAAATCGATGACGCCCAACCTTAGGGTGTCATTCTGCCCCCAGCCGGAGCAGACCCCTAGTGGCCGTATCCTGAAGTTCCTGCAGCAGTTGCCTTTGTTTTTTGCCGGAAAGGGCAGGGTGCTCGGGGTCACGTTCGCCCTCAAACCCGAGCTGCGCCCGGTCGAGAGACAGATCCACGTCTTCTGAGAACCGATGGATGATGTCATAGGCCTTGGATAGCGATGTCCCGCCCTTGAAGATCATGTGAGCGCCAAAAGAGGGCAGGGCGAATAGATGTTTCAGTGACCAACATACCCAGAAATCCTTCTCGACGATTGCTTTGGACAAACCAAGCTGTGCGGCCGATTCCTGAAAGGCCTCCTCACGGTTCTTTGGAGTATCGTTGGCAAACTGGTCCACGATCAGTTCCGCGCCACGATTTGCTGCACCACCGGGTGCATCCAGGCCGGTACATATCTACTTTGTTTTGCGAGCAAGGCGCGGTCCTTAATATCCAGATTGCGGGCCAGCGTGTCGACAACACGGCTATCCACCCGATTTTTGCCAACATAGCGTAACGCCTGAAATACGGCGCCGGTTTTCTGGCCTGCACCAACTAGCGTTTTGGATGATGCATTTCGAAACTGGATGACTTGTCGACCAATTGTCTTGGTGCGGGTCGGGCCGTCGGTCATATAAGTCGGCTTGGACGGCACTTGGGTCGACAGCCCCAACTGGTTGGCTGCCATGGCAGGGGAGGGCTGTAGAACCTGGTTGTCTTTGCGTGCAATCGCTTTGGCTATGTCATCGGCTGACGGAGACAACAGCCCTAATCGGGCGCTCTTTCTCGGATAGTCATAAAGCCCACGCGTTAACCGTCGGATCATCCCTTGATCCGCCAAACGCGACAATGCCTGATCCACGCTTGTGCGGGAGCCAATATCCAGAAAGTCGGTTGGCGCAAAGATTGCGCCCCGGCCTTTTCCGATGATGCGTTGTCTAATCGATGAGGTGATCATAGTTTTCTCCTTGTCAGAAAATATAATACTTTTTTCTGACATTCAAGTTAGGGGAATATCTGGGTGTTTTTGTAAGTAGGGCGGGAAGCGGTCCTTCTCTGCTACCTCGAACCCGTCAGCTCGAAAAGCTGGAAGCCGACGTTCAATCTAACCCAATCACTGTCTCCACTCTGCATCGCCGCGAGGCACCTAGTATCCGACGACTTCCCCCAGCACCTCTCCTGCGGCGCCGTCGGGTGGACGCGTGTCTGCGATGGCGGCAAGCGTCAGCGCCAGGTCGACCGTGTGCACGCGGCGCGAGACCCGCTGAGGCGCGAGGCCGAAGCCGGCAAAGGTGATGGGCACGTGAGTGTCATAGCGCCAGGGCGAGCCGTGGGTGACCGTGACCGACAGACCGTCGAAATCGTTGATGAACCAGCCGGGGCTGGTGACGAGGTAGATGTCACCCGAGCGGTCGGGGTTGTAGTTGTTGGCCACAGCCCGCATCAGCGCATTGTCGGGCAGGGCGCCCGTGCGAATGCGCGATGAGGGCACGGCGAAGGCGATGCCTTCGAAGGCCGAAAGCTCCTCTGCGATGGCGGTTTCCAGCGCGACAAGGTCAATGTCTGTGCGGCTGTGCACCTCGTCCGAGAGGGTCAGGTAGGGGTGGTCATAGCCTGCGATCAGCGGACCGGTAAGGCCAAAGCGCGCGCGGATGCGGTCGGCGGCGGGCTGGGTCGCCCAGTGCTCGGGGTTGACGTAGCCGCCCATCTCTCCCAGCTCGGCCAGGTATCCCGGCGCCTCGGGGGTGCCGTGATCGGCGGAAAGGGCGATCAGGGTGTTCTCAAGCCCGATCTCGGCGTCGATGAAGGCGAAGAGATCGGCCAGGGTGCGGTCAAGCCGGATCAGGTTTTCCTCGGCCTCCAGGCTGGAGGGTCCGAAGCCGTGGCCGACATAGTCGGTCGCCGAAAAGCTGACCGACAGGTAATCGGTGATATCATCCTGGCCCAGCCCCTCGGCTGTGATCAGGGTCTTGGCGAAATCGGCGGTAATCTCGTCCCCGGCGGGGCTGAAGGTGAGAAGCGTGGCGAAATAGGGGTCGTTCTTCCACGACAGCGGGTCGATGGTGGAATAGGGGTGCGGAAAGGTGCGTCCGAACCCGGCAAGGTCGGTTTCCCATGCCTGATCGTCGCGGTCACCGAAGAGGTAGCTGTCGATGGGATGGGTCAGCTCCCAAGAGGTGTTAAGGTAATTCTGCAGGAAATCCTTGGCGTTCCAGTCGGTCACCCAAGAGGGGTAGCTGTCATAGTAGTAGCTGGAGGTGACGAATTCGCCGGCGGATTTGGAGAACCAGAACGCTTTGCCCGTGTGGCCTGCCATTGAGACGGCGCCGCGATCCTTGACCGAGACGCCAAAGACCTTGGCGCGGCCCTGGGTGGCGATGGTGAGTTCATCGGAAAAGGTGGTGGTCAGGATGGCACGGGGCGAGCGGCCATCGGAACTGGCGGCAAGCTGGGTGGGGTCGACCTCGGTCTCGGGGTTGACATCGGCACCCTGGGTGAGGAGCGGATAGTCGGCGTCCTCGACATTGTAGATGGTGCGCCCGGTCGCGCGGTCGAACCAGAGGTTGCCGACCATGCCATGGGCCGCCGGATGCGCGCCGGTGGCCAGCGTGGTGTGGCCGACGACGGTTTCGGTGTTGGCGTGCGCATGGTGGGCGTTGTCATAGTAGACGCCCTGATCCATCAGATAGCGGAAACCGCCCAGCCCGAATTGGTCGTAGTGGCGGAACGGTAGGTCGCCGCGCAGTTGGTCGACGGTGATCTGGAGGATGAGGCGCGGCTTGTCCTCGGCTATTGCAGCGTTCGCCAAGGAAAACGCCAGGAACAAGATGCAACTGGCCATTTGGATAGGCTGTTTTACCAACATCGAAGGCTCCTTCCTCTCGTCGGTCGGCCCACGCGGTGCGCGGGCCGTGGCGTCATCAGTTTACGGGCAGGACATCCGGGAAGGTCCAGCTGCCATCGAGGATTTCGGCGCGCGGCTGGTAGAGCCGGACCGTGTAGTTCCAGCCCGGTGTGAGGGGGATGCAGTTGATCCGGCCGTCATCGCAGCCGCCGAAATGGATGGTGTAGGAGCCGTCCTCATTCGGGGTGGCCGAGGTGTTGTTGTAGCTGTTCCGCCCTAGATCGTTGGGCGCGAGGAAGCCGTCAGCGTCGTAAACGGTGATCGACCAAAACGCGTCCACCGGCACGTCCTGAAGCGTTACGGCGTGGGGGGTCTCACCGTCATTCTTGTCGACGGCGTCGACAAAAGCACTGGCCGTCGTGGCCGGTTGCCCTGCCCAGCCCGCCATCCCGATCAGATGGCCAAGCGGGTCCACCTCGTCGCGACGGCCGAAGGCGATGCTGGCATCGAGGCCGACGGCAGCGGCGAGGTCGCTGATCGCCTTACGCGCTGCTGCAAGGTTTTCAAGGTCCCAGTCCGGCGCCTCGAAGGGGCCAGTTCCGCCGCCTTCGAGGCGTATTCCGTCCTGTACCGCATGAGCGCGCGCGGCATCGTCGGGATCGCCGGCGTCAACAAAGGTGCGGAACAGGAGCATCGCGAAACGGGTTCCGACCTCGTCCTCGGTCAGTTCATAGGCACCGGGTTCGGCATAGGCGAAGTTGTAATGGTCCTGGCTGATCACCAGCACCGACTGGAATCGCCCGTCACCCTCGGGCAGCGTCACCGTCACCGGCTCGGACAGGTCGATGATGGCGGCCGAATACAAGGTGTCCTGGTTGGGTCGGATGATCGGCTGCGGTTTGTCAGCGGAGGTTACTTCGCGCTCATGGGCGATCTCGCCGACGCCAGTTCCGTTGTTCTTCATGGAGAGCCGGAACATCGTGTCGCTCTCGGCGCGCATGAGGTTCTGGATCGTGATGTCCTCGGCAAAGACGGGCGCGGATGCGAAGAGCGCAACGGCAAGAAGGAGATTTCGCATGTTCTCTGTCCTTTCTGTCAATTCGCGGGTTCGACGCCGGGGAAGACCCAACTTCCATCCAGCACCTCCGGCGCTGCTCGATAGAGCCGCACGGTGTATTGCCACCCCTCGACGAGCGGCAGGCAATTCACGCGCCCGTCCTCGCAGCCGCCCAGGTGCACGGTCATGGAACCGTCCGAATTGCGCGTTCCGCTGACGGAATTGACGACATAAGCGCCCATCGCGTTCGGCGCGAAATAGCGGTTCGCATCATAGAGGCTGACCGACCAGAAATCCTTGACCCGAACCTCGGCAGGCACTTCGATCTTGTATTTCCCGACCGGCAGGTTCGGCGAGATCCCGAGATAAAGTGCCTCATCCTCGGGCAATCCGCCCCAGCCCCCGGCCGTCCCGATGAAATGCCGCACCGGATCGACATCCTCCTTCTTGCCGAACATGTGGAAACTGTTCGGCAGGTAGGCGCCGACACCGACGGCGGCCTTAACAAGCCCCATGTAGCTCTCCTGGTCATAGGGCGGGACGATGAAGGGCTCGGACGAAGCGGCCTCGATCGACATCTGGTCCTGGATCGCATGGACGGCGGCCAGGTCCGCGGGGTCGGTCGCATCCAGCAGCACGCGCAGGTAGACGGCGACATAGGGCGTGTGGAACGTGTCCATGTCGAGCGTATAGGTGCCGCCGCCGTGGAAGACCTTGTTAAGGTAGTGATCCTGGTTGATGACCATCGCCGACATGTAGCGGTCGCCGACATCGGGAAGAGTGAAAGTAGCGCCCTCGCTGATATCGATGATCGCTGTGCTGTAGAGCGTATCCCGGTTCGCGCTGATGGTCGTCTGATTGTCGACGGGCATCATATCGCGGAAGTGGTAGAACTTGTTCACCCCTCTGGCGAGGGCAACATATTTGCCGAACTCGATGTCTGTCGCGGCACGGATAAAGTTGTCGACGTTAACCGGGATCTCGCGGGCGTCCACGAGGGCGTCGAGGTTGTCATCGGCGAACTGGGCCGAGGCGGGGGCGGCGCACAGGCTTGCGACAGCGGCCGCGATGGCAATGCTCTGAATTTGTTTCTTCATCGGATTTTCCTTCTCAGAAGTGTTTGGGCAGACATGCGCTTCCCGTCATCTTTGGAACACAAACTGGACCTGCAGGCGGAACCGCCAGCCCTTGGGCCCGCCGGCCGGGCTCTCAAGCCAATAGCCGGCGCCGGCCTGGAAATTTACGGGCCGCCCGGCAATGAGGGCGAGTTTCGAGACCGACGCGTTGATCGGCACCGACCAGGCGTCGGCCTTCCAGTCATAGGTTGACTCGCTCTGCAGAGAGAAGGTCCAGGCGTCTTCGGTCGAATAGGCGACGAAGGGCTGGAAGAAGGTGGCGCTGGTGGGCGTCGTGGGATTGCTTTCGACATCCCAAAGATGGTTGGCCAGGGCGCCATAGGTCCATGGGCCGGTCTGCTGCAGGGCGATGCCGGTGATGCCCGCCGCCCAGGTGTCCGTGGACACGTCGGACCCTGTCGGGATGCGGACAACGGGGCCGATTCCCCATGTCAGGTCCGTCTCGGTCGTTCGCGAATACCACGCGCTAAAGAGCACGTCGCCGATGCCGCTCTGTGACGTGCCGGGGATCACGTCCTCCTGCCAGACATAGGGGATGATCGTGCGCGTCACGATGTTCGCCCCATTGTCCAACGCAAAGGGGATCACCGGCTGCAGGTTCAGCGTCGTCCGGCTTCCCTGACCGGCGACGCCGATGTTCTGGTCATAGTTCAGCTGAAGCGGCACCGAGATGATGGCGGCCAGCGGGTTCGCAAGATCCTGCGCCAAATCAGCTGTGTCTTGCGCAGCGGCGGCAACTGGAAATAGCGTGCAGGCCGCGAGAAGACAGCGGTGCAAAAGCAGACACATAGACATCAGATACGCCTTCAGGGAAGCGTTTTTCGGGTCAGGCTGGCCGGTCATCCATCAAAGGCCGCCATCGTGTTCTTCACGGCGTCATCCACAGCGCCGGCGAGAAGCCGACCGGGATCGTCGTCGCAGGCGTCTTCCAGTTCCTCGGTGAACTCATCCCTCAGACCGGCGCGCTTGTCTTCGTCGGGCACCAGGGCCAGCACGTCGATCTGACGGTTGTAGAGCGAGACCGCGACCATCAGGCGGACGATCCCAGCAACCGCCTCGTCATCGTCGGGATAGGTCTCCAACACGCTTTCGCAGCTGTGATGCATGTGCGGCATCGCCTCGTCGAGCATGAGTTCCATTGCCTCATCGGCCTGGGCTGAGCATGCGAGAGTGACAAGACAGGCGGTAACGACCGCATGTTTCAAAACAGAATTCGGCATTAAGAAGCTTCCTTGCTGGGCCAGTTCAGGCTGCAGTTTATTTCGTGGCGCCTGCGATGGCGCCGACAATCGCCCCGGTCTGGACAGCGCCGCTCCCCCCAACCAGAGCTCCGACGCCAGCTCCAATGAGCGCGCCGCCGATCGTGTTCTTGGTGCGCTGTCGCCCGGCATCCGCCGACATGGGCATTGCCATAAGCAAGGCCAAGGCAACGCCGAACGTTGCGATGAGGTTCTTTCGATTCAGCCCCATTCCTCTTTTCTCCTTCTTGCTTGGTTTTTCGCCCGTCCGCCGACCTTTCCGTCACCGGTCGGTCCTGCGAGGGGACGGGGAATCTATTTTCAAGAAGGTTTCTAACATTGTCCTGCCGGTCATTTTCCGACAATATCGAGGCATGCAAAGAAATCTGGTGAACCTCATCGAAGTCGGTCACGTGATCGAATTGCTGGATCGCTACGCCCCTCGCGACATAGTCGACAGGGCGTTGCAGTCCGAGGGGCTTAACCGGGGTATGTTTCTGAAAGCTAAGGGTTTCTTGCCTTATGCATCCGAAGCCATCGTGGTCGAATCCGTTGCGCGTTCTATCGGCGACCGGCACCTGGGGGCGCGGCTTGGGCGCGACTTCGATTATGGGACCTATGGGGCCTATGCAAGCTACGTTTTGGGCGCCCCCGACCTGGCAACGGCACTTGACCGGGGACGGCGAGCGTTGTGCCTTACCCATCCTGGATCGAAGATCGTGCTTCGTGAAACCCGCTCGCACCTCGTCGTAGGTCGTGATTCCCGCGAGTTTTCGGTGATCGGACACAGGCATCTCGACGAAGGCGCACTGTTCGTGATCGGCCATGTGGCGCGTTATTTCCTAGGCCCCGATTGGCGACCTGACTGGGTCGAGCTCCCCGAGACCGATGCGGGTGAAGTAAAAGCTCTTGAAGAATTGACAGGGGCTCCGGTCCGCCTGGGATGCACTGTGCCGGGCATCGCAATCCGAAGGTCCGACTTGGCCGCGCTCAATCCCGGGAGAGCCAGATCGGACCGCGACTTGTCGCTGGAGGAACTGGGAGCGCTTATGGGGGTCAAACCGGTTCAAACGATGCGAGAATCCGTCGGACAGATCATGGACATCATGCATCCTAACGTCATTCTATCGGAAGAAGCTGCGGCGCGCTTTCTGGCCGTTGGACCCAGAAGCTTGCAGCGCGCGCTGAAGACCGAAGGCGTGTCCTTCCGCAAGATTCGCGCAGAAGTGCTCCAGCGACGCGCGCTCGAACTCCTGCGCGAGACTGAATTGCCGATCGAGGCAATCGGCGCGCGCCTTGGATACGCCGAACCCAAGAGTTTCAGGCGTGCTTTCAAGCGCTGGGTCGGGGTGTCACCGATGCGATACCGGTCCGAAGGGGAGTTTCAGGAAAACAGGGAGTCAGGCGAATAGCTTGGTTTCACATTGCCGGCGGCGCCCGGTTTTCGAAGCACAGGTAGATACAAACGTCCCTCTGGCCGAATGGGAAAGCGATCCACTGTGCCAAGGAACTCGCCCCTCGACGACCTCTGCCAGGTGGGATGCCTGCGGACCTGAAAGACGCCCCGGCAGCCGCTGAGTGGGGAGAAGCATTGGCTCAGTCCCTTCAATTCCGTAAAGATTTCCGGATTCGCGATGAAGAAACCGAGGAGGGCAGTGGCAAAGGTCATTCCTAGAACGACTACAGAGCCCTACGCATTCCAGCCCCAAGTTGATCCGGGGTTACGTTGCATGCTCCTGCTGCCTCGACGGTGTCTGGAAGAAGGTCTTAGGTATCAGGCCCTTCGTTTCGACTCGGATGCGCGGACGGTCTGTCAACTTGCCGTTCTTGAGATTTTGCGGTCGCGGCGAATGGCTGGCCCGGTGATGCCGCACCGCGGAGACTGCAAACGGGGTGAAGGTCCGGAAAGGGCCGTTCTTGCTGGCGGATATTGTCACCCTGACGCTGATGCTGCGGCCCTGGCTATCTTTTAGCAGCGAGCGAGCGCAGCGAAAAATCTCTTGGTCTCCTGCGGGCTCAACACAGTTATTTGCTGCTTATTGAACGTGCGGCCGTATTGGATCGGGATGATTTGCAGTTGAGCTTGTAATCGCGGCTCGAATTAAATCTGGAGAGTTCGTTGGACGAGGCCAAAACTCCCACATCTTATACCTGAGATTAATTTTGGCCTGCGATTGTTGCTCGGTATTCTACATGAGGACTTGACATGAAAAAACTTGCCACCATCGACCTGCCCAGAACAAACGCCAATGCCTTTGAAGTGCTGGCACGCTGCCAGACCGCAGCCGCAACAGCCGGAGCCGAGCAATCCAGAATTCAGACTTTCCTGGTGGAAGCCGTCTCGGGTGACTTTGAGCACTTGTTACGCGTGGTGAAAACCCACTTCGAGGTCTCGAACGCTGGGTCTTAATTAGAGAGGGTCAACGCCGGCCTATGGTATAAGCCCTACGGTAAGACTGTCGTGAACGCAGCACAGATGTTTCTATATCGGAGTTTGGTGTAGCGTTGGGGATGCATCCACAGGACGACATAGGGGCAAAGGGCGTGTCTCAAATCAAGGTAAATGTCATCGGCCCCGGGAAGGTCGGCAAAACACTGATCAGTCTTTTGAACGCGCTCCCTGATTGCTCGATCCAGGATGTGCTGAGCGCAAATTTCCAGTCAGCACAGGAGGCGGCCCGATCATCCGGAGCAGGGCGAGCTGTAAAGCACCATGCGGATCTGCGACCTGCCGATCTGTGGATCCTGACCGTGCCGGATACCCAGATTGCTGCGGTGGCCTCCGAGTTGGCGGAGACGTTCGGCGGTCGAGAAGACCCTCGGCAAGCACCCGTTGCCGTGCACTGCAGCGGCTTTTTCCCGGCAGAACAAATGGCACCGCTTCGCGAACTGAGTTGGCGGCTTGCCAGCATGCATCCGGTTCTGTCATTTGCCGATCCGGAAACCGCCAAAAAACAGTTCAAGGGTGCGCTTTGTGGCCTTGAGGGCGATGATGATGCTGTTGAGGTTGTCCGGCCATTGATTGAACAAATGGGCGCGCAATGTTTCCGTATCAATTCGGAAAGAAAGAGCCTGTATCATGCGGCAGCGGTGATTTCGAACAACTTCACCGTGGTCTTGCAAGCCATCGCCCGCGAAGCCTGGGCGGCGTCCGGCGTCCCGGACGAGATTGCTCAGCAGCTGAACGCAAATCTATTGCGCGGAACCTGTGAGAACGTGTCAGCACACGGGCCTCGCGACGCGCTGACGGGCCCGGCGTCACGGGGTGACGAGTTTGTTGTCACGACGCAGGGCGAAGATGTATCCGAGTGGCATCCCGCAGCCGGAAGCCTCTACAAGGACCTGAGTGAACTGGCGCGAAACCTTAAGAGAAACGGTACGACATTAAACGGTCGAAAGGGAAACGGAGGCTTGGGCCGACGATTGGATCAGTAGAGATTTAACATAATTTCGCCTACGCGCCAAACTGGCCTACTTTTGCTCCGCCCCAATGGCCGGCTTTTATGCCGCCGTTGACAGGTCATCCGCCGGAGTCACTGCGGGTATCGACATGTCGCTTGCCATGCTGGCCGAGGACTATGGCAAGCCGGTGTCTCTGGCAGTTGCACGGTCATTGGTCTCCTACATGGTACGGCCCGGAGGGCAATCGCAGTTCAGCGCTGTTCTGAGCAATCAGGCGAAGGATGCGGCAGGACGTTTCGATGCGCTTCACTACTGGATTGAGCGCAATCTCAATCATCAGATCACAATAGAGACGCTCGCATCCATCGCCAACATGAGCGCCCGAAATTTTTCACGCGTTTACAAACAGGAAATGGGACAGTCCCCCGCCAAAGCCGTCGAGGCGATGCGCGTCGACGCCGCACGCAGAATTCTGGAAGACAGCAGCTTGCCAGTGAAAGCAGTTGCCGCCAAGACCGGGTTTGGCGATGAGGAGCGGATGCGGCGCGCGATGCATCGAAGCCTGCATGTTTCTCCGAATGAGTATCGGGAACGGTTCAAAACCCCCTGCTAGCAGCGCAGTATTTGCGCCTGCTCATGCCGGTCACTGCCGACTGAGTGCAACAACAGGTTCCATTTGGGCTGCGTGTCGTGCTGGAATGTAGGAGAAAACCATACCAATCAGACACGACGATCCAAGCGGTAGCGCGATTGTTGCGAGCGATATTTCAATCTCCCATTCCGTAAGAAATTTTGTGAGCTCTGCGCTGGCGATACCAAGTGCGACCCCGAGAAAACCTCCGATCAGACAGATGATCACTCCTTCGACCACGAACAACCGTGCGACATCGCGGCGTCGGGCGCCGATCGCCATGCGCAGTCCGATTTCACCTTTTCGTTCGGTCACCGTTGCCATCATGATGTTCATGATGCTGATGCCGCCCGCGATCAGCGATACCGACGCCACCAGCGTCAGTAGCCATGAAACCGTCCTGCTGGCACCGCGCTGAGCGTCAAGCGCGGCGGCCGGATCGACGATTCGCAAGGCTGCGCCCGGTGCGCCGGCAGAGTTGCGCGCGAACCTGTCGCGCAACCGGTCCACCACAGCGGGCACGGCACCCGGCCTGGCCGCCTTGACCAGCGCGTAAGAGACCGCATCAGGCACCACACCAGACCCGGCCGCGCCGATGCGAAGCCGCGCCGTGGTGTAAGGCAGAAAGACGATATCGTCCTGATCGCGACCGGCGGTGCTCTGACCTTTGGGCGCGAGAACGCCGATCACCTCGACCGGTGTGCCCAGCATCCGGATCTGCTGACCCACAGGATACTCGCTGCCAAAGAGCTTTTCTGCGACGGTCTGCCCGATCACAGCTACCTTGCGGGCCTGGTCCTCTTCGCGCTGTGTGAATATCCGCCCGCCTGCCAGGGGCCAGTCGCGGATCATAAAGTAGTTCTGCGTGGTGCCGTTGATCCGCACCGCGCGGTTCCGGTTGCCCCGGACCACTTGCGCATTGCCCTGCAGCGCAGGGGCGGTGGCGGCAATTCCGGGGATCGTGTCGCGCATGCTGTCGATCTCGCGCAGGGTCGGGAAGCGCTGGCGCGCTATGGCCCCGGCCCCGTGCGAAGACGTGCCGGGCAGCACCATCACCAGATTGGACCCAAGCGCCGCGATCTGGGCCTCGATACGCGCCTTCGCGCCAGACCCGATTGACAGCATGGTGATCAGCGACGCCACGCCAATAATGATGCCGAGCGTCATCGAGAGCGCCTGCAATGGTTTTGCGAACAGCGCCCGCAGCGCATCGCCTATTAAGTCATGCCACGTCATGCAGCCCTGGCCCGGATCTGGCCCCCGTCTAGTTGGATCACACGGGCGGCGGTATGCTCGACCATCGGGTCATGCGTCACCATCAAAACCGCCCGGCCCTGATCTGCCAGAGATTTGAGAATGTTCAGAACGATCAGCGAATTCTCACGGTCAAGCGCGGCCGTCGGCTCGTCGGCGATGATCAGGTCGGGATCAGTGATCAAGGCCCGCGCGATGGCGGCGCGCTGTTTCTCACCGCCCGACAGCGTTGTGGGATAAGCCTGCGCCCGGTGCGTCAGCTGCATGCGGTCCAGCAGATCATGCGCCCGCGCGCGACGCATCTTGCGCGGCACCCGCTGATAGGTCAGCGGCAGTTCGACATTCTCGATCACGGTTCTGTCGGGCAACAGGTGATAGCCCTGAAACACGAAGCCAATCTGTCGGTTCCGCAGTCGGGCGGTTGCATCGGCGCTCAAGCACTCGGGGTCGGCGCCACAGATACGGATCGACCCGCTGCTTGCCCGATCCAGCAGCCCGATCAGGTTGACCAGTGTGCTTTTGCCTGATCCCGATTGACCGACAAGCGCCATCAATTCGCCCCGCCGGATCTGCAGGGAGACCGCGCGCAGCGCATGCACCGCCACAGGACCGGCGCCGTAGGATTTGCCGACATTCCGGAAATCAACCAAGATATCAGCGCCTTGATGGCTCATGATCTGCTCTCGGCCGTCCCGTCCGAACGTGCGGTCCCGCCGTATCCGACAATCACCTTGTCGCCCGGGCTGAGGCCCCCGCCCGACACGGCGATCCGCTGCCCGTCATCGATGCCCAGTTCAACCGCGCGGGCAGTCGCGGCCCCCGCCGGATCAAGAACCCAGATCATCGGGCCATTTACCTGCCTCTCACTGCCGTCGGGCCGGTAGCTGAGGGCGGCAAGCGGCAAGGTCAGTGACGGGCCTGCCTGTTCGACCGAGATGATCACGGTGCTGGTCATGCCGGGCAACAAACGCCCCCGCGGGTTTTCGGCCGCCAGCACAACCGTATAGCTGACCACCGACTGAACCCGCCGCGCGGATTTGCGGATTTCGCTTACGGTCGCGGCAAAGCTTTCACCGGGATAGGCGTCAACCGTAAACATCGCCTCCTGTCCCACGGCAAGCTGGCCGATATCGGTTTCGTCGACGCTGGCGTGGATCTCCATTTGCGACAGATCGCCCGCAAGGGTGAACAACACCGGCGCATCGAGGCTTGCCGCGACTGTCTGACCAGGCTCGACATTGCGATCGATCACGATCCCGTCGATCGGCGAACGGATCACGCTGCGTTCCAGATCAAGCTCGGTCAGGGTCAGTGCGGCCTCCCGCAATGGCAGGGCCGCCTCGACATTTCTGAGCTCGGATTCGGCTTCACTGAGCGCCGCAGTGCCGGATGCAACCACATGCCGGTGCGCGCGCGCCAGAGCCTGTGCCTCTTCCAGTTCGGCCTGTCGCGCTGCCAATTCGGCCCGCGCTTCTTCCAGCCCCGCGCCAGAGGTGGCCCCCAGCGTTGACAACCTCTCGGCGCGAGCCAGTTGAGCTGCCGCGTTTTCCGCCCGGATTTCGGCCTGGCGCACCCGTGCGGCAAACACGTCGCGAGTCACGATCAACTCTCTCTCGGCCTCGCGCACGCGGTCGATCTTGGCTTTGATCAGCGCTACGTTCTCACGCGCCATCTGCAGTTCCGCGCGGGCCTGCGTGACTTTCGCCTGAAATCCGCGCTGGTCCAGCACCGCCAGCGCCGTTCCTGCCTGCACCAGATCGTTGAAGTCCGCGGGCAGTTCCGCGATCTGGCCAGATAGCTGTGAGCTGATCTCGACCGTCGCCACCGCCTGCAGATTGCCGGTCGCGACGATGCTGCGACTAAGACTGTCAACCGTCACCTCGGCGGTCACATAGCCGCGCGTTTCATCATCGAAATACGAGGCCCAGAGCAGCGGCAGGTCGGGCTGAGCGATCACGCCTGTCAGGGCAACAGGGACGGCAAGAATAAATGACAATATCAGCTTCATCAGGTGTGCCCCCTGCGTGGCGTGACCTCAGACATGCACCAGAATAAGACATCCGGTCGGGCTGCTGAGTTGCGGATGAACCTTTCCTACGCGCGAGAACTGGCTGTCGCCCGCCCGCACATGCAGATCACCCATCCAGAGTTCGCCCTCGAGTACCAGCGCATGTTCGTCGTGATCATGGAAATGTTCAGGTATGACGGCGCCCGGCTCGCAGCGCAGCAAGTAGATCTTGCGCCCCGATTGCGGATCTTCTGACAGGAATTTCTGCCAGATCTTTTCGGTTCGAAGGGTCCATTCACCGTCTTCGGCGCGCAAGGTGTTTACCTCGCTGGCCTCGAGCGCGTCGATCTGCGCCTCGATCCTGTCGAACAGCCCGCCGGGGGGCTCGGCCGGCGCAACGGCACCGCCCAATGCGCTCAGCATCTCGGCATCTGCAGCGATATCGGCTTTGAGATCCGGGCGCGTGCCGGGCAAGTTCTGATCTGCACGGGCACGTTCGCCGCCAAAGAGCGCGTCTAGATGATCAGGGGTCAAGTCTCTTTTCCCGGTCATTGCAGCATCTCCCTCAGAGCGGAAATACCGCGATTGACCCAACTCTTGGCCGTACCCAATGGCACATCGAGCACCGCAGCCAGTTCGGCATGGGTATAGCCCTGAAAATAGCTTAGCAAGAGCGCCTGACGGAACTCGGGACGCAGATCCTCGAGCATGCGGCGCAGGGTGATCGCGTCGACGGTCAATTCTGCCTCATTCATGTGATCGGCCAGATCCGGCACTTCATCGGTAAAGGATACGAACCCGCGCGCGCGCTCGGCCCGCAGCCGGTCGATGGCCCGGTTGCGGGCGATTGCTGCCATCCAGGACAAGGGGTTGCCTTTCTCGCGGTCAAAGGATTTGGCGCGTTTCCAGATCGTGACATAGACTTCCTGGGCAATCTCTTCGGAAAGCTGCTGATCGCGCATCACCGCGACGACAATGCCGAAAACGAAACGGATGCTCAGATCGTAAAGCCGGCGAAACGCAGCCCGGTCCCCTTCGGCGGTCGCGGCCAGAAGCTCGGCCAGCTTGCGCCGTTGCGCTGCATCGCGCGCTCGAGGCACCGCAGCCGGATCCGTTTCTGAGGTCGGCATCAGATGGGTAATTCCTCTCACGTCGATCTTCCCTATCCTGTTGTACCTTACCTTACGAAAGCCGGTCGAGAGTTGGATGCAGTGGGAATTAACTTTTTTGATTTTTGCGTGTCAGCGGATCTCAGTGGTCATCAGAACCGGGCCGGTGGGGCCGGATCGGGGCGAGCCGCCTTTCGGTTCGCGGCTCAGCGCCAGCACCGCGCCTGACTCAAGTGGGTCGCTTAGCGCGAGAATTGTGACGTCTCCCTTTTCGGCCAACAGCCCCAGAGAGCGTGGCGTTGCGTCTTTCGGGGCAATCGCCCAAAGCTCGACAGCGCCATCCGGATCTGGTTTCATCGGTTGAAACTCGACGATAAGATAGTGCCGGGGTCCCTTCGTATCCGCCGTCATCACCACGGCACCGGCGGGGCCCGCCATTGCGGCGATTGGTGTCAGATTGTCCTGGAATACCGTCTGCGGCCACACGATGAGCAAGAGCGCCGCGGCGACTGCCCCCGACATGAGGCCAGAAAGGAACGCTTTATTTCTGGTGTGAAATCCGGACGTCCCCAGCCGGTCGGCCTGCGGGCCGGGTTGACCTGGGTCGAGCGTATCGATTTCCTCTTCGACCCGGCCGAGCAACCCGGGCGGTGGATTTTGCGGCGTCAGCAGCTCGGTCACGGGCAAAAGAAGCTCCGTATCAGACGTGTGCTTTCCGGCAAACATATCGCGACAGAAGCGCCAAAACGTTAGCGGCGGGCGGCGTCGGTCAATCATGTCCGCCCCCCGTCTTTCCGCGTGCTGTCTCAAGGAAGGGCCGCGTCAGTGATTTCTTCAATTGTGCCATACTAATACATACGCGCGAGGAGGTCAGCGGGTTGCACCCGTGGGCAGCGGAATCGGTCAAAACCCAAGAAATTCCCGGAAAATCACCCGCAATCTGCATCCGTTACCCGGTGTCGCGCCGTAAATACCAGTAACATTTCACGACGGGGCACCTCTGATGAGACTAATTTCTTCAGCAATATCAATATCTTGGAAAAAATTCGCCCTAACCGTGGCGGCAGTGGCGATATTTGTCGCGGCACCAAGCCTCGGTACAGCGCACGAGCTTCGCCCGGCCATCGCGGATCTGACGATATCGCCCGCCGGTGAGGTGGATCTGACTGTCGATCTCAATCTCGAGGCTTACCTGCTGCAGATCGGCGCGGAGCACACCAACACCGGCGCATCCGACCAAGCGGCTGACTACGACACCCTACGCGCGGCGCGTTCAGACACGCTCATTGCGAAGTTCCGGGCCGAGGCGCCACCTCTGCCGCAGAGCATGACCCTGCGTGCCGATGAAACCCCTGTCGATCTGTCGCTGGCGGAGGTCACCGTCCCCGAGGTCGGCAACACCGACTTTGCCCGCATTTCGCGGCTGCAATTCACCGCGCAGTTGCCGCCCGGTGCGACGAAGCTCAGCTGGACCGGCGGTGTGGCGTTTGGTCAGACGGTGCTCAGGGTCAGCACCGCCGGCGCCTCCGAGCCGTTCTTCGCGTCACTCCTGCAACCGGGAATGACGAGTGAACCGGTCGCTCTTGACGGGGTGATCGCGGTGCGCGCCGGGTCGGTTGTGGCGGAATATATCCCGGTCGGGTTTGACCATATTGTGCCGAAAGGGCTGGATCATATTCTCTTTGTCATCGGGCTCTTCCTGCTCAGCCCGCATTTTCGACCGCTTGCCTGGCAGGTGACCTGTTTCACGCTTGCCCACAGTGTGACGCTGGCGCTTGGACTATACGGGCTGGTGCGGATATCGCCTGCAATTGTCGAGCCGCTGATTGCCGCCTCGATCGTTTTTGTTGCCATCGAGAACCTGACGACCACGCGGCTCAGTCGGTTCCGTCCGCTCGTCGTGTTTGTCTTCGGCCTGCTGCACGGTCTGGGATTTGCCTCGGTCCTGACGGATTTCGGATTGCCGGAGGGGCAATACCTGCCAGCGCTGGTCGGTTTCAACATCGGCGTCGAGCTGGGGCAATTGTCGGTGCTCGCCGCCTGTTTTCTTGCCGTCGGGCTCTGGTTTCGCCATCGCCACTGGTACCGGCAGGCGATCTCGATCCCGGCATCTCTTATCGTCGCGCTGGTGGCCTGTGTCTGGTTTGTCGAGCGTATCGCCTGACCGCCCGAGCGGCCCGGCAGAAATCCAGCAATTCAGCAGGGCACGCCGCGCGTGTCCTGCGCATTCATTAGGAGGCCAAGATGTTTTTTCATATCCGCTTTGCGCTTGTCGGGGTCCTTCTGCTGATGCCCGCTTCACCTGCTCTTGCCGACACTGCCCACCCGCTCGACCCGCTCAGCGCCGGTGAAATCACCCGCGCGATCACCGCGATTGCAGCATCGGGCCGGGCCGACAAGGACACCCGCGCGCCGGTGATCCGTCTGAAGGAACCCGACAAAGACGAAATCCGCGCCTGGCATCCCGGCGCGCCGATGCCCCGCACGGCAGAGGTCATGTTGCGGGTTTCGGGTGAAACGATCGAGGCGGATATCGACCTCGCCTCAGGCGCGCTGACCCGGTGGGAGGTGATCCCCGGCGCGCAGACCCGGATCCTGAGTTCCGAATGGCAGAGCGCGCAGGCGGCGGTCAAATCCGATCCGCGCTGGCAGGCGGCGATGCGCGCGCGCGGCTACGAGAGATATGACGAGATTTTTTGCGAGTCGCTCTCGGCGGGGTATTTTGGCGATGCCGATCTGGCCGGGCGGCGGTTGATGAAACTGCCCTGCTTTGACACAAGGGGAACGGAAACCAACATCTATGCCCGCCCCATCGAGGGTCTGGTCGCCACAGTCGATCTTGAGACAAATGAGGTGCTGGGGGTGTTGGATGAGGGCATCATCGCGACCCCGGCGGCCTCGCATGAATTTGCCAACGGTTCCCAGCCCGACCCGCGATCGGCCCCGTCACCCGCGATCCACGCGGAGGGGCGGATGATCACATGGGGCAACTGGCAGTTTCACCTAGGCTTTGATCCGTTGTTTGGCACGGTTCTGTCGCTGGTCGATTTCGATGATGCAGGCACCCGCCGCCAGATCCTCTATCAGGCGCATGTCTCCGAAGTTTTCGTACCCTATATGGATCCGCGCGAAGGCTGGGCATTCCGGACATACATCGATGCTGGTGAATACGGCCTTGGCGTGCTGGCCTCTTCCCTGACCCCCGGCATCGATTGCCCAGCGGACGCGCTGTTCATCGATGAGATGATCGCCAGCCCCACCGGTACGCCGATTCTACGCGAGAGGGCGGTCTGCATTTTCGAGCATCGGACCGGCAGGCCGGGTTGGCGCCATTTCGAGGCCTATAACGGCGCCTATTCAGGCCTCGCCGGGAAAGAGCTCGTGGTCCGGTCGATCCCCAGCATCGCGCATTATGATTACGCCATGGACTGGGTGTTTTCCCCCGGCGGTCAGATCGAAATGCGCATCGGTGCCACCGGCATCGACGCGGTGCGCGCCGCGGAAAGCCAGAGGGCCACGGATGAGCTCGCGCAAGCGGAAACCGCCTATGGCGCACTGGTCGCACCGGGGCTCGTGGCGATCAATCACGACCATTATTTCTCGCTGCGGCTCGATTTCGATATCGACGGTTCCGCCAACCGGTTCCAGCGCGAAAGGATCGTGCAGGAGGCCCTGCCCGACAAAAGTTCACGGCGCAGTCTCTGGCGCATTGTTCCGGACACGATCAAGACCGAGACAGCGGTAAATGCGATGGATGGCCCCCAGGTCTGGCGCATCGAAAATCCGGCCAGAACAACAGCGCTTGGCCACCACCCGGGCTATCAGATACAAGGCATGGCGCCGACCTCCCTGCTGAGTGCTCAGGACTGGCCGCAGCGCCGGGCGGCGTTCTCGGGCCAGAACCTCTGGATCACGGCCTATCGCCCGGGTGAGAGGCACGCGGCGGGGCGCTATCCCAACCAGTCCAGCGGCGGCGAGGGCCTGTCTGACTATATCGACGGCGACTCGATTGACGGCACCGATCTGGTCGCCTGGTACACGATCGGCTTCCGGCATGTGACCCGACCCGAGGATTGGCCGATCCTGTCGACGGTCTGGCAAAGCGTCAGGCTACGCCCCTACCGGTTCTTTGACCGGAACCCGTCAGTTCCCGCGCAATAATCCGGGATGCACGAAAAAAGACCAGGCAGCACATGCCACCCGGTCTTGATGCGCTCCTGCCGCGATCGGGCAGAGGCGCGCCGGATCAGTCGGGCTGGTTGATCTGCCCGGGACGCTCGACCGGGGTTACCCGATTGTCACCGCCATTGGCCGAAGCCGCGTCGCCACGCGCCCCGTCACCGACAACGGAAGAAATGCCCATTCCACCAAAGCTTTTGACAACATCGCCGGTACTGATGGCCGGAAAGTCGCCATCGGCAACGCCCTGATCATGGGCCTTGGCAAAGGCCGAGCCGGTGCCCATGGCAAGTGTCAGCGCGATTGCTGATGCGGTGATTTTAACAGTGGTCTTCATAGCAGGGTTCCTTTTTCCCATCACATTTATGTTCATCAACCCGGGCGTTTCTTGAAAAATTCAACGTGCGAGCCCGCGAATTGGTGAGTAAAATCAGCCGCTTCACATATCTTCCACGTCCTCGTCGCGCGGCTTCTGGCGCGGCGAGAGAAAAATCTTCCCTGTTGATCTTCGAACACCAATAAAGACGGGCCCGGAGCAGATTTGGTTTCATCCCGGCCCAGGAATCGGATCACAGGTTTGTGATTTTCCCGACAAGCCCCCCGCAGAGCGATCGCATCCAGCCGCCGCGCGCCCGCGTAATGCTTATCGAGATCACAAGAGGAACTTCTCATATGCTTCGAATTGTCCGCCGGTCGATCGCGATTGCCGCCGTTGTGCTTGCCGCTCAGGGTCAGGTTGCATCCGGGCACGAGTTCTGGATCGAACCCCTGACGACTGATATCGCCCCGGGTGATAAGATCACGGCAGAACTCAAGGTCGGGCGTATGCTATCGGGCGAAACCTTCCCCTATCTGGCAAACCGTTTCGAGCGTTTCTCGGTAGCGGCATCTGGCGAAACCCGCCCGGTTGCAGGCATTGACGGCGACCTGCCAGCAGCGTCAATCGAGACTCTCGCCGCCGGCCTGCACATTTTGGCGTATCAGACAGTGCCGTTCCGCGCCACCTACGAGGATTGGGACCTGTTCGGCCAGTTTCTGGAAGAAGAAGATTATCAGGAACTAGCCGCCGAACATCACGCACGCGGCCTTGACCCGACCAATTTTGCCGAGCGGTACATTCGCTATACCAAGGCGCTGGTTCCGGTGGGCGAATTGGCATCCGATGCCCAGGATTATCCGCTTGGAATGGCATTCGAAATTGTCGCCGAGAGCATGCCTTTTGCACCGGAAAAGGAGAGTTTCATGATTCGGTTGCTGCGCGATGGTGCTCCGGTAGCGGATCGCCGGGTTTCTTTGTTTCATGATAATTGGTCTGAGCCTGTCGAACGAATGGTTTTCGAGACCGGGGCCGATGGCCGGGTCGAGCTACCGCTTATGGGAGCCGGCACGTATTTGATCAGTTCGGTGATGATTGATCCGGTAAACGCCCCGCCCGTCGTCTGGCAAAGCCATTGGGCATCCATGACGTTCCTGCTGGATTAGAAAGCGGGCAAGCATTGAGCCAACTTTGAGCGTGCCTGGAATTTCTGCGTCTAAACCGCCGTTTTGCTCTGCTGGCTATTCTTTCAACTGCAGATTTAGCTCTTTGGTCATCGCCAATTCTCGGCAAAATCGTAGCGAATGGCAGAATTGTCCCTTACTTCAAAAAATTTAATTGCCATACTGTTGTGCCATTGACGATCGTCCGGATTGGTTAAGCAAGAGCCTCAATTTTTAAGAAGCCAATTGGCGGTCAGCCGACCCTATCGGCTTTCTAAACTGCCGCCAGTTGCTCTGCTAAGAAGTCCACAAATGCCCGGACCTTCGGTGCAAGATGCCGGTTATGGGCAAAAACCGCATTGATAGGCGTACTTGGCGGATCCAACGAATAGTCCTCCAGAATCGCGACCAGGCGACCGTTTTTCAGTTCATCCTGAATCATCCAGACCGGTATCATCGCAATGCCCAGACCATTGACAGCGGCACTTCGCAGGAAGACGAGGCTGTTTGCATTAACCCGCCCCGACATCGGTATGCTCAGTACGCGGTCAGCGTCGCGGAATTTCCAGTGGGTGCGGCTGGCGTGAACCCAGAACGAAATGCATTCGTGTTCGGTTAACTCGCGCGGGTGCGTGGGACAACCGCGAACCTTCAGATATTCCGGACTCGCGCAGAGGATTGACCGGCTTTCATATATCTTGCGCGCGATCAGACTGGAATCGGCAAGGTGGCCAACGCGTATGGCCAGATCAATGCCACTATGAACAAGGTCAACGACATCGGTCGTCATGGTCAGCCGAATCTGCACGTCGGGATAACGGTTCAGGAAGTCCGGAAGGATGGGCGACAGATAGGTGATTGCAAGATCCGCCTCAATCGTGACATGCAGGGACCCTGTTGCAGGGGTCCGCTCCGGCTGAGTGCAGAATGACACCTTAAGCGCCGAGCACGCGTTTTCCATATTCGCGCAGGTTGCCTTTGGGATCAACGTATCGGTACAGGGTGACGGGTTTCACGCCCAGTTCACTGCACAGCTCTGAAACGGATGTGTCTCGGTTGGCCATTGCGGCCTGTGCTATCCGGACCTGGGCTTTGGTGAGTGCGAACTTTCGACCGCCTTTGCGGCCTCGAGCTCGGGCGGCTTGCAGCCCCGCCATTGTTCGCTCCCGGATCAATTCGCTTTCAAATTCCGCGAGCGCGGCAAAGATGCCAAATGACAATCGACCGGCTGCGGTGGTCGTGTCGATCTGTGCCCCTTGGCCTGTAAGCACTTTCAGGCCGATACCGCGCTCTGACAGCAGGGTCGTCGTTTTCACCAGATGGTTCAGACTGCGACCCATTCTGTCCAGCTTCCAGATGACAAGGACGTCGCCTTCTCGCAGAGCCTTCATGCAAGCTTCGAGGCCCGGGCGGTCGTCTTTCTTACCCGAGGCCTGATCGGAGTAGATTTGCTTTTCATCGACACCGGCCTCGACTAGAGCGTCCTTTTGTAGGTCAAGCGACTGGCTGCCATCGGCTTTTGAGACGCGCGCGTATCCGATCAGCATTTTTCACAAACGAACGTTTGTGATATGCGGCGAAACCCCCAGCTTTCGGGCATGGCATTTATTCCTTAATCCATTACACAATCATCGATAAGCAATCCCCAAATAGAAAGCAAAAGAAACATGGCGCATCGCACCATTTTGACCGAGCGCCAGCGTACGGCGCTTTTTGATCTACCGACTGACGAAACCTTGATGTTGCGGCATTACACACTGGCAGACGACGATATCGAACACATCAACGATAGGCGGCGGCCGGAGAACAAGATCGGGTTTGCCCTACAGCTCTGTGCCCTACGCTATCCTGGGCGGCTGTTGTCATCTGGCGAGGTCATCCCTGAAAAGATCTTGCGCTTCATCGCCGCCCAGTTGGGTCTGATCGGCGACGATGTCATACCCTATGCCGCACGCCGACAAACCCGTCAGCAGCATCTGCACGCCCTGCGCCAGATTTACGGCTTCAAGATGTTCTCTGGCCAAGGCGCTCGCAGCCTCAAGGCTTGGCTCGAGAATGAGGCTGAAACGGCCCAATCCAACGAAGACCTGGCGCGTCGATTTGTCGAAGAATGCCGCCGGTCACATGTAATCCTGCCCGGCATCTCCGTCATTGAGCGGCTCTGCGCCGACGCCCTGGTGTCGGCAGAACGTCGTATTGAAAGCCGGCTCGCCAGCAGGATCGGCGATGCAATGAAAGAACGCCTGGATGCGCTTTTGACCGAGATCGTGGATGGCAATATCACCCGGTTCATCTGGCTTCGCCGCTTCGAAGTGGGTGGCAACTCGGCAGGCGCATCGCGGCTATTGGATCGGTTGGAATTTTTACAGGGCCTGGGCCTCTCACCAGACATTCTGTCCGACGTACCTCCACATCGGATCACCCGCCTGCGCCGCCAGGGCGAGCGCTACTTTGCCGACGGGTTGCGCGACATCACGAGTGACCGGCGCCTGGCGATCCTTGCCGTCTGTGCGGTAGAGTGGAAGGCAGCCATCGCCGATGCCGTGATCGAAACCCATGATCGGATTGTTGGCAAGACCTGGCGGGATGCGAAGAGGTTGTCCGACGCGCGTATCGCAGATGCCCGGTCCTCGCTGCGTGAAACATTACGATCCTTCAAGGATCTGGGTGCCGCCCTGTTGGAGGCCAAGGCGGATGGCGCGTCCCTTGAAGCGGCCATTGAACTTGCGTGTGGTTGGTCTCACCTCGAAAACATGGTGACAACCGCAGCCGAGTTGACCGACACGATGGCAGCCGACGCGTTGTTCCATGTAGTTCATGGATATCATCGTTTCCGGCGTTATGCCCCAAGAATGCTGCGGGCGCTTGATATCTGCGCTGCCCCGGTGGCGGCGCCTTTGATGCAGGCAACAAAAGTTATCGCCCAAGATCAAACTGATGCACCCCGTCAGGTTGGCTTCTTGCGCCGAACCTCGAAATGGCATCGACACCTCAATACTCAGGATCCAGGTGACAACCGGCTCTGGGAGGTCGCCGTGTTGTTCCAGGTGCGTGAAGCCTTCCGATCTGGCGATATCTGGCTGCCCCACTCCCGGCGCTACGCTGATCTGAAACAAGCTTTGGTACCGATAGAAACAGCCAAGGCGTGCCCTCGCCTGACAATGCCATTCGAACCTGAGATCTGGCTCGATGATCGCAAGGCAAGGCTGGCAGAAGGTATGAAGCGTTTGGCTAAGGCTGCCAGAGCTGGCGCGATTCCCGGCGGTTCAATAGAGAACGGTGTTCTCAAGGTTGATCGCTTGACGGCAACGACCCCGACGGATGCTGATGGCATGGTGCTTGATCTCTATGGCCGCCTGCCTGCCGTGCGGATCACCGATCTGCTGCAGGAAGTTGAGGACGATATCGGCTTCACCGAAGCCTTTACACACCTGCGCACCGGCGTTCCCTGCAAGGATCGCATTGGGCTATTGAACGTGCTGCTGGCCGAGGGATTAAATCTTGGCCTCAGCAAAATGGCCGAGGCGACCAGTTCACATGACTACTTCCAACTCTCGCGTTTGTCCCGGTGGCATGTTGAAAGCGATGCCATCAACAGGGCGCTTGCCAAGGTGATCAAGGCGCAGGCCAAATTGCCGATGGCGCGGTTCTGGGGCGGTGGTATGACCGCTTCAAGCGACGGTCAGTTCTTTCCAACAACGCGGCATGGCGAGGCGATGAACCTCATCAACGCAAAGTATGGACAGGAGCCCGGATTGAAGGCCTACACCCATGTCTCCGACCAGTTCGGCCCGTTTGCCACACAGAATATCCCTGCGACCGTCAACGAGGCCCCATACATTCTGGACGGCCTGCTGATGAACGAGGTGGGGAAGAAGATCAAAGAGCAATACGCCGACACCGGCGGCTTCACGGATCATGTCTTCGCCGCAACCGCACTCCTGTCTTATCGCTTCGTTCCCCGCATCCGCGATCTGCCGTCAAAACGGCTCTATCTCTTCGACCCCGCTACGGCGCCGAAGGAAATCCGCGGGCTGGTCGGCGGTAAGATCAGAGAAAAGCTGATCACGGAAAACTGGCCAGACATTTTGCGCGCCGTCGCTACCATGGCGGCGGGTGTCATGCCGCCCAGCCAGTTGTTGAGGAAGTTCGCATCATATCCCCGTCAGCACGAGCTGGCTGTTGCCTTACGGGAGATCGGGCGGATTGAGCGCACCCTGTTCATTATCGACTGGTTACTGGACGCCGACATGCAGCGCCGCGCACAAATTGGTCTGAACAAGGGTGAGGCGCATCATGCGCTGAAAAACGCCCTCCGTATCGGTCGCCAGGGCGAAATCCGAGACCGAACTTCTGAAGGGCAGCACTATCGCATGGCAGGGCTTAACCTGCTGGCCGCGATCGTCATTTATTGGAACACAAAACATCTTGGCCAAGCAGTTGAAGCCCGAAAGGGCACCGGCCTCGACTATTCGCCAGAACTTCTGGCGCACATCTCGCCGCTCGGGTGGGCGCATATCCTGCTCACAGGCGAATACAGATGGAAAACCAGGTGATCTCCGGCCTTAGGGTGTCATTCTGCACTCAGCCGGAGCAGACCCCTTTATGATGCGTTTGAAGGCGTTGCCCAAAACAAATAAGGTCCACTGTCATGGTCAGGCGGAAATACCAGAACAGTATCGTCGAGCAAGGACATCGTTTCATCAAAAGACGAACGCGTCCCATGTTTGGCTTCAAGTCTTTTATCTCAGCTTCGGCAATTCTGGCAGGCATCGAGGATGCGCATGATCCGCAATGGCCAACTCACGCCTGGCCCCTGTCCATTTCGAGGGTTCGCCAAACTGATTGCTTACCCGTTCGGAACACAAGTACTCTTTTGAGCTGCTAGAAACTTCACAACAGAATCCATGTATCCTCCTTCAATTTCTGTTAGAAGGTCCACCGCCTGTCGACGGTGGCTTCCATACCATTGGTTCCTGTTTCTCTGGAGAGCGTTTCTTTGAGAAACGCTTATCTCCAGGCGCTATTTTCGGGTTCAGTGTCCGAGAACCTGACTCAGGAATTCTTTGGTTCTTGGATTCTGAGGATTGCCAAAAAATTCTTCTGGTTCATTCTGTTCCACGATTTGACCCTGATCCATAAAGATCACCCGGTTCGATACCTTACGAGCAAATCCCATCTCGTGGGTCACACACAGCATAGTCATGCCCTCTTCGGCCAGCTCGACCATAGTATCCAACACCTCCTTGATCATCTCCGGATCCAAGGCCGAGGTCGGTTCATCAAACAGCATAATCCGGGGTTTCATACACAATGCCCGCGCAATCGCCACGCGCTGCTGTTGCCCGCCGGATAGCTGGCCGGGATACTTGCTGGCCTGATCGG
This sequence comes from Ruegeria sp. AF8, assembly GCF_056541825.1. NCBI lineage: Bacteria > Pseudomonadati > Pseudomonadota > Alphaproteobacteria > Rhodobacterales > Roseobacteraceae > Ruegeria > Ruegeria sp. AF8. The sequence continues at coordinate 13,728 of NZ_JBQFYW010000028.1, read as the reverse complement.
GGATGCGAACTTTCTTGAGAAAATGCATTGCAACCTCTTCGGCCTCGGCGCGCTTTATTTTGCGTGACCACATTGGCGCCAATGTGCAGTTTTCCAGGATCGTCATATGCGGGAACAGGTTGAAATGCTGGAAACACATTCCGACCTCGGACCGGATTTTATCGATATTCTTGGTGCTGCTGGTCAGTTCAACACCGTCCACGATAATTTGTCCGCCTTGATGCTCCTCCAGTCGGTTGATGCAGCGGATCAGGGTGGACTTTCCGGATCCCGAAGGCCCGGCAATGACAATCCGCTCTCCTTGCCTGACGGTCAGGTTGATATCCTTTAGGGCGTGGAACCCTCCATAATATTTATTCATATCACGGATTTCGATCACGACCTCATCCGAAACCGGAAGATCCTCGTGAACGATCTCATCGAAATTATCAAGTTCCGCCATTTTCGGTTCCTCCTCTGCATTCGGGGGATTTGGGTGATGGTCGAGGTTCGTTGAGACGCCCATCGTGGCTGCGCAGGCGTGCCCCGCGGGCAGAATTGAGGTTGTCCCGGAATGACTGTGTCTTGGCCAAATCATCTAGGCGTAGCCCCGTGACATGTGGCACTGGATGCCCCGCGGCGCGCATCCCAGCATAACGGGCCCATAGGGCCAATTTCTTACGAACCTGATGCGGTTGCGTTTCCGACATATCTTCGATTTCCAAATCACGCGTAATGGTCACCGCACCCGCATCGACCGCCTCATTCAAAAGGCGTCGACCGGTATTTGTTCGCGTAACAATCGAGTTAAAGCCGGCGTCTTCACCAGTCGGTGCGCCACCGGGCCAGAAATCTGCCGCTGCGATATCCGCACTTTCACCAATTGCGTCAGGGCAGATTTTACACCGGGCCTGAATGCACCATTTGCTTTCGTCTGCCCACATCTCAAGGTAAGTGCGTTCTTCAGCATGCCCGTCCTTGAACTCTATACGCGCACGGCCGGGATTGCCGTAGCCGCGATACCGAAACAGAGCGACGTCCTCTTCCGTGTAACCGAGTTCATGCACCAGATCTCGCGATTTTCGAAACTCCGGCGCGCCGCCACACACGAGGGCCAGCATTGCTTTGCATTGCTCACCAACACGGGGATCTTTTTTGCCATACAGACGCAAGGCTGTGACATCGCAAGGTTTGCCGATGAATGCGAATGGTTCGCCGGTATCCAATGCGGCGCGGATTTCCGCTAGTGGCGTTGCCGGGCCATAACGAGATCCGGTTGCGCCAATCACCTCTTGGGCGCTTCGCGACATGACGGTATTTGTCCGCATCGGGCGGTCCGTCGACGCCTTTACCTGTAAAACGAAGTTCACCTGCCCGCTATAAATAAGATAAGCGCCAAGGGCCGTCAGAATGCCACCAGATGCCGCGCGAAACCGGATGTCAGGATCCGACGCATGACCAAGCTGCACATTGTGATACGGCCCCCAAACCGGGTCGATGTCTGCGCATTCATCTGCCTCGGGACCGATAACCCGCATGCCCGGGCATGTGCGGGCTATGACTTCCCATTCGTCCGCTTCGACTACATTTAGCTCGATCGGACGTTCCCGGCCTTCCGGTGTTGTCACAAAATCTATTTTGGATGACCCGGCAATGGCCTGGCACAAACCGCAGCCCACGCAGAGACCATTCTCGACAATTTCGGCAAGTGTTATTGGAGCAGCAGGCGTCTTTGCAGGCATTTAATTTCCAGTCTTTTTCTACCTGCGGCGGATTGCGCCGCCGCAGTTGTTGATCAGGTTGTCAGCGATCTCATTCCGAGAAATTGTCGATCCACTTGGTTTCCATCTCAGCAGAGAGACCGGTTGCTGTTGCCGACCGCACCCAGGTGTTCAGGAATTCCAGCAGGTGCGTATCTCCCGGGCGAACTGCATAAGAGAAGCCTTGCGCGTCGATACCGCGCCCTTCCTCGACAATCTTCAGCGGTGCGGCAGAGTTCTTGGCCATGTAGAGTTTGATGTTCAGCTCAGAGGCCACCGAGGCATCTGCACGGCCCGAGGCCACCTCCAGGAACACGGTTCCGAGACCCTCGGCCACCATCGGGCGCGCTTCGGCATCTGGGAAGGCCTCCTTGGCCACCAGTTCGTCGGCGGTGCCCGCCAGAAACACGATCGAGCGGTCGGAACTGTTGAGATCATCCCAAGTGTTCAAACCGGCATTAGCATTGCCGATTACGGCTTGACGGGTCGTGTAGTAAGGGTCCGAGAACATGACCTTTACAGCCCGTTCCGGCGTTGCGAACATGTCGACGAAAGCGACATCCCAACGGGCACCTTCAAGCCCAGGGATCAGTGTGGCCCAGGTCGCGTCGATAATCTCCAGCTCGACGCCCATAGCCTCGGCAACTTTTCCGGCCATATCCACGTTATACCCGCGCCATTCGCCCGAGGCGGCGTCTTTCCACTGAAACGGCAGCGAATCCGCCATGCCAACGCGTAAAACGCCTTCGGATTGGATGCGCTCCATCGTTGTTTCCGCACTGGCGACACCGGTGAAGGCGAGCAACGCGACTGCCGCCGATTTGAGGGTTTTCATTAGGGTCATTTGGTTTCCTCCCTGATTTTCGATTTGGAGTTCCAGTTAAAAGCCAAAGCCAATCCGGCTCAGGCCGCATTCCTTTTCTCAAGACGCCGGGCCAGCAGCGTGACCGGAAAGATCATGCAGAAATAGGCGATGGCGACAGAGGTGAAGAATTCGTTGTATTTGAAGGTCTGACCACCCAGAACGTTCGCCTGATAGGCCAGTTCGCCAACCGAGATTGCGGCGAGAAGGCTGGTCATTTTTAACAGTTCGGTGATGAAGTTCACGATCGTCGGCAGCACCAGCTTGATAGCCTGCGGCAAGATCACCTTGTACCACCGGGCGAAGAAACCCAGACCCAACGCCTTGGCCGCCTCGTTCTGTCCTTTTGGCAGAGCAACGATCCCGGCGCGAAAGATCTCTCCCATGAACGCGCCCACGACCAGCGAGATTGCCAACGTGCCTGCGTTGAACGCGGACATCCGGATGCCGAGTACCAACGGCAGCGCCAGATACGCCCAGAAGATCAGAGCCATCTCCGGTATCGTGCGGAACACATGCGTGTAGGCCCGGGTCGGAATACGATAGAACCATTTCCGTTGCAGGTTTCCGGCGCAGACAAAGCCGCCGATGATCGAGCCGAAGAACAGCGACAGGACCATGATCAAAGCGGTGTTCCAGGCACCCCAGAGCAGCAGGTGGATATTGTCCCAGAGAATGCCCCAATCGAAGGTCATGACTTTTTCCCCGCAGGTCCGTACTTGCTCTCAAGGGCGTCGGCGCCAAAGGCCAGGACACTGCCCATCACCAGATAGATCAGCGCGGCGGCGGTGATCATCTCAACTGGCTTGAAGGTCGAATTGGAGATACGGATCGCCACCCGCATCAGGTCGTCCACCGCGAGGATCGAGAGGATCGCCGTGGCCTTGAAGATGTTAATGACCATATTCGCCAACGGCGGAATCATGACCCGCAGCGCCTGCGGCAGCACCACCTTGCCCCAGACAGGTACCCAATGCAGGCCAAGCGCCCGCGCGGCTTCCCATTGGCCCGAAGGAACCGAGTTGATCCCCGCGCGGGCAATCTCGCAGAAATAAGCGGTGACGTTGAGGGTCAGCGCGATCAGGCCGGATGTGAGGGGCGTCGTGTTTATCCCCGTGATCAGCGGCAGAACAAAGTGGATCCAGATCAACTGCACCAGCAATGGTGTGTTACGGAAGAATTCAACGTAGCTGAGCGCGGCGTATTTCGCAGTCCAGTGCCCTGACCGGATGACGATGGCCAGAACAATGCCTAGCATCAGGCCCACGATCGACGAGAACGTGGCCAGATAGATCGTCATTCCGGCACCTTTCAGCAACTGCCAGCGGTATTCCCACGGCACGCCGAAATCCAGCGAAGACAGATAGTTGAAATCGATCATATGCTCCCCCCTTCCGCACAGCCTCGAAAACGTTGAAAGGCGGGCAGTTCAACGAGTTTGTCGGTTTGCCCGATCAGGCAGGCGCCCTCGAATACACAGGCCTGATTAACCGTCACGACCGGCCGGCCCGCGGCCGCTTCAAGCTCTGGGATGAGTTCCAGAGTGTTTGCCGCTGTGTCGGGAATGATGACGACATCACCGCCGAGATCGTGATCGGCGGCAAAGGCCCGGCATTCATCTGCCAGGCTCAAGCCTGCCGAGGCGGTCGCCCCGGGCGAATGAAGCATCCGCATCGACGACACTTTCAGTCCGGCGTCTTCAAGACATTTCGCAAAGATTCGGGAGACATCCGACGGGTACGGGCTGAGAATGTCCACATTGCAAAATCCCAGCCGCCGGGTTGCCGAAATCAGCGCCAGGGTGCCGCTTGTCACCGGGAGATCGATCCGTTCACGCAGTTGCTCACGTTGCCTCAGAGCCCAATCGTAACCCCCAATGAAGCTCCCTGAGGTACACGCCCAGACCACTGCCTGCGCGCCGGCCTCTTTCAGCGATGTGCATGCATCGGCAATGCTGTCGACATTGCCGACCGAATGCAACGCATCGACCGAATGGCCTTCAGGCCCAAAGGAGTAACTCACATTAAATGCCAGGTCGGAATTCCCGGCAATGGAATTGAGTCGGTCGCTTTCGGCCATCTCGAACAAGTCGATCGGGTCGCCCGTGTCGGGCCAAACAATTCCGACCCGCGCCTGTCTCTGCATGATGCGTCCTCCCAGATCTTTCATGCTCAGCCGTCCATCGCTGTCCGGGGTGGCATCGCGACTGAACGGGGGAAAAGGTATTCCCGCATCGCGGATGCTCCCCCCACAGTGCCCAGACCGGAGTGCTTAATGCCGCCGAAAGGCGTGTCGATAAAGGCCGTCACCATTTGATTGGCGCCGACGCTGCCGACCTCAATCTGGCGGGCCACGGCGAGTGCTTCGGCGTCGTCGGGGCCAAAGACGTAACCGGACAGACCGATATCGCAATCGTTGACGGCCGCGATCACCTGATCCAGGTCGTCATAGGCGCGGATCAAGGCGACGGGGCCAAAAATTTCCTCACGGAACCCAAGCGCGTCCTCGGGCACATCGGCCAGCACCGTGGGCGTCCAGTAAAAGCCGCCTTTCTGCGGCTCTTGCTGACCGGTGACGAACCGCGCACCGCGCGTCAGGGCGTCGGCTACGACCTCGGCCATCCAACCGGCGCGGCGTTCGTTGGCCATAGGCCCCACATCGGTCCCCTCAACCATGCCGTCGCCAACCGTCAGGCTTTCGGCATAATCCTTCACCGCAACTGCAAATTCGTCATATTGCGCCCGATTGACGTAGATCCGGTTGGGCGAGGTGCAGACCTGCCCCGCGTTCCAGAACCGCTTGCCGGCATAGGCTCGGGCCACGGCCTGAACGTCCGATCCGGGCAGCACGATGGCCGGTGCCAGCCCACCCAGTTCCAACGTGGCGCGTTTCAGCGCCGCACCCGCCCGCGCCGCCAGATCCTTGCCGACCGAGACCGAGCCGGTATAGGACACATGCGCGATGCCGGGATTGTCGACCAATTGGTTCGACAGCTGCGACGACCGTCCCATCAGCAGGTTAATCAGCCCCTTGGGCAAAGCCAACTCGTCAATCGCGCGGAAGAAGGCTGCGACACAGCCCGGCGCGTCGCGGTTTGCCAGCACCACCGATGGGCATCCAGCCGCCAGCGACGGGGCCATGTGGCTTACCACGGCTTCAACCGGAAAGTTCCAGGTATTGATGATCAGCACCGGTCCCTTGGCGGTCTCGAAGATGTGTCGATTGACACTACCTGGCACCACAGTTTCAAAGGGAAAGGTTTCGCAGGCATCGGCGAAGTACCGGAAGATTGCGGCACAACCATCAAGCTCTTCGCGAGCCTCAGGCAGGGGTTTCCCCTGCTCCAGCGTGAGAGAACAAGCAATCGTTTCGCGATGTTCGATCAACTTGTCGGCCATTCTCCGCAGAATTGAGGCGCGGTCCGGAGGGGAGAGGGAGGACCACGCCGGGTAGACGCGTTTGGCCGCATCCACCGCGGCATCCGCATCCGCGGATGTCGCACAAGTCAGCCGGGCGCATTCCGCTCCGGTCGCGGGGTTCAGGACCGGCAATGTCTCACGCCCGTCCCCCGTAAGGAATTCCCCGCCGAAATAAATGGGATGCGCCTCGCCCATGGTTCAACCCTCGTAGTCGCTAAGGGTGAAGAAAAGCGTATCGCCCACTTCACACAGCGCCGGAGTGCGCTTGCAGAACACCACGCCACCTTTTTTGAAGTGCAGCTCAACCGGGTCTTTCCAGGGCGCTTTGAGATTCCAGATGTAACCTGCAAGCTGGCCGTCCTCGACGACGTCGCCAAGATCGACGACCGGCTCGAACATCCCGTCCTCATAGGCAAAAATATAATTGTCGCCCGACTGCATTCCCTTGAGCGCCACTTTGTGCTCGGGTTCGGGCAGGTCCATGTCGGCGGGAAGGATACCCATCTCTCGCAGACAGCGCTTCATGCCGTTGAAACCAAATTCGCGGATCCACGGGCGGATTTTTCCCGCCCCGCCCAGTTCGGTGGACAGGTACATGATCTCTTTGCGCGCAGTGGCCGAGGAAAAAGTGGTTTCCGTCACCCGATCACCAACGATGCCCAGAGGTGCACCGAAGAGTTCCAGGAACTTCATCTGCAGCGCGTCTTTCTTCTCGTCCCCGATCAGTCGGATTTTGACCGAGGGATGATGATCGATCGACTTACCCGCTGAATGCAGATCAAAAACCGCATCGACCTTGGGCAAAAGGCGGTTGACCACCCACCAGCAGATCATCTGGGTCGGACTGCCATTCTGCACGCCGGGGAACATCCGGTTCAGGTTCGCCTCACCGCTTTCATCCAGCGGCGAAGTGCGGCGACCTGCATAAAAGGCAGGCGCGTTCAAGGCTGGCAGAAAGATGATCTGACCCTTCACATCCTCGACCTTCAAATCGCGAAACAGGCCGTTGGTGATGGACACACCTTCGTATTCATCACCATGGTTGGCGCCGACAACGACGGCCACCGGGCCCTCGCCGTTCTTTATCGACATGATCGGTACCGGCTGCCAGCCATAGGCCGAGCGATCCGAACTGAATTGGATGCGGATATAGCCGGTCTGCTTGCCTTCAGCATCCAGGTCAATCTCGCAGACCGGTTCGTTGCTGACGATGGGAGTTGCCATGTCCGGACCTCATGCGTTTTGTTTGTACTGGCGATAGGCGGCGCCCAGATTGGCGATGCCTTCGCGGATTTTCTCTTCGGAGACGAAACTGTAGGCCATGCGCAGGAAATTGGTCGGCGCATCCTCGGCAAAGCATAGACGGCCCGTCGAAACCTCGACCCCGTGTTCGATGCCGATCTCGGCTACGCGCTCTGCATCGACGCCCTCGGGCAGTTCCGCCCACAGGAAATAGCCGCCATTGGGGGTGCGGATCTTCGCGTCCGGCAGATGTTCGGCGTAGGCTTCGATCATGGCGTCGCGGTGAACGCGCATCTCTTTCGTCACTTCGTCGATGTGATGCTGCATCTTGTTCGAGCGCATCAGGTCCACGACGATGCGCTGCGCCATCGGGTTACAGCCGCCATCGGCTTTTTGCAGCCCCATGCGGCGGATGATGCTGGCCTCACCGATGGCCCAGCCCAGTCGCAGGCCCGGAGCCAGGATCTTCGAAACAGTGCCCAGCGAGATCACCACATCGGCATCGTCCAGCGCCTTGAGCGGCGGGATTGCCTCGCCTTCGAAGCGGATGCGGCGATAAGGATCGTCCTCGAGGATGATGAAATTGTATTTCTTCGCCAGTTCGATCAACGCTTTACGGCGGGCCAGCGACATCGTGATGCCGGTCGGGTTGTGGAAATCGGGAATGTCGAACAAGAGCTTCGGCATCCGTTCACCATTGGCCTGAAGTCGCTTTAGTTTTTCCTCCAATTCATCGGTGATCATGCCTTCGTCGTCCTGATTGACGGTCAGGAAGTTCACGCTGTGTGTGCGCATGATCTGCAGCGCGGTCATATAGGATGGGTTGGCGACAATCATCCGGTCGCCCGGCTCCAGATACACGCGACAGGCCAAATCCAATGCGTTCTTGGCGCCATAAGTGACCAGCACATTGTCTACGCCGACCTCAACCCCGTCTTCTTTTACGAAATCGACGATGGCAGTACGTAGATCCGGCAACCCCATCAATGGGCCGTATTGCATCGACTCGGTTACATAATCGCCAGCCGCCAAGGATGCTTCACGCACCACGTCGGGCAGACAGGGCGGATAGGCCAAGCCGCTCGACAGAACCGTTACACCCGGCGGGTGATCATAGATGGATTTGCCGATGATTTCCGAGCGCCGCGCAAAGCGCTGCCCGAGATCAAGTGTGCCCATGGTGTTGCCGGACATTGTGCTGCCTTTCCCGTTGGCCGATTTGGCCTTGTCAAAAATCGTATATGATTTATGATTTATGAAATTCCACGAGTCAAGCCGACGGAGAAAATAAATGGCACCGACATTCCCCGATTTCCCTCAGGACGAATATGAAGCGCGCTGGAACAAGGCGCGCGAACATATGGCGAAGCACAATCTGGATGCGCTGTGGATCACCGAGCGATTGAACTACGAATACTTCTCCGGCCACCGTTCGGCTCAGAACCCGATCGATAAGATTCGGTCCTACATGTTCATCCTGCCCAAGGACGACGATCCGATTCTCATTACGATGCCCTTCGAAGTGGCGCAGGTGGTGACCTGCACCTGGATCCAGCAGGACCGGATTGAAGTGATGGGCGGCCTGACCGGGCACGTCGAGTTTGTCGCGAACGTTTTGAAAAAGCGCGGTTTTGAAAATGCCCGCATCGGCACCGAAATGGGGCGCGAACAGTATCTCGGAATGAACTACAAGGGCTTCAACGAAGTGATTGCTTCGCTGCCAAACGCTGAGTTTGTAGATGCTGCGCAGGTCATATTGGATACTCGCCTGATCAAGTCCGCGCGCGAGATCGAGTACCTGCGTCAGTCGGCGCGCCTGAACGCGCAAACACAGCTGGACATCCTGCCGCAGATTGAGGCAGGCATGACCGAAAACGAGGTCGCCCGCATCTTGCGCACGGAACTCTTCAACAAGGGTGCCGAAACGCTGACCCTTTTGTCCGTAATATCAGGTGTCGCCCCCGAAGGCGCATCGGGCATGATTCTGTCACCTACCGACAAGGTGATCCAGAAAGGTGAGGCCCTTGGCTTTGACGTCGGCGTGACTATCAAAGGCTACACTTCGGATCTGGCGCGTACATTCTGCATCGGCCAGCCGTCGGACGAGATGGCGGAATTCTACGACTGGATGATGCAGTTGCGCCGCAAGGCTGACGCCTGCCTGGCTCCTGGCAAGACCCCGGCCGAGCTGATCGAGATGGTCGAAGCGGAACTGGCTGCGCGCGGCATCCAGACGTCGGGTGTTGGCCGCGTTGGTCATGGCGTAGGTTTCGAGACTACTGAATACCCGTCGCTGGCTGCGTTCGAGGACATCGTGTTCGAGCCCGGCATGGTCTTTGCCTGCAACCCGAACTTCTCGAATGAATTCGGGTTCATTAACGCCGAGGATAACTGGGTTATCACCGAGACCGGAGCCGACCTGCTGTCCGATCCGATGGCAGATTTGCAAATGCGGGCCATATAAGTTCTCCCCAAACTGGCCCGGTTTCGGCCGGGCGCCCTTTTTTCGAGGTCACCATGAGCACAGTTCAATATGAACGACCCAGCAAAGGTTATGAGTTGGATCACGAGCAGGGACGCTGCCGGATCGGGCTGTTGGCACTAACCAACGATTATGTGGTCGAGCGCGACATGATGTCGATGCGCCCCAATGACGATCAGGTGCATCTGTTCGTGGCGCGAGTGCCGTTCGAAGGCGAATGCGAGCCCGCCGCGCTGGCCGCTATGGCCGGGCGGCTGACTGAAGCAACAAACTCGATCCTGCCCGGCGGGCGATTGGATTCGGTTATCTACAGTTGTACGGCTGGAACCGCGACTATCGGTGCCGAAAACGTGGCCAAATCCATCCACGCCTCGCGTCCGGAAGTCGCCGTGATCACACCGGTTACCGCCGCCCACGCGGCATTTTCAGCGCTCGGGTTAAAGAAGATCGCTGTGTTGACGCCCTATACGGATGAGGTAACTGCCAAAACAGTTGCCGCACTTGAGACCTGCGGGATTCAGGTGGTGAAAGTCACCTGCCTGGGAATCGAAGTGTCCGACGACATTAGCGCGGTCGTTCCCGACTCAATCCTGAACGCCGCGCTCGACGCCGACGATCAAGCTGCAGACGGGATGTTCATTTCCTGCACCGATTTCCGCGCGGCGCAGAGGATTGAAGAGATCGAAACGCGGATCGGAAAGCCTGTCGTCACCGCCAATCAGGCGACGTTCTGGCAAGCGGTGCGGCAAAGCGGATACGACAACCCCGTTCCAGGGTACGGAAAACTGCTGCGGACATGATACTTCGCAGCATATGCCATAGCAGTCCAGAAGAGGAGGAATAGACGTTTATCGGTCGATAACCTAAAGTCAGAGAGAACAGGTAATACCCCTTGCAAGAGATGAATAAGCCAGAATTAGACATCGGCGACGTGCCTCGCCTCATATATCGCCAGATCAAGGACCGAATCCTGTCCGGTGAATTGGCGGCAGGGGCACAGGTCAAGATCCAAGAAATCGCCGACGAAACCGGCGCTAGCGCCGTGCCTGTGCGCGAAGCAATCCGTATGTTGGCCTCAGAGGGGTTGATGGAGTTGCGGCCACGCCGAAGTCCGATTGTCGCACCGCTGGAGTTGAGCGAAATTGCCGAGATCGCCAATATCCGTATAGCGCTGGAGCCGTTTTTGTTGCGCCTTGCAATCCCAAAGCATACCCGGGATTCGCTGAAACGATGCCACGAGCTGATCATACAGGACAAGGCGAGCGACTCCTTTAATGAAAAGGTCGAACTCAACCGACAGTTTCACCTTGCACTGTTGGAACCAGCTGGCCAACCGCGCGCACTGCGGATTATCTCAGACCAGTATCAGAGTGTTGCGCGCTTTGCTCAGATGCTGGTGATGCGTGGCGTCAGCGAGATGCGTGGCCACATCCATCACGAACACCTGGATATCCTGACCGAAGTGGAAAGCGGCGATCCCGAGCGCGCCGTGCAGATGCTGAACGAGCATATTCAATCTGCAGCGCAGCGTATCGAGCAGGAACTGCGCCGACTGTCTGACCAAAAAGCCTGATCTGATCCCATCACCTTTCTGAAGAAAGTATGACTGCCCGGACCCTTTTCGGCCCGGTGACAACTGATGTGCATAGAATAGGAATGAGCATGTCTGAATATGACTACGTCGTTATCGGGTCCGGCAGCGCCGGGGCCATTATCGCCGCGCGGCTGGCGGAGAATCCGGCCTATTCTATTCTGCTGTTGGAGGCCGGTCCGAGGGATACCAACCCGCTGTTCCATATTCCGGCGGCCATGCGCTATGCCTACAACGCGCCCCGCTACAACTGGAATTTCGAAACCGAACCAGAGCCATATATGAATCAACGCGTTCTGGTTCAACCAAGGGGACGGGTTCTGGGCGGCTCGTCATCGATCAATGGGCAGCTATACCTGAGGGGACACCCATTGGATTTCGAAGGCTGGGCCGAGGCGGGCGCGCGAGGCTGGTCCTACGCTGAAGTGCTGCCCTATTTCCAACGTCTCGAAACCCGTGTGGACGGGAGCAACTCTGAATATCAGGGTCACCATGGAGCCATTCGCGCATCGACCATGCCATTGAGTTCACTGGAACAGGCCTTTCTGGATGCAGGCCGTGAAGCCGGATATTTGCTGACAGACGATGTGAATGGCGCGCAGCAGGACGGATTTGGCCTTTTCCCAAAAAATGTCGCTGACGGCCGCCGCTCTTCGACAGCACAATGCTACCTGCGCAAGCCGCCGAGCAACCTGCATATCCTGACCGGTTGCCATGCCCGCCGGATCGTAACCGAAGGCCGCAAAGCTACTGGCGTCGAATATGAACACCGCGGTCGGATCGTTACCGCCACCTCTCGAGCCGAGGTTGTCTTAAGTGGCGGCGCCTTCAACAGCCCAATGCTTCTCATGCAATCGGGCATCGGCCCTGCGTCTCACTTGCGCGAGATGGGAATTGACGTTGTGCATAACCTGCCCGGCGTGGGCGAAAACCTGATGGACCACCCCTTGACCTCGATCCAGGCCACCTGCACTCAACCGGTAACACTGTACAAGGATCTGAATCTATTCAGCCAGGCAAAAGGTGTGATGGAATGGCTGCTGTTCCGACAGGGGCTGCTAGCCAACAACCATTTCGATGTGGTGTCATTCATTCGATCGAAGCAGGGGGTCAAGTTCCCCAACCTGCAGATCGCGCTGTTTGACATCGCGGTAGCCGAGGGTTCAGCCGATTTCGTCAAAGAGCACGCCTTTCAGTTGCAGATTTCCAACCAGCGTCCGCTCAGCCGGGGTTATGTCCGCCTAACCTCTGCCGATCCCGATGCAAAGCCACGAATTCGGTTCAACATGCTAGAGGACCCGCGGGATGTAGAAGAATTAGTCGCGGGTTTTCATTTAGGTCGCGAATTGCTGACGCAGCCAGCGCTGGCAACCTTTGTCGGACGAGAACTTTCGCCCGGCCAGGGCGTTCAGTCTGATGACCAGATCGCGGATTGGTTGCGCGCCACGTGCCACAGTTCCTACCATCCCTGCGGTACTTGCAAGATGGGCGTGGATGAAATGGCCGTGGTGGATCCGGAATGCCGTGTGCACGGGATCGGAAACTTGCGGGTTGCGGATGCCTCGATCATGCCAATTATTCCATCCGCCAACCTGAACTGCCCAACCATGATGATCGGTGAGAAAGCCGCTGACATGATAGCTGGCAAAGATCCTCTGCCGCCCAGCAATCTTCCCTATTTTGTCGACCCAAAATGGGAAACTCAGCAGCGCTAACGTCAACTGCTGTGCAGCAATAAGGAGTACCGGATTGACCGACTTCAAGAAAATCCTGATCGCGAACCGCGGTGAGATTGCCATCCGGGTAATGCGCGCGGCAAACGAGATGGGCAAGAAAACCGTTGCCGTCTTTGCCGAAGAGGACAAGCTTGGCCTGCATCGCTTCAAGGCGGATGAGGCCTATCGCATCGGCGAGGGGCTGGGCCCGGTGGCCGCCTATCTGTCGATCGACGAGATCATTCGCGTCGCCAAGGAATGTGGCGCGGACGCGATCCATCCCGGCTATGGCCTGCTCAGCGAAAACCCCGATTTCGTGGATGCCTGCGCCGGCAACGGCATCACCTTCATCGGCCCCAAGGCGGCAACCATGCGCGCCCTGGGGGACAAGGCCAGTGCGCGGAAGGTGGCGATTGCCGCCGGGGTTCCGGTGATTCCGGCCACGGAAGTTCTGGGCGATGACATGGACGCGATCCGGGCCGAGGCCAAAGAGATCGGCTATCCACTGATGCTGAAAGCGTCCTGGGGCGGCGGCGGGCGCGGCATGCGTCCGATCCTGTCCGAGGACGAGTTGGAAGAAAAGGTGCTGGAAGGCCGCCGCGAGGCCGAGGCCGCGTTTGGCAATGGCGAGGGCTATCTGGAAAAGATGATCACCCGCGCCCGCCATGTCGAGGTGCA
>NZ_JBQFYW010000027.1:0-42254 GCF_056541825.1 Ruegeria sp. AF8 | reverse complement strand
AACAGGCCGGACAGACGAAGGTACTGACGAAAATGACCGCAGAAATCACCAGAAAACACTTGCAATGCAGGAGCCACCCACAGATGCCGTTGAAACGGACTGCAGCATTGGTTGCTCTGGGTTCACTTCCTCTATCGGAGCAACTGCAGAATATTGTCGGCAGGCTCGTCTCGCTCTTGATGAGGACGGCTCGACGCGGTCACTCGATGAGGTACAAATTGCTGCGCCTGCAACCCGCAATACCGCCATTCGCTACTCGTGCAATATCTCGGGCCTGTCGCTCTGACTTGCGGAATGGTCGTATTTGACAATCGCTATTTTTGTTTATTGCTGATCATGGGGTAGAATTGAAGTATTATTGCTGAATGTTTTGGGTGCAGGCCCTGGGGAACGACGCAATCGTTCCGATTGAGCAAACTTGGTAGTGGCCGGGGAGGAGCTTTGATGAATTTTGGAACGCCAATTGTAATCAGGGGTTGTCAGGTATTAACTGCGATGCTGTTTACATCCTTCTCGGTGTGCAGTGTGAACGCGCAAACTACGCCTGAGAGTGAAACCACGAGCACAGAGTCGCGGCCGACCATTACGTTTACGTCTTGGACCGGTCCTTACATGCGAAGCCAAATGCTTGGCTTTGTGCGCCCTTATGAAGAGGCGAATAATGCCAAAGTGCATGTTGCACATTACAACGGCGGCATTTCGGAAATCCGGGACCAGGTCGAAAGCGCGAATGTGGTATGGGATGTTGTAGACCTGACTCAGGCGGATTCTCTTCGTGCCTGCAAGGAAGGACTGCTGGAGAATATCTCCGATATCGAGTTGCCGGATGGGGTCGATGGCACCCCGTTTCGGGAGGATTTTGTTGAAGGGGCGCTGAATGATTGCGGCGTCGGTGTTATCGTATGGGGTACCGCATACGCATTTAACAATTCAAAATTTTCCGACGCACCGCCTTCGACAATCGCAGATTTCTTTGACACTGAGGACTTTCCTGGCCCACGCGCCATTCGAAATGACCCGACAGTGATCATGGAGTGGGCGCTTATGGCTGATGGCGTGGCGCGCGAAGACGTCTACTCAACTCTCGAGACCGAGGACGGCGTTGTCCGCGCTCTGAGGAAGATGGATGAAATAAAACCCGGATTGCAGATATGGGAAACCGGGCGTGAACCGGTGCGCATGTTGAATGCGGGTGACGTCGCGATGTCATCGATTTGGGCAACAACAGGAGCCACTGCCGCGCAGGAGGAAGGTGCCGATTTCACCGTAAACATGGACGGTCGCGTTATCGAACTGGATTTGTTCGGTATCCCAAAAGGAAGCCTGAATAAGGAAGGCGCGATTGATTTTATCCGATTTGCCAGCAGTTCGAACTCGCTGGCAAATATGGTCAGTTACCTGCCAAACGGCCCGACCCGAAAATCATCGATAGCACTTCTGTCAGATGACGTTTTGGAGCGAATTCCAAACGGCCCTGCGTATGAAGACAATCTGTATATCCTGTCAGACGCCGAATGGTGGGCGAACAATCATGCGCGCCTGGAAGAAGCGTTCGAGTCATGGCTGACAACTTCAGCGCGCCAAGGTGCTGCAGGATCCACACGGTAAGCCGAACCAACAAGGCGAAGAGGTGCAAAATGAGTGATCAATCGACACAGAAACCTGACAATCTTGTTGCGAACAGCGGCTTGTTCAAAGGTATGAATCCGATAATGGGCATCGCTTCGATGGTGATGATCTTGGGGTTTGTGTTCTTCACAATCCGCGATGTCGAGGCTTCAAGTGCGATCTTTGCGTCTGGCAAGGATTTCATCATCGGCAGTCTGGACTGGTTTTACGTTCTTGTCGTTAACGCCGCACTGTTTTTTGTGATTTGGCTGATGATCAGTCGGTTTGGTCACGTGAAGCTTGGCAAAGACGACGATGAACCCGACTTTTCAACGTTTTCGTGGATCTGCATGCTGTTTAGCGCGGGCCTGGGATCTGGCCTTATTTACTGGGGCGTTGCTGAGCCTATGTTCCATATTCAAGGCAGCCCGTTTCTCGAGAAGGCGGGAATAGAATCAGGTTCCGTTGCTGCTGCAGTTTCCGCAGTTACGATCACCAATTTCCATTGGGGATTTCATGGCTGGGCCCTCTACGTTTTGGTAGGGCTATGCCTGGCTTATTTTTCGTATCGCCACGGGTTGCCACTAACGCTGCGAACTGCGCTTTATCCTGTGCTTAAGGATCGGATTTATGGTCCTTGGGGCCATCTCGTCGATCTGATTGGCGTATTTGGCACAATCTTTGGTCTTGCCACCTCTCTGGGATTGGGGGTTACACCAATAGCTGCCGGTCTTGAGGACCTCGGCTGGATGACAAACACCCAAACAAACCAATTGATTCTTGTAGCGATCATTACCTGCCTCGGTACGGCTTCAGCTGCTTCAGGTGTTGGCAAAGGCGTTCGCATCCTGTCCGAAGCCAATGTAATGGCCAGTATTGGCCTGCTGATACTTTTCATCATCCTGGGGCCGACGGCATTCCTGCTGGGTATTACCATATCCGGCTTCGGCGACTATCTGTGGACAGTGATCCCGATGGGTTTCTGGATCAATGGTGAGCCTGAGAACCAATGGCAGAGCTGGTGGACCATCTTCTATTGGGGATGGTGGATCGCTTGGTGTCCATTTGTTGGTCTGTTTATCGCACGGGTGTCCAAGGGGCGGACGATCAAACAGTTCTGCTATTGCGTGCTGCTTATCCCAACATCAGTCGTTATGCTGTGGATGGGTGTTTTCGGTGGCGCGGCGGCCGGTGTGGACTTGTTCTATGAAGCGGGCGTCGTAGAAGCGGTCAACAATGACTATGCGGCCGGCGTATTCCAAACGGTCAAAGGGTTCGGTTACACTTGGTTGGTTTACCCGATCACTGTTCTGATCACTGTTCTGCTGATCTCGTGGTTTGTCACATCTTCAGACTCGGGAACGCTGGTGATGTGCACAATGTTGTCGATGGGTGATGAGCATCCGCCAGTCAAATTCCGTGTCTTTTGGGGTCTAACAGCGGGCGTGGTCGCGGGAGTTCTAATGCTGGCAGGCGGTTTGAGCGCGCTTCAAACGGCATCAATCGTCGCGGGGCTGCCAATCGCAGTGATCTTGTTGTTCATGATCTACGGTATCGTCTCGTCGCTTCATGCTGAGCATCCCTTGCCTGATGTTGAGGACAAATACGAACTGGAGTTTCTCAACAGATAGGCAATCATTGGGGTGCAACATATCGAGAGGCAGTCCACCTGCCTTTCGAATTTGCCTGCATAACTTAATCACAAGCGGATTCCGTCAATTTGCAAAACTCGCGGGATAAACCCAATCAATCAGAGCGATAGCTTCAATTAACGCCGGAATTTGCGACAGAATCGTTCTGTCGCAAACTCTTTCCTCACTGTCAGGTCGAGCGTAGTTTTGGTAGCGCGTGCTCGAGTTTTACAGGAGCAGACGGTGACGATCTCATTCCAGGGCGCGCATTTTCCGAATGAAGTGATTTTGTACGCTGTTTTCCTTTATCCCCGATACGGCGTGTCATATCGGGATCTGGAAGAAATCATGGCGGAACGTAGTGTTGAACTGGATCACGCGACGCTGAACCGTTGGGTGAGCCGATACGCTGGTTTCTTAGCTGATGCTTCGCGGTATAAAAAGCGTCCGGCGGACCGTTCATGACGCATGGATGAGACATATGTGAAAGTGAACGGTGCTTTATCGCACCATCGACAAGCACGGCAAAACCCTGGACTTCATGCTATCCAAGCGCCGAATAAAGCTGCTGCAACGAAGCTCTTCGCCCGTGCGCTTGAGGTGAACGGTTTGCCACGGAAGATTGTCGTCGACAAAGCGGGACCAACACTGCTGGTATCAAAGCCATAAACAAGGTGCTGAAAGGCTCTGGTTGCCCAGCTGTCAACGGCGTAAAAGTCGGCCATGGGGCGGAGCAAAAGTCGGCTACTATTGGGGTAACTGGCGCCTTGGCAAGCGCGCTCCCATTTAACTGGCGGTTGCCAAGGCGTCTTGGTCCGCCAGGACCAATCTCTTCTGTGTCTTAGGAGTTCTGCCGAGCCTTGCTCTGTGCGAGGCGATAGCGGTCGCCGTTCATCTCCAGAATGTTGACATGGTGGGTCATTCGGCCGAGCAAGGCGCCGGTGAGATGCTCAGAGCCGAATGTTTCCGTCCATTCGTCGAAGGGCAGGTTCGAGGTGATCAGGATCGGTTCTGGAAGACAATCTTGCCATCTCATTGGCGATGGCCGACAAAATTGAGACGCAGATGGGCCGCGAGAAACTGGATCAACTTCTGGACCTTCTGGAGGAGTTGCAGGCGGTCAAAGTCTGAAGATGCTGGGGTAAAACTGGGGCCCGTCCGCTTTGGAAAGGGCCAACTGAGTGGTTACAGAGTGGCCAGTCCGGTATCCAGCGCCGACAGGATTTTGGTCACATCATCGGATGTGATGATTAGCGGCGGTGACAGGATGATGTTGTTGCCGGATACGCGAACCATCACACCGTCTTCGAAAGCCGCTTTCTGAACCTGCAGCGGCAGGTGCTTCGCAATAGGTGTCTTGGTGGCGCGGTCCGCAACCAGTTCCAGCGCACACATCAGCCCTTCGCCGCCCCGCACGTCTCCGATGACATCGTATTTGTCAGCCAGTTTTTGTAGCCCGGCAAACAGCTCATCGCCCCGCGCGGCGGCGTTTTCCCAAACACGCAGGCGCTTGATCTCGGACAGCGCCGCCAGAGCAGCCGCAGCGCCAACCGGGTGGCCGGAATAGGTATAGCCCTGATCCACCGACGCATTGCCGGTTGTGTCACCTTCGAACACCTCGGCAACCGCACCCGAGATCATCGCCGCGCCAAACGGGAAGTAGCCATTGGTGATGGCCTTGGCCGTAGTCATAATATCGGGCTGCACGCCCCAATGCCGCGCGCCGCTTTCGCTGCCGGTACGACCAAAGGCAGTGATGATCTCATCCGAGATCAGCAGAATGCCGTGCTTGGAGCAGACTTCGCGCACCATAGGCATAAAGCTTTTGTGCGGTGGGATCACGCCCCCTGCCCCCAAAACCGGTTCCATGATAAATGCGGCAACGGTGTCGGCGCCTTGAAACGCGATCTCGGCCTCAAGCGCTTTGACGCAGAGCTGCGCCAGGCGTTCGGGGTCGGTCTCATCGAACGGGTTGCGATAGGTCCAGGGGGCGGGCACGTGGAAACAGTCGGGCATCATCGGCTCATAGGCCGCGCGGAATTTCTGATTGCCGTTGACCGAGGCGGCGGCAAAATGGGTACCATGATACCCCTGCTTAAGGCTGATGAACTTGATACGCCCGGCCTCGCCACGAATCTTGTGGTGCTGGCGCGCCAGTTTCAGCGCGATTTCAACCGAGTCCGATCCACCCGAGGTAAAGAAGGCGCGGGTTAGCCCATCGGGTTCGAAAAACTGCGCCAACTCATAGGACAGCTCGATGGCCTTGTCATTGCTGGTGCCACGGAACGTTGAATAGTAGGGCAGCGCGTTCAGTTGGTCGGAAATCGCCTGTTTCACCGGCTCGCAGGAATAGCCCAGATTGACGTTCCAAAGCCCCCCCACGGCGTCCAGCGCCTTGTGGCCGTCCACGTCGATAATGCTGACTCCTTCGCCACCGGTCAGAATGGTCGGCGGATTGTTCCGGCTGTCGGCCGGGTGCGCCATCGGATGCCAGAAATGGCGGGCGTTGTTTTCCTTAAGAAAGTTCGAGTCTTTCATGTCTCGTGTCTCCGGAGTTTGTGTCCAACCGCTCAAGGATGGAATTCAGTTGGAAATGTATCGGGGAGCTGACCACCAAAGCTTGCGGTCAGGTCGGTTGAAAGCGCGTGCAGAGCGGTCAGTATTTCTGGCAGGCGCTCGTTTCCGGCGCGGCCTTCAGGGACGGCAATCGCAATGGCTCCCAGCGCCACCTGATCAATGCCGAATATGGGTGCCGCATAGCCATAGACGCCATTTTCATAGCTTCCATTGCTGTTGGCCCAACCGGCTTGGCTGATTGTCGCGACCCGGTCTTTGATCTTGACCGGGTCGGTCAGCGTGGTGTCCGTGTATCGCGCTTGTTCTTCCTGTCCGAGACGGTCCAGCAAGAAGGACGGACCGAAGCTGAGCAAACACAGGCCCGAAGCGGTCGCATTGATCGGAAGATTCTCGCTGGGATCGAGGCTGACACGCACACTGTGGCGCGTCGTTTCGACCACCAGTGCGGTTTGAAGAGAATCTCTTTCAAGCAGGGACAGATGCAGGCTTTCGCCCACATCCTGCATTGCGGCCTGCATTCTTTGGCGAGCACTTTCTATCCCGGGGCGGGCGATCTGGCGCAACGCGGCCAATCGCAGCGCGGCGGGTCCGACCGCATAGGATTTGGACATGGGGTTCTGTTCGATCAGCCCGTATTCCTCGAGCGCCCGCAGGTGGCGCAGAGCGGTGGCTTTGTTCAATCCGGACAGCCGCGCAAACTGACTCAGCCCGATTTCCGGTCGAGAGCTTGAAAAATAGTTAAGCATTTTCAGTGCATTCAGGGCGGTTCCCATGCGATTCACATCCTCCAGTTAAGGTAATGCTTGACAGAACAAGCTTAACAACGCAACATTAAATTTGCAAACGCGGATCATTTAATGAACCACTGACGGGAGGTGTCAATGAAGAAAGTTCTAACAGCCGCAGCCTTTGTTGCTTCTGCAACTGCCGCACTGGCCGAGTATCCAGAGAAGCCGGTCTCCTTTGTCGTTCCGTGGCCTCCGGGGGATCTGGAAGACGTCCTGACCCGTCTGATAGCCGACGAATTCCAGGCGATGTACGGCGTACCCGCAGCGGTCGTGAACAAACCCGGCGGCGGTGGAGGCCCCTTCCCCGGCGCTGTTGAGGTCGCCACCGCTCCGGGCGATGGCTACACCATCGGCTCTTTCGTCATTGGCGTGCCGGTGATTGGCCCTGAAATTGGCATTCCAGAGCTGAACCCCAACCCATTTGACCCGATTGGCATCTTCCTGACCTATCCGTTCGTGATAGCGTCCAGCAAAGACGCACCCTTCTCGACTTGGGAGGAGCTGGTGGAACATGGCAAAGATAACGACGTTGCGCTGGGTCACTTCGGCTCTGTCCTGCCACCCACCCAGGTGACATTCGCAGCCGCTGTCAGCAGCGGGTTTGATTTCGCCAGTGAAGCCGCATTTGATGCTCTGGACTGCAACACCCTGGCTTCAGGCGACGTGGACGTGATCAACACAACACTTCAGCTCATACTGCCCTGCTTGGATCAGGTGAATGTTCTGGCCAGTATCGGTGGAGAGCGGATTTCGCTGGTTCCGGATACGCCGACCGTTGTCGAGCTTAACCCCGACCTGCCTTTGGCGCTATGGAACGGTCTGTTCGTTCACAAAGACACCCCTTCCGAAGCACGTGAGAAGATCTCGTCAGCGGCACAAAAGGCTCTGAGCTCCGACAAAGCCAAGCAGCTTGCCGAGGAAACAGGAGCGCTGATCTACTGGCAGGACCCGGACGCCTCCAACGCGCAAATCGAACAAGACAAAGCCTCTTTCGCCAAAATCGAAGAGATTCTGGGTGAATAAATCAAGATTGGCCCGGCAGGATTCAGACTGCCGGGCCAATTTCAATCGGTGGGGAGGGAGAGATGATCGCGAAAACCTTACAGGACATGTTCAAACGATACCGCCGACCCGGCGATGTTGTATTCGCTGCAGCCTTTCTGGGTTTTTCGATCTTCCTGCTGAGCCAACTTGGTGAGCAGACTGAAGTGGTCAAGCGGACCAAATGGTTTGCGCAACCTGGCTTCTGGCCGATGGTCTCGCTTTGGGCAATGGCCGTGTTTGCCTTTCTGCACTGGCTCAGTTCGGCCATGTCAGACCGCATTCCTGGGCGCTGGCCCGAAGTGGCGTTTTGGCTTCGATCCTTTGAGTATGTTGCCTATTTTCTGGTCTATGTCGCGGTCGTCCCGCTTTTGGGGTACCTGCCGTCGACCGTCCTGTTCGCGGTTTTTCTTGCCATCCGAACCGGCTTCAGGGACGCCCGATCCATTGGCCTTGCTGCGGCGTTCGGGGTCGCGGTGACGGTCATCTTCCGAGCCTTTCTTCAGGTCAAAATTCCCTCGGGAGCCGTCTATGAATACCTGCCGGATTCCGTGCGCGCCTTTGCGCTGACTTATCTTTGAGGTTCGCTATGGAAACGCTTCTTTCCGGTCTTTCTATCCTGACGCAATGGCAGGTGATCGTCGCCCTTCTGATCGGCTCAATCGGTGGGGTCATCATTGGGGCGCTGCCCGGTGTTGGCGCGGCTGTGGCCATCGCCATCCTTTTGCCCGCCACATTCGCGTTCGAACCCATCGTCGGGCTGACACTGCTGCTGGGCATCTATGGCTCGTCGATGTATGGTGGTGCCATCCCCGCCATTCTGATCAACACGCCCGGCACGGCGGTAAACGCCTTGACCACCTATGACGGCTATCCGATGACCAAACGCGGACAGGGACATCGCGCTCTGTCGCTGGCCTATTCCGCATCTTTCTTTGGCGGCATCTTTGCGATCATCTGCCTGATGATCCTGTCACCGGTTCTGGCACTTGTCGCGCCACATTTCGGCAGCCGCGAGATTTTCCTGGCCGCCCTGTTGGGGATCATTCTGGTCATCCTCGCCCACCGCGGACAGATTTTCGCCGCCGGTATGCTGGCAGCCTTCGGGATTTTCCTGAACACGGTCGGGCTTGAGCCGGTCAAATACACCCGCCGCTATACCTTTGACCAAAGCTGGCTGGCCTCAGGTGTCGATCTGATCGTGGTCGTGCTGGGCCTGTTTGCGATCAGTCAGGCGCTGTTACTGTTGCTGGAAAAGAACCACGCCCCGGGCGAGGCGCATGTCAGCGGCAACATCTTTGTCGGCCTCAAGGAGCTGCTGGGCATCAAGCGCATTGCCACCGTGTCCTCCAGTATCGGGGTCTTCATGGGCATGGTGCCGGGCACAGGTGAATTCACCTCGCAATTTCTGTCCTACACCTATGCACAAAAGACATCGAAAGACCCCGGCAAATTCGGTGATGGCTCGCCCGAAGGGCTGGTTGCCTCCGAGGCTGCCAACAACGCCGTACCCGGCGCGGCCATGATCCCACTACTGGCGCTGGGTATCCCGGGTGAGGCACTGACCGCGATGATGCTGTCGGTATTCTATGTGCACAACGTCATCCCCGGCCCTCAGCTGTTTGAAAACCAGATGGACTTTGTGATGGCGCTGTATATGGCGCTGATCCTGCTGAACGTCATCGTTCTGGTGTTCCTACTGTTCTCGACCAACCTGCTGCTGAAGATCATCCAGATCCCTACCCGATTCCTTGGCATCATGATCCTGATACTGGCGTTTGTCGGCGTCTATAGCTTGCGCAACTCGATCACCGACTGCGCCATTGCCGCCGGGTTTGGGGTGTTCGGCCTGATCCTCAAACGGCTGGACCTGCCGATTGTGCCGATCATCCTGGGCATGGTTCTGGGCGGCATCATGGAGGTCAAACTGCGCAGCGCCATGGCGCGGGTCAAATCACCGCTCGATTTTGTCGACCGCCCGATTGCGGCGATCCTGACAGCGCTGATCGTACTGATCCTGCTACTTCATTTCCGCACGCTGTACTTTGAATTCCGCAACAAGCTGAAACCCCAGCCGACCGCACTACCGGTCGATTCCGATCACCCCAATCAGCAAGGGTAACCCTGCCATGGGTTTAGTCAGGTTGTTGACTGCGTAACGTCGGGGTAGCGAAGTTTCATGCTAAACTTTTCCGACCGGCCCCGCATCAAAGGGTTCCGTTTTCCTCGTTCGGTGGTCGGTTATGCTGTTTGGGCGTATCACCGGTTTGCCCTCAGCCTCTGGGATGTCGAGGATCTTCTTGCGTCACGCGGGATCGACGTCTCCTACGAAACCGTTCGGGACCGGGTTGCGCGTTTCGGTAGGCAGTTTGACCTGCCCCGAGAAATTTCCCTCGTACTGATTTAGAGTTTGCTCAACCTTTTGAAAGAGCAAACAGATGGGCTTTGTTGCACAATTCCCTGTGGGGATTCATCTCGCGACTCCGGCGTGATAGCTGGAGGGTATGAGCAGTTGGGCCCCTATGACACACAGAACCACAAACTGGTCGTCTTACAGTGATGCACTGAGGCAGCGCGGATCGCTGTCGATCTGGTTTGATCCGGGCATGATCTGGATACCCGCGCCGAGCGGCAAGCGCGGTCGGCAGCAGCAATTCAGCGATGCCGCCATCCAGACTTGCCTGACCTTGAAAAGTGTTGTTCGGCTTACCGCTTCGGCAGACGACGGGCTTCGTGGAAAGCCTGTTGCGTCTGGTCGGCCTGAACTGGACCGTGCCGGATTTCAGCACCCTGTGCCGCCGTCAGAAGTCATTGAACGTGAGCCCGCCGTATCGTGGCGGCCCCAAAAAGGCACATCTGGCGCAAGATACACATCGGGATCGACGAAGAGACGCTGGAAGTACGGGCGGTCGAAGGGACAACCAGCAACGTTGGGGATGCGCCCATGCTCCCGGATTTGCTGGGCCGGATCGCAGCGGATCAGGACAGCGGATCGGTCACTGCCGACGGGTCTGCGACACGCGCAAATGCCATGACGCAATTGCCGCGCGTGGCGCCCATGCTGTCATTCCGCCCCGCAGAAAT
Source organism: Ruegeria sp. AF8 (assembly GCF_056541825.1). Lineage (NCBI taxonomy): Bacteria > Pseudomonadati > Pseudomonadota > Alphaproteobacteria > Rhodobacterales > Roseobacteraceae > Ruegeria > Ruegeria sp. AF8. Next base: position 31,525 of record NZ_JBQFYW010000027.1, on the reverse strand, counting down.
GCCAAGCCTTGGAAGCCCACGAGCGCCGGAGCTATCGCTCGAAACGAAGCCGTCAATGCGTCGCGATACCTGGGCCGGGCTCTGTGGCGGCGATGGAGCGGATATCACCGCCGGAGCAGAGTTGAGAGCAAGATGAACTGCATCAAGATGCTCGGCCAATCGCTTATGCCAAGAGACTTTGAGCGGCAGGTAGCGGAAATCCAAATCCGCGTCGCGGTCCTCAATCGCTACACAGCTCTTGGCACACCTCTCAAAGAACCCGTAGGCTAAATCCGTCAGGGGAAAAGGGAAAATCCGCCATCACCGGATTTGTGCAACAAAGCCCCGATGAAGTTGAAACACATTTTTCGCCAGATCTATGCCGACAAGCTCCAAGTCCGCCATCTCGCCAACCTCCTAGTGGTTTCCACCTCCAAAACCTACCAGATGAGAGATCAGGGGATTTCCATTCCAGCACAACCCTACATCTACGTGCTTCAATGGACAAAAGCTCGCAACAGGTTCCACGTGTCTTGTCAGTTCAGCCCACTATAGCGTTACAATCTGCTTACCGCAGATTCACTGAATACTAGGAAAATACTCTGCAGGCGAAATAGGTATCTCGGCCAAATCCGCATCCGAGCGAGTCAATAGAACGATGTCAGGTCCGATCAATCCTTCTCGCTCTCCAGATGCAAGAACAGACACAACCTGCTGGAGTGCCATGCGACCCTGCATGGTCGGATCATCAAATGGCGCTGCCAATACTCTTCCATTCATCAGACCACGCATAACCGTATGGCTGACATAGGTAGAGATCAGCTGCGGCGGATCAGGGTCATTGGAGTTCACAAATACACCGATCGCCGCTTCGATCGCTGGAGCACTGCCAATCAGGTAATCGGTATCGGGATGGTGTTCCAATGCTGTTTCAACGAGCGTCAGTTGCGGACCAAGGCCCGTGTCAGCGCCAAACACCTCAAGGATCGTAACCGAGCTACCGCCAAGGCCCTCGTGCAAACCCTCCTCCAAAGGGCTCGTCCAACCGGCTTCCTGGGGGCCAGAGATAAAGGTCGCGGTTTTTGGGGGCGATCCTTCGGGGTGCAATTCAGTCAAATGGAGCCCGACAGCGTATCCCATATCCCGCCAATCAACGCCTATTCGCCCGCTAAGCGAATCTGCATGCAATTCGTTGACCAGGCCAAACACAGGTGTTTTTTTGGCAATCTGCTCTATTGCATATATCAGATCAGCATGATCGGATGTTACCGCACCGATAAGTATCGCATCAACACCTTGCTCAGCGCAGGTATTGAGCTGATCGATCTGCCGTGATCGGGCACGGTAACCGCCTGCTTCGTAGAACTGCAGATTCGCATCAAGGCGTTCCGCCGCCTGTTCCAGACCGTAACCGACGCTCAGCCAGTACTCGTCCTTGAAATGGGGAACCAGCACGCACACCAGTGGGCGCGGACCCGCCACGGAAGCGGACCAGAACGCGACACATAGTCCGGCGGCCAAGATTGAACCAGTTCGGATGGCCCCGTAGTGTCGAGCTATGCGACGGACGAGATTTGACACGCGGCTGATCCAGATCCTTTCGGCGATGGGGGCGCTGGCCATTATGGTGGGTATCGTCGCGATTGCCGTCAACCGATATCTCATACGCACCCAGAACGACCTCATCCAAACCAACTTTCCTGCAATTGAACTGGCCAGCCGGATCGGGGCCTCTGCCGAAGTCGTTGGAACACTCGCCACAGCCTTCGTGCAGGCTGACACCAGCGATGATCTTGACCGGATCGCAGCTGCGCTTGGTCAGACTGTCGAAGGCATCGAACTCGGGGTACGCGTGCTGGAGGATTTGAGCCCTGCCACATCGCTTGTCGAGCGGCAGTCCCGTTCAGGTGAAGTCGTCGCCCGGATGACAGAGAACGGGCGAGAGGAGCTGAGGCTCGCCGACCGTGTCAGAGAGCAAACAACCCGGATCAATCAGCAAGCCGGGCAGTTGGACGCGCTCATCAATGCAGAAACTGATCTTGCTCGCCTCAGAATAACAGCAGGTATTGTAGGAATTTACACGCAATCAGATGGCAATCCGCGCCCCGCGCTTGATGAGCTTGCAGACCGCCATTTCTTTTCCTTCGAACGGCTGACCGAATTGACGGGTTTGGTTGATGCGATCCGGTTGCAGTTACAGCAAGTGCCGACGACTACAACACTGGCCGAGACCAAAGATATTCGCGCGGATTTATCGGATCGCCTGACTCTGGCCGAACGTCGCCTGCGCTATTTGCCAACGCCCACCTCCAGGAATGAAGCGAGGGCGTCGCTGCAACAACTCCAGAATACCCTTGCGCCTGACGGGCTGATCAATCTGCAAGAGGGCAGGATCAACCGGCGAATGGCGATTGCTGCTGATAGCAAGCGCCTGCAAACCATCATATCGGATTTGTCCGCACAAGCCCGACAGGCACGCGACGCTGTTCAGGCTGAGGGGTTGGCTCAGATCGCTGCGGCAGAACGGCGATCTTCGATGATGAACATAGCATTACTGCTGGTAGTGGCGGCCGCAGTGGTTACCGGTTCAATCCTGTGGCTTTATGCACGTCGGCAACTGGTCGCGCGTCTGGGGGAATTGTCCCGTCGCATCGTCGCGGTGGCGGAAGGGGAATATGGCGCTCCAATGAAAATCAGCGGTCATGACGAGATCGGGCGCATGGAAAAGGCTCTTAATGTCCTGCGTCGCCGTGCAAGCGATGCGGCCGACTTGCGCGAACATCTGGAAGAGGCCGTAATCGCGCGCACAGGCGATGTCGTCGCAGAGATGCAAGCCTCGGATGCAGCGCGCACCGCGGCCGAGGCCGCGAACCGCAGTAAAACCGAGTTCCTTGCCCGGATGAGCCATGAAATTCGTACTCCGCTGAATGGCATAATCGGGATGTTGGGGCTGTTGGAGACCGAGGTGAGGGATAAGGCGCGGCACGACCGGGTGAAGACGGCGCACCGCTCAGCCCGCGAATTGCTGGAGATCACCAACGACATCCTGAACTATGCCAGCAGTGAAGACCGGGATAATCGGACCAATCCGGTGCATTTTCACCTGCGTGAACTGGTTGGCCAATTGGGCCATCAGCTACAGTCCTTAGCTGGAAAAAAGGGGCTACAGGTCGTTGTCGAACTGGCCGAGCCCACGCCGCTTGTTCTGTTCGGCGATGTTGTGAAAATCCGTCAGATTGTTGGCAACCTGATCTCCAACGCGGTCAAGTATACAAGGCGAGGAACAGTCACGCTCATTGTCGATCATGCGGTGGCCGAAGATACCGGACAACCAGTTGTCAGTTTCACGGTGGCCGACACCGGTATGGGCATGACGCATGAGGCAATCACTCATGCGTTCGATGCCTACATGCGGACGGATAGTGCAAAACGTGCGGGGATTGAGGGGCTCGGCCTCGGCCTCGCCATATCTCGCAACCTGACCGAAGCCCTTGGCGGGGTGCTGAGCGTCGAAAGCGAACCCGGTGTCGGCACCCGGTTTACTCTGACCGTCCCGCTGATGACCGGTGATGCCGCCTGTGTGGTCGAGGACGAACCCCACCTGCCCGTGGCTGATCTCGATCGAAATGTACTAGTTATCGACGATCATGCGGTGAATCGCATTGTGGCACGGGGTTATCTGGAGCGGTTGGGATGCAGGGTGCAAGAGGCCGAAACCGGTATGGCCGGTTTGAAGCGCAGCCGCGACAGCCGCTTCGACCTCATCCTGATCGATCTCGATCTGCCGGACTTGCGGGGCGAGGAGGTGGCGACCCAGATTGGCGCCGAAGACAACGCGCCGATTCTGGTCGCGCTGACGGCTCATTTGATTGATGACACGGAAGCGAACCGTGCCCGGCTTGGCGTTGCGCGCATTTTGAACAAGCCGATCTCGCCAAGAGCTTTGTCGGAGGTTCTTTCGCCCGCAAACCCGGCTGGTCCACCACAAGACGAAATTACGGTTCTGGACAGCCTTCGCAGTGATATTTCAGATCTTGGCCCGGAAACAACCGCGCAGATCGTATCTGAGTTTCTGCGTGAGCTGCCCGAGGCGGTGGAAACGATCAAATCCACACGGGCCGAGCAGCAACGCAAAACGGCGCACCGGCTGAAAGGCGCTGCCTCGAATTTCCGGCTGCAGGACCTGTGTACCCTGCTTGCCGACATGGAGGCTCAAGATTGTGAAGCCAGCGACGCCCTGTTGGACCGGATCTGTGCCAGTGCCAGAAACGCGGCGGCAACCCTCGAAGCTGCGGCCGCAGAGGCGGGGCTTCAGATCGAGGCGGGATCGACGAAGTGATAGCCTTGACCATGTTGGGTCAGAATCCACTCGGGATTCGCCGGGTCCTTTTCCAGTTTCTTGCGCAGTCGTCCGACCACCACGTCGATCATTCGGTCATTGGCGCGATTTGAGCTGCGGCCAATCAGCTCGGATAGCCGCGCACGGCTGAGCGTCTGCCCGGGGTGATCCGCCAGCGCCTTCATGATCGCAAATTCTTGCGGTGTAAGCGTCTCGGTCCTTGCGGTGGATACCAAACGATGCCGGATCCGGTCAAAGCACCAAACGCCAAAATGCTCGACCGGTGGTGGGCCTTCGGGTGCCTGCCCGATATCCGCAATCCTCGCCAGCAGATTTTTCACTCGCGCCGCCAACTCTCGTTTGTCAAAGGGCTTGGTCACATAGTCATCAGCACCCATTTCCAGCCCGACGATCTTGTCGACCTGATCATCACGGGCCGTCAGAAGGATTATGCCAACCCGCGACTTTACCCGCTGTTCACGGGTAATCGTCAGGCCATCCTTTCCGTCCATGTTGATATCGACCAGCAACAGATCGGGCGGGTCGTAATCGATGATTGTTTCCATCTCGTCCGCGTCTTCGGCGACGCTGACACGATGCCCCTGCTCTTGCAGGTATGCGGCAAGCCGTAACCGTGTTGTGCGATCGTCATCGACGATGAGGATGTGTTGTACCATGCGCGCCGTTTTACATTTCTTTACATTTTCGAACAAGCGCAGTTGTGCCCGGTCAAACAGACAAATCAGCCCAGAGAATACTGTGCATCCTGAGATCAGCCACAGGAGGCCCGATATGTCATTCTCAACGCCAACCCGCCGCGCCTTTTTGCAAGGGGGTATCGCCACATTCGGCGCAACCGCTCTGATGAACTCCACTGCACTCGCAGCGCTTGACCCCAACTCTTTCGCGGGCCGCACCTTCCACGCAACCCATTTCGGCCCATTCGAGGCGGTGGTTCGCGATGGCAAGCTGATCGGCATCAACAAGATCATGGAGCTTGATGCCCGCCCGACCGAGATGCTGGCCTACGGCGTCAAGGACCGCACCTATGACAAGAGCCGGATCAACTATCCGATGGTGCGTAAATCCTATCTGGAAGGCTGGGAAAGCGGCGATATCAAACCTGAACTGCGCGGCAAGGAAGAATACGTCCGCGTCGATTGGGACACCGCCTGGAGCCTGGCCGCGAAGGCGCTGCTAGATACCGCCACCAACCACGGAAACGAAGCGATTTTCAGCTCGTCCTATGGCGGCTGGTCGAATGCCGGCGTGTTCCGCCCCAACGTGCTGCAGGGACGTCTGATCAACCTGATGGGCGGCTGCACCAACACTGCGGGCGACTGGTCGGCCGGTGCCGGTCAGGTTTGCCTGCCGCATATCATCGGCGACATGGAAGTCTATTCCGCGCAATCCGCCTGGGAAACCATCCGCGACAATACAGAACTGTTCCTGCTTGTCGGGTGTGACCCTATCAAGAACAACCGGATCGAATACCGCGTGGCCGATCATGGCATGTACGCCCATTGGGAAGAAATCCGCGATGCGGGCGTCAAGTTCATTTCGATCAACCCGCAGCGTACCGCCAGCGACGATTATCTGAATGCAGAGTGGAAGCGGATCATACCAAACACTGATACCGCCCTGTTCCTGTCGATGGCCTATCATGCGCTGGAAAACGGTCTGGAAGATCAGGCCTATCTGGACAAGTACACAGTCGGCAGCGACAAGTGGATTGCCTATGTTAAAGGTGAAACCGACGGCATCCCGAAAACACCCGCCTGGGCCTCGGCAATCACTGGCATTGACGAGCAGGAGATCAGGGATCTCGCTGAACTCATCGCATCGTCGAAAACCAGTATTGCCGGTTCCTGGGCAATCCAGCGCGCCCAGCATGGTGAAATGGCCTATTGGTCGCTGATCAACTTTGCGGCGTTGCTTGGCAAGATCGGCAAACCGGGCGAAGGCGTCGGGTTTTCGTGGCACTATGGGAACGGCGGTATGCCTCAGGGTGGCAACGCCACACCGGTCGGCATGAGCCAGGGCCGGAACTTCGTCAAGAAGATCGTCCCGGCCTCGCGCATTACCGAGGCACTAGAAAGTCCGGGCGTGGATTTCTTCTATAACGGGCAGACCAACACCTATCCCGACATCAAGATGATCTTCAATGCCGGCAACAACTTCATGTCGCACCAACAGGATACCAACCGGCTGATCCGCGCGCTTGAAAAGGTCGAAACTATCGTCTCGGTCGATGTATGGTGGACAGCCGCGACCCGCTGGGCCGATATCGTGATGCCTGCGGCCTCGACTCTGGAACAGGACGATATCACCTCGGGCGGCACCTACTCGAACGACCGTGTCTATGCGATGAAAAAGGTGATCGAACCCGTGGGTGAAAGCCTGCCGGATTACGAGATTTTCGAAGGTCTGGCCGACAAGCTGGGTCTTTGGGCGCAGTTCACGGACAGCGAAGACAAGATGTATCACATCAAACTGGCTTTTGAGGCTTCGGGCGCGGCCAGGGAAACCCCGTTCGAAGAGTTCTGGGAAAAGGGCTATGCCCGGATGCCGGTGCCCGCAGAGGCTCGGAAATGGGTGCGTCATGGCGACTTCTACACCGACCCGGATGCAAATCCGCTACACACCGCATCGGGCAAGATCGAAATGTTCTGCGAAAATATCGCGAACATGGAGATCGAAGACTGCCCCGGTATGCCGATGTGGATGGAGAAGCACGAATATCTCGGCAATGCCAAGGAAGGTCAGTTACACGTCGTGTCGCCCCACCCATGGTACCGGCTGCACAGCCAGATGGACCAGTCGGAAACGCTGCGGGGTATCTACAAGGTACAGGGCCGCGAACCGGTCCGGATCAACGCCGAAGACGCCGCAAAGCGCGGTATCGAAGATGGCGATCTGGTCGAACTGTACAACGACCGAGGCACCGTTATCGCCGGAGCGGTTGTAAGTGACGAGATCATGCCGGGTGTTGTTTCGATCTACGAGGGCTGCTGGCCGTCGCTTGACAGCAAGGGTCGCTGCAACTCGGGTCTGGTGAACTTCCTGACGTCGACACAGCGCTCCTCGGGCCTCAGCGAAGCGACCACGGCGAATACCGTTCTCGTTGAAATGCGCAAATGCGAAGACCCGGAAGGTCCGAACATGGCCTATGAAAAGCCAGCGATCATCGAGGACATGGAGGTTGCCGCAATTGACGACGAAAAGCTTGGTCTGGAACGGCTCGAAGCTCTGACTGCGTCTCTCTATGCCGACATGACCCCTGGCGAAAAGATGTTCTTCCAGCGTTGCACTGTCTGTCACGCCCCGCGGGAAGTGACCCATTACACGCAACAACAATGGAAAGGCATCGTGCCGTCCATGTTCGAACGGGCCGGTCTTGATGACAGCGAACGCGAACTGGTCATGGAATACCTGATGATGAACGCCGCCGACGCCAACTAGGGCGCCGAGGGCAAAGAAGGGGGCCGGGTCAACGTCCGGTCCCCAGATACCTCACGATCTTCCATAACATGCAGGAGGGTCCGATGCTGGACAACGCAAACAGCAATTATTTCGGCGCGACTGCTGGCCCTAATGATCAGATTACTACCAGAACTGACCACAAACGCGCATCGATAGGAGGGTCGGCTTCCAAACGCAATGTGCACCGCGCGACTGCTCCGCTGGTCGATGGTTTTGGCCGAACCGTCAACTATCTGCGCCTGTCTGTCACCGACCGTTGTGATCTGCGCTGCACCTATTGCATGGCCGAGAGGATGAAGTTTCTTCCCAAGCGCAGCCTTCTGAGCCTCGAAGAGCTGGCCCGCCTCAGCGACATTTTTATCCGGCATGGCGTTCGCAAGCTTCGCATTACCGGAGGCGAACCTCTGGTGCGCCGCGACGTAATGGACCTGTTCCGGGAACTGTCGCGGCACCTGCAATCCGGCGCGCTGGATGAACTGACGCTCACCACCAACGGCACGTTGCTGGCGCGCCATGCGGATGGTTTGGCGGCGTGTGGTGTGAAACGAGTCAACGTTTCGCTCGACACGGTGAACCCTGATCGATACCGCTGCATTACCCGGCTCGGTGATATCCGCATCGTGTTGGCCGGTCTCGATGCCGCACAAGATGCGGGTCTCAAAGTCAAACTGAACGCGGTCGCAAGCCGTGGCGTGTTCGAAGAGGAAGTCGACGATCTGATCGGCTTTGCGCATGGGCGCGACATGGACCTGACGCTGATCGAGGAAATGCCCCTGGGCGATACCGGCCTGGACCGAAATGACCGCGTGCTCTCCCTGCGTGATCTGCAATCGGACCTGGCGCGCCGATGGACGCTGACCCCGCTAAACCACAGCTCTGGCGGTCCGGCGCGCTACGTGCGGGTTGCAGAGACAGGTGGCAAGCTTGGGTTCATTTCCCCGATGTCCTGCAACTTCTGCGCGCTCTGCAATCGGGTGCGGGTCAGTTGTACCGGACGCCTCTACACCTGCATGGGCGACGAGGGGTCGGTTGATCTGCGCGCGCCCCTGCACCGATCCGAGGAGGCGGCATTGTCTGCCATTCGACGCGCGCTCCTCAAGAAACCCGAGCGTCACCGCTTCGACATTTCCCAAATGTCAAAACCCGCCGTGACGCGCCATATGTCTGCGCTCGGCGGATGATCCTATCAAAACTTCAAAAGGAAAGGTGTGATGAAACTCAAACCTCTAACCGCCGCCACCCTGCTGGCTTTTGCGCCGGTTTCAGCCCTTGCCGCGACCATAGAGGTCCAGACGCTGAACCGCGGCGAGGCAGAGGCAATGGTGTTCGAACCGCGATTTGTCTCGGCGCAGGTTGGTGATGTCGTGGTTTTTCGAGCCGCTGCCAAGGGTCACAATGCAGTAACCGTAAATGGCATGGTTCCCGATGGGCAAAAACGATTCACTTGCAAGATTAATGAAGAAATTGAAGTTGAGTTGACCGCTGATGGCATGATCGGGGTCAAATGCAAACCACATCTCGGCATGGGTATGTTAATGGTCATTCAGGTCGGCGCTTCTGATATGCAGGACGGGTTCCTTGATGCCAAGATGCCGAAGAAAGCCAAGAATGCATTTGAAGAAATCATTGCTGAAGGCATGAGCTAACAAAACGGAGAGTTTGAGATGACCAAAGATCTGCCCAGTGCCGCAGGTGCGCTTGCCGATAAACACCCCTCCATATGGGACGCCTATTCCGCACTCGGATCAGCGACCGCAGAGGCGGGCAACCTTACGAAGCGTGAACGCCGACTTGTTAAACTGGCGCTTGCAATTGGTGCCGGTTCCGAAGGCGCGGTGCACTCGCATAGCCGCCGAGGACTGACAGAAGGGGTCTCATCGGAAGATATGCACCAGGTTGCGCTTCTGGCGATTGGCCCTCTAGGGCTTCCACGGGCTGTCGCAGCGGGAACATGGATATCTGACGTGACCGACAAGTAGCCTGTTGTGTGCGACGTCTGTCTAGAGAGGCGTCGCATATATCCTTTGAACCAGTGTCGATATTGAGCGGTTAATGGCTTGGCGATCTGAACTACGAGCCTGGCTGATTGCTTGTCCAACGTAGGAATTGAACCACAACCAGCTTCAAGTTAGTTACAATCCCTTCAAGTTTGGGTCGCTTGTTGGCCGCTCTTGATCTCCCGTGGTTCTGAAGGTGTAGACGCCCCCGCTGGCCTCGATGTGCCGTTGAGGGTTTGCCAACAACCTGAATGGAGGTGTCTATGGAAGATATTAGCATGATTGGCCTGTATTTGGCGAAGAACGTTTTCCAGGTGCACGGAGCGGATGGATCAGGTCATCCTGTTCTTCGGAAGAAATTGCGCAGGGGTCAGGTCTTTGAGTTCTTCGCAAAACTGCCGCGTTGCGTGGTTGCAATGGAGGCCTGCGCCAGTGCGCATTACTGGGCGCGCGAGATCGGTCGCTTGGGTCACGAAGTCAAGCTGATCCATCCGGCCTACGTGAAGCCATTCGTCAAACGTCAAAAGAACGATATGACCGATGCGGAAGCGATCTGCGAAGCCGCGAGTAGACCAACTATGCGCTTTGTTGCCGTGAAAAGTGAAGAGACCCAGGCGTCCGCGACGGTTCTGCGGGCCCGGGAGTTGCTGGTTCGGCAGCGCACGCAATTGATCAATGCCGTGCGAGGTCACCTTGGAGAGCTCGGTCAGGTGGCTCCGCAAGGCGCGGCCAATATTCGTAAGCTGGTTGTCTTGGTAGACTCTGCCGATAACGCGATTCCGAATGTGGCCCGGGAGTGCCTCGGGACGACGACAAAATGGGAGAACGTTCCCTCAGGCGATTATTGATCATTGGTGCCAACAGCGTTGTCATGTGGCGTGCTCGAAACAGAATGGGAACGGATCCCTGGCTTGCCCGCATGATCGAACGCAAGCCGCCACTGCCGGTTCGAGTGGCCCTGGCGAACAAGATGGCGAGGATCGTTTGGGCTTTGATGAGCACAGGAGAAGTTTACCGGGCTCCGGCTGCTAGCGCGTAAAGGTTGTGTCCAACGGTTCTGCGAACCGATGGCCATTCGATGCAAGTGTGGGAACGCAAGTTTATTCCGCCGAGAGTGAGCGAGCTCACCACGTGGAATCGCGGTTGCCGCGAGTGTCTGCAACCGGCGGCACGACGACCGTTTTCCTTGGTAATGCATTTGGTATTTCTGTGCAGGTGGATCTGCCGCCGGTTGATGCAGATGCCAGGCAGTGCGTCGTTTCCGAAGAGGATGACGACTGTGCTACGTTCTGATGCAAGATGTGCGAGGAAACGAAAATGCAGCGGATCGACACCCATCTTCACCTATGGGACACCACGCGATTTGACTATCCCTGGCGTCAGAGCGGTTCATTCACCAAAATGCCCGATACCTAACTGTTGGATGATGCGATTTCTGAATCTGCAGATGCAGATTCCTCATTCGTTGTCGTGCAAGCTGAAGTCAATCATGCGCATGACCCCGTTGAAGAGACTGCGTGGCTTCAGAAAACGGTTGATCAGCATCCAAAGGAAAAGAAGATCGCGGGTTTCACCCTGAGGCAACAAAGCGGGGGTTGGTTTGACCCGATCCAATCCCCGCTGCCGACGGGATGAGCGAGCTGTGCCTGTATCAACTTCGCGGATAACAAGTGTATCTGAGCGGCCTATCGGAGTATCCGAATGAAGTATTTTTCAAATCCGCAACGCCGGCCGAAATTGGCGACACAGGCGTCGGTGGACTATACTGCTCAGCTCGATTCAGCGATTGCCAGGCTGCATGACGAAGGACGTTACCGGACCTTCATTGATATCGATCACCGCAACGGGAACTTTCCGCATGCGGTACGGACCCGTCCTGACGGATCGCAGCTGAATATCACCGTATGTTGCGGTAATGACTATTTTGATAAGGTCGGCAACCCGGTCAACACCAAGAATCTCAGCGACATGCTGCCGGACGACTATGACATCTATGTCCAACCGATCAATTTCTCGACTGTCCCACGCGGCACCGAGCGGCTGCGATTTACCCCGTCGCCTGTGCATGGTTCATCAGATTTTGATCGCCTTGTGACTGGATCGGACGCTCTTTGAGCCCAATGTGAATTGAACCGTCAACAGCGGACCGGGTGACACGTCGCTGTCCGGTTCCCAAGCCACGCCACTTGCAGGAGCAATAGACAATGTCAGACGCAACCAGTGTGGTCCTGAACATCCTGGAATTCTTGTCCTTTGCCTTTATTTTTGCCATTGGCATCGCAGTATTGTGGGTCGTGGTGATTTATTTTCGCGACAAGACCCAAACCGAAAGCACGTTGCGGCGCAATTATCCTGTCGTCGCTAGATTTCGCTATTTTTTTGAGCATATGGGAGAGTTCTTTCGGCAGTACTTCTTTGCCCAAGACCGTGAAGAAATGCCGTTCAACCGTGCCGAACGATCTTGGGTCTACCGGGCTGCCAAAAATGTGGATTCCACCGTGGCCTTTGGGTCGTCGCGTGATCTGCGGCCAACCGGCACGGTTTATTTCGTCAATTGCCCGTTTCCCACATTGGAGCAGGACGCCGAAGACCCCTCGGCTGTAACGGTCGGGCCTTTTGCGCGAAGCCCCTATACGACTGCCTCTGTCTTCAACATTTCAGGCATGAGCTATGGTGCAATCTCGGTTCCGGCTGTGCGTGCCTTGTCCGCAGGCGCGAAAAAGGCCGGGATCTGGATCAACACAGGCGAAGGAGGCTTGTCGCCTTATCATCTGGAAAGCGGAGCAGACATTGTATTTCAGATAGGGACCGGCAAATTCGGTGTTCGTAAACCAGAAGGCGGGTTTGACGAGGACAAGCTGCGCACGGTGGCGTCGCATGATGCCGTGAAGATGTTTGAAATCAAGTTAAGCCAGGGCGCAAAACCCGGCAAGGGTGGCATACTTCCCGGTGCGAAGGTCACCGAAGACATTGCTGCCATTCGCGGACTAGAGGTCGGTCAGGACGCAATCAGCCCCAACCGACACCCTGAGATCAACAATGTGGGCGATCTGTTGGACATGATCGGCTACGTTCGCAACGTCACAGGCAAGCCTGTCGGTTTCAAGGCCGTGATCGGGGCATACGGATTTTTCGAAAGCCTGTGTCAGGAAATTCTGAGGCGTGGACCAGAAAGCGCTCCGGATTTCATAACTATCGACAGTGCCGATGGCGGGACTGGGGCGGCCCCCATGAGTTTGATTGACAACATGGGCATGCCGTTGCGCGAGAGCCTGCCGCTGACAGTTGATATGTTGAAGAAATACGGCTTGCGCGACCGGGTGAAAATCTGCGCCAGCGGCAAGATGATCAACCCGTCCGAAGTGGCCTGGGCATTTTGCGCAGGGGCGGACTTTGTGAACTCGGCGCGGGGTTTCATGTTCGCACTGGGCTGTATTCAAGCGTTGCAGTGCAACAAAAATACCTGTCCGACAGGGATCACAACCCATGATCCCAAGCTGCAATTCGGCCTTGATACCGTCAGCAAGTCAGAGCGCGTCGCAAGCTATGCCATTAACATGAAAAAAGAGGTTGGCATCATTGCCCATAGTTGCGGCGTCGCCGAACCCCGGTTGCTGAAACGATATCATGCACGCATCGTTCTGGATAACGGGCGTTCGGTTTCAATGGACGACCTGTATCAGGAACCGACACTGGTATCCGCAGCAGAATAATCCTTTCAATACCAATGGAACAAGGTAGCCGGTGCTGCCTGCTGGCTGGTCGTGTAAGGTTAACCCGAATAAATGCAGGAGAACGCATGTCAGATTCACAAATCAGCACATCAACCCACACCAAAGCCTCAGACTTGTTGGTCGCTGCGCTGGAAGCTGAAGGCGTCGAGTATATCTTTGCCGTTCCCGGCGAAGAAAATCTGGATGTTCTTGAATCTCTCAGAACATCCTCGATCGAACTGATATTGACCCGACACGAACAGGGGGCTGCCTTCATGGCAGCCACATATGGCCGTCTGACCGGAAAAGCAGGTGTCTGCATGGCAACACTTGGGCCGGGTGCTACGAATTTCGCTACACCTGCTGCCTATGCGCATCTCGGTGGAATGCCCCTGATCATGATCACGGGGCAAAAGCCAATCAAGAAATCCAAGCAAGGTCAGTTCCAGATAATTGATGTGGTGGGCTTGTTTGCGCCGATCTGCAAGATGTCCAAGCAGATCGTCCATGGCAATACTATCCCGTCGCTGATCCGCGAGGCATTTCGTGTGGCACAGGAAGAACGCCCCGGCGCAGTGCTACTGGAACTGCCCGAGGATATCGCGGCCGAGGACACGGACGAACGCGTTCTGCAACCCCATCCACGCTACTATGCCGTGGCTGGCGATACGGTCCTGAAAGAAGCGGCCGAGATGATCCGGTCTGCAAAGATGCCACTGTTGTTGCTGGGCGCAGGCGCCAACCGTAAACACGCGCGAAGCGCGCTGAGCCAATTTGTGGAGGACACGCAGATTCCCTTTTTCAATACACAGATGGGCAAGGGCGTGGTGGATGAGCGTTCCGATCTCTTCCTCGGAACCGCCGCTCTGTCGGACGGGGATTACCTGCATTGCGCCATCGACCGGGCCGATCTGATCATCAACGTCGGACATGACGTGGTCGAAAAGCCACCCTTCTTCATGGAGGAAGGCGGTACCAAAGTTATTCACGTGAACTACAAGGCCGCGCAGGTCGATCAGGTCTATTTCCCGCAAGTCGAAGTTGTGGGGGATCTGACGCAATCCATCGCCAGGCTCGGGCACATTCTGGGTGGGCCGTTGGAATTTGACCGCAGCTATTTCCATCGCATCAAAGAGGAAACGGACCTGCACACATCGACAGGTTCTGACGATGCCCGCTTTCCCGTCATCCCTCAGCGCCTTGTGGCAGATACCCGCAAAGTCATGGGGGATTGCGATATCATCGCGCTGGACAATGGAATCTATAAAATATGGTACGCGCGAAACTACAAAGCCTATCAGCCAAACACGGTGCTTTTAGACAACGCACTTGCAACCATGGGAGCTGGATTGCCGTCAGCCATGATGGCGGCAAAGCTAAACCCACACCGTCGGGTTATGGCGATCTGCGGTGACGGCGGTTTCATAATGAACAGTCAGGAAATTGAAACGGCAGTGCGGCTCGGCCTCAATCTGGTGGTGACTGTGTTGAACGACAGCTCATATGGCATGATCCGCTGGAAGCAGTCGCACGCGGGATTTGACGACTGGGGACTGGAGTTCAACAACCCCGATTTTGTTCAGTATGCCAACAGTTACGGTGCAACCGGTCATCGCATCGAACGTACTGAAGATCTGGTGCCGGTCTTTGAGCGGGCATTCGCAGCGGGTGGAGTTCATCTTGTCGACCTGCCCGTTGACTACAGCGAAAATCAGCGTGTGCTGATTGATGAACTGGCGGCGAAGGCGTGCCTGATATGAGCGAAATCACCCTGGACGTTGTTAACCCCTTCACCCTGAAGCGCATTGGCGCGGTCGAACTCTGCTCAGATAATGAGATCGACGCCATGCTTGGGGCGGCTCATGACCTTTACCGCAATCGTGAGAGCTGGCTGCCGGCGTTCAGGAGGATTGAAATCCTCAAGGCTACCGCTCAGCTTATGGCCGCGCGGCATGAAGAGCTTGCCCTGCTTATTGCAAGTGAGGGCGGTAAGCCTCTGGTTGATGCACGGGTGGAAGTGACACGGGCCATCCACGGTGTTGAATTGTGTGTCCATGAGATCGGTCAGATAACAGGCAAAGAGATTCCTATGGAACTGACCGCAGCCGGGTCAGGTCGGATAGCATTCACACAACGTGAACCGATTGGGGTTGTGGTAGCGGCAAGCGCTTTCAACCACCCGCTAAACCTGATCGTCCATCAGGTTGCCCCTGCCGTGGCAGCCGGGTGCCCCGTACTGGTAAAACCAGCCCTGGACACTCCCTTGTCCTGCCGGGCGTTCGTCGACATTCTTCGCCAGGCCGGGCTACCCAAAGATTGGTGTCGGTTCGCGGCCTGTCACAATGATGTGGCCGAGAAGATGATCACTGACCCAAGGGTCGGGTTTTTCTCATTTATCGGGTCGGCGAGGGTGGGTTGGATGCTGCGGTCCAAGCTTGCCCCTGGAACACGATGCGCCTTGGAGCATGGTGGCGCAGCACCCGTTATTGTTGATGACGGTGCTGATATCGACGCAATGATCCCGTTGCTGACTAAAGGTGGGTTTTATCACTCCGGTCAGGTTTGTGTTTCCGTCCAACGGGTTTTTGCCCCCGCGAAAATCGCTGCTGAAGTTGCACAGAATCTGGCTGATGCCGCCAGTGGTCTGAAAGTTGGCGATGCCACGGACGCCAATGTGGATTGCGGTCCCCTGATCCGACCCGCCGAGGTCGATCGGGTCGAACAATGGGTGGATGAAGCCGTTCAGTCAGGTGCGTCAGTGCTTACCGGCGGAAAACGGTTGGGGCAGACAACCTATGCTCCAACAGTTTTGCTAAACCCGCCTCAGGATGCCCGCGTGTCAACAGCGGAGATTTTTGGCCCGGTCGTTTGCGTCTACAGTTATGACGATATTGAAACCGCATATCAGGCTGCGAACAGCTTGCCCTACGCGTTTCAAGCATCCGTCTTTACCAAGACGCTCGACGTTGCGATGCAAGCCATTCAGCATTTGGACGCAACAGCGGTTATGGTCAATGATCACACTGCATTCAGGGTAGACTGGATGCCCTTTGCCGGGCGTCGCCAGTCGGGCTACAATACCGGAGGTATCGGTTACACCATACATGACATGACTCAGGACAAAATGGCCATAATCAAGATCTGAGGTAGTGGGACTGGATTCGTGCCAGTTGAATATAGCCTGTTCTCCATTCAGTTCTTGCGAATGTTCTGAGACCAGTCATAGGAGCAATTGCAGCGAAAGCTCACTTTGTTGCGCAGAGGTGAACTAAAGGCAACTCTCGGCGAATTTCGACTCCGGGCCCAAACGCGGCATTGAATTAGCCGGTCAGGCTCTCCTCTTCGTCCTCTGAGAACCGCCCTCTTCGCATGAACACTGCAAACCCCAACTTTGCCCTGCGAGTTAGTTCGACCCACGTTGTAGATTGTTTGTACGCAGCGAGTTCCCAAGTGTCTCGATGGGTTTCCTTGGCAGCCTTGTCGGCAATCTCCAAAAAATCCGAAATCGCATTTCGTTCTTCTTCGTCAAACAGTTCTGGTACAACATCAAAATCTATCGGCAGGAAATCGTATATGCACTCTAACGTTTCGAATGCACCAACTTCAGACACACCGCAAAGTGACGAAGAGTGGTCTAGTTGCTCAATGATGCGATTGTGTAAACGCTGATAAAGAAGCTGTTGGCTAATTTCATTCATAGCCTTTGGTAACCAATGGTTTGGGATATCGGAAGTCGGCTTAGTTGGCAAAGAAGAATTTGAGCTACGCTACGGTGAATGACTGCACACCATGATTGGGTGACACACTTTATCGATCAAAGTTTTTTCGTTCTGGGAACTCTAAAAATCAGCGTCACGCTTTTCCCAACGACGCCTCCGAACTTCGAATCTTTTCGACTTGATTTGACCGCTCAGATACGATGAACCCGTAGCGATTCTGGCTCAATTCTCAGCGCGACGTTGCGCGGGGCGGGATCATCTTCTCCTGGCCAATCATCGCCGAACGGAAAAGGCGCAACTTTCATTTTTTTTGGTGTCCTCTGTTGCGAGAGGAACTTCTTCTGTCACGGTGTAGTCAATCTCCGGACCCTCGGCATATGAACTATAGGTTTCAGCGTGCATTTCCGTGCCGTCGGGAAACTCCATTTCAGCGCATCGTGATGCCTCGTGAAACAACACCACGTTGCGGCCCTTGCCTCCGATCTGAACTGATGGGAACAGTATACCGTCGAGCGACAACTTTCCGTCGCCAGGTAATCGGCAACGGCCTGGGTAGGCAGATATTCGGTGTCCTGATCATCTGGCATGACAGGGCGAGCCATAAGGTCGCTCAACGTGCTCAGAAACAGCATACGGCCGAGACGGTTGGCAAAACCGGGATCGAATATGCTACCGATCTCCCGCACATTGCCGACGGCAGACAAATCAAGCAGCTTCAGCGGACGGGTAATTTCGAAGCGCGAGACAAGCACCTGGCTTCCGACGGGTGAGCGCACCTTTGCCAGCACAATTTTCCGCTTCGTCGCGCCATAAAACACGGAGATGCCCTTGGCGTTCCTACGCCCTGCGCCGGCAACATGTGAGGGCGGGGCGGCAAGTTCCTTGTCAGGGCGCTTCATTGCCGTCTTCAGTGGATCATCGGATTGAAACACTCTGGCCCGGTAGAGGTGTGTGATCTTTGAATCCGGACCCGCGTCTACTACGAGCGGTTTGCCGTCCCTGGTTTGCATCTCGTCGATATGATCAAACAGCCGTCCGGGATAGGATGCGATGGTCCTGATGAAGAACCGGGCTTCGGTCTTGATCAGTTCTTCAAATTTGCGCCATTCCTTATACCATGCGTCGTCGTCGGGCATGATCTCCTCGTAACGCGCGCCCGAAGAAAACTCGGTTTCAATCCCGGCTGCAGATGCGTCGAAATCATCATGTCGCTCTTTCAGGATGGCTTGGACATCAAAGGCGGTTTCAGAAATCTGCGCGACATCCATGATGGCATAGGCCGTTTCTTGCCCCTCGCGAGACCATTGGTAGTCGCTCTCCTTGTCTTTCCGCATTAGGTACTGAAAAAAATCCGGCTCACCGGAGGTGCGGATAAAATGGTGTGTGAACTCCAGCTCAACCTTGTCCGCCAACGTGTCGAGATCAACCGCGACGTCGGCATCCCCGCAATAACTGCAATCTCGGTCATCTCCTTCCGCGGTTATCACTTCGGACAGATAAGGTTCGGATATGCAATCAGAGCAAATTGCCTTGGATTTCAGTTCTTCGACATTTCTTCCGTTCAACTTGGGCCTCTGCGTGCATAATTTTCTTCTTGTTCAGTTTGCCCATATCTGGCGTTCTTCAGCGCGTAGAGGCGCCTATTTTTTGCGGGGCAAGCCGCGAGTTGACTACTTTGGATCGCCCCACATCACAATGTGATACGCGTTATCCCACGCGGTTTGATGCGAAGGCCACGGGCATTGTCGCATTCTTTTCTGAAGTATGATTGCTTGCCGGAAGTTGCTGAGTTTAGACGGCTAGTTCCGCAAACTGCTTGAACGGACAGGTTCCGAGTCCGAACTGACCCTTTAGGATCATGTGCGCAACTTCAATCCCGTCAAGCGTTGCAGAAGCGGAGGCGAATGACTTGAAACCGAGCATTGGGCGGATCCGGCGTTTGATAAATCGGTGGTCTTGTTCAATGATGTTATTTTGGAGTTTCCGCCTCAGTATCTCGATTGGGATCGGACAACCAAAACCTTTCAACATCTTGTTGAAGGCTTTGATACCGGCCGTATTGGCGCCGCTTTTGTCGATCACTATCTTTCTTGGGAGCCCGTTTACCTCGAGCGCACGAGCGAAGAACTTTGTCGCCGCAGCTTTATTCTGCCGTTTGGACAGCAAGAAGTTAAGGGTTTTACCGTGTTTGTCGACCGCCCGGTATAGGTAGACCCATTCTCCTTTGACGCGCGCATAGGTTTCGTCCATTCGCCAGGACCGATCGCAGCAACGCTTCTGGCGACGTGCTCGGTCGGCGATCAGAGGTGCGTATTTGACGATCCAGCGGTTCAGCGTCGCCTGATCTACCTTGACGCCACGCTCGGCCAGAATTTCTTCCAGATCCCGGTAGGACACAGAATAACGAAGATAGAAATACACCGCGTGCAAAATCACGTCTTTCGGAAAATGCGCGCCTTTGAAAGAGATAGTCACGGATTTCCCCCTGTCATGTTCCAGCACGCGTTACCAGAACTGCGTTTGATCTGACAGTTGGCGACGGAGTTTGCGGCAGAACCCCCGAGTTGTGCCGACGTAGTGGTCAAGAAAGGGTCAGCCTACTACAATCTTGTCCGCACCGAATTTATCGAACGCTACCCGAATTCCAGTGCCGTGCCCGTCAGCCTGCATGACAGGTATCGGTATCTCAGCAACCAGAACCGCATTATGATCCAGAAAGCCGAAGCCCTTGGCTGGCGTGAAAGATTGGGAGATCATGTGATGAAAAAACTATTTGGATGCGCAAAATCTGTCTCCGGTGTTCTAGATGGAATAGGGCCATTTAGAAATCTCAGAACGACAAGATTCCCATCAAGACTTGAACGGCGCCTCCGCCGCATTCCGCAGCCGGGGAGGTAGTA
This sequence comes from Ruegeria sp. AF8, assembly GCF_056541825.1. Lineage (NCBI taxonomy): Bacteria > Pseudomonadati > Pseudomonadota > Alphaproteobacteria > Rhodobacterales > Roseobacteraceae > Ruegeria > Ruegeria sp. AF8. The sequence goes on along the minus strand of NZ_JBQFYW010000027.1, from coordinate 11,395 downwards.
TCCTTTGGTGACATTAAATAAAAAGCACGTGTTGTGGGGAGCAGCTGTCTTTCTGACCGTCTTCGTTGTTTGGCTTTATTTAGCAAGTTACGCCGCACCCCAGCAGGAAATAGGGTTTAACTCCATTGTCATTTGCGCTCTACCTCCATTAGTTTTTTTAACTCTCAACAAAATATTGGGATGGAAAGCCGCTGTTATTACAACAATATTGACCCTGCCAGCACTTCTGGATTTCACTTGGCAGCAACCACTTAGAGGTTTCCTGCCAGGCAGTATTTCTGCATACTTGCTTGATCACTTGCCGTTTTCCTTGCTAACTTTCTTTTGGCTTCCCGGCTTCGCCGCAATTGTTACCGTGGCTTTCATTCACAGGAAAACCACTTAAAACGAGATCTCTCATAATCGAAAAGGCAATCCCCCCAGAACCAAGGAATCTCTAAAGAAATTTGGCTACTCAGAAAATGAAGTTTCTGGGTTGTCCTCAGAGACTCGTGTTGTGTAAGACCTTGGGATTTGGGGAGATGATCTCGACGACTTCTACGAAGTACTTTCGGAAACATACGTAACAAAAAACAAAACTGATGAAAAGTATTGCCCTAGCGAATTTTCTTGGATGAGGTAGCCTTTCCTTTGGCTGCCATTTGTCTCATACAAGAAAAACCTCGCATGTGAGCCTTTAAACCTGAGTGAACTTGACCGCATCATGAGCACAAAAGGGTGAAAAGCGTACGCCAGATCATGGATTTCGCCCTTTACCTGTTGCAATGGGCTTTGATCCTTCATGGTCTGTTACTCGTTCTTATTGCAGCCAACACATACGTGATACAACGCCGTTTTGTTCCGGCAGCATCGGATGCAATCGCGACGGGCGATACCTACTATGTTGTGCCCGCCTTCCAACATTTGATGGCGGGCGTCACAACCGGATTGATTGCCATGGGCCTTGGTGCAGCGCTGTTCTATCTTCGCCGGTTGTACCTCAGACGGTTTTATGGCTTTAAATCTTGAATCTGTTTGGATTGTGAAGGAAGCATGGTCTACGCATTGCTCCTGATTATTAACTCAGGTTAGGTTCTCGTATCCTGTGGTCGTACCAACGTCAGCTCGTTCTTGTTTTCGGTAATCTCAGACCACTGCATCCAATCTCAGCAATGTGAGCTCGTCTCAATTTCTCTGAGCCCAGTCGCGAGCAATCTGATCCCAAACCGATTTACAGTCTCAAATAATCTGGGCCAGAATCAGCGATAATCTCGCGCCCAACGATTTATAATCTCAAGCCACTACACTTATCTGTACCACCTAGGTCGGGTTCGAGAGGTTGGAGAACAGCCCAACGACTTTATGCTGGCCTTCCTTGCAGATCAGGTTGATGCCAGCGCCTCCGATGTCGCGGTCTATGATCGACGCTCGCAGACGCGACGCGAACATATCGCGCAAATCATGGTTCGGTTCGGCCAACAAGCTTTCACAAGATCTCTTGTGCTGGAGCTTGTTCATTGGCTGACACCATCTGCAGGAGAAGACCCGCGGCCAGCGCCCTTGGCAATCTCGCTGATCGAAGAACTGAGAAGGCGGCGTATCCTGGTTCCGGCGCGCCGCACCGTTGAACTGATTGTCAGGCACGCAATCCAGCGCGCGGAAAACGTCAGGATTTCCGCTCTGACCCGAGACCTGCATTCGGATCACCACGACGCCCTGCGTGCATTGATTGCTCCACCTGAATCGGGCGAGGTTTCGACGCTGAGTTGGTTGAAGGCGGCACCTAAATCAGCTTCCGCCAAATCCATCAAGGCTGTTCTGGATCGCCTGACGGTGGTCCGGGCGATCGGGTTGCCCGCCAGTTTGCGTAAGAATATCTCGATATTGGCACTCGACAATCTGGCCGGTGAAGGCTTGCGGACCACGGTGCAAAACCTAAGGCGTATGGCCTTGCCATGGTTGTGGGCGGTTTTGTCGGCCGCCTGCTTTCGGCCTGAAGAACAACTCACCGATCTTGCACTGGATATGTTCGATAAATTGTTGGGTCGAAGCTTTCGAAAGGCCGAACAACAAAGCTCTGACAAGGCGTCCCATCTCCTGATGGAAATCATCCGCCGTGATTGCCAACTTGTTTTGACCGAATTTAACAGGTTGGCCTGCCCAGCCTGTCAGGTGGTCAATTCGGCAGCATAGTCGTTCCAGAGGTCGAAGGCATCAGCTCAGGCGTGATGGTATGAGTTGGTGGAAAACGAAAACCCTTCAGGCGCGGTATTTTGCTCGGTATCTTCATGCGTGAGCGGTAACCAGTTCAGAACGCGCAAACAAGTTGGCAATGCCTAATATACTATAGTGGATTTTGCGATTCAAAATGATGAAGGGGTGCAAGCGCTGATTACCTTGCAGGGAATATCACCAGCGTTTCGGAAGCGGTGGGGCAATATACTCGAGAAGTAATATGCGTCACCCGGGTCTAGCACTCTGGACTGCCCATCTACCGTCACTTCAAGCCGACCTTCTATGACAACCGCGCATTCCTCGCCTTCATGCGACAGTTCTGCGCGACCCGAGTCAGCGCCGACATCATACTCTTCTATGAGCATCTGTAGTTTTCTGTCTCGGCGTTCGCCGGCGACAAGAAGATAGGAAACACCAGGGGATCCAAGATCGCACATGCTGCTGTGAGGAAAATAGAAGCTGTCTTCGTTCTGCAATTCGAAACTGAAGAAAAACCCCAGGTTGACGTCGACACCTGCGAGGATCTTCTTGAGCAGTGCCACCGAAGGCTGGGTTGATCCACTTTCGATTTGAGAAATCGTCCCGCTACCCACTCCCGCGCGTTTGGCCATCTCTCGCTGACTGAGACCTTTAGTTGTTCGAATCAGTTTTAGGCGACGAGCCGTTTCCAAATCCGATGCCAAAACCGTTACCTCAATGATTTCTCGCTTTTGATCGAAAGCATTTAGCATGCCGTCACTCTGTTTTTCAATAGCTTACAGATTTCAATAAATCCGGGTGTGCGGAGTGTCTGAACTTTGCAAGGATTTGGCACCAAATGAAAATCTGCTTCACGAGGAATGGACGTGCTCGATCAACCCAACACAATGTCATCGTTTTGGATGCCGTTTTCAGCCAATCGTGATTTCCTTCGCGAGCCCCGTATGATCCAGTCGGCCGAAGGGATGTATTATACCAGCTCTGATGGGCGCAAGGTCATGGATGGCACCGCCGGGCTGTGGTGCGTCAATGCAGGTCACCGTGATCCGCTGATCGTTGAAGCCGTGCATAAACAGGTGCACGAGTTGGATTACGCCCCGAACTTCCAGTTCTCCCACCCTCAGGCGTTTGAGTTGTCGGCAAAGCTGACAGCGATGATGCCTGAGGGAATGAACCACGCTTTCTTCACCAACTCCGGCTCTGAGTCTGTCGACACGGCGCTCAAGATTGCGCTGCATTACCATCGGATGCGCGGTGACGGGGCACGTACGCGTTTGATCGGGCGTGAGCGTGGTTACCACGGCACTGGCTTCGGCGGCATCTCAGTCGGCGGCATCGTGAAGAACCGGATGCACTTCGGGACGCTCCTCACTGGCGTCGATCATCTGCGCCACACGCATGACCCGGAGAAAAACGCATTCTCACGCGGGTGTCCGGAACATGGCGCGGAACTGGCAGACGATCTGGAACGACTGGTTGCGCTGCATGACGCGTCGACGATTGCAGCAGTAATCGTTGAGCCGATGGCCGGGTCCACCGGTGTGCTGTTGCCGCCGAAAGGATACCTGAAGCAGCTGCGCGAAATCTGCAACCGCCATGGCATCCTGTTGATTTTCGACGAGGTCATCACCGCGTTCGGTCGTTTGGGTGCGGCGACAGCATCGGAGTACTTCAATGTGACGCCGGACATCATCACAACCGCCAAAGGCCTGACCAACGGCGTTATTCCGATGGGTGCGGTCATCGTTTCCGATGCCATCTATGACTCGGCTATGGAAAACGCAGATGCGCCGATTGAGCTGTTCCATGGCTATACCTATTCCGCCAACCCTGTGTCCTGCGCTGCTGCGCTGGCTACGCTGGAGAGTTACAAGCAGAATGATTTGTTCCGCCGCGCTGCATTGCTATCGCAGCCCTGGGAGGATCAGCTTCACAGCCTCAAAGGTCTGCCGAACGTAGTCGATATCCGCAATCTGGGATTGGTGGGCGCGGTCGAGCTTGCACCACGAGAGGGCGCGCCTGGGGCACGGGGTTATGATGCAATGAAACGAGCCTGGGACGCCGGAATAATGATCCGTGTCACAGGTGACATCATCGCCTTGTCTCCACCTCTGATCATATCGGAACCCGAAATAACAAAACTTTGTCAAACACTTGGAGAGGTATTGGCTGACCTGCCATAACCCCTGACTTCTAACCCCAAAAAGGACTGACATCATGAAAGATGCATCCCCGATCGCTTTGATCGGCCACTACATTAATGGTCAAATCACTGCGCCATCCGGTGAGAATACTCAGCCGGTTTTCAATCCCGCAACCGGTGCGCAAACCGGCGAGGTGTCACTGGCGAACGTCCAGACTGTCGACGACGCAGTGGCCGCGGCCAAAGCCGCGTTCCCGAAGTGGTCAAACACACCGCCTATCCGCCGCGCCCGCCTGATGAACAATTTTCTGGCCCTGGTGCGCGAGCATAAGGACAATCTGGCCCGCGCCATCACTGTCGAACACGGCAAGGTGTTCACAGATGCGCAGGGTGAAGTTGAGCGCGGCATCGACATCATCGAGTTTGCCTGCGGTATCCCGCAACTCCTAAAGGGCGATTACACAGAGCAAGTCTCCACTGGCATGGACAACTGGACCACGCGTCAGGCGTTGGGTGTTGTCGCCGGGATCACTCCCTTCAACTTCCCGGTCATGGTGCCGATGTGGATGTTCCCGATCGCCATCGCCGCAGGCAATACCTTTATCCTGAAACCGTCTCCGACCGATCCGTCCGCATCCTTGCTCTACGCGGATCTGATGCAGAAGGCCGGTTTCCCGGACGGCGTGTTCAACGTCGTTCAAGGTGACAAGGTCGCCGTGGATGCGTTGCTGGAAAATGACGACGTCAAGGCCGTGTCCTTCGTCGGTTCGACACCGATTGCCAACTATATCTACGAGGTCGGTGCGCGTCACGGCAAGCGCGTTCAGGCGCTGGGTGGCGCAAAGAACCACATGCTGGTGATGCCGGACGCCGATATGAATAAGGCAGCCGACGCACTAATCGGCGCGGCCTATGGCTCGGCCGGAGAGCGCTGCATGGCGATCTCGGTTGCCCTGCTGGTTGGCGATGCCGCCGACAAGCTGATGCCGGTCCTGAAGGAACGTGCCGAAACCCTGAAGGTCAAAAACGGCCTCGAACTGGACGCCGAGATGGGCCCGATTGTCACTGCCGCCGCACGTGACCGCATCAAAGGGTACATCGACGCTGGCGTAGAAGAAGGTGCTGACCTGCTGGTCGACGGCCGCGACTACACCGTCGAAGGGCACGAAGAAGGCTATTTCCTTGGTGGAACTCTGTTCGACAACGTCACCCCCGACATGAAAATCTATAAGGAAGAGATTTTCGGCCCGGTTCTGTCCTGCGTCCGCGTCTCAAGCTTCGTCGAAGGCCTGCAACTGATCAACGACCACGAGTTCGGCAACGGCGTGTCGCTGTTCACCCGCGACGGCAATGTTGCACGTGAGTTTGGCAAGCAGGTTCAGGTCGGCATGGTCGGCGTCAACGTTCCGATCCCGGTTCCGATGGCCTGGCACGGTTTTGGCGGCTGGAAGAAAAGCTTGTTCGGCGACATGCATGCCTATGGCGAAGAGGGTGTTCGTTTCTACACCAAGCAGAAATCCATCATGCAGCGTTGGCCCGAAAGCATCTCGGAAGGTGCCGAGTTCGTCATGCCGACGGCGAAATGAACATCCGATCCAAGGAGTGAAACACATGTTCATTGGTGTTCCCAAGGAAATCAAGAACCACGAATATCGCGTCGGCCTGACCCCCGAAAGTGTCGCGGAACTGGTCTCGCACGGCCACAACGTCGTCGTAGAAACCAACGCCGGTGTTGGCATTGGCGCGGACGACGACGCCTATCGCGCCGCTGGTGCCGAGATTGCGGAAACTGCTGCCGACATCTTTGCCAATGCTGAGATGATCGTGAAGGTAAAGGAACCTCAGGCCGTGGAACGCGGCATGCTGCGCGAAGGCCAGATCCTTTACACCTATCTGCATCTGGCGCCTGATCCGGAGCAGACCAAGGATCTGATCAATTCGGGCGCGGTCTGCATCGCTTACGAGACCGTCACCGACGACAATGGCGGCTTGCCATTGCTGAAACCGATGAGCCAGGTTGCAGGCCGCATGTCGATCCAGGCCGGTGCCAGTGCGCTGGAAAAGGCCAAGGGTGGTCTGGGCGTATTGCTGGGCGGCGTGCCCGGTGTGAAGCCCGGCAAGGTCGTGGTTATCGGCGGTGGTGTCGTTGGCTTCAACGCGGCCCAAATGGCCGTCGGCCTGCACGCGGACGTGACCATTCTGGACCGCAACCCCGCCGTTCTTGAGAAGCTGGAGAACCATTTCGAGGCGTCGGCCAAAGTTGTCTATTCGACCAAAGCTGCACTGGAAGAAGAGGTCACCAACGCCGATCTGGTTGTGGGTGCGGTTCTGATCCCGGGCGCTGCTGCGCCCAAGCTGGTCTCGCGCGAGCTGATCTCGAAAATGAAACCCGGTGCGGTCGTCGTGGACGTGGCGATCGATCAGGGCGGCTGCTTTGAAACGTCCAAAGCCACCACTCACGAAGAGCCCACTTACGTTGTCGGCGATGTTGTTCATTACTGTGTCGCCAACATGCCGGGCGCAGTCGCCCGGACTTCGACCTACGCATTGAACAACGTAACGCTGCCGCACGCTCTGGCCATTGCCAACAATGGCTGGAAACAGGCGCTTGCGGATAATCGTCACCTGATGAACGGCCTGAACGTGGCCCATGGCAAGGTGACGTACAAGGCTGTGGCCGATGATCTCGGATACGAGTTCGTCGCCCCGGAACTTTGCTGATTTGAGGCAAAGAAAGGTCTTGCTGCACGTGGTGCAGCAGGAAACTCAATACCGAGGAGGAAACCTTAATGACTACGAAGATTAACCGCCGCGCCCTCGGCGCGATGGGCGGTGCCGTTTTGCTTGCTGCAACCACAATATCAACAGCTGCTACAGCAGATGACATGACACTGCGTTTTGCCGGCGTGTTCCCGATCGATCATCAGGGCACGAAGATGATGGAGCAAGTCGCAGCGGACGTCGCAGCTGCGGATGTCGGCCTGGCGATCGAAGTATTCCCGGCCAACCAGCTGGGCTCCGGTGAGGCGCTATTCGAAGACGTCGCACGCGGAAATATCGACCTGGCATCGGCGTTCATCTATGCCGATACCGATCCACGCCTGGAATTCCTGTCTATGCCGTTCCTGCTGGGCGGATGGGATGACATGGAAAAGACCCTGCTCAACATGGATTCCGAATTCAATACCATCTTGCAAGAGATCACCGACGAATACGGTGTTCGCGTGATGGCGCAGAACCCTGAAGGGTTCATCGGCATCGTCGCGTCGCAAGAGCCCGGGAACTGGAACACATTTGACGACAAGGGCATGAACATTCGTGTTTGGTCGTCCAGTGTCGTGAAGTCGATGGTCGAAGAGCTGGGTTACCAGGCGACGACCATGGCATGGGGCGACATCTTCCCGGCGCTTCAGGCCGGTATCGTCGATGGGGCGATCTGCTGCACCAAGACCGCGACCTACTCGATCTTCGCCAAGTCGGATGTTGGCACCCATTTTGTCGAGTACAACTCAATATCGGAACTGACAACTTTCTACGCGTCGCAGCGGACACTCGACAAGCTGAACGACGAACAGCGTGATGCGCTGCAGGCAGCAATGACCAAAGCGTCCAAAGACTTCTTTGCTTACAACCGTGAGAATGACGACGTTTTCGGTCAGAAACTGCTCGACAAAGGCTACACCATCCTGCGCCTGAACGATGAGGAGCAAGCTGCGATGGCGGCTCATGTTCAAGAGACAGTCTGGCCCGCGATGGCACAAAACGTCGGTCAGGACATCATCGACCGCCTGCTGGCAGCTAATCAGCAACAATAAAATTAAGGGAAAGGGCCAACACATCAGTTGGCCCTTTCTTGATCTTTAGCTCAACAAAGGGAGGGAGAAAGATGTCTAGTTCAGAAGCTGAGCGTCCTGTGATTGTCGAAAGCGCTGAAAAGAAGAGCTCGCAAAAAATCACTGACGAACTGCCGGTAGTTGTTGGATATCCGTTGAAAGCGGTGGCGTTTGTCATGAGGCAGATTGTCATGCTTTCCGGGTTCTTGATGGCGTTCACATTTGGGGCCGTTGTTGTCATCCGGTATGGATTTGGCGGCGATCTATTTGCCTACGAAGAATGGCTTCTGGGCATCAGTATCATAGGCTTTTTTGCAGGTGCCGTTCTGGCCTCAGCGCGCAATCTGCATATCAACGCGGATATTCTTGGCATCGTGATCCAAAATCCTCGACTGATCTGGTGGCGCGGATTCATCGTCCTCTCGATTGAGGTGCTGGTGATCTTGTTCCTTATGTATGCGTGTTATGTCTCTCTTCTTGATGATTTCTCGTTTCCGCGGCTACGCGCAACTCCCGTATTGCGAATACCGTTTGTCACTTGGCGGATTGGAATCATGATTGCCTTTGGCTTCATGGCAACGTTCACCGCTGCTTATCTGTACGTGCATATCCGCAAGGGGCTCGGTCTGCCCCTGAGATCAGAAATGCGTAAGGGAGAAGTCCAATGATCATTACCGGAAGTCTCCTTATTGTCTGCTTTATGCTGCTTCTGGGCGTCAGCGTGTATGTGGCATTCGGAGCTGTCTTGATATTCATCGCCCTTGTTGGAGATCAATCGATTACCGGTTATCTGCCGACCGGCTCTACAGGCATCCGTTCACTGGTACTTCTGGCCATCCCGCTCTTCATGATCGCTGGCGGCATCATGGAAAAAGGTAAGATCGCAGCTCCCCTTGTCTCGCTGGCGGAAATGTTTATCGGCCATGTCAAAGGTGGTCTGAGCGCCGCAGGGGTATTGGCCTGTGGGGTATTTGGCTCCATTTCCGGTAGTGCGAATGCGACGCTTACCTGCATTGGGGGCATCATGATGCCTCACCTGAAAAAGGCAAATTATCCGGGTGGACAATCGGCAGCGCTAATCGTAGCGGCAAGTCCGCTGGGTCTTTTGATCCCGCCAAGCTCCACGATGATCCTGTATGGCTGGGTCGCGCAGCAACACGTTCTGAAGTGCTTTCTATCTACGGTTCTACCGGCGCTCATCCTGATCACACTTCTGATTGTGGTCAATCAGTTCATGCTGCGGAAATACGACGAAATTAAGCTGACAGAGCGCCCCAAGCCATTCCTGCCAACGTTCGGAGTACAGACACGCCTGGCCGGCCCGGCACTGATGATGCCTCTTATCATTCTGGGTGGAATCTATGGCGGCATCATGACACCAACCGAAGCCGCTGGTATCGCCGTCGTCTACTCAATCCCGATTGCGATTTACTTCTACCGTGGTCTGACTTGGAAAACCCTTGTACTGACCATTCAGAACTCAGGCGTAACTATTGGCGTGGTCATGGTCATGATCTTCATGGTCCTGATCGTATCCGACAACTTGATCGCGCAAGGTGCCCCACAGTTGGCCAAAAATATGGTCTATTCTGTTTCGAATAACCCGATTGTGGTCTTGTTGATGATCAACATCGTTTTGATCCTGATCGGGATGTTAATGGATGATATTTCGGGCCTGCTTCTGGCGACACCAATCTTGCTGCCTATTGCACAGAGCACTGGCATGGATCCGATCCATTTTGCGGCTGTGATTGGCGTGAACCTGGGTATGGCAAACATTACACCGCCTACAGCGCCACTGCTCTATCTTGGCGCTCAGGTCTGTGATGAGCCGGTTTCGCGCATGCTGTGGCCGACTTTGATCTTCATTGTCTTTGCCTGGCTTCCCACGCTGATGCTGACAACCTTCGTACCAGAATTGGCTCTCTTCTTGCCGGACCTCCTGCTCAGCAGGTAGCCGCGGGAAAGTGCAAGACAAAATAAAATTGCGCGCACCCCAATCAAACGACTGGGGTGCCTGAGAGCTCTCTCAAAGATCAAGTGGGAGAGACAAGTTAGCAGCAGAAAACGGAAACCTGTAACTAGAGGTTTGAAATGTACAATAACATCTTAGTAGCGCTGTCTCTTGAGCATGGCATCAGTGATCACGCACTCTCGGCGGCACACGCTCTCGTATCCGAAGGTGGAAAAATCACTGCGGCGCATATTCACGAACCGCCGAACAGGCAGATAATGTACTATATGGACGAAGATATCGCCGAAAAATCTCTCCAAAAAGCGAAGGCGAGTTTAGCCGAACGTTTGAAGGGAGAAACCAGCGTTTCTTCAGTCTTGATCGAGAGCCAATCAGCTGGCCGAGCAATCACCGAGTATGCAAACAAACATGGCATCGATTGTATCGTCCTTGCTTCGCATAGACCCGGAATGAAGGAATTCTTCCTGGGCTCAACGGCAGCCCTCGTTGTTCGCCACGCTCAGTGTTCGGTGCATGTGCTCCGTCAATGAATTTTTCGGAAGTGGCTAGGTGTTTAATCCCAAGGTTTGATGGTGCCATCCATTCTACGGAATGGAAGGATACCCTATGGGACAGATACGTCGCGGATGCGCCACGACAACGCACGCCATCAGAGCAACAATACAGCGATCGCAAGCTTAGATCGCGGATACGAGCATTCGGACGTCGGGTGCGAGAACTGAGAAAGGCGAAAGGCCTTTCCCAGAAAGGCTTTGCCTATTTTGTGGAGTTAGACAGAACCTATATTGGTGGGATTGAGCGCGGGGAAGAAACCCCTGGGTAAAAACGATCATTCAGATCGCTAAGGGCTTGAATGTGAGAACGTGCCAGCTCTTTGAAGCTGAGTAGCTCAACTATCGCAAATGAAACTTAAACCGATAGCTGGTAGCAGCATTATTTAACAGAATTTGGCTGTGCAAACTCGCAAATTTCGAGATCCAAAACTGTTTAGAGCCAATGGGCAGCAATTTAGGATAATGAGACTCCCAAATATGGGTTGGGTTGGCTTCCCTTATTGTGCACCTTTGAAAGAGATCATGAACAGACTTTCGACTTGATTAATCCGATAGTCATTCACCTGCTGGCGAAGCGAGCGTCAATGGTCAAAACTTTGCAACATGTGTAGACGCCCAAAACGCAAGAGGTAATTTGGCCGGCAATTGCATTGGTTCGGGTACTGACATGTGTTCGGCCTGTTGCGCGGCCTTTGAA
>NZ_JBQFYW010000026.1:0-43045 GCF_056541825.1 Ruegeria sp. AF8 | reverse complement strand
AATCTCTTCCATAGACGCCTCCATTCAGGTTGTTTGCAAACCCACAATGGCACATCGAGGCCAGCGGGGGCGTCTACACCTTCACAACCACTCACGCTCGGAATCTGTCCGTTTTCGTCAATTTGCAGAACTGGCGGCGTAGGCCGTAAGTTCGGTGTAAAATCTTTGCGCAGAAAGAAACTTCGTAAAAGATCCCTAGCTGCTTTGTCCAAACTGAAAGCTTGTGCAGCCCCAAACACCGTGCCCGATTTTGACTTCAACGATCTTACTCTTCATCTTTCTGGCCGAGAGTAAGCCAGGGCAGCAAAATTACAGCTGTGGATCAAGACGTCATTGCTGCAGCTACCCTTTTCCGCTCATCCATGGCGAACATTAGTCGGTACACAGATGGAACAAACATCAGGGTCAGTGGTGAAGCGACGATTAAGCCGCCGATCATCAGTGTTGCCATCGGTTCGAACAGGGCGCCGCCATTGAGCGCCATCGGCACGAGACCGAGGGTTGTGGTCAGCGATGTCAGCATCACCGGCGTGACCCTTTTCTTTGCAGCGACCACAATCGCGTCGTCCAGAGCCAATGTTTCGCGTTCAATGTCGATCTGGTCGATCAACACAATTGCGTTGTTGATTATTATGCCCATCAAAGAGATCAGCCCCAGAATCGCAAAAAATGACAGCGGCTGTGAAGCTAGAAATAAAGCTGTAGGTGCACCGATCAGGATCATTGGGACTGTCAGAAACGTCAGCGTAACCCGTCGGACCGAATTGAACTGGAACATAAGTGCAGCAAGCATCACAAGCAAAGCCGCAGGCATGCCCGCCAGCAGCAGCCCGTTGATCTCGGCGCTACGCTCTGTCTCCCCACCCAGGTTGAGACGATATCCCGGCGGTAGTGATAGCTCCGAAAGATCCTCGGCCACCCATGCTTCGACCTCGGCGGCGGACAGATAGGCGCTTTTGCCCGATACCGTGATCTTGCGCACCTGATTTTCCCGGCGCAGCTGAGAGAATTCGAACTTGGGCGCGAAATCCGCGATCTGCGCCAATGAAATCAACCGACCATCCGCCGGGATCGACAGGTTTTCCAGGTCTTCCAGACTGTCCCGGAACGGTTCTTGCGCACGTACAACAATCGGGATGGAATCGGCGCCATCGCGGTACTCGGAATAGGGAACGCCCGAGAAATAGACCTCCATGACTTCCGAGACATCTTTTGAGGTCACGCCAAATTCACGCGCTTTGTCCTGGGCGATCTCAACAGTGAATTTGAGGGTTTTGTTGCCCCAGTCATTCTTGTTCAGAATTGCGCCGGGCACCGTGTCGAACGCATCCTGAACCTTGCGCGCAAGGCCGACCAGAACATCGGCGTCAGGGCCGGTGATTTCAACATCCACAATGCCCGATTCCTCGCCGCCCATGGCAAGGCGCGTGATGCGATAGCTGGCGGCCGGGCGTTGGGTGACCAGATAGTTGCGTGCGCGTTCGGCGGCGGCGACGGCGCTTTCGAAATCCTTGGTATTGACCACGAAAAAGGCATTAGCCGGATCAGAATCTGCCGGGTCCAGTGTCAGGAAAAACCGGGGACCGCCGCTGGCCACAAACAGGGTGGTGCTGACGACTTCGGGGTTCCGTTCAGGATCGCGCAGCCATGCGTCAACCGCCAGCGCCTCGTCCCGCGTGGCGGTGACCGCTGTGCCACGTGGCATCTCAAGATATATCAGATACTCGGCCCGTTCGGCCAGAGGGAACATCTCACCCTTGAGCGAGCCAAACACTGTCGTGCCCGCAAGGATGATCCCGTAAATCACCCCGGCAACCAAAAGGCCCTTATGCAGCAGGAAACGGGTCAGATTGCCGTAGGAGCGGATCAGCCAGGTTTCTTCCGCGGCCTGCGCCTTTTTCGACGGGCGCAGAAGATAGGTCGCCAGATAGGGCAGAATGTAATGGGCGGTGATCCACGACCCAAGCAGCATAAAGGCGACCACGGCACCCAGCGAGAAGGCATAGTCCCCCTCAGCACCCTCAAGGATCAGCATCGGGATAAAGGCTGACGCTGTGGTGACCGAGGCCACGGCCAGCGGAATAAAGAACTGGGTGCCAGCTTTTTCAGCTGCGCGTCTCGGGGTCTCACCCGCATCCAGCCTGCTTTGAATCTCTTCGACCACGACAAGGCCGTTATCAACCAGCAGACCCAGCGAAATGATGACGGCCGCGATCGAGACCTGCTCGATCGGAATTCCTGCCCGTGACATCAGGATCAGCGAGAACATCACCGAAAATGGCACGATGCAGGACACCACAAACGCAGGACGCAGCCCGAGGAACACCAGCATGACCACAAAGACGGTCAGAAAGGTCTGACCGACATTTGTCAGCGCCCCATTGATGGCCTGGGTGACGTTAGTTTCCTGAAAGGTCGAAATCGAAAACTGAATTCCGATGGGTTGCGTCGCTTCGAACTCGGGCAGGCGCTGCTTTAGGTCATCGCCGATGGTCTGGATATCGCGGCTGTTATCCATCTCGACCGACAGCAATAGCGCCGGTTCACCGTTGAAATAGATCGGAGCATCCGGCGGATCGACATAGCCGCGCCGAACGGTCAGCAGGTCCTGCAAACGGACCAGCCCGCTTAACCCAGGAACCTTGGTCAGAACCTCGCGGATGTCCTGAACGGTTTTCAGATCGCCATTGGCCTCAAGCATGATGTTGACGCCATTTGCATCCAGATTGCCCGCAGGAACGATGACGTTCTGGGCGCTCAGGTCCGACAATAGGCGATCCAGTTGTACCCCGACCGAGGCAAGCTTGCGGGTGTCAATCTCCAGCCAGATGCGTTCTTCCTGACGGCCTTCAATGGCAACTTTGGTGATCCCGCTAAGGGTATAGATCTGCTTTTGCAGGTCTTCCGCCGCATCCCAAATCTCTTCATAGGTGAACCCTTCGCCGGTAACGGCGATTGTGGCGATGGCCACCGCGTCGAAATCGGTGTTCACAAACGGGCCAATTGTGCCTTGCGGCAACTGACCCATCGAGTCGTTCATCTTGTTGCGGATGTCCTGATAGACCCGCTCAAGCTCGGAATTGGGGACCGAGTCGTAGACCTCGAACTTCAGCTCGGCTTGGCCACGGGTGATCAGCGTGACGATGGTTTCGACTTCTTCGATCTCGCGGCCCGCGCGTTCCAGCGGTTCTGCGATCAGCTCTTCGACCCGTTCCGGCGACATGCCGGGATACTGGGCCACCGCAATCGCCGTGCGCAGAGAGATTTCGGGGTCTTCGCGTTTGGGAAGTTGAATATACGAAATTGCCCCAAGCAAAAGCACCCCGATCATGACCAGTACAGTCAGTCGCGACTTTTCAATGCCGAACCGAGTCAGGAACCCCATGGGAAAACCCTCGCCTTACAATTAATTTTTGCTGTCAATAAGTTTGACGGGCTGCCCGTCGCGCAGGAAGGACATCCCGGCCGAGGCCACTCGATCACCGGGCTGCAGCCCTGAAATGACGATCAGAGAGTTATCCCGAAGGCCCGCAACAACGATTTCCTGTTGCCGGATCGTGCCGCTGTCTTCGTCATAGACGAAGGCGACCAGCGTTTCGGTCTGTTCGTTTGCGTCGTGATCAAGGTTGGTCAGGTCCGTGCTGACCGCCGTCAGCGGAACCAGATATCCAACGGCTTCGGGCAGCGGGAATTCAAGCGTTGTTTCAACGGCCATACCGGCCTTGAGGATCGGGTTATTGTCGGTCACGGAAACGACGACCGGATAGGCCGAAACAACGTCGGCCCTGCTGCCGATTTCTGTCACGACGGCCTCAAGCTTGACCCGGGGACGGTCCACCAGTTTGACGATTGCGGGCCCGCCGATTTCGATCTGGCTGGCAGCTTCGAAATTAACCGAGAACGAGACCTCGAAACTGTCGCTAGCATAGATCGAGGCGACAGGCGTTCCCGCGCTGACTGTGGCAAAGGAATCCGCGTCGACCGAGTTGACGTTCCCGGAATAGGGGGCGTGAATCGTGGTTTTGGTCAGGTCTTCCTGCGCCGCCTCGACAACCTTCTTCGCCTGTGCCAGCGAGGCTTTTGAGGCCAGGAAATCAGTTTCGGCATTGTCGACCGAGACCTGCGTTACTGCCCCACGGTCCAGCAGGCTGCGCTGCCTTTTCAGTGTCCGTTCGGCATTGGTGAACTGCGCCTCGGCCTGCTCGACGGCGGCTTGTGCGTTTTCAAGCCGAATGCGCAGCAGGGTCGGATCCAGTTCGACCAGCACATCGCCTGTTTCGACCGCTTGACCGATCGACAGGTTCATCTCTTCAAGCGTTCCGCTGACCTCGAAGGACAGGGTCGTGATCGTGGCAGGCTCCAGAACACCGGGATAGTGGCGTGCGGTTGTTGACTGTGTGTCGGTGACCAGAAAGGTCTTTACCCCGCGAACAATGGCGCTTTGGTCCACTTCCTCTTCTTTACAGGCAGACAGAACGGCAAGGGTGAGAATGGGTACAAGTTTGAGGTAGCGCACCATTTTATGAGTGATCCCTTGTTGAGTGTTGTAAGTGAGCAGCTGCAGTTGTTCTGCTCCGGTAAGTTCTATTAGGGCAGGCTGCATTCACCCGGCCGCTTCAGCGCATTGAAACGTCGCAGTTCGAAAACTGCGCTAGCAGAGATGAAAGAGTGCAACATTAACAATTGTAAATTTCTTGAATTTTCAACTGAAACGGCTTTGTTGCGCGAAGCCGTTGACCGGCCGATTGCCTCTTTTCTCAGACGAAAGCCAAGGTGACAGGTTTACCAAAGATCAGGGAATTGTTTATGAGGGCATCCCGAATCTGGGTTTCTGCAACTTACCTTTCAAAGCCTCTCGCCGGAAGTGACTGCCTGAGTGACATGGTACAGTCTATCTGGCGCACGACACGGCGTCGGCGGTCTTATCCGATCCATCGTTGCCAAACATCGCAGTCCAAGTATCGCGATGCATTGACGATTTCACTTCGGGCGATGGCTCCGGCACCAAGATCAAATAGAATCGATGGTGATCCCCCTTTTATGCAATGGTGTAGGAAGATCAGTTGGTGGTCTTTTGCTCCTTAAGGGTTTGACTGCTCATTCTGAAACTTTTTGGTGGGTGGGATTATCCATCGAATGGAGACCACCGGTATAGGAATGGCCCCGCGGAAGAGAAGAGCCATTGTCCGCAGCGTAAAGAGTGTCAGCTCAGAGCGGACCGCGTCAGGCACACTGCCATTTCAAAACGGTTTTTCCTTTGGCGCGACCAGTGCCAAGGTGCTCGTAGCCGTCAATGATATCCGCCATCGATAATTCGCGATCAATTACAGGCTTTATTTGGCCGCTAGCTACCTTAGTCATTATATGCTCGATACCTTCTTCATTGGGCTGTGCGATGGACCAAGCGTATTTTTTACCTGACAGGCCATAGCGAACTTTCTTGCTCAAAACTCGCCCTAGAGCATGCAGCCCGCCGATAACGAGCCCGCTGCGGTCTGTATAGGGCATAAGCTGGTGTACGATGGAAACGTAACCGCCACCTTCCTTAACCAGGGCTGCTGTGTCCTTTTCATATGACCCGCCGAGCGTGTCATAGGCAAAGTCTACGTCTTTGACGATTTCGCGATAGTCCTGCGTGCGATAGTTAACAACAACGTCCGCGCCCAGGCCTTTGACCCAGCCAATGTTGGAGGGTCCACAAGTCGTCGAAACTTTCATTCCAAGGGATTTTCCCCATTGTATTGCAAAGCTACCAACGCCACCTGAACCCGCGTGGACAAACAGATGTTTATCGGATGCGTTTTGGGGATCGAGTTTCAGCCGATCCACCAAGGCACTCCAGGTTGTCATGGCAACATACGGAATTGAAGCCAGTTCGGTAGGAGAAACATTGGACGGTGCCGCCGCCAAACAAGTTTCGGTGATTGCAGAGAACTGGGCGTGGGCGCCGGATTCCTTGATATCATTTACCCCAGCGACCTTGTCACCGACTTTGAACTTGATTGCTTCCGGACCCATGGCAACGATTTCTCCCACGATGTCACGACCGGCGATAAAGGGAAATTCTTCCGGCGCGGCCAGGCGCCGCAACCGTGATCCGTAACCCTGTACCATTCTCAGGTCGATAGGGTTTAGCGAGGATGCCAGAATTCGCACAAGAACCTGGTTCCCCTTAGGTTCGGTTATTGTCACCTCTTCGAGGTTAAGAACATTTTTTGGCTCGCCGTAAGAACGGGCAACCCATGCATGCATGGTGTTCATGCTATGAAGTCTCCTACAAGAAAGTTCACGTGTGATTTTTTATGACGTTTGGCACGAGACGGATTCAGGCTTCACGCGAGAAACAGAGGAAAAGGCTGACCATACCAAGTATCCCCGCCCCCCGGTGCGATACCGTGTGAACAACTTCGATGCGCTACAGGCGACGATCCTAATTGTCGCACTGAATGAGATGCCTCTTTCCGGGAACTTTAGCTGCTTCGCATGCTGAATGGGCTCATGCATGTTTTGCTCTTCAGTTTACAAGTGAGTGCAAGTCCAAATAGTCAGATCTAAAATCTCCGACTAAGGGAATATGCCAAATTTCAACCCGACCCGCGTTATCATTTGTTAAGGAAAGCCAACCTTTTTTCTGATTCTGCTGAGTGATACTGGAGTGATCCCCAGATACGATGCCAAATAGTGCAGCGGCACCGTTTCCAAAAGCTCAGGAGAGTGTTCCAAAAGGTGGCGATATCGGTTTTCTGGGTTATCCATAATCCGATTGAGGAAAAGGTTTTGGTAGTCAGTAAGGCGATCAACGAGCGCGCGGAACATGAACTCTCTGAACTCTGTCGAGTGGGCCATCAGTTTATTAAATGTGGTTCGCTCAATAGCTCTGACAACCGTCGGCGTAACGGCTTCGATCCCGAATTTGCTCGGGCGACCGTGAAAAAAGCTTTCAAGCGAAGAAACAATATCATTCTCAAAGAAGAACTGAAGCGTAACATCCGTCCCATCATTGTTATGCCAAATACGTAGGCACCCTTCTTCAACGATGTAGGCAAGATTGCTAATTTCCCCCTGCAAAAGAAGAGTTTCTTTTTTGCCTACTTCAATGCGACGAAGCGATTGGAGATATTTCGTCCGTATATCTGGCGAAATTCGCATTCTTCGCTGTCTTCTTTCAAAGCGTGGGTAGTTACCTATCAACATACGATAAGGAAAGAGAGTTTCAAAGAGGATGATGGCGACCGCCTGCGCCAGATGCAGAATCCACACCGGGCTGCCTGGATCCGCGCAGAAAGCGGCATACAAGCCCGACAAACAACAGATGTTTTGAGAGCTTACAAAATTAAGGCGAAACATTTAGTGCAGATCGGCGTCTGCGGCTGACCGGTATGCTGGTTCCGTCGCGTAGGATACAGGTATAAGCGCTTCCTGAGCGGTGGATTTCCTGGATATGGCTGAAACTGACCCAATGCGATCTGTGACATTGCGCACCGCTGAAATCCTGCAATCGGTCAACACAATCGGAGAACGACATTTTTAACGTCGCTTGTCCGGATGATGTGAACACGCTGATATAGTGGTCCTGCGCTTCGACCCGAACAATATCTTCACCAAGGCGGGTTGGCAAAGTCGGGATTGCTTCTCTGAGACGCGGTCGTTGGACGATTTCCTCTGACTTCTCACCGCTATTGTCACTATTGGCCTGCAGAAGTTTGCCGAACCAGACAGCAAACACACAAAGCACTGAGGACAGGAATACTGATGGCAGCGCCAGATTGGTGGCTTCGTCAAGCAGGCTGATCACAATACCATTGGAAAGAGAGCCGGAAAGCCGATCTGTTCCCGACATGAGACCAATCAGCAGAGAAAAGGGGGCCAGCAACAAAGGTAGAAAAAGCACCGCACAGATTAAAGGCCAGGGCATGCTAAGGCCGGCAAGGATGCTGGCAACGGCGACCCCGATCAAAATTGCACTGCCTGCAAACAGCAGCGCCGACCACATCAGGAATGCCGCCCACATCGGCAAATCTGAATAGGGCCCAGTCTCGAACACTGTCAAAAGAAGACCCATGCCGCCCACGAACCAGCCCACGAAGTGGATGAGCTTCCAAATTGTCAAACCCTCAAACGACACGATTGAAATCAACGCGTTTTGAACGGTCTGAGGTAAAGTGCCGTAGAGTTGAACGGGTTTTGTCATGGAATCGCTGGATCTGGATCAAGAGTCTCAGCGTGAATATTTAAGTGTTGCGAAACAGGAAAACAACGCACCTAATCGCCAACGGTTGCACACATACCGCTTACGAATACCACAGACCATTCGCGTATATTTGGCGCGTGTTGACGAACTTGCACGTGCACTGAGTATTTGATGCAACTAGCTGACGCCAAGAACTAAACAACTCAACGCGGCGATGGCTGACGACGCGCACTCGCAGGTCTTTGTGCCAAAACAAGGTTAATCTAGATGAAAATTAGTCTTCGAATACCCGGGCTGAGTTTTTGCATTTGTCGGGTGGTTCAACTTGGATCTGACCGTTTGTCATTTATGTCGCCAAACCCACCACTTTAGAGTTCTCTACCCCTCGACCGATTGCTTGAGTCTGGACCACGTTCGATGCCGGCACAGAAGATCGGTCAACACAAACGCCCAAAAATTGAATCTCACGCAGAGGAAAGATTCCGTGATCAACTGTCGAGCAGTGTTCCTATCCCCGTTGGCCGTTGCCGCCTTGGCCTCTTCCGGTGCCGCGCAGGACAGCGGTCCGCCAGATGGTTGGCAGATCGGTGTAATCGCCGGTGTCGCAAACAACCCCTATATCGGTGAAGGAACGCAGGTCCAACCCTATCCGCTGGTGACATATAAGACAGGTCCGCTGTCCATCGGTACGTTGGGTCTTGAATATGAAGCTTACAAGGGCAACGGCTATACACTGTCCGTCGGCCTGTTGCCTCGCTTCTCGGGTTTGTTCAACACCGATGCCGACGAGCTTGACGGGATTGACCGTGAGATTACCGGGGATCTGGCACTTATCCTTGGTTATGATCTTGGTGCAGGCTTCAATACCGGCCTGCGCTTCCGTCAGGAAGTCACGGGCGAGCATGATGGTCAGGAAGTGATCTTTGATTTCGGGTATGGCACGCAGATCGGCAAGTCGATGCTGCAACTGCGCGCTGGTGCCGGCTGGCAGAGCGAAGATCTGAGCGGCTATGTCTGGGGGGTTTCCGCGGATGAGGCACGCCCGGGGCGCCCGGAATATGCGCCCGGCGATGTGATCATCCCGTTTGTCGAAGCCCGCATGGTGCGGCCGATCAACGAAAGCTGGTCCCTGATGGGCGGTCTGCGCGCCGACTTCCTGCCCAGCGATGTTTCGAACAGCCCGATCGTGGATGAAGACAATATCTACAGCGCTACATTCGGTGTGATGTTCAATTTCTGATCCCTCGGACCGGGCTTGCCATGTGTTGGCCCGGTCGGTTCCCGACCATACGTGGTTCTGAGCGCAGGTAAATCCGATCGCATAGGGCGACCAGCTTTTGGACCCACATCCTCCGTCCTCAGGCGTACTGTGTACTGTGAGCCAAAAAACGGCGCGCCTGCAATGTGGGGAGGAGCATCAGACGCGCCGCAGGAGAGGCCAGATCAACGCTGACTGCTCTCCCAATCCGGATGGGTCCAGGGTTTGGCATTGGACGGTGCCAGACGCTTGCCAAGGATGTGGTCCGCCGCTTTTTCACCGGTCATGATCGATGGGGCATTCAGGTTGCCGTTGGTAATGCGCGGGAAGATCGAACTGTCGGCCACGCGCAGCCCCTCGACGCCGATCACGCGGCAATCCGGGTCGACAACGGCCATCGGATCATCTGCAGCCCCCATTTTGCAGGTACCGCAGGGGTGGTAGGCGCTTTCGACCTCATGGCGGATGAAATCGTCCAGTTCGTCGTCGCTCTGGACCGCGTTTCCGGGCTGGATCTCGTGTTTCACATAAGGCTTGAACGCGTCCTGCGCGAAGATTTCCCTGGTCAGACGGATGCAGGTCCGGAACTCTGCCCAGTCATCCTCATGACTCATGTAGTTGAACAGGATCTTGGGGGCCTCTTTGGGGTCGGCGCTGCGCAGGGTGACAGTGCCGCGCGATTTCGATCGCATGGGCCCCACATGCGCCTGGAAACCGTGCCCTTCGGCAGCGGCCTGACCGTCATAGCGTACCGCCATCGGCAGGAAGTGGTACTGGATATCTGGATAATCGACGCCCGCTGCCGACCGGATGAAGGCCGCGCTTTCGAACTGGTTTGATGCCCCCAGGCCAGTCTTTGTGAACAACCACTGCGCACCCAGCGCACCTTTCCAGAACAAGTTCCAGTATTTGTACAGCGTGATCGGTTGGCTGGCCGCCATCTGCAGATACAGTTCCAGATGATCCTGCAGGTTCTGACCCACGCCGGGGCGGTCCGCGACGACATCAATCCCGTGTTCGGCCAGATGCGCCGCCGGTCCGATGCCCGACAGCATCAGCAGTTTTGGCGAATTGATGGACGAGGCCGAGATGATCACCTCGCGTTTGGCGCGGATGGTCTCGGTTTTCGATCCGCGTTGCAGCTCGGCACCGGTTGCCCGGCCGTCTTCGATGATCACCCGGTTTGCCAGCCCCTTGACCAGCGTGCAGTTCGGGCGTTGCAGGGCAGGTTTCAGATAGGCATTTGCCACCGACCAGCGCCGTCCTTTCCAGACGGTCTGCTCCATCGGGCCAAAGCCTTCTTGTTGTTCCCCGTTATAGTCGCCGGTGACCTGATACCCGGCCTGCTTCCCGGCATCGACAAAGGCGTGGAACAGCGGGTTCTTTCGCGGGCCGCGGGTGACATGCAAGGGGCCGTCATTGCCGCGCCATTCTGGGTCGCCGCCATGGCCGCCGTCATGCCAGTTTTCCATCCGCTTGAAATAGGGCAGGACGTCGGCATAGCTCCAGCCCGCAGCGCCGCTGTCGGCCCAGTGATCAAAATCCTTGGCATGGCCCCGGACATAGACCATCCCGTTGATCGACGACGATCCCCCGATCACCTTGCCGCGCGGGCAGGCCAGTTCGCGCCCGCCAAGATGTGGCTCGGGCTCGGACGAAAAGCCCCAATCATAGATCGACATGTTCATCGGATAAGACAGGGCCGCGGGCATCTGGATGAACGGGCCCGCATCGGTGCCACCATATTCGATGACGATCACGGATGATCCGGCCTCGGACAGGCGGTACGCCATGGCGCATCCCGCCGACCCTGCACCAACTATGACAAAATCTGCCTCCATGGAATCCTCCTTAGAACGGTGCTTCGAGCGAGGTCATGCGGACATAGACCGACTTGACCTGGCTGTAATGTTCGATCGCGGCCTTCGAGTTTTCCCGGCCCACGCCTGATTGCTTGACGCCGCCAAACGGCGCTTCGACCGGGGCATCGTTATAGGAATTGAGAAAGCAGCTGCCGGCTTCAAGCTGGGCGATCACACGGTGACCGCGCTTGAGGTCATTGGTGAACACCCCGGCGGCCAGACCGAAATCGGTGGCGTTGGCGCGGGTGATCACCTCGTCTTCGGTGTCGAAATCCAGCACTGCCATCACGGGTCCGAAAATCTCTTCCCGGGCGATTTTCATGTCGTCTTTGACATCGGCGAAAACCGCAGGCGTGATCCAGTTGCCCGGTTTGTCGATCCGCTCGCCGCCACAGACCAGCCGTGCGCCTTCTTCCTTGCCCGAGGCAATGTAGCTGAGCGAAATCTCAAGCTGACGGGCGCTGACCAGAGGGCCGAAATTCGTCGCCTCATCCTGCGGGTCGCCGATGATGGCACCGGCCAGCCGTTCTTGCAGGCGGGCCAGAAACGCCTCTTTGATGCCGTTCTGCACGAACACGCGGGTGCCGTTGGAACAGACCTGACCTGAGGAATAGAAATTCCCCAGAATGGCACCGCTGACGGCCTCTTCCAGATCAGCGTCGTCGAAAACGATCATCGGTGACTTGCCGCCCAGCTCCATGGTGACATGTTTCATGCCTTCGGCGGCGGCGGCATAGACTTTGCGCCCGGTCGGGACCGACCCGGTCAGCGAGACCTTGTCCACCCTGGGATCCGTGACCAGCGCCGCGCCGATCTCGCCCCGGCCCTGCAACACGTTGAACAGGCCAGCGGGCAGGCCCGCCTCGGTCAGGATTTCGGCCACTTTCAGCGCGCATAGCGGGGTTTCCTCGGACGGTTTGAAGATCACCGCATTGCCACAGGCCAGCGCGGGCGCGGCTTTCCAGCAGGCGATCTGGGTGGGGTAGTTCCAGGCGCCGATACCAACGCACAGGCCCAGCGGCTCGCGCCGCGTATAGACCCAGTCTTCGCCCAGCTGGATATGTTCGCCGGTCAGGCTGGCGGCCAGCCCGCCGAAGTATTCCAGCGCATCGGCCCCCGACGTGGCATCTGCGACAGTGGTTTCCTGCAGCGGCTTGCCAGTGTCATAGGTTTCTAGCACTGACAATTCGTGATTGCGCGTGCGCATGATGTCGGCGGCCCGGCGCAGGATGCGCCCGCGCTCGGTGCCGGACATCGCAGCCCAGTCCTTTTGTGCTGCCCGCGCCTGTGCAATGGTGCGATCAACGAGTTCGGCCGATGCTTCGTGCAGATTGGCAATCACCCCGCCGGTTGCCGGATAGATGACATCCAGCGCCTCTCCGCTTTCGTCCTCGACATAAGCCCCATTGACGAAATGGCTGGCAGTGGGTTGCGCGATCATGGTCGACACCTCCGATGCAAATTGGTCAGCGACGCCAGAGAGATAGCCCCCGGCGCCGGTTGTTACGCCGCGACTTCGGCCTGTTGTGTGCGCAACAGGCAGCTCAGCGCGGCCTTGACGTCAATCTTGCCGATTGGCCCGTCCGCCCCCAGAACAATGATTTCGCTTTGCTCTTCTATGAGCATCGAAATGATGTCCTTTAGGGGCGTCGTGTCAGCGATAACCCGGGCGTCCGCAGGAACGGGGCCGGAATGCTCAATCATGATCTCCATCGCGCGCAAGACGTTCAGCGGGTTCATATGGGCCACAAACTCGGCGACATACGGCGTCGCGGGATTCAGGACGATGTCCTGAGGTTCCGCACATTGCACGATGCGACCGCCTTCCATGATGGCAATGCGAGACCCAATTTTCAGCGCCTCATCCAGATCGTGGCTGACGAAAACAATCGTACGGCCCAGCTTTTGCTGAAACTCCAGCAATTCATCCTGAAGCTTGTTGCGGATCAGCGGATCAAGGGCCGAGAACGGCTCGTCCATCAGCAGGATCGGCGCTTCGGTGGCAAAGGCGCGGGCCAGGCCCACACGCTGTTGCATGCCGCCGGACAGTTCCTGAACCTTGCGGTCGGCCCAATCCTCAAGATGCACCAGTTCCAGCTGTTCGCGGGCGCGTCGCAGACGCTCGTCTTTGTCGACACCAGCGACCTCAAGCCCATAGGCGACATTGTCGATCACAGTGCGCCAGGGCAGCAGCCCGAATTGCTGAAAGACCATGGCAACGCGATCCCGGCGAATTCCGCGCAGAGCCTTTTCGTTGGCCTGCACGATATCCACCAGGCCGTTTCCGGTGTTGACCTCAACTTTGCCGCGCACCACCGGGTTCAACCCGTTTACCGCCCGCAGCAGGGTTGATTTACCGGATCCCGACAGGCCCATAAGCACCAGAATCTCGCCGTTCTTGATATCGATTGAGCAATCATGAACGCCCAGAACCTGTCCGGTCTGTTCCTGAATTTCCGCGCGCGACATCCCCTTGTCCATCATCGGCAGGGCGGTCTTCGGTTCATTGCCAAAGACGATGTTCACGTTGTCGAAACGTACCATTGTGTCAGTCATCGGTCACGGGCTCCCTCTTTTGAACATCCGGTCGAAGATGATGGCGACCAGAACGATTGCGATGCCGACTTCGAACCCTTTGGCGATATTGACCGAATTCAGCGCCCGCAGCGTCGGAACACCCAAGCCGTCGGCTCCCACAAGGGCGGCGATCACCACCATGGACAGTGACAGCATGATGGTCTGCGTCAGACCGGCCATGATCTGTGGCAGCGCATAAGGCAGTTCCACCTTCCACATCAGCTGCAGCGGGGTCGACCCAAAGGCCTTGCCGGCTTCGATCAGTGACGTGGGCGTCGAGGTGATCCCCAGATGGGTCAGACGGATCGGAGCGGGTATGGCAAAGATCACCGTGGCGATCAGGCCGGGCACCATACCCAGACCGAACAGGATCAGCGCCGGGATCAGGTAGACGAATGTGGGGATCGTCTGCATCAGGTCCAGGATGGGTTCCATGATCCGGTACAGCCAGGGTTTGCGAGCGGCGGCAATGCCAAGCGGCACGCCCAGCCCCATGCAGACCACGGCAGCAGCAAAGACCAACGCCAGAGTTTCAGTCGTTTCGACCCAGTATCCCTGGTTGACGATCAGCAGCAGCCCAAGCGCCGTGAACAGGGTAAAGCCGATGGATTTCCGAACCAGCCAGGACAGCGCGGTTATAACCGCGATCACCACAAAGGTGTTTGGTGCTTGCAGCAACCAGAGCAGGGCGAGGATGATCCCCTCAAGAACTGCGGAAAGGCCATCGAAAAACCAGAAAAAGTTATCGGTCAGCCATTCGACAAAGATCTTTGCCCATTTCCCAATCGGAATTTTATAGGATTCCAACCACTCCATTTCAGGTCCTCCCTCCTGCATGTGCCGTTGTTTGCTGGTCCTGAGGGTCAAGTGTCTTCCTCAGCCAGTTTTCGAGATATTTGATGGCCTGCGGATCCAGGGCATGGCCCATGTCTTCGCACAGTACGAATTCGGAATTGGCGATAAGCGCATGCGCCTGATACGAGCTTTCGGGCATCACGCAGCGGTCCTGCGCACCGGCGACGATCAGGGTTGGTGCCGTGATCGACTTTAGTTCGGGCGTCCGGTCGCCGGACCCATTGAGCGCAAGCAACTGCCGGGCATATCCCCCGGACGAGAACCCGCCCTGGATCATGTCCAGCGCCGTCGCGCGGGCGTCTTCTTTGGTCAGCGGTGTCGGATCGGACCACCAGATGAGGTCATCGGTCAGCCAATCGACAAATTCGGTTTCAGATACGAACGGGCGCGCGGTGCGCTTAAAACGGTCCCATGCACCGGGCGGCGCTGGGATTTCTGCCTCGCCTGCGCTGCTGCAGATCTGTGCCAACCCGGTGACGCGCGAACCAAGCTTGGCTGCGACCAGCTGGGCGATCATGCCCCCCATGGAAAACCCAACCGCGGCAAATTGATCAACGCCCAGGGCATCGACGCAGCGCAGGACATCGTCGCGCATGTCGAACAGCGTGTAGGGGGAGCGGTGTACGGTTGGCTGCGATTCCAGCAGTCTGAAGGCTTCGGGGTCGATATCCGGCCCTGCCCGACCAGACCGCCCCATATCGCGGTTTTCGACGCAAACGACGTGAAAGTCCCGGGCCAGGCTGTCAATCAGGCCCTGGGGCCATTCCGGCAGCTGCATTCCCAGCCCGAGGATCATCACGATGCACGGCGCGGCTTTGTCGCCGTGCATCTCGACATAGATGGGGCAGTTTCCGGCGATTGTCTGTTGGATAGGCATCGCTCACCCCGCTTTGATTACAGGCCCAGATGCGCCCGGACTGCGTCCAGACCGCTGCTGCCATCCAAGGTGGTCACGCCATCAAGCCAAGCGTCCAGATACTCGGGATGCGCCTTCAGAAGCGCGGCACCAGCCTCGTTCGGGTCCATGCCATCTTCCAGGATATAGCCCATGCCTTCGCTTTCCATCGGGATGTCGAAGGTCATCTGGGTTACCAGCTTGCCGATATTCGGGCACTCTTCCAGATAGCCCTTACGCACTTGGGTATGCACGGTTGCGCCACCGAAGTTCGGGCCATAGAATTCGTCGCCACCGGTCAGGTACTCGATTTCAAACTGGGTGTTCATCGGGTGCGGCGCCCATGCCAGGAACACGATCCAGTCTTCTTTGCGCTGGTTCTTCTTGACCTGTGCCAGCATGCCCTGTTCCGAGCTTTCGACGACTTTCCAGCTGCCCAGACCGAAGGCGTCCTTGCCTACGATGTCCAGCATGATGTCGTTCGAACCGGGTTCGATCCCGTACATCTGGCTGTCGAACTTGTCGGCGTTTTCCACCAGATGTGAAAAATCGGTCACGCCCGCTTCGTAGACGTATTTCGGTACCGCAAAGGTGAATTTCGCGCCTTCCAGATTCTGGTGCACCGTCTCGATGTCGCCGGTATCGCGATAGGCCTGATAATAGGTTTCCATCGCCGGGTCCCAGTAGCCCAGGAATACATCCAGATCCTTGCCGACCATTGATTCATAGATCACTGGAATACCCAGAACATCGCTTTCCGGCGTATATCCCAAACCCTCCAGCACGGTACTCGCGACACCGGTTGTCAGGGCCAGATCGGTCCAGCCTGGCTCGGCCATACGCACAGTGTCACAATTGGCGGCGGCTTGATGGGCGCAAACGGCCAGTACGGAGGCCATGGTTGCGCTGCGGAGTGTCATTTGCATTCGTAATTCCTCCCAGTGGTCTTTATACTGACCCTATGGTCAATAACCAGACCATACGTTTAAATTGACCGCAGAGTCAACTAAATCTATTCTCGGTCAAAAAGAGGGCCCAATGGGACGTAAAAGCATTGCCGAAATTCGCCGTGAAGAATTCGCTGCCGCAGCATTCGAAGTGCTGTCCTTACACGGTATGCAAGGCACGACCTTGCAGCGTGTCGCCGAGCATACCGGCGCCTCCAAGGCCAGCGTGCTGCACTATTTTTCGAACAAACAGGCCCTCATCGAAACCGCCATGCGCCGTGCTAATGCTACGCTGCGCAAAGAGGCGGTCGCCTTCCTGTCTTTGGCAGCGACGCCCTGGGAACGCTTCTATGCAATTATCGAAGCGAATTTCTCTCCTACCACCTTCAGACCAGAGGTCGCGCATGGATGGATTGCCATGTGTGCCGAGGTTCCGCACAACCCCCAATTTCAACGCCTGCAAAACGCGATTTATCACCGCCTGCACAGCAACCTCTATTCAGCGCTGAAGGAGACCGGGGCAGAAGCGGTAAAGGCCCATGTTACCGCGCATACAGTCAGCTTGCTGATTGACGGGTTATGGATGCGCTGCGGTTTGCAGATTGGCGGGCTCAACCGGGACGAAGCAATGACTCAGATTGAAACTGTGATTGAACAAAGCTTTCCAAATGACATGGACCGAATGGCGGCCAGGGAAAAGATGTGCACCATCGCCCAGGCATTTGTGGCGAGCAAAGTCTAGATCAAAGATTGGGTAGCTTTTGCTGAGATACTGAGAATTGGATTCTTTAATCTCCTCTAGGCTTCAGTAAGACACTGTATATCGGAATTGGAAGTAGACAGCGTAAAAACCGCTTTTTTCGAGAAGTGGCAGCCTTTCAAATAAATCATGCCTAATCCTGTTTTGCGGCACACATGCAAAACAATTTCGAAACTCGCATCCGCTTCAACCTAACTTGAAGCTTGCAAGTCAGCCACCAAATGGCGCGTAGGTGAAATTATGTGAAACTTGCACCCGTCCGCATCATTGCAAATCAAACGGCGCATGTGGCCTAAACTCAGAGATACCTAATCCACACTTTTTGATCCGGGCTGAGCCCGAGTTCTTCACGGATCCCTTCAGCATCCAAATTGAAGTCTTTGGCAATTTCTTGGACCTGATGAATGACTTCAATTTGGACGCCGAAAGGATACTGGAGGAACTTGGGCTCAACCGGGATCAAAGCGTTTGGATCAGTTATCTCTGAACGACGTTGGCAAGCCATTACGATTAAGCAGGATATGCGGAGAAGTTTCTCTCTACATAGATATGCCCAAAAAATACACCCGTGCGCGCCCAATATTGACCTCTGTCCGCCACAGCCTTATACTACCCAGTAGTATAAATGAGGCTTGATATGAGCGTTAAAGCATCAATATCCCTGACTGAGTCACAAGAGGCCTATGCGCGGAATCTTGTCGCCCAGGGTCATTACGCTAGCCTTTCCGCCGTGCTTCAGCACGGGCTTGAACTGATGCGTGAGCAATCGCAAAACACGGACGCACTGCGAGAGCTGCTGGATCAGCGTCGTAGCGGCACCTTCGTTACTCTCGAAGAGGGCAAAAAGCGCACCGAAGACATGATCCTACGCAAACGGGCCGAACGTGGTTTATAAGGTCGTTCGCGCCGAAGAAGTCACTTCAGATATTGATCTCATATTTGACTATCTTGTTGAAACCGCTGAGCACTTTGGCGAAGATCTGGAAACCGCTTTTCAGCGCGCTGAGAAACGTGTGATCGAGATTCAGGAGAGCCTCGAAAGCCTGGTGAACGTTCCACATCAAGGCACCCTAAGACCTCATCTCGGCAATAGCATTCGGAACGTAACCAAGAACAAAGCGATCATCTATTTTGAAGTCGACGATGACGAACTGGTCATACGAGTACTCGCCGTCTTCTATAGTGGTCAAAACCACGATGCGCACATTCTGCTGCGCCTATTGTCCTAAACCCAACGCGTCCATTGGGCGTACGATCGGCCGACAGTTCTCATGTTCGATTAATTTGCGCTGCTCTGTCTTCTAAATTGTGTGCAGTTATTCGCTTCACATAATTTCACCTATGCGTTCCCAACACATGTAGCGGAGCGCGCTACCCTGAAGTGCGACTCTTGTTAGAAAACAACATGTTATCTAATGGGAGATCATGCCATGGGCGCCGTTTACACGCAACTATCCCTTCAGGAACGTCGCAAAATAGAGGACTGGTGGCACGCCAAGGTCCCTGTCGCCGAGATGGCGCGGGTTCTGAAGCGTCACAAATCGACGATCTTTCGCGAGCTAAAACGCAATTTCTGGGATGATGATGCGTTTCCCAAAAAGTACGCAGGCTACTTCGGTCATGCTGCACATCAACAGACGCAGAAACGCCGCTCGGTTCAGCGCAAACTAATCCGTCATCCTGATCTGTGTAAGTCTGTGGTCACGCGCATCAAAGACGGCTGGACACCGGAGCAGATCGGCAATCGGATGATCTACGAAGGTGCAAAGCTGCGTGTTTGCCAGGAAACGATCTACCGATACATCTATTCTAAGGAAGGCATGGCCCAGGAACCCTGGTGGTACCTTCCAGAGCATCGGAAGTCTCGCAGGCCGCGTCGCGCCAGAAAGCGCCGGGCCCCAAAGTTCGATCGTGATGTGAGCATCCTGTTTCGCCCAGACGATGTCGCGCACCGCCGTCAGTTCGGCCATTGGGAGGCTGACCTTGTGCTGTTTAAGCAGCGTTTTGGGCAATCAAATGTGACCTCACTGGTCGAGCGCGTGAGCCGGTTCACGGTGCTGCTGAAGAACCCGAACAAGCGCACGAAACCGGTGATGGGAAAGATCATGAAGGCCGTCCGCGACTTGCCCCACCTGGCGCGCAAATCGATCACTTTTGATCGCGGCACTGAGTTCGTCAGCTGGCCACATCTTCAGGCCGAGATCGGAACGCAAACCTGGTTTTGCGACCCCTCTTCACCTTGGCAGAAAGGCACCGTCGAGAACACCAATCGAAGGGTGCGAAGATGGCTACCTCGCAAGCGCGACATCACGGCGGTCTCAGATCATGAATTGAAAATGATCTGCGACCGCCTCAACGCAACGCCAAGGAAATGCCTCGGGTGGAAGACACCGGCAGAGGTCTTCCGGGAAAAGATGCTGGAGGAAATGCGATGAGGTCCCTACCCTGACTACCGACTGGAGTCGCAGTTCAGGTATCGCTCACACACCTAAACTGTCCCATTGGCGCTCACGTCAGACACCCCGGAGAATCGGTCGGGACACTGCTTTGGATCAGTACAGTATAGAGCACTTCCTGCGATAAGTACGGATGCATCTAAACCTCACATTCCCCCGTTCACGATGCCAAGGAAGGAAACCTGGGTGTCCACGGCGAGCGAACATGCAGGCCAGTCCGCCCTATCGATCTGCGAGGCGCTCCTGCTTGCGATAAACGATCACGGGCTGCTGCAGGAGCACGAGGTCGTGGGGATTCTCTGTGACGCAGCTGCGACCTATGAAAACGCCGTCGGCACCGAACTCGAAATGGAAATGCATCAGCATGTGGCAGACCTGATCACCTCAATCATCGCCGGCGGGAACTCGGTTCGACGCTCGTGAACCACTGCGGCGGTAGTCTCGAACCGAAACCTCGACAAGGAACAGTTCTTTGGAACTCACTCCCCTCCACGACCAGGCCCTTGTTCGTCGCATCGAAGGCGACGAAAGGACTAGCGGCGGGCTTATCATTCCGGACACCGCAAAGGAAACACCTCAAGAAGGCGAAGTCGTCTCCGTTGGCGCCGGCGGAAGACGCGAGGACGGTGAGCGCATCCCGATGGACGTGAAAACCGGCGACCGGATCCTGTTTGGAAAATGGTCCGGGGCAGAGATCAAACTCGACGACGAAGACCTTCTGATCATGAAGGAGAGCGAAATTCTCGGCGTGATCGCCTGAGTCCGTAATCCATCACTGCAACCTCAGTCTCAGGAGCCCACAACATGTTCGCTAAGGAAATTCGCTTCAGTACCGACGCCCGCGACCGTATGCTGAAAGGCATCAACACGCTGGCGGATGCCGTCAAGATTACCCTTGGTCCCAAGGGCCGAAACGTCATTCTCGACAAATCCTACGGCGCTCCGCGCATCACCAAGGACGGCGTCACCGTCGCCAAGGAAATCGAGCTTTCGGATCATTTCGAAAACATGGGCGCACAAATGGTGAAGGAGGTGGCGTCCCGCACCAACGACGAGGCCGGCGACGGCACCACAACCGCGACCGTTCTGGCCCAAGCCATCGTCAAGGAAGGCATGAAGGCCGTCGCCGCCGGCATGAACCCGATGGATCTGAAGCGCGGCATCGACAGGGCGGTGGCTGCGGTCGTTGCCGAGATCAAGACCATGTCCAGACCGGTCGCTGACAGCGACGAGATCGCCAAGGTTGGGGCCATTTCGGCCAATGGAGAAGTCGAGATCGGTCGGCAGATCGCCGAAGCGATGGCCAAGGTCGGAAAAGAAGGCGTGATCACCGTCGAGGAAAACAGGGGGCTGGAAACCGAGACCGATGTGGTCGAGGGCATGCAGTTCGACCGCGGCTATCTGAGCCCCTACTTCATCACGAATACGCTGAAGATGGTCGTGGAGCTGGAAGACTGCGCCATCCTGCTTCATGAAAAGAAGCTGACCTCCCTTGCATCCATGGTGCCTCTGCTGGAGGCGGTCATCCAGGCCGACAAGCAGCTTCTGATCGTCGCCGACGACATCGAGGGCGAGGCATTGGCCACCCTGGTCGTCAACAAGCTGCGCGGCGGACTGAAGGTCGCGGCCGTCAAGGCGCCGGGCTTCGGGGATCGCCGAAAGGCGATGCTCGAGGATCTGGCGGTCCTGACGGGTGGACAACTCATCTCGGCCGAACTCGGGACGAAGCTGGAAACAGTGACGCTGGACATGCTCGGCTCCGCTAAGAAAATCGATCTCACCAAGGATCATACCACGGTCATCGATGGTGCGGGCGACAAGGCCGGGATCGCCTCGCGCATCACGCAGATCCGCA
This sequence comes from Ruegeria sp. AF8, assembly GCF_056541825.1. Lineage (NCBI taxonomy): Bacteria > Pseudomonadati > Pseudomonadota > Alphaproteobacteria > Rhodobacterales > Roseobacteraceae > Ruegeria > Ruegeria sp. AF8. Next base: position 21,389 of record NZ_JBQFYW010000026.1, on the reverse strand, counting down.
GCCAGATCGAGAACACCACCTCGGACTACGACAAGGAAAAGTTGCAGGAACGTCTGGCCAAACTGTCGGGAGGCGTTGCCATCATCCGGGTTGGGGGTGCCACCGAGATCGAAGTCAAGGAGTGCAAGGACAGGGTGGACGACGCCCTCAACGCGACGCGCGCGGCGGTGCAGGAAGGCGTCGTTCCCGGTGGCGGGGCAGCATTGGTCCACGCAGGCAAGATTCTGGCCGGCTTGAAAGGCGACAATCCCGATCAGGATGCCGGCATCAAGATCATCCGCCGCGCGATCCACGCGCCGCTACGCCAGATTGCGGAAAACGCAGGGGTCGACGGGTCGATCGTCGCGGGCAAGGTCATCGAGAACGCCAGCACGACCTTCGGTTTCGACGCTCAGTTGGAGAAGTATGGCGACATGCAGCAGGCGGGTATCATCGACCCGACCAAAGTCATGCGGATCGCATTGGAGGACGCTGCGTCGATAGCGGGCCTTTTGATCACGACGGAGGTGATGGTAGCAAACAAGCCGGAAAGGCCCGGCGGAATGTCCGAAATGGATCCCATGAGCGGCATGATGTAAACCGGTTCAATGCTTCTATCCAGCTACGTTCGACAGAAATTCGGCCGGCAAGAAACGTCTGTATCCGTCTGATCATTTGAAATCACCCAACAAACATGACATTGGAGGAAATCAGATGTCCAAAGACAACAAGAAACGCGGAAATCTTGAAGTGAAGAAACCGAAAAAAGTAAAGGAGCAGGTCCTGGCAACGGCCGATTTCGCCAAGGGAAAGACGCCGCTCAATATCGGGGACAAACGGAAGTAACCTCTGATCTTTGGCGTGCAAAACAGCCAAGTTCAATCGTTTGCTGCTTCAGGCTCGCAAACAGCACGACGCGGAGCGAGAACGCGGTACCCGCCGCCATACTCACCGAATCTGCACCCGATTGAATTGGCCTTCTCCAAACTCAAAGCTCACCTGCGCCGGATCGGGGCAAGGTCTTTCACATCCGTCTTCCAAGCCGTCGGAGAAATCTGTGAAATGTACTGCCTGCAAGAATGTTGGAACTACTTTCAGGCTGCCGGATGTGTCGCAGGTTAATCTGGAAGTGCTTTAATTCCCTCACTGGGTGATGTGCGATCACTTCGCGGCGGCCTGTGGATATCCAGACATTAGGGGCACAAAATTCTGAGGTTCCGCCTCGAATACGTCTGCGCCCAGAAATTAAGGGCAGCGTGAAAGCCGGCCACGTCTGAGAATATCAATGGAAAGCCGGACCGTGGACCCAAGTCGTCAGTGAATATTTGTTACCCTTGGTTACCTCAGCCACGCGGTGCGGAACAAAGCTTGGAAATAGCACTGCGTCGCCTTGCGCTGCGCCTGCGACTTCGAACTGTCCTGTGGCGTTCAATTCGAGGTACCCGCCGGAATGACTTGATGGATCACTGAGCTGCGCGACAAGCGTCAACTTGCGCTTGGCAGCGAAAGTGCCAGCACCAATGTCGATGTGCCAGTCGAAATGCCCCAACTGACCGGCATCGTAAAAGGCGACTTGAACGCGCTCGGCAAACTCGGTGAGGTCAAATTGAAAATGCTGCCGATTGGCAGCGAGTACGGTGTCTGTCATCCGCGCAAAAACCCAACCGGCTTCACCTTCCTCATCGAGCCAGGCAATTTGAGCGGACCGGATACTCTGGTTTTGTGGTCCACGGACCAGCCTGGCCTCGTGTAGGCCCTGTGCCTTGGCCATGCCGACGATTTCCTCGCACTCACGGTGCGAAAACATCTCCGACCATTTCAGCGGTGTCAGCATCGGTGCACCCATACACAAAGGAATATTCCCGGTCACGGTTAGCTGCAACGCGCCAACTCTTCCCACGGTACGCCGACTTGGTGGTCGAATTCAGGCGCTGCAATTGCGCCACGCATCTGCCGCCTTTTTTTGAGGCGGTCCATGCGGGAAAGATGAGGCAGCGCGTCAGTATGTTCTTCTGAAGGATAACTGTAGAATGCAAACTATAGGAACATTGCCCTCGTCTTCAGTGTAACCAATGGTCAATTTTGAGTGCAATCCAATTTCTCAAACCACTGTCGCGCAAAATGAAAGTAAGCGGTTCAGGCCGTCTTCTACTAGGTTGTGCTAGTATTCTTTGGCGAATGTAGACCAATTTGGGAGGAATTTGTGCTCAGTTTTAAATCAATGTTTGCAATTACAGTGATAGGCTTGGGCTGTGTTCCCGTTGCGCTTGCAGCTCAGATTGTGCGTGACGATGACGACCCAGAAACTTCCCATCAACCTACTTACGAGCCTCGAAACCTTGAAACAATTAGTGGGTTCTTCGCGCCAGATGCCTTCTTTGCCGAGACCGGCCCAGTAAGCATTGTATGCGCGATTCCTGTAGAGGTTTTGGTCTATGTCGCGGAAGACGAAGTAGCGACAACTGAATGGAAAGCCAGTCCAGTAGTTATTGCCAAGAAAGCCTTAACGGTCCCAGAGTCCACGCTTACAGCAATCCCTGCACTGAATGGATGGGCCTTGGCCTACGGCGAGTTCAACCGAAAATTTCAATGGGTTGATCCAACAGATGAAAATTACGGGTTTGGTTCTGTGAATGTTTTTGTGGACAAAATTGAAAAAACCGGTCCGGAAACAGTTGCCCATCTAAGGTCAGTACTCACGCTGAGCGATGACAGGTGGGGCAATGCCTGGAGTGGCAGGATACAATTTACCCTTCTTTGCTTGGGTGTCGCGCCGCCAAGAACTCCTGTACTTGGCTCCGATATCATTCCAACCCTACCGGCAAACGGCACAGAATAAGCTACGTGGTGCGACATTCGTAACACCGTGTCACAAACGCGTTCTACGATTGGAGACAGGCAAAAAAGCATCGCGTGAAGGAGTGTCATGAAGTCTGTGTATCTGACCCGGTCCAAGCGGGTTTCAGATATTGTCACGCATTGAAGCGCTCCTCGAACATGATAGCGAACTGGTTGCGCGCGGCAAACCACTCGCGGACATTCCTGACACCTTTCTCGAAGTTCCGGAGGCCAGATAGATCAACTTGGTTGCGGCTTCCTCAGTCGGGAATGAGCCACGCGTTTTGATGGTTTTTCGGATCACCGGGTTGAGGCCCTCGATGGCGTTTGTCGTATAGATGATTTTGCGGATTGCCGGATCGAAGGCTAAGAACGGGATCACTTCGGCCCATGCCCGCCGCCAGGCAGGGGCGATGGAGGCGTATTTTCCGGCCCCTTTTTCCTCGAACCCATCCAGTTCCGCGGCGGCGTGATCTGCCGTAGCGGCCCCGTAAATCCGGCGCAAATCAGCAGCCACCAATTCCCTGTCTTTCCAAGCACAGAAGTTCAGGGAATGGCACACCAGATGGACGATACATATGTGGACGGCCTCCTTCTTGCACGATATTGAACAGCGACATGATCCCATCGCTTGCGATCATAGTTCCGGCCTCTGATTGCAGCCGCGCATGACCGCGGGCCAAGATGGTTTCCGTAACGTGAGTTCCAAACAAGTCTGCGGCCTTTTGAGAGCCTTGCATCGTACGAATTTTCTCGCGTCTTGGATCGATCGATCACACTAACTGTTCGTTTCCTGCAAGTTCGGACTCAGCCTTTCGCGGTTGCGCCATTTGCGCATTCCCTAAATGGCAGATCTTTATGCTGCACGACCATGCGCTAATAGCGCAGCATTGGCGTCGAACTGGTCGCCGGTGACCATCATCAGTGCGCCGATCGGCTCAACGCCTGGAATCTGCGTCCAACGGCAGCTGCACTCGTCCGTGCGATGCCAAGCCATCAGTCGCGCCTCGACTTTTTCGATTTCGTTCTGCAACTGGGCATACTCGCGGTCGTGAAGCGCGAACAACTCACGAGCCGGTATTGCCAAATTGTTCTCGCCCTCTTTTTGCGATAGGCGGCAGCAAGAGAGACCGGCCTGCGCCGCGCGATAAATGGCACCTCGACAAAGACGTTATTTCGATCCGCGGCGTAAAGCACTGGCTTTGGCGGACCATCGAAGCGGACGGCAACGTTTTGGACATTCTTGTGCAACCCAGGCAAAATGCCAGAGCGGCAAAGCGATTTCTGAACCGGCTGATTGCGCAGTTACATCAAGCCGGTAATGGCCTTGGCTCCAGACGCGGACCATCTGACGCACAAAGGCCCCAACAACACCATCGAAGTGTTGCAGGGGTCGACCCGAAAACAGGAAAAGATTGCCGGGCGTTTCAAGTCGCCCCGACACGCGCAGAGGTTTCTGTCCGCCCATGGTCAAATCAACCTGATCTTTTGCCCCCGTCGCCAAAAACTTTCCGCCGCCAACTACCGCCAAGCCAGAGCCGACGCCTTCAGCTTGTGGGCAGACTACACTACGGAAATGGCCTTCTGAGCAAACGGCAAAACGGTTTACACGGACATCAATCTACAAGTTGGCAATACCACCAAAAGTGCGTCTATTCGCTGTAAAGCTTTTTTGACGAACGTAATCTTGTTTTTCCGACATGGGAATTTAAGCTACTGCCGAACCCGATAGCCGGAAGCAATGATCCGGTTAATCAGAACAGCGGCGGCCTGGTGCATATCCTTTTCATCGTTATTGCCGACCGCTGCTTCGTGGGCAGCGGCTGCGTCACGCAAAACTCCCACAATCTCATGTTCGGGGAGGAGCTCACGATCGTTCATTGCAAGCAAAAGCGCTTCACAAATTGAGAGTGCGGCCATTCCTGAGTAGTCTTGCTGTTCGGCCATGGTAGACGTCCTTTTTTTATCAGGCGTCCAAGCAAGGAAGCGCCACGATGAATTGCACCATACTGGCATAGATTTCTGTATACTTAACTGATCGAAAGCAGTCTTCGCGTGGGATAGTTTCGCGGACGGCTCATTGATGAAGGAAGAATGTTTGCTCGCTATCAAGAACAGTCCGCTCACCCGAAAGCTCTCAAACTTCGTCGCGCTGTCTGAGGTTGAACTTGCGGTTTTAGCGCGTCTGCACAAGCGTCGCAAAACCTTTGTAACGGGACGTGATCTTGTGTATCAGGGGCAATCAGAGCAGGCTGCCTACATTCTGGTCTCGGGCTGGGTTTGTTCCTACAAAACCCAGACTGACGGGTCTCGTCAGATCGTCGATTTCCAAGTACCGGGTGACTTTCTGGGCTTGCGGAGCGTTCTGCTGCACACCTCGGATCACAGCATAGAACCAATCATGGAAATCCAAGCCATTGAGGTAGTAGTGGATGATCTCCTGGAAGCATTCGCGCAAACACCCCGGCTGGCGACAGCAATTCTTTGGGCGGTATCTCGAGATGAAGCGATGGTGGTTGAGCACCTGGTCAACATAGGACGGCGAGATGCGGGTGAGCGCATGGCGCATTTTCTGTTGGAACTTGGTGTGAGGCTGACTCAGGTCGGGATCGGCAGCAAGATGGGATACGCCTGCCCACTGACACAATACCACCTCGCCGATACGCTAGGACTGAGTGCCGTGCATGTTAATCGTGTCCTACGGCAACTGCGGGAGAAGGGGCTGGTTACATTTCAATCCGGGCAAGTGGTATTTGATGATTATGACGGACTGGTGACGTTGGCCGGTTTTGACCCCACTTATCTGGATCAGGCCGGGCCACTGTTGAAGCAATAGGTTCACCCCTCCGGCGATGTCCAGATTTTGATGATGGTTGCCTGGTTAGAGACGCTATTCGCTTCGGCAGAATTGGGATTTCACTGAAAAAGAAGCGCAAGATAAATACAGTCCGATTGCGGTACTGGATTTCCTGCGCTTCTTAAATACTCGTTAAGAACACGCCAGCAAATATCCCGCCAACACACATCACGTTGCCGGAATCCAAACATCGTTGCACTGACGCAGGTTAGTCAATTTTTGGCAGTACCTGATCCTCGGGCACCAAATGCATTTGAGATTCCAAAAAAATCTCAGGTCATTGGCCGCCGACTAACATCGATCAGCGCGCGTCTGCCATTTGCACATTATCCTAATTTGCAACGCCAGTACTTCCGCGGCGCTTACGAGCGTATTCCGCAGCAGACTGCGCGGGGAAGATCCAACAAACTATATGGAGGACCAAGGTGAGCACGAGATCGTCCAGTTCTTTGGTGACGTTTTTAAATCCGTTCTCTTTGTCCGGCTACCCGGATGAACTTCCTGCAGGTGAGTATGTAGTGGTTGTTGAAGAAGAACTACTACTGGGTCTGAGTTTCGAAGCATATCGCAGAACCGGAACCTACCTGACGGTTCAGAGCAAAGGCAGCAAGCCAGGCCGCACAGAAATGCGCCCCGTAGACCAAAAAGATCTCGAACTGGCACTTAAGCACGACCAGACCTTGGCCACATCTAACAATGACAGCGATGCGGCGCTTTCCCCGCAGGAGGAATAGATTATGAACACGCCCGAATGGCTCAAACCCGGAATCTACGGTGCCCTGATCGGAGGGATTTTCGTCGGCGTTGTTGGATTTTCTTGGGGTGGATGGATGACGGGCAGTAACGCGGACAAGATGGCCAACGCCATGTCCCGCGACAATGTAATCGCTGCGTTGGTTCCGATCTGCGTCGACATGGCTAGAACTGACTCCCAACGCGCCGAAAAAATAACGACGATCAAAGAAGCTTCGTCTTTCAAGCGGAAGGATGCCGTTATGGCAGCCGGCTGGGCAACGGTACCGGGATCTCAAACTCCTAATAAAGATCTAGCACAGGCCTGTATCGAAGGGCTGAACCTGGATGGATCGTAACTCAATCACTCAACATTCGGACAACGCCGTTTGCACCAGGACAAATCGAAAAAATCAGCACTGGTTTTACTCTCACTTTATGACGGCGCTGTTTGTTGGCGTTTTCAGCTGCTTGGCGGGCTCCTTTATCTCATCAAATCCCGCATCGGCCGAAACAAATTCGGTCCCGGATAATGCGCATCCCAAAAAATATGGCGACGGTTGGGAATGCGATTTGTCCTATCGGTTGGAAGGCGAAGAATGCGTTGCCATTGTCGTGCCGGGAAATGCCTACCCCACAAACAGAACATACGGCTCAGGGTGGGCATGTATGCACGGCTTTGTTGAAGTTGGCGGCACCTCATGCACTGAAGTGATTGTGCCTGAAGGTGGATATCTCGATCCATCAGGTGAGAGGTGGCGGTGCCTGCGTGGATACACAAGAGTAGACGATAGCTGCCAGAAAATCGTGGTGCCGGATAATGCTTACCTGACGAATAGCACTTATGGATCTGCATGGCGTTGCAACCGTGGCTACGAAAAAAACGGAGAAGCATGCGTGGCAGTAGCGGTGCCGGAAAACGCTTTTCTGAACGCATCAACCAGCGGGCGTCCCTGGACGTGCGAGCGTGGGTATTTTGAGCGCGACGGACGGTGCGATGCCGTCTTTGTGCCTGAAAATGCTTTCTACGATGACGCGATCCATGGAGTTGGATGGAAATGCGAACGTGGCTACGAGGCGTCCGGTGATCGCTGCAATGCAATCGAGCTACCGGCAAATGCCCATATCGACCGATCCGGCAATGGGTGGCAATGCCACAAAAACTATCATCGATCAGAAGGGCTGTGTGTTCTGAACCAGTGAGAATTCAGACAGAAAGCCCACTTTCCCAAACTTCACAATTTTTGCCCGTCCTTACCAAGGACGCGCGTTTCACACTCTAAAAAGGAACAAATATGAAACCCGTACCCATTGCGTCGGATGCCAAGCAGTTCATTGCCAGCGATGCGCAAAAGCTGGCGCCTGAACAAGCAGTTTTTCCAGAGCTTCACCGCAAGACACTCGTGACAGATACACCGACTGCAATTGTGTATTGCGAAGGAAACTTCGCGAAGATCGATGGCAAGACGGCTAATGGTCTCGTTCGACATTCACAGGCCTATCGCGTTCTTTCGGTGATCGACAGCACGTATGGCGGTTGTGACAGTGGCAAAGTGCTTGATAATATCGCAAATCAGGTTCCCATCTTCGATGATCTTGATGCCGCCGTCGCTAATGAAGCTACGATCCCCGACACTTTTATTTACGGAATGGCGCCGGCCAGCGGCAGAATGTCCCTTGAGGATCGCGAAGTTGTTGTGGATGCGATAACGCTCGGAATGAACATCGTCAGTGGGCTGCATGAATTTCTTAGCGATGACAAGGAGCTCGCCGGATTTGCCAAAATTCACGATGTCACGATACGCGACATTCGCAAGCCGCGGCCAAATCCCGACCTGCGCCTGTTAGATGGCAGTATTGGAGACGTCCAGGCGATCCGCATCGCGGTGTTCGGCACCGATTGTGCAATTGGAAAGCGTACGACCGCGACAATCCTGACAAACGCACTTAACACGCATGGGATCAAAACAGTTTTAGTTGGCACCGGCCAGACAGGTTTGATGCAGGGCGCCAAGTATGGTGTCGCGATGGATTCGGTGCCGCCGCAATTTTGTTGTGGTGAGCTTGAGCGCGCTGTTGTTGCTGCTTCTGAAGGTGAGCACCCCGATGTCATAGTGATCGAGGGCCAGGGCGCGCTCAGCCATCCAGCCTTTTGTACATCAGCCTTTATTCTGCGAGGCAGTCAGCCACATGCAGTTATTCTTCAACACGCGCCTAAGCGACAACGTCGATGCGACTTCCCAAACATGACTATGCCCGATCCTTGCGATGAAATCACCCTGATCGAGGCGTTTGCGAACACAGAGGTAATTGGCATGACGATCAACCATGAAGGTATGAATGAAGTTGAGATTTCAAAGGCCATCACAGATTATAACTGCAAATTGTACCTCCCGGTTACTGACGCATTGAACGGTCCTACATCAAACTTGGTGAACATGGTTCTTTCTGCCTTTCCGCGCTTGCAGCCTGTACCTGTAACGTCGATTGAATGAACAAGCTGCGTATCGACGTTGATCTAGATAAAATTCGGTACAACACACGGTTCCTGGTCGACCACCTTAGACCCCGCGGAATTACGGTGACAGGCGTGACAAAAGCCGTGTGCGGTCATCCGGAGATTGCGAATGCTATGCTTGAAGGTGGCGCGACAGGGCTGGCGGACGCGCGGATCAGCAATATCATGCGTATGCGCAATGCTGGAATCTCGTGTTCCATATCCTTGATCCGAACACCCATGCTGAGCCAGGTCGCGCAAGTCGTTGATAACTGCGATGTCAGCTTCAACACAGAGATGGACGTTATCGCCAGCCTGGCCATCGAGGCGCTGGGAAAGAACATTACTCACAATATTATCCTGATGGTGGAAATGGGGGATATGCGGGAAGGAATCCTGTCTGAACACCTTGAAAGCACTGTGTCTCAAATTCTTAGAATGGAAGGGATTTCTTTGAAGGGGATTGGCGCAAATTTTGCCTGTCTGGGTCATGTTGCACCATCTGCAGGAGCAATGGAATTGCTTTCGTCGTTTGCCGTAGACACCGAACTTGCAAGTGGACCCGCTCTGGAAACGGTATCAGGCGGCGGCTCTGCCAGTTTGCCATGGGCGCTTGGCAAGGGGGCGCCCGGAAAGATCAACAACCTGCGTCTGGGTGAGGCCATCCTGCTGGGTACCGATCCCGTGTCGGGGTACGCGATCAACGGGCTTTACACCGATGTTTTCACGCTTTGGGCGGAAGTGATCGAAACGAAAGCCAAATCAAACCCAAATCCCGTGCAAATGAATTACCCTATACCTTCAATGCAGTGTGTGACTTTAGACAGTCCTTCGAATACTCGGTCGATCCTTGCCATTGGACTTCAGGACACCGATGCGGCGGGTCTTGTATTTCCTGCTGGCGTCACGTTCATCGGAGCTACCAGTGATCATATCGTTGTTGAAACCACCGATTGTCCGGCTCGCGCTGGTGGCGAGATGAAGCTGAGAATGAAGTATAGCGCGCTTTCGCGTAGCATGGCAGCACCTGATGTTGCAAAGGTCTTCCGTGGTGCTAGCGCATTGGCAGAATGCACCGCTGCGAACAATGATCGCCCATATTCGAAGTGAAGGTAGCGCACCAAGATCGTCGCCGATTAAACCCAAACTTCAGTCTACCGTCTTATTCTACAGGTTTACGTAGTAAATTGGGCCACCAATACCTATATTGGTGGTATCCGCATTCACTTTTCACACCCCATCTGGGCTCGTGGGTGGTGCGGACAATCAAAGGATCAAAATGATGTCTTTCAAAGACCTGACGACCAGAGCGGCTGCCGCACTGAAGGAAAACGATGCGGACGCACCGAAAAAAGAAACGACGTCGGAAGGGCCTGACACCGTCCCCGAAAAACCAAAGCCTAAACCTCAAAGTTAATAATACCCTGCCGGGAGTAGGTGGCTTGTTCTTGTCTGCATCTCCGAGCGAGCGGTATCAGCAAAGGAGAACTACCCAAATGGACCAGATAGTCAGCAAGACAATCGCAGTCTTTTCCAGGCCGTTTACTTTCCCTGGCTTCGACGAATTACTCCCGGCAGGCGAATACGACATAGAAACAGAGCTTTCCGCACCACCAGATTATTCGGACCCAGAAGCCTGGAAGGCATCAGTACTAATCTGTCTGCATCCACGGAAATCTCACCCCGGTCTGGCGCGAACCTTGACCGTTTCTCTTGCTGATTTGGACTGTGCACGCGCAAAGGACAAGTTGTCTTCAAAGCAGTTGTCGCAGTTCCTGCTCGACCAACTTTTGGCCGATCCGATGGTGCAACTGATCATGGAAGCTGATGGTGTGTCTGAGACTCAACTTCGGCACCTCTACTCGGGCTCGTTCATTTCTGAAGCAGACGACAAATCATCAAGCCAACGAGCCCCACGGCAAGTGTGCGGAAGCGACTCTCGGTATGCATTCGCTGTCCAAGCTGCCGAGAATGAAGGAATGCCGGTTCGTCCTAATAAAACCCCTCGGATTGCAGGCCGCCCGATAGGACGGACTGAAATGGGCAGCTCATTCAAACTCAAAGCGTAGGGCTCGGAACTTTCTTTTCCAGCCGCGGAGTAAACCAAAACAGAAATCGAGGCTAAGAACTGATGGAAGACCCCGACAACGAAACAAATGCGATCATGGCTCGCGCTCAAAATGACGTGCCGCAGGAACGCCCGTGCCTTCGTTGCAGAACTCCGTTCTGGAGCGAAGGATTCGGAGAACGGATTTGTCGGCGCTGCAAGGGGTTGAGCGCGTGGCGAAATGGCGTATCGGTAAGCCCCGGGTTAACTCGGCGTCGCTGATAACCTGACGACGGTCTTACCAGCTTTTCTGATCATATCTCATTTTATCTTATTGGTGCTGACCCAGCCCGCTGACCCGGGCCTTTTAACGTGGAACCCGACCGGTAATCGGTGCTGAAGACGAAGCGTACGCGCGGTTTGGACGCGAACCGTTCTTCTGCGTAGTGATATGGGCTCAAGCCGCCGAATGCACACACTTAGACCATGCCAGTATTCATAATTGGACAGCAGGCATTCACGCCGCTTGTACTATTCGATGGTCAGCGCGGTGCTGTTGCTTGGGTGCGGAGGGTGGATCGGAGTGCATAATATGCCAAGAGTCCAACTACCCGCAGTCACCCCAAAAACCAGAGCTTGGAACAAGGGGCGGATCATCGGTCAGAAACGACCGCTACTCCCAAAACAGGTCTGGGCGATCCGTGCACGGCTCGAACTTGCTGGAAATCTGCGTGATCTCACAATGTTCAACGTCGCGATTGATAGCAAGCTTCGCGGCTGCGATCTGGTCAAACTCGCTGTGACTGATCTTGTCAAAGACGATCGCGTCCGTGAACGTGTTTCGGTGATCTAGAGCAAAACCAAGCGATCTGTTCAATTCGAACTGACGGAAAACACGCGAGAAACTGTATTGGTATGGGTAAATTCGCCGGAAATGTTTGCTAGCCGGTTCATGTTTCCAAGCCGATTCCATGATCGACCACACATCTCGACGCGACAGTATGGCCGGCTGGTTCGAGACTGGGTGACCGCAATCGGATTGGAACCGAGCGGATATGGCACGCATTCGCTTCGCCGAACCAAAGCAGCTGAGATCTACCGCAAGACAGGAAATCTCCGGGCGGTCCAACTTCTGCTCGGGCACACAAAAGTCGACAGCACCGTGCGATACTTGGGCGTTGAATTGGAAGACGCGCTAAGCATTGCAGAACGTATAGACATCTGAGACAGTTTGGCGAGCGGCGTTGTCGGTCGCCAATCCATAGCGGTTCTAGTTCTTTTGCGCAGGGGTGGGACGTAGCGAGCCCTGAGCGGAAGTGTCAAAATCTTGTTGCGTGCGCTCGCAGCACAGATTTCTCGGCACAGGCGCAATTTACAAGGTGCGGGACCGAGCGGCCATTTGATTGCGCCGCGAGTACTTGTGCAGAAGCGGCGCGAAAATCGCTGCTTTGCAGCCAATGTCGTCAGGCCAGTCATTCATAGTCACGAGGAAGCCTTGATCACATACTCCTCTTTCACCTCACTCAGGCCCGACAATTGAAACGCGGACATAAACTGCCACCCGCTGCTAGTCTGGCCCCAAATCGACACAACAAAAAACTAATACCAGACAATTTCTTTCGGTAGTTCACCAGGGATCTTGGTCACCGGCAGTTTCAAAAACTATCTGCCCTGGTGGAGCTAGCGTTGCGACGAGGGAAACTTCCTTGACTCTATGCTGGCTAAGGACCACTAAAGTGCATTGGTGAAAATTACTCGTCGCCGCGATGCTGCCGGCTTCGATGATCCAATGGCCTTCAGACTAACTGTAGCATGTGCCCCAGCACAGGAACGGGTTTCGCTGGGGTCTTCGTGATGAGCTCGTTCCTCGCAAGCTTTCGCAACTGTGACCTGACAAGCCCCAGTCATCGCGAGACCCATGAAAGAAGGCGCCGTATGAACAACACATGGCTAATAATTAGCGTGCTTGATGCTCGATAGATCAGGTCTCAGGCTCCGTTTCAATCAGTCATTCATCGTGTTTTCGCGCCGCTTTCTTTGCCTGATCCCGACCCTTTTGGTGCCGCTCTCAGGAACGCAGCTTCCTGCCCAAGTCGCAGGCAATGCCGACGGATCGGTATGTGACGAAGGTTTCGAAAACAAGAACGGATCGTGCCAAAGAGCAAACGCACCTGAAAATGCGCATTTGACCGGCAGTTCCTATGGTTCAGGTTGGGAATGCAACCATGGATTCCAGCGTGTTGGAGATCTTTGTGAGGAAATAGCAGTTCCTAAAGACGCATATCTTGCATCGACCGGAGATCGATGGGAGTGCAATCGGCTCTTCCGACGAGTCGGGGACAAATGCGAAGAAGTGATTTCACCTCAGAATGGGTACGTCGAAACCAGGTTTGGCGTGCAGGAAATACACTGCAACTGGGGATTTCGTAAGGAAAGCCAGGATTGTGTTGCGATTAATGTTCCAAGCAACGGCCGTCTGACTGACAAAAATAGCGTGGATGGTTGGCTATGCCTCAGAGGTTACAGGGCAGCGGAGAGCGGCTGTGAGCCTGTGGCCGTTCCACTGCATGCATACCTTGCGCCTGAAACCTACTCTGGATGGAAATGTGAACGTGGCTTTCGCGCGAAACAGGACAGGTGCGTTGCGATCCTTGTCCCTTCAAATGCTCACTTGAATCGGAGAGGTGACGGTTGGGAATGCAATCGGCCGTACACACGACAGAATGACAAGTGCACCGAAACTGTGCCGCGACAATAGGTTAATGGAAACCAATACCGCCTGAAATATCCGGAAGGACCAAGCCGTGAACCACAACTCGATTGACGAAAATCTGGGTAAAAGGCTCAAAGCCGAAAGGGCTCGTCGCAGATCCTACGGGATTAAAACATCTATTGCGTTAGCAGTGTGTGTTGCGGCCATAATTGTGGTGGTGTTTCTCTGATGCGCAAAAATGCCCCTCAAGTAACCCTTCACGGTCCAAAGATATCAGTTCGTGGTCTGGAACAAAGAGCATTTCAGGACCGCAGTGTTCGTAAGTCGCGGAACGCCGACGTATCAGGAGTGATTGAAGAAGAGTTCGGAAAGTACTTGATTAAGGCTGGTATTCTGAGCGGTAACAGCGTTGCGCGCGCATTCCCCAAGCCACCAGCCAAAACGCAGGCAATGATTGCTGATGCAGTTGGCGAAACACCAGCATTGGCCATTGAAGCATTAAAAGAAATTCTCGAAGAACGAGACAGGAAACGTAGCGGTCAACGCCGTTTGGAGGGAAACTCCGGCACCCTCGTTCCCAGTGATCGAGAATATGCCGAGGCATTGCGCCAGATCAGGCTAACCCCGGCGCAGGTCACAATGCTCAAAGCACTTACATTCGCCGGCAAGGAAGGTCTGACCATTGGTCACTTGTCTCGGGTCGCCGGTTACAAATCGCGCGAGGCGTCCGTCAAGGTCTTCAAGAAAATCGGGCTATTGATCGCAGAATACCTGGAACTCGAACTTCCCGAAGCCGGATCGGCACAGAATGATGGCGCCGCTCAGGTCCTGGCATTTTCTCACATCGAAAGTGACGATGAACCTGCGACTTGGATCATGCATCAGGAACTGCGCGATGCTGTTCGTTCGGTTCTATGACGCACGTTCCAGCGCCTGCCTTTGAAGCGAACTCTGGACCGGAACAAATGCATGAAAGGTTGCCCTCGTAGCTTATGCTGGAGAAAAAACCATACCCGCTCGACCTGATCTATGTACCTGTGAAACGTGCAAAAACACTTGATCAGCAAAAAGTCCTGTCGCTGGCCGAAGATATCCTGAAGAACGGCCAGAAGACCCCGATTCAAGTACGAGCGGACAACAAAAGGTTCGTGCTGATTGAAGGCCTTCACCGACTAGAGGCCATTCGCGCCCTCGGAGGAGACACTGTCGAAGCCTACTTGGTGCGTGCCAGGCTACACTAAACTCTTGTTGGGATTGGCGTTCGACAAAGCCTCGGAAAATGTCAGCAAGCGCTGACTTTCTTCATCCCAAAGATGCAATCGTGCACAGTGAAAGCTCTCATATAGAGTAATACGCTGGCAATTTTCCAACTCGGAATGGTCACGCAAAACTTCGTCTAGCCGATAAAAAGGTATGCGGCTGGCAAGGTGGTGAACATGGTGCACACCAATATTGGCAGAGAACCACCGCAAGATGCCTGGCAGGGCATAGTGAGAACTTCCATAGAATGCGGCGTTCTGAAGATTCCACACCTCTTCCCGCTCCCAGGTCGTGTGTTCAAACTGGTGTTGAATATAGAATAGCCAAATACCAATCGACGCGGCGACAATCATGGTTGGCAGGAATACATAAACCAGTACATCCAGGCCTCCGGTCCAAAAAATAGCAGCCAGGACCACCGCAATCGCGGCGTTTGTTCCCATTGCACTTGCCCAATACAGCCAGCCTGACCGCATGAAACCAAAAGGCAAGCGATTTTGAAGAAAGAACGTGTAGACCGGTACGATACAGAACAGGAAGAAGGGGTTCCGGATCAACCTGTAAGCGGCACGACCGGCCCACTTTCGCTTCAGGTATTCCTCTACGGTCAACGTAGGGATGTCGCCCATACCACGCCGATCAAGGTTGCCGGTTGAGGCGTGGTGAATCGCATGGCTTTGCCGCCAGACGTCATAAGGTGTGAGGGCGAGAACACCCAAGACCCGACCTGTCCAATTGCAAACGGTACGGTTTCTAAAGAATGATCCGTGACCACAATCATGCATGATGATGAAGAGACGCACCAGAAATGCGGCGTTCAGGATGGCCAGTAGAACAGTGACCCAGATACTAAGGGATAGCGCAAACCACGCTGCGCCCCATAGCGCGAAAAAGGGGATGACAGTGATTGTCAGTTCAAAAACGCTACGCTTCGTATCGGGCACACGGTATTGCGCGAGCGCCCGGGTCAATTCCTGCTGTTGCAACTGACTTGTTCTCCAACGGCACTTAGGAACCCTCTGAGCAAACAGGCACCCCAGAAGGGTGCCCGTAAAAGGTCAGGCCAGTGCCAGATTGGCGGCGCTGTCGCGTCCGTCACGGCCAGCTTCGACGTCGAAGGTAACCTTCTGGCCGTCCTTCAATTCGCTGATGCCGGAACGTTCAAGTGCTGAGATATGCACGAACACATCGCGCTTACCGTCTTCAGGCTCGATGAAGCCAAAACCTTTGGTCGAGTTGAACCATTTTACTGTGCCATTTGCCATGGTGGAAGTCTCCTAATACATGTCGCCCGCATGATTGCGGCGACTCGGCGTGGTCGGTCTGAATCGAAAGACTGAACGCCGAATTGAGGAGACAGCAGGTCGAAAAAGAAAAACGTAAGCCTAGTGTATATGGACTTCGAGTACGCACGATACAAGCCTTGATACAATGGAAAGCAACAGAATATCTGAGTCTGCCTAGCCCAATTTGGGACAAAGATAAGCAGAACCATTGCTCTGCGTTTCGGAAATCAGAGGTCGACTTCTGATAAAACTTGCCGACTGCGTATGTAGCAAATTGATTGCTCAGGCACGGCAGGTAGGGCTCACTGTCCGAAATCGCCGCGTGCTTCAAGAACACCGCGGCGACGCACAAATGTTCATTGATTGATTGAAACATTGCTAAATCAACGAGTTGACCTCTCTAACGAACGGTAGATTCTGCGTGGCCCGAATCTTGGGTCATGCTGCGTTGGCATAGGGCGACTGCGAGCCTCAAAATGCCATTAGTAGGTCCGTATCTGCGCAAGCATCGGGCAAGAAACGTTCCCGATGTTACAGTTGGCCGTAAGTTCATTCAGGGCGGCCTCCAATCGCTTAAGTTCGATTATCTTCATACGCACATTGGAGATATGAAGCTCGGCCAGTTCCTTAACGGATTGGCAATCCTCGCTATCACCTTCGGACAGGTTGAGAAGCACCTTTGCATCGGCAAGCGAAAAACCCAAGTCTCGGCACTTCCTTAGAAAACAAAGCCGTCCCACATCGTGCGCAGAGTACATGCGTCGATTATTCGATGCCCTTTCTGGTTTCGGCACGATCCCTTCGCGTTCGTAATAGCGGATAGTTTCAATTCCGACACCGCTTTGCCGGGATGCCTCCCCAATCGCAAACATGTGAGATTTCCTGTCTTGATCCTGTAGTGGCTACAGAAGTTATACGAGAGGTTGTTGTCTCTACAACTCCGCGCGACGTAGTCCATCAGGGAAACAGAATGCAGAAGTACCTTAGCCTCAGCTATTTGGGATCGCTATCAGCGCTTGGCGTCGCGACTTGCTGCGTTTTGCCCATGATGATGATGTTACTGGGGCTGGGCGGCAGTTGGTTGGCAATCTTTGGGAAGGTTGCGGCAGCGAGTTACTATGTGCTGACGATTTCAACGGCGCTCGTCGCGATATCGTGGCTGGTATCTTATCGGCGCGGTTCCTTACCGACGTTAAAATGGCGGCTTGCAGGAACGACTCTAATCACCGGCGTGGCTTGGGTCGTTGTGTTTAACGAGGCACGGATTAACGATTACCTGATCATGCAGATGTGAGACTATGACAAAACAAACTGTAGTCCTAGAAAGCACCCTGATTTGCCCGAAGTGCGGCCACAGCGAAACCGAGCAAATGCCAACGGATGCTTGCCAGTGGTTCTATGAATGCAAGTCATGCAAAACAGTTTTGAAGCCGTTGGAAGGCGACTGTTGTGTTTACTGTTCATATGCCACGGTCCCGTGTCCACCAATTCAGCTAGGCGATAGCTGTTGCGGATGAAGTGAAGGACGGCTTTGTTGAGCGAACTGTGAGCTGCCGCCGCGAGCGTCGCTGCTATTTGCATGAATGACAGTTCTTTCCGCTGCTTGGCCGCACAAGATATTCGGCAGTTGCAATGTTGTTACTGCTGCAAGCGCATGCAGCAATAAAATCCAGGGTACAGGTTGGGCTCATACGGTGAATTCACCGCCCCAAGTCGGAAAGCGACCTATTAGACGGCGAACGATGCCGGCTCATCTTTGCAGTCCGGAAAACGTGAGCATTTGCAGGTGGTTAGGCCGAAAGTGCGATGTCCAGGTGAAAGGTCGCTCCCAAATCGGGACGAGGTCGCAGGTCGCTGCGGCACCGCAAGGCGGCAAAGAAACCAACCTGATCATCGGATGCACCGCAGCGAATGGCTGCATTCAGGCGGTTGGGCTTCCAGTCAGCGGCATTTGCTTCCGCTGACTGGTATCATTTGAAGCTTGCTTACTGCAATTGCAGGTTTTCGGCAGAAGACTTGCCGCGCATCCGGTCTTCTTTCAGATCGAAGCCGACTTTTGCGCCTTCTTTCAGGCCGTCGAGGCCGGAGCGCTGAACAGCGCTGATATGAACAAATGCGTCGCCGCTGCCGTTATCCAGCTCGATGAAGCCGTAGCCTTTAGTTTCGTTGAACCATTTTACTGTTCCGGTCGTCATGAGAATATCCTTTCAATGACAGATGCGCCCGCCGGGATTGGCTGGGCTGCTTGCTGCAATCAGGCAGCAGTTTGGGGGAACTCACCAATATTGGAGAGCATTCGCAAAAGACCGTCCTGCGCCTGAGCGGGTTCGATCTTGTATTGTTGGTGTCCGTTCCGCTGGCGCGTTGCGTGGTTGATCACTCGCGGTTTTGGCGACAGTATAGTTTGGGCAGCACTGGGCTTTTGTGGCTTTGCAACCCGACTGCATTTCACAGGCTCGTCTTGCGCTTCTGAGCCGCGTGGCAGCCTGTTGCCAATCAGCTTTTCAATATCCCGCAGGAGGGACATCTCTTCGCGATCACACAGCGAAATCGCGGTGCCGGTTCTGCCTGCGCGGGCCGTCCGACCGATGCGATGCACATAGGATTCCGGCACATTCGGAAGCTCGTAATTCACCACATGGGACACATCGTCGATATCGATCCCCCGTGCGGCTATATCAGTGGCCACAAGGACGGTGGTCGCGCCCGACCGGAACCCCGCCATGGCGCGTTCGCGCTGTGGCTGACTTTTGTTTCCATGAATGGCGGTGGAGTTGATCCCGGCAGCAATCAGGTGCTTGCAGACGTTGTCCGCGCCCCGCTTCGTGCGGGTAAATACGACTGCGCGATGCACGTCCTTGTCCGACAGAATATCCGCCAGGACACGGCGTTTGTCCTGCTTGGCCACATGCCTGACGCTCTGCGCAATGCGTTCAATCGGCTTTGAAACAGCCGCCACCTGAACCTCTGCCGGATCGCTCAGGAAGTCATCGGCAAGCACTCTGATCTGTTTCGGCATCGTTGC
Organism: Ruegeria sp. AF8; assembly: GCF_056541825.1. NCBI lineage: Bacteria > Pseudomonadati > Pseudomonadota > Alphaproteobacteria > Rhodobacterales > Roseobacteraceae > Ruegeria > Ruegeria sp. AF8. The sequence continues at coordinate 2,155 of NZ_JBQFYW010000026.1, read as the reverse complement.
CGAAAGCAGCGCCGTCAGCCGTGTTTCGGGCAGCTTTTCCATGATCTTGCGAATGCTGGGCAGAAAGCCCAAATCCAGCATCTGATCGGCTTCGTCCACCACAACGGCTTGGGTCGCGGACAGATCGATGACGCCTGTGCCAAGGTGGTCGAGCAAGCGACCGGGCGTTGCCACCACGATGTCCACACCACCGCTGAGGGCTTTGATTTGTCCGCCGGGACGCATGCCACCGACAACAAGCGTCGCCGAAATCTGGCTGAACTGGCTGTAAGCGCGGATGTTGTCCACGATCTGCGCCGCAAGCTCGCGCGTGGGCGTCACGATCAGGGCCTTGCACTGTTTCGGGATAGGTTTTGATTTCTCACGCTCAATCCGATGCAACAGGGGCAATACGAATGAGGCGGTTTTTCCCGTGCCGGTCTGGGCAATGCCGATCACGTCGCGCTCAGATTGAAGCAGCGGTATGACCTTGGCCTGAATGGGCGTGGGGGTCGAATATCCTTGAGCCTTGATGGCTTTCAGGATGGGCTCGGCAAGGCCGAATGTGTCAAATGTCGTCAATAGCGTTTGGTCTCGTGCCATACATGCGGTTCACCGCCATCGGCACTTGGTCTCTCTAATCTACTGGGAAGCTCGTATGAAATAGCCGCCGTCGTTTCTGTGCTCTCATGGAGCTATTCAAGACAACGATCTGGGGATCACGGGCGAGAATACATTGCCGCTGATCTGGTCATCCACACGCGGTATTGCGACTCACCTACAGGGCAAAGATTAAGAAAGCAACAACTCATTTCAGAGCAGACGTCGACTCCCGGTTCCGTTCTTGCTCGATGGGAATGGGAATAAGATCGAGTGGCCCAAAACCGCGTAGGCGCAACTGCGAGAATTGTGGGCTTGAAAGGTCAATATTGAGCTCTGACGTGAAGGGGACGAGATAGGTACTGGCATCGAAACCATTGAAATTTATGCCTTCAGCCTTCAGCACCTTGAAGATCTTGCATGTAGCCGAGATAAAAATCGGCATAAGATCGAGGTATGCTTGATCGTCGGGGTATCTGTGCTGCGAACGGAAAGCGCGGATTTCTGGCAGTCCCAGTTGAGCATCGATCACCATGAACCGATTGGTCGCTTTCGCACCTTTCACAGAGACGTCCAGATATGGCGATGCACGCGAAGGGTCGAGGCGTGCGTCCAGATCGTCCAATCTTACATGATGGGACATTAGGATAGGAGCGCCGTGAGCCGCCGGGTGGCTGGCGAGCAAAAAGGACGCGCCGAGCCAGGGTTCTATTCCACCTCGCTCAAGGTGCAGGCGTCGCTTCAGACTCGTGAAGAGCGGGTGATCGCAGTGATGGGTTGCGTTTCGTATGGCTATCATCAGGGCGGTATCGCCATGATCGAAATAGGGAAATAGTTTCTTTGAAACATCATAAAGCGTATGGAACGCCTCAAGCTTCATCTCGAAGCCACTATCGACATTATCAATCGCTTCTTCGGCGTCGATCTTGAACAGCTCGCCAAAACGCATTTGCGCTTCAACGTAAATTCTCATGCTGTTTGCGAGCTTGCTGACCGCATTCTCGATGATTTTGCTGCTATCCAAAGGCTTATCCTTGCCGATACTCGGCTTGTCAGGCGTTTGTTTCCATCGCGGATGATTTAGAAAATAGGGCGTGCGCAATTCGATCTGCGAACCAGCTGGGTGGGTGTGCCGCCTGTGGAATCGCTCGATAGTTTCGATTGATGCTTTCTACTTTAAAGCGACACTGGCTGCTACCCCGCCGAACGGCTGCTTCGTCCTGTCTCTACAAGGCCCCCACGTGTTGTGCTGCTTCACATCTCGAAGGGCGGCTTTGGAGCAGCGGCGTTGCTGCACCCGGCGAAGCGGAGCGCCAACAAAGGGCCGCATCGCAGACGCTCCGCAGCTCGAAATGCTGCGCCCCGTGTCCAGTGGCCGTTTCGGGGAATGCCGCCGCACAGCACCGACGAAGGGGTCTGTTCCGGCTGGGGGCAGAATGACACCCTAAGAGTTTTCGCGATGACGTTTCATAATGTCGAGCACAGTGGGGTCTGTTCCGGCTGGGGGCAGAATGACACCCTAAGAGTTTTCGCGATGACGTTTCATAATGTCGAGCACAGTGTTTTTGCTGATACC